>CALSRA010000008.1 GCA_943788635.1 uncultured Alphaproteobacteria bacterium | reverse complement strand
GGAACGCCCGGGACTCGGCGTCACCATCAACGAAGACTTTGTCAATCGCGTCGCGGTGAGGTCATGACCGTTTGCCGCGGGTTTTCCCGGTGCAGAATGTATAACCCGCTGCCAATAACGAAGGCGCCGCCAACGATGATAAACAGATCCGGCACATCGCCCCAGATCACATAGCCCAGAGTCACTGCCCAGATAATCGCCGAGTATTTGAACGGAGACACAACCGCGGCTTCGGCGACCCGGAAGGCTTCCACCATCAAGATATGCGCCACGCCGCCAAGCGTCCCCGCCAATGCCAGCAAAGCGAAATCAGACCAGGTAATGGCGACCCAGCCAAGCGGTATAGTCAGCAATCCCGCCAGGATGAGACCCAGCGTTGACCAGACCATGATGGCATTGGTGCTTTCCGTTGCACTGATGCGCCGGGTGACGATGTCACGAAGTGACGAGAACAGGGCCGCGACCACGGGTACCAAAGCCAAAGGCTGAAGAGCATCTGCGGTCGGTCGCAACATGATAATGACACCGACGAACCCAAACAGGACCGCCGCCCATCGTCGCCAGCCGATCTGCTCGCCCAGCATTGATGGCGCCAATGCCGTAACGAAGAGGGGGGCCGGCAAACAGCAGGGTTGCCGCATCCGCAAGCGGCAGCAGGATCATCGATGTCGCAATCAGCGTCGTCGACCCGATGTAATAGAAAACCCGGATTGCCATGCCGCGATAGTCATGCACCCGGAGTGTCGGGAGACCGCCGGTTCTAAATGTCAGGATCGCGACCGGTATCAAAATAAACAAGGCGCGAAGGCAGATGATCTGCCAGATAGGCAATGATCCGCCAAGCCACTTTGTCGCCGCATCCGCCAATGTCAGGAGAAACAACGCCAGGACAATGTATGTGATGCCCCGCAGCGGAGATTGCGCCCCTCTTTGGGTCATGTGCGTTCCTGCTGCGTCATTGCAACGTCAGGACGTCGCAATCGGCTCGGCAAAAGGAATACAAAAATACGTTGTGGTTTTCATTTTCTTCGTTTCCCACCCTTGAACTGTCGAATTTTTTCGTACTAAATCCGGCTGGCACTCATGATTACAGAGTGCCAAAAGTACATTACGTTCTTTTTCTTAGCACCGGAGGGGTTCCGACATGAAATTCAGACCATTGCATGACCGTATATTGGTACGGCGTGTGAATGAAGAAGAGAAATCAGCGGGCGGGATTATCATCCCCGATACCGCCAAGGAAAAACCGATGCAGGGAAGCGTCGTCGCTGTTGGCTCCGGCGCCCGCGATGACAATGGGAAAATCGTACCGCTTGATGTAAAGGCGGGCGACATCATCCTGTTCGGCAAGTGGTCCGGCACCGAAGTCAAAATGGACGGTGAAGACCTGTTGATTATGAAAGAATCCGATGTCATGGGCGTACTGAACTAAATTCAGCGCGACCGTCATCAAATGAAAGGGACACGTTAAATGGCTGCAAAAGAAGTCAAATTTTCCACTGACGCCCGCACGCGGATGCTGCGCGGCGTCGACATCCTCGCCGATGCGGTGAAGGTCACGCTGGGCCCGAAGGGCCGCAACGTCGTGCTCGACAAGTCGTTCGGCGCGCCGCGGATCACCAAGGACGGTGTGTCGGTCGCCAAGGAAATCGAGCTCAAGACAAGTTCGAGAACATGGGCGCGCAGATGGTGCGCGAAGTGGCCTCCAAGACCAACGACATCGCCGGTGACGGCACCACCACCGCGACCGTGCTGGCCCAGGCGATCGTGCGCGAGGGCTGAAGGCGGTTGCCGCCGGCATGAACCCGATGGACCTGAAGCGCGGCATCGACATGGCCGTCGACCGGTCGGCCGAGACGTGCAAGCGCTCCAAGAAGTCACGACCTCGCGCGAAGTCGCCCAGGTCGGCATCATCTCGGCCAACGGCGACAGCCGAAGTCGGCAAGATGATCGCCGAAGCGATGGAGAAGGTCGGCAACGAGGCGTTATCACCGTCGAGGAAGCCAAGTCGCTCGAGTACGAGCTGGACGTCGTCGAGGGCATGCAGTTCGACCGCGGCTATCTGTCGCCGTACTTCGTGACCAACGCCGGAGAAGATGACGGCGAGCTCGAAGATCCCGTACATCCTGATCCACGAAACGAAGCTGTCCGAGCCTGCAGGCGATGCTGCCGCTGCTGGAAGCCGTGGTCCAGTCCAGCTCGTCCGCTGCTGATCATCGCCGAGGACGTCGAGGGCGAGGCACTGGCGACCCTCGTCGTCAACAAGCTGCGTGGCGGCCTGAAGGTCGCCGCCGTCAAGGCGCCGGGCTTCGGTGATCGTCGCAAGGCGATGCTGGGACATCGCGATCCTGACCGGTGGTAGGTGATCTCGGAAGACCTCGGCATCAAGCTCGAAAGCGTCACCCTCGGACATGCTGGGCACCGCCAAGAAGGTCGACATCGACAAGGACAACACCACCATCGTCGACGGCGCGGCAAGAAGAAGGACATCAAGGCCCGCTGCGACGCAGATCCGCGCGCAGGTCGAGAACACCACCTCCGACTACGACCGGAGAAGCTGCAGGAGCGTCTGGCCAAGCTCGCCGGCGGCGTTGCAGTTATCCATGTTGGTGGTGCGACCGAAATTGAGGTCAAGGAACGCAAGGACCGTGTCGAGGATGCGATGAACGCAACCCGCGCCGCGGTTGAAGAAGGCGTCGTTGCCGGTGGTGGCGTTGCACTGCTTCGTTCGATCAAGGCCCTGAAGAACCTGAAGGGCGACAATGATGACCAGAATGTCGGCATCAATATCGTTCGCAAGGCGATCCAGGCACCGGCACGTCAGATTGCTGAAAATGCAGGTGAGGACGGTTCCGTTATTGCCGGCAAACTGCTGGAAAGCAACGATAACAGCTATGGCTTCGACGCACAGAGCGGTAAGTACTGCGACATGGTCAAGGCTGGCATTATCGATCCGGCCAAGGTGGTTCGCGCAGCATTGCAGGACGCGGCATCCGTTGCCGGACTGTTGATTACGACCGAAGCCATGGTCGCAGACAAGCCCGAAAAGAAGGGTGCTCCTGCTGCTGGAGGCGGCATGCCGGACATGGGCGGCATGGGTGACATGGGCGGTATGGGCTTCTAATACCCAAACATCCTTTCGTTCAGGAAAGGCCGTGCCAATTTTGGCGCGGCCTTTTTTGTTGTCTTGCCGTTGGAACCCCGAACAAGTATCGGCTTTTTCAGACGACTGGAATAACGTCTGAAACTGTTGAATAGTGGCCAAACGCCATTCGTAATACGGAATTAAAAATCATACACGGGGAGACGCGCAATGCGGGGAGTAGTATTTCTAGGGGACCGGCAAGTTGAAGTACGTAACTTTCCAGACCCGGAACCGGGGCCGCGAGAAGTCGTCCTGGAAATCAAGGCGTCAGGTATGTGTGGCAGCGACCTCAAGCTCTATCGCAATACCTGGACCTCGGGAGCGGTTAGCGGCGGCATCAAACGCAGCGACGTGCCTGTGATTTCCGGTCACGAACCTTGCGGCGTTGTTGTCGCCATTGGTTCTGCCGTTGCGGCGAATGAAGCATTTATCGGACAGCGCGTGATGGATCATCATTACGAAGGCTGCGGCACGTGCAAGCATTGCAGTGCCGGATGGCAACAGATGTGCCTGGATGGCGCCATTGTTTTCGGATCCGGCGGTAATGGCGGCCATGCCAACTACATGAAAGTGCCCGTATCCACCCTTGTGCCGTTGCCCGACGCGTTGTCTTTCGAGGTAGGTGCCGCCATTTCATGCGGCACGGGAACTGCCTACGGCGCGCTGAAGCGTCTTTCTCTGCACGGCGAGGAAACAATCGCGATTTTCGGACAAGGTCCGGTGGGACTTTCGGCGACCCAATTGGCAAAAGCCATGGGTGCCCGGGTCATCGCGCTGGATGTTTCGCCAGAGCGATGTGCGCTCGCCCGTGAATTCGGCGCAGATGAAGTCATTAATCCAGGGACCAATGACCCTGTAGAGGCCATACGCGAGCTGACCCACGGCGAAGGGGCTCATAAGACAATGGATTGTTCCTCGGCGCCACAGGCGCGCAGAGCGGCGGTACAGGCGACACGGTCCTGGGGGACGGCCTGCTATGTTGGCGAAGGCGGTGAGGTAACCCTTGAAGTCAGCCCCGATATGCTGCGGCGCCAGATAACCCTGATGGCTTCCTGGACTTTTTCCAAAAACATTCAGGCCGAATGCGCAGAATTCGTTGCAGACCGCAATATCGATGTGGCGAAACTATTCACCCATCGGTGGACGCTTGACCAAGCCGATGAAGCCTACAAGCTGTTCGACAAGCAGAGCGACGGTAAGGGAGTGATCCTGCCGAACTAGATGTTCATATCAGCCGGGTAGGCGGGTGCATCGCCTGCCTGCCCGATAAATCGATTTAAATACAACAAATCAGGTCAATAAGATTTGTTTAATCGCCTGAGCTGACTTGTCCGCGACCAGTTCTGCGTAGCTAACGCTCCATGATTTAAAGGGGTGCGTTGACAGAGCCGCATTGAAGAATCGCGTGTCACCAGTCACTTCAGGGCCAATCCAGCGCGGTAAATCAAAGGTTTCGTCTTCGTCGTCCAATTCGATTTCCGCCACGATCAATCCGGCGTTATCATCCTCGAACACATCGATTTCCCAATCTTTTCCCACCCATTCAACAACATGGCGTAATTTCCTGATCACGGGAGTAACGCACAAGCTATCCAGCATAGCCCGTCCCTTCGCGGATTCGACAGGCAGTTCAACCGTTAGCGCCCGGTGAACCCGCTCTGCCTTTGAACAGTAGTGAGAGCTAATGTCCATTATTGAGTAAATGGACATTAGCGGAGCGTTTTGTGGCGAAGCGGAGCAAGCGTCGGAAGTGGAGTGATGACGAGAAGCGGATGATCTGCGCGCAAACGCGGGTGCGCGGTGTGTCGGTTTCGCAGGTCGGACGCCGGTACGATGTCAACGCGAACCAGGTGTTCAACTGGCTGAAGGAGCCGCGCTTTGCGGGTGCGGATCCACCGGAAGCCGGGACCGTTTTTCTCCCCGTAGAGATACCCGAACCACGGGCCATGCCTGTTCTGAGTGACAACACTGAACCCGGCACGCTGGAGATCGATCTGTGCAGCGGCCCTCGACTGCGGATCACGGGGGCATACGATGCCGATGCTCTTGCGCGGTTGATCCGGGGTCTGTCGTCATGATCCCGGTCCCGGCCTCGACGAGGGTGTGGCTGGCCGCAGGCGTCACTGACATGCGCAAAGGGTTCAACGGTCTCGCGGCATTGGCGCAGGATGTTCTGAAGCAGGACCCGTTCTCGGGGCATCTGTTCGTGTTCCGTGGACGCCGGGGAGACTTGTTGAAGGTGATCTGGTTTGACGGTCAGGGTGCGTGTCTATTTTCCAAGCGCCTGGAGAAAGGCCGGTTCGTATGGCCCTCGGCGACGACCGGAAAGGTGACGCTGACACCAGCGCAACTGTCGATGTTGCTGGAGGCGATCGACTGGCGCGCGCCGGAGAGGACATGGCGTCCGCTCACTGCCGGATAGTCGATAATTTCTTGCAAAAACCGCGCAAACCTGCGGGTATTCGATTCCTTCAGGTGCCGGATTCTGGTATAAATCCTGATGCTCGAAGCATCCTCCGATCTGCCCGATAATGTCGCTGCGCTGCAGGCGATGATCGCCTTGCAGAACGAGAAGCTGTCGATCTTCGAGGCCGAGATCAAAGAGCGCGACTTCCGGATCGAGAAGCTGCAGCATCAACTGGCGGGCTTGCGCCACCATCGCTTTGGCGCGCGGTCCGAAGCCCTCGATCAGCTTGAACTGACGCTTGAGGAAGAAGAGATTGCACGGGCAGTTGAGACCCCTGTTGCCGAAGATGTCTCCGACACGTCGAGCGATACGCCGAAGGGCAAACCAAAGCGCAAGCCATTGCCGGACCATCTGCCCCGCAATGACGAGATCCTCTCGCCCGGTTCACAATGCAGTGCCTGTGGCGGCGTTCTGAAGACACTCGGCGAGGATATCACCGAGGAACTGGAATACATCCCGGGTCGCTTTGTCGTGAACCGGATGATCCGCCCGCGCATGGCGTGTTGCTGCTGCGAGGCGATCTGCCAATCGCCGCTGCCGTCGCGCCCGATCGAGAAGGGGAGACCGGGCCCGGGGTTGCTCGCACATGTGCTGGTCAACAAGTACGCGGACCATCTTCCGCTTTATCGCCAGTCGCAAATCTTCGGGCGCGAAGGTGTCGATCTCGACCGCTCGACCCTTGCCGATTGGGTCGGCAAGTCCGCCGCCCTGCTGGAGCCGCTGGCCGATGCCATCCAGCGCCATGTGCTCAGCGGCCAGGCCATTTTTGCGGATGATACTCCAGTCAAGTTGCTGTCACCCGGTGCGGGAAAGACAAAGACCGCGCGGCTCTGGGCTTATGTCCGGGACGAACGGCCTTGGGCGAGTGAAGCGCCACCGGCGGCGTTCTACCGCTTCTCGCGTGACCGAAAGGGCGAACAGCCGACTGAACATCTCAAGGACTATACCGGCTGGATGCACGCGGACGGATATTCCGGGTTCAATGAACTCTATCGCTCGGGCCGTGTCCGCGAGGTCGCGTGCATGGCGCATATCCGGCGCAAGCTCGTCGATGTGTTCAAGTCGCAAGGCTCGGCGATCGCCGAAGAAGCAATCAAACGGATCGCCGCGCTTTATGGCATCGAGAAAGAGGTGCGAGGCCAGTCGCCAGAATACCGCGCCGCCGTCCGGCAGGAGAAAGCCAAACCGCTGCTCGACGATCTGGAACACTGGCTCGGCGGCCAACTGCCCAAAATCTCCGGCAAGTCCGAACTCGCCAAGGCCATCCGTTATGCCCTGACCCGCATCAAGAAACTGCGGCCCTACATCGACCACGGCATTCTGGAAATCGATAACAATTCTGCCGAGCGATCCATGCGGTGTGTGGCTCTCGGCAGGAAAAACTATCTCTTCATGGGCTCCGAAGGCGGCGGAAAATCGGCCGCCATCGCCTATACTCTGATCGAGACAGCCAAGCTCAACGGCATCGATCCGCAGGCCTGGCTGACGGACGTGCTCAGCCGCATTGCCGATCACAAAATTAATCGGATCGATGAACTCCTGCCTTGGTGTTACGCTGCCAAGGCAGCGTAACTGACCACCCAGACGATCCGCCAGAGCGGCTTCACCGGACGGTCACGTTCAACCTCATGCCGGGCCAATTCCGTTGCGGCGACCTTCAGCGTAAGCGAATACGAATCAGCACTGCGGCGAATCCGCATGTTCCGCTCTTTCGAAATAAACAGGTAGCCCTGCTCAATTGGCCGAACTGTCCTGGCAGTGCCCCAGTCGGTGCTGACGACAAGAAACTTGCGTTCGATTTCCAGCATGTTTGGCACTAAAGCACTGTCCGCAAAGATAAAAAAAACAGGCCACACCGCTAGTGAGGGCAAGAAATCGTCATTGCTTCCATGCCGGAGCAATGGTGAGCGCGACAGGATTCGAACCTGTGACCGTCTGATTAAAAGTCAGATGCTCTACCAACTGAGCTACGCGCCCCCTGATTGCTTGACCCTTAGGAGCGGCGCGAAAATAGAAACACTCGCGACGAAGGTCAACGACGCAATGCATCCCCCTTAACGTAAAGGCACATTCTTCGGCTTTAAAGTCGTGCCAAATGCAGAGATAAGCTGGCGAACCATCGCATCGCCTGCCTCAAAATTAATTCCATCCGCGCTGTGTGTTACAGCCTCTCCACGCCAGGCAGCCTTACCGCCGACCTCGTCATAAGCGTCAAATGTAACCGCAAAGACGGGAATTCTTCTGTTTTTACCGGAATTGTTTTTGAGAAGGCTGTTCTGGGTCGAAGACCACAGCCGCACATTCAGGTCAACGCCGACTCCGCTACCCGCTTCCAGGCTCCCGATGCTCGTGTCCTCCTTTGAAACGACCGTACCATTTTGCGTCTCCATACGGAGGGTGATCACAGAACCGGGCTGGTTCACACGATAACCTGCATCCCTGAGGGCCTGTATCGCAACGGTTTGCAGACGCAAGTCTAATTCTGAATCATTGGCGAGCTGAAAGCGAATACCGACCCTCGGTTCGATCGGCTCCCGGGATTGCGCCTGGATCTGCATGCTCCCCTCGGTCAATTCCTCGGCCAGCACAGTGCCAGCACACAAGATGAGGGCTATTGCGCAAAAAATAGAACGCGCATGTACCAAGCGACCTGTAATCACCGGAAATGCTCCCATAAATTCGATTGTGCCGGGGTTAAGAGAGGTGCTTCTTCAGTAAACGGCACAAGTGGCAAAAATTTTGAAAATTCGACTACTCGACCTGAAACTGCTCTACCATTTCAACGAGATGTTCAAGGTCCAGGATTGCCAGCGCATTCCGTTCACGCTTCAGTAGGCCCTGTCTGGAAAGATCGTTCAGGACTCGTGCCACTGTTTCCCGCGTGGTGCTGACCCGGCTGGCGTTCTCACCATGAATTGGCACCGGCGTAATCATCGCCGTGTTGTCGTCCCGCACGTCACTCTTCGCAAGACGAAGGATTTCAGCGTAAACCCCGGTTATTGGCGCCAAGCGTGCTAAGATCCATGATCCGTTCCGTCGACGCACGTATGATAGCGGACATCCGAACCATCAATCCAAGCGCCAGTTCCGGATTTTCCCGTAATGTGGCTCGAAAGGCGTCACCGGATAGCATGGCGACCGTCGTTGGCTCCAATGCAACAATGTTTGCCGAGCGAGGTTCGCCATCGATTGCCGCCAGTTCTCCAAAGAAGGAGCCGGCAACAATATCATCAAAAGCAATTTCCCTTCCCGAAACGGAATAATTGACCACGCGGACACGGCCTTCAACGATGAAATAGACATCCTTGGACGTGCTTTGCCGGTCAATGATCTGTTACTGAGCAGAATAAATCCGCCAGCTGCAACGCTTCTCCAGCGCCTGCCGGGTCGCTAAAGGCAATTCATTGAACAACGCTATTTGCGCCAGCGTACTTGCTTGTCCACCCGTCATATGCCGCTCCACCCAATATTCGCTAGAGTTTATAACCCTGACAAAATGATTGCGAGGCGAATGTCCAAACGTATGCCCTGCAGTCCCGCAGCCTGCCTACCAAAAGTCAATTACTAGCGCCGTGACGCCAATACCTTGTTTTCGGCCCGTATACGCCAGGCAAGGACAAGGCAATTGGCAATGCTAAAATAGATCGCAATCTGCCAGGCACCAAATGCCGCCGGCAGACAGGCAATTTCAGCAGCGACAATGGCATAGTTAGGGTGACGCATCAGGCGATAAGGCCCGCGCTTAATCAGGGGTTCGCCCGGGATCGAAATGATACGCGTGGTCCAGTACTTTCCAAGACTGGCAATGACCCAAACTCTTCCTGCCTGCAATGCAAGGAATATCAGCAGCATAGGCAGGCTTGCACCTGTTTCGGGTGGAATGGCCAGAAAAATTGCGACAAGCCACATTGTATGGATCGCTACAATCAGCGGATAATGCGCGGCACCTGATTCAACGCCACCGGCAGCGATCAACCGCGCTGTATTGCGACGGGCCAACAGCAGTTCCAGCAGCCGCTGCACAGCCACGGCGACAACAAGCCATTGCGCAAGCCCGAAAGATGCCAGCATCATTGCTCCGGTTCCAATACTGTGAAACCAGCCGTAAACCCCGGTCCCAATGCGGAAAGCATTCGGCGGCCGCTGGCAGGACGCGCAAGGCTCCTTTGCAATACAAAGAAAACTGTTGCTGCCGACATATTACCGAATTCACGCAATACATCGCGCGCGTCACTTAGCGTTCCTGTTGGCAATTCCAGGGTGTCTTCAAGGGCCGTAACGACCTTGATCCCCCCTGGATGCGGAACGACTTCATCAATATCCGACCGCTGCAGTCCCGCCCGTTTCAGAAAATCGTCCAATGCGGTTCCGTATTCCGCCCGTACAAGTTCCGGAATATCCCGGCTAAACAGAACGCCCAGACCATCGTCCTTCACGTTCCAACCCATGACATCCAACGAATCCGGCCAAGTATACTCGCCGCCGCGACCAATAGCCGGCCCGACATCAGAACCGCTATCGACAATCATAGCCGCAGCACCATCACCAAACAGCGCCGTGGCAACGATGTTGCTCTTCGACATGTCAGAATTGCGGAACGTTAATCCGCATAACTCCACAACAACAAACAGCCACTTGCTGCCAGGTCGCGATCGCGCCATATCCGCCACACGATTCAGACCAATGACCCCTCCGGCACATCCCAGTCCGAACAGGGGGAGGCGGCTGACATGACGCGGAAATGGCATATCTTCTATCAGCAGGGCATCCAGGCTGGGAGTCGCTATCCCCGTCGTTGAAACCACCGCAACACCATCAATCTCATCCGATGAAAGACCTGCGGTTTCAAGGCATTCCATCGCTGCCCGTCGCATAAGGATACGGGCATTTTCAAGATAAAGCGTATTTCGTTCCTGCCAGGAATGTGGCTCCAGATACCATTCCAGGCTCACGCATGAATGGCGCTTTTTAATGCCTGCATTGTCGTACACGGACCGCATTCGTTCAAACGCGTCAGCACGATCAGCGAATATTCTTCGACCTAGTGTCTCAACCTCAGCCTGATAAATTTCGATGGGCGGTACGACGGTTGTGAGGGACCGCAACCGTGGGCTGGTTATGAATTCTGACTGCATAGTTTGAACTATTATCATGAAGACCGTCTGCCTGACAGTGAAGACGGCATTGAAACGTACAAAACGTCAAACACTTGCAATGCTTTGATTCAAAGCGCATATGTAAGCTCAAGAATCGCCCTGAGCGCTCTGGAAAAGAACAAAAAACATTGACTGACAAAGACCCCGATCGGCGCGAGGCCGCAAGGCACCGGTTGAAGAGGAGGCGCCGTTTGCGCATTTTCCCAAAGTTACGTGGTTATTTCTTTGCGGGCATCCTTGTCACGATGCCCCTGACGGTTACGTTTGCGCTGGCCTGGTGGCTGGTTGGCGTGGTCGATAATTACGTCGTGCCATTGATACCACATGAATGGAACCCTGATGCCTACCTGAAGGAAGTAGTCGGCTTTCCGGTTGGTCTTCCCGGTCTCGGCGTTCTAATCCTGTTTGTCGTCATAACGATGATCGGTGCCCTTACAGCAGGCTTCATAGGTCGCATGATCGTTGGAACCGGGGAGCGCATTCTTACCCGAATGCCGATCGTTCGTAGCCTGTACAGCGCGATAAAGCAGATCCTGGAGACTGTTTTCAAGGATCAGTCCAAGGCCTTTCGGCAAGCAGTCCTGTTGGAATACCCGCGGCGCGGTGTCTGGACGATCGGATTCCTTACGGGAAGGACTGATGGCGAAGTCCAGAACCTGATTTTGGAAGACGTCGTCAACGTATACGTCCCGACAACACCAAACCCGACGTCCGGGTTTCTGCTGTATGTACCGCGGGAAGATGTTCAGGTGCTGAATATGAGCGTCGAAGATGCCGTTAAAATGGTCATTTCAATCGGCATCGTGACGCCCCCGGATACTCGCTCCGAGGCAGAAAAATCAATGCCGGTCGTTTCTGCCGGAAAATACGAAAATATCGATGTCTTGCGGCAGAATACCGGCGTCAAAGAGCTCGCTATCCAGAACGAAGATTGACGATCGCCGCATCCCGCTCGAACAGATAAAGCAGGCTGCGCAACGCTTTCCCCCGGTCACTCTTTAGTTCCGGGTCTCGGGTAAGGATTAATTTTGCATCGTCCCGGGCCGCTGCCAGTAAATCTCCATGTACGGCAAGATCGGCCAGGCGGAATTCAGGCAGGCCACTCTGCTTTGTTCCCAGCATTTCGCCCGCGCCCCTCAACCGAAGGTCTTCTTCCGCGATACGGAAACCGTCTTCTGTCTCCCGCATGATGTTTAGTCGGGCGCGAGCTGTCTCTGTTAACGGTTGACTGTACAGCAGAAGACAATTTGACGGTTTTTCGCCCCGGCCGATCCGGCCACGCAACTGGTGTAACTGCGCCAGTCCAAATCGCTCGGCGTGTTCGATTACCATGATTGTTGCATCGGGTACGTCCACGCCGACTTC
Source organism: uncultured Alphaproteobacteria bacterium (assembly GCA_943788635.1). Lineage (GTDB taxonomy): Bacteria > Pseudomonadota > Alphaproteobacteria > UBA8366 > MarineAlpha4-Bin1. Next base: position 35,766 of record CALSRA010000008.1, on the reverse strand, counting down.
AATTACCGTTGTTGCAACCAGAATTCGGGCGGAACCTTCCACAAACCGAGAAATAGCGGCGTCTTTTTCCGCCGCTTTCATGCGCCCGTGCACAAGAGCGACGATATCGCCAAACCGCGCATGAAGCTCGCCATACCGTGCCTCTGCCGCAGCCAGATCAAGCGATTCACTTTCCTCGACAAGAGGGCAGACCCAGTAAGCTTTCGCGCCTTTGTCCAAAGCCCGAATGACCCCGTCGATAACGTCTTGCAGCCTTTCCTGTGGCAAGGTCCGTGTATCTACCGGTTTTCGTCCCGCCGGTTTCTCTGTCAGACGAGAAACATCCATATCGCCATAAACTGTCAGGGTCAGGGTCCGGGGTATCGGTGTCGCTGTCATCACGAGGACATCAATTCCGCGTCCCTTTTCAGCCAGGGCGAGCCTTTGATGAACGCCAAACCGATGTTGTTCATCGATCACCGCAAACATTAGTGACTTGAATGCGACGTCAGCCTGAAATAACGCGTGGGTACCCACGACGATGCTGACCGCACCAGATTCAATGTCTTCGAGTATCGCCTGCCTGGCTTTTCCCTTATCCCGCCCAGTCAGAACGGCAACCCGAATACCGGAAGTTTCCAAAACCCGACTGAGAGTTTCGAAATGCTGACGGGCCAGTATTTCTGTAGGCGCCATCATCACGGCCTGGCCGCCACATTCCACGGCATTCAGCATCGCAAACAACGCAACCAGGGTCTTGCCACTGCCAACGTCTCCTTGCAACAGGCGCAACATTGCCGCCGGCACCGCCATGTCAGCGTCAATTTCCTTGAGTGCCGCGAGCTGGCTATCCGTGAGCTTGAAAGGCAAGGATTCGTATACTTTCCGCTTAAGGTCGCCATTTCCCTTTGTCACCCGCCCCGACGCACGCTTCTGTTTTGCCCGCATCACGGCAAGCGCCAGTTGGTTTGCGAGCAATTCATCGTACGCCAGCCGCATTCTCTCAGCTGTTTGCGGGGACAGAGATGACAAACCTACAGGGCGATGTGCGGTTTCGAGGGACTCGCGCCAAGACGACCAGCCCATTTGTTTTCCATAGGCCGCGTCCAGCCATTCGGGTAATTCAGGAAGCTGTTTCAAGGCCGTATCAATGGCACGCGAAAGCGTTTTCTGTGCCAGGTCTGCGGTCAACGGATAGATCGGCTCAACCTTCTTGATGTCGTCGGCTTCTTCTGGAACCACAACATGATCCGGGTGCGTCATCTGAATTTGACCGCGGTATTCCTCCACGCGGCCGCTGACGACCCTGGTTTCGCCCTCAGGCAGAAGTTTTTGCAGATAATCCGGGCGCGCGTGAAAAAAGATGAGGGTCATTTCACCGGTATTGTCGGTGCAGGTTATCCGGTATGGCTGGCGCCTGGTGGACGGTACTGAATGAAACTCAACGCGGACGGACAATGTCGCAATCCTGCCTGGAATAGCCGTGTCGAGTGTCGGCGCGTACCGTCGGTCGACAATATCACGGGGAAGCAACCATAGCAGGTCTATCGTCTTTGGCCCGGCAAGGCTCTCGATCAACTTCGCATTGCGCGGACCAATACCCGGAAGGTTCGTTACCGGCGCAAAAAGATCGAACAAAATTTCCGGACGCAAACTACTCTCCGCATTTAGATTGGCGTTTACCAAAGACCGATATCATCTTTGAAATGATAGTACACTTGTAGCACCAACGTGACCTGGATCGGAACGCGGCAGGACATTCTGATTTACCCGCAATACACTGCGGTGTATATCCGGTCGCGATAGAATGAAAGGTATGGAATGGGCCATAATGATGGCGAAATGGATGCGCGCCGCAAGCGCATGCTATTCAGAAGCTGGCACCGCGGCATGCGCGAAATGGACATGTTGCTGGGAAAGTTCGCCGAGCAGCATCTCGAGGGCTTTTCCGATATACAGCTTGATCGCTTCGAAGCGATCTTGGCGGAGATCGACCCAGATATTTACAACTGGCTTTCCGGGCGCGAGCCGATTCCAGACGACCTCCAGAACGATGTCATGGAAATGTTGAAAAAATTCACTCTAAGTATCAATAGCTTTTGAATTCCATATCCCTAAAGAAAACCGGCCCAGGCCGGACTGTCATTGCGGGGGCTCCGGACGGGTTTACCGCGGTCGCCTTGGCAGAAATGGCCTTCAGTGCACCGGGACAGCAGATTATCCATGTCTCGCGTGACGATGCTGGTATGGCGCGGATGTCGGACGCCCTGTCATTCGTAGCACCGGTAATGGACGTCATGACGTTCCCGGCGTGGGACTGTCTTCCCTATGACAGGGTATCGCCCAATGGTGAAGTCGTTGCCAGACGCGTGGATGCGCTTACCCATATGGCCAGTTCGGAGGTCGGCGATCCATTCGTCCTACTCACGACGGTAAGTGCTGCTGTGCAGTTGGTACCGCCTCGCGCCGCCTTTCAGGCAGCGACATTGAGTGCACAAATTGGCGACCGCATCGATATAGACACGTTGAGTATTTTTCTGGCCAGAAATGGCTACGTCCGTTCTGCAACGGTTCGGGAAACCGGTGAATTCGCCGTTCGCGGCGGAATCGTCGACGTATTTCCCCCCGGCGCACCATCACCAATTCGCCTCGATTTTTTTGGTGACGAGTTGGAAGGGGTCCGGTCCTTCGACGCCATGTCCCAGCGAACCGAAGACGCGCGAGATGGTTTTACCCTTCGCCCGGTGAGTGAAGTCCTTCTGGATGAGGACAGCGTTCAACGGTTCCGTTCGGCATATCGCAGCGACTTCGGCATCGCTTCCGACGAAGATCCCCTTTACGAGGCGATTAGCGCGGGACGGCGCTATATCGGCATGGAACATTGGTTACCCCTGTTCCATGAGCCACTTGAGCCGATATTCGATTATCTGCCCGCCGCCACGGTCATCTTTGATCACGACGTCGAAATAGTGATCACCGAACGGCAGGAGATGATCGCCGATTACTACGATGCGCGACACTCAATGCGGCTCGCTACCGGGAAAACACGAGCCAGCAACGAAGGCGCATCCGTATACAAACCCGTTTCCCCGCAAAGCATGTTCATGGACGCGACCCGATGGTCGTCGGTTCTTTCGGACAAAGCCATACGCGTTTTCTCGCCTTTCGCTGTTCCCGAGCAGTCCGACTCCGTCATTGATGCCGGCGCGCATCAGACGACGGATTTCACACAGATTCGGCAAACGAATGCCGTCGAGCTGTTTGATGCCGTCCGTGACCGCCTGGAAAGCGAGAAAAAGCGTCGCATCCTCGTTACCGGACATAGTGCAGGAACACGCGACCGGATTGGTGCGCTGTTGAACCAGCATAATATCGAAACGGCCGGCACTATCAGCGACTGGTCAGCCCTGATCGCCCAGCCGCCCGGGTCAGTCAGTCTGGCGGCATTGGACCTCGAGAAAGGTTTTATTACCCGTGATGTACTGGTCATTACCGAACAGGACATTCTGGGCGAACGGCTGTCGCGCTCTTCACGCCGCCGCCGGCGCGGCGAGGAGTTTCTCACCGAAGTATCAAGCCTCTCTGCCGGTGATTATGTCGTGCATATCGATCACGGAGTCGGACAGTTCGACGGCCTTGAGACCGTCAAAGTCGGTGTTGCGCAACATGATTGCCTGCGGGTTCTCTATGCGGGGGCATCCAAGTTATATGTCCCTGTGGAGAACATTGAGGTTCTCTCCCGATATGGCTCTGAAGATTCCAATATCCAGTTGGATCGTCTGGGTGGGCAAGCGTGGCAGGCACGAAAGGCTCGCATAAAGGAACATATCCGTGAAATCGCCGGTGAACTCCTGGCGATTGCAGCAGAACGTACCTTGTCCAAAGGAGAAGCGATCCACACGGACAAAAATGCGTATGAGGATTTCTGCGCCCGGTTCCCATATTCCGAAACGGACGATCAACTCGGTGCCATTGCCGATGTTTTGTCCGACCTGGAATCCGGCCGCCCAATGGATCGGCTTATCTGCGGCGATGTCGGTTTCGGCAAGACAGAAATTGCGTTGCGGGCAGCCTTCGCTGCAGCACTCGATGGTCAGCAGGTCGCCGTCGTCGTGCCAACAACTTTGCTTGCCCGCCAGCATGCCCAGCAGTTCAAAGACAGATTCAAAGGGTTGCCGGTGCGGGTCAGTCAATTGTCGCGTTTTGTAACGGCCAAGGATGCCGACAAGGTTCGGGAAGAGCTGGCCGAAGGAACCGTCGACATCGTAGTCGGGACACATGCCCTGCTGAGCAAATCAGTACGGTTCGCCCGGCTGGGCCTGATCATCGTCGACGAAGAACAGCATTTCGGTGTCTCTCAAAAAGAACGCCTCAAGCAGCTCAAGGCAAACGTCCACGTCCTGACACTGACCGCCACACCAATTCCACGGACGCTGCAGATGGCGCTCAGCGGCGTGCGGGAACTGAGTATCATCGCAACACCGCCGGTCGATCGCCTGGCCGTCAGAACCTTCGTGATGCCGCATGACCCGGTTGTCCTCCGAGAAGCCATCCTTCGCGAAAGACACCGTGGCGGTCAGACATTCTATGTTTGTCCCCGTGTGGCAGACATTCGGAAGCTAAGGGAATCGTTGCGGGAAATCGTACCGGAAACACGCGTCGCCGTTGCGCACGGACAAATGTCCCCGACGGAACTTGAAGACGTCATGACCGCCTTCGCAGAAGGCGAATACGACATCCTGCTATGCACCCATATTATTGAGTCCGGCCTGGATCTGCCCCGGGTCAATACAATGATCCTTCACCGGGCAGATATGTTCGGCTTGTCACAACTCTATCAGCTCAGGGGACGGGTCGGGCGTTCCAAGACCCGCGCATATTGCTACTTCACAATTCCGCCCGGCCGACGGTTGACACCAGCAGCAACGCGCCGCCTTGAGGTCATGCAAACGCTTGATACTCTTGGCGCGGGGTTTACATTGGCCAGCCACGACTTGGATATCCGCGGTGCCGGTAATCTTCTCGGTGAGGAGCAATCGGGGCATGTACGGGAAGTCGGTGTCGAACTTTACCAGCGTATGCTGGAAGAAGCTGTCGTTGCAGCCAAAGGAAATGGCGGAACAGCGGCAAACGAATGGGTGCCGCAAATTGCTGTCGGGACGTCCGTTCTCATTCCAGAAAACTACGTCGAAGACCTCACAGTGCGTATGGGGCTGTACCGACGGCTATCGATGATGACGGAAGATGGCGAGATTGACAGTTTCGCGGCAGAATTGATCGACCGTTTCGGGTCGCTGCCCGCCGAAGTGGAGAACCTGCTGGAAATTATGACAATCAAACAGCTTTGCCGAAAAGCCGGCGTAGAAAAACTCGACGCCGGTCCAAAGGGGATGATTTTGTCTTTCCGCGACAATCAGTTTGCCAATCCCGGCGGACTGATCGGGTATCTGCAGAAACACGCTTCCCGTATAAAATTACGGCCGGATCATAAGCTTGTCTGCGTGGATAACTGGCAGAGAGCCAAAGATCGCATTCCCGGCGTCCGCAAAGTATTGCAGCAACTTGTGGCAGTCAGCGGCGACTAGAACCCGGAACCGGCTCAGGAAAGATTGCTTCTGGCCCTCGCGATCAAACTATCCACGCTGTCATCCGGGCTGGTCGTAGCTATGCCGCTTTGCGTCCAGATACGCGTTGTCGCGTTGCGACCACTACCCAGGGGAATTTCGGAGTGATGCAGGACCCCGGCAATCCTGTCTGTGGCCTGACGCGCGTCCAGTTCCTCCGTATCAGGAAACACAGCGCAGATCTCGATCGGCCCCAGCCGCGCCGCCACATCCTCAACTCGGATCAATCCCGAAACCCAATCCGCCGCATGCCGAAGAAGCACGTCGCTTGTACCAGGCCCATACATGTCGTCGGTGTTGCCAAGGTTCTGTAGCGAGAATATCGCGAGAGACATGTTGCGCCGGCGCTTGTTGCTTCGGTCCAGCAAGCGGCCAAGATGAGACCTTAGAAAATTGTTTGAATACAGCGCGTTCAGGCTGTCTGCCGAATTAGGCGCAAGAGTTGCAGAGATAGGCGCATGCAAGTTCCATCGTAACCTTTGGCGGCGGACGAGGAATTTGAGCGATATGGATAAATCTTTCAGGTCACCACCGAGCGGCACGGCTGCGCTCGCACCCTGACGATATGGCAGATCGCTTGCCAACACGCCCTTATGACCAACAACGAGCAGGACCGGAAGATTAAAGAGCTTCGCGTTATTTCGAATATGCGCACACAGGAAATAGGCGTTGTCGATGTCATGCGTTTTCTCCACCGCAATGACCGCCGCATCAAATATTTCCTTCGAAAGACGTTCCCCCGCCGAAAAATGGCTGTTTTCGACAGATACGTTAAACTCATCGGCTTGCAGAATATCCGATATCTGGTCGATGCTGTTGCCAGCGTTGCCGATCAGAAGAACGCGGCAATTCTCCGTGCCGACATTATTGATTCCGGTAATATCAATCGGAACATCAAATTCGCTTGCTGTCGCCGCGCGACGTACGCATTCCGCATGCATTGTCGAAAGACGCACCAGCGGCACCAGTCGTGCGAGGACCACGTCGTCGGGCGTGCCTTCCAGCAACATGTCGGCCAATCCCGATTCGAAACCTTCAATCCGTAACGCCGGAGAATTATCCGCATTCAACATGACAACTGGAACATGCTGCGTTGCCACATCGCTTTTTAGACGACGGACCATTTCAAAGGTATCCACGTCGGTGAAAGCACTTTCGATCAGGACCAGGTCGGGCTGGCGGTTCGTCACGAATTCCTGAACGTCCTGTCCACTGGAAACAGCCAGTCCCGCGAAGCCGGCAGCACTTAGCTTCTCAACCCGAGCATTGGAAGCTTCAGCATTGCCTCACGCGATAATTACGTTCGTCAAACTCTTCATGATGTGCACCCAACCTGTTCGATCGCATCTTGACCTTTTGCCCTTCGCAGCAAACCATAGCCGAGCGCGGCAGAGACGCGCGAGCAAAAAGAAACCGGCACAATCTGGAGCATAGATGTCGAACGAATTGTCCTCGGCCGCCAACGAACCCCTCGCGAAAGGCCCGGCGAATTACACGCCGCTATCGCCCATGAGCTTCCTGCGTCGCAGCGCCCAGGTCTATCCGGACAAAACCGCCATCATCCACGGCAATCGGCGCGAAAGCTACGCGGATTTTTTTGCTCGCAGCCGACGGCTGGCATCGGCGCTGGCGGGGCAGGGGATCGGCAAAGGCGATACGGTGGCTGTTATGGCGCCCAATATCCCGGAAATGCTGGAATGTCATTTCGGTATTCCTGTACTCGGCGCCATTCTGAACGCGATCAATATTCGGCTTGATGCGGCGACGGTCGCATTTATCCTGGAACATGGCGGCGCAAAGGTCTTCATCGCGGATCGACAATATGCACCGATCGTCAGAGACGCGCTGGAGCAAATGGCGAATCCCCCGATTGTAATCGATATCAATGACCCGCAGGCAAAAGGTGGCGGTGTCATTGGGGATCTTGAATACGAAACCTTCATCGCTGCTGGCGACCCTGAACATCCCTGGCAGGGACCGGCAGACGAATGGGAATCAATCGCCCTCAATTATACGTCTGGCACGACCGGCAACCCCAAAGGTGTGGTCTACCACCATCGGGGCGCGTATCTGAATGCCATCGGCAATGCGATGACCTTCGGCGTCAATGCGGAATCCCGCTACCTTTGGACCCTGCCAATGTTTCACTGCAATGGCTGGACATATACCTGGGGCGTTACCGCTGTCGGCGGAACCCATGTCTGCCTGCGAGACGTTGATCCGGCGCTGATCTTCCCGATGATTGCCGAGCACGGCGTGACCCATATGTGCGGCGCGCCCGTTGTTCTGACCGCTTTGATCCATGCGCCGGATTCCGTAAAACAGCGCTTCGAACATAAAGTCGAGGTCGCGACGGGTGGTGCGGCCCCACCAAGCGCTGTTATCGAGCAAATGGAGGCAATGGGCTTTCGGGTCACGCATTTATACGGCATGACCGAATGCTTCGGGCCGTCTACAGTCTGCGCCTGGCAGCCGAAATGGGGTGAATTGCCGCTGGATACCCGCGCCGCCAAAATGGCACGGCAGGGCGTGGAATACATGACACTGGAAGCGCAGGACATCATCGATCCTGATACCATGACCCCGGTACCCGCAGATGGGCAGACTATTGGCGAACTGATGCTGCGCGGCAACACGGTGATGAAGGGGTATCTAAAGAATCCCAGCGCGACCGACGAGGCTTTCCGGGGCGGATGGCTGCATACCGGTGATCTGGCCGTGAAGCACCCAGACGGCTATATCGAGATCAAGGATCGCGCAAAAGATATCATCATCTCCGGCGGCGAGAATATCTCCAGTCTGGAAATTGAGGAGGTGCTGTACAAGCATCCGGACATCATGGAAGCCGCTGTCGTGGCAGCACCGCATGAGCGCTGGGGCGAAACGCCTTGCGCCTTCGTCACACCGATCGCGGAAGTCGGCGACTTAACGGCGGAGAAGGTCATCGCTTACTGCCGGGACAATCTGGCACATTTCAAATGCCCCACCCGTATCGTATTCGGTCCCCTGCCGAAGACATCGACAGGCAAGGTACAGAAATTCGCACTGCGCGATACCGCGAGAGGAACATCATGAGCAAACCCCTCCAGAACCGCATCGCCCTTGTCACAGGGGCTTCCAGCGGGCTTGGTCGCCATTTCGCCATTACCCTGGCCAAGGCCGGTGCCAAGGTCGCTGTTGCCGCACGACGCGTCGACAAACTGGATGATCTTGTCGCCGAAATCGCCACGTTTGACGGACACGCATTGCCGATTGCGCTCGACGTCACCGATCCGGCAAGCGTTACCGAAGCTGTCCGCGTTGCTGAAACCGAACTCGGCGCAATTGGTATTCTGGTCAACAATGCGGGCATCGTGCAGGCCAAACCGGCGCTGGAAATCGATGAAGCCGACTGGGAATACGTCATTGGCACCAACCTGACCGGCGCCTGGCGCGTCGCCCGCGAAGTCGCACGTCACATGGTCCGCATGGGCCATGGCGGCAGCATCATCAACATGGCCTCCATACTGGGCGAGGGGGTCACGAAGCAGCTATCCACTTACGCCATCAGCAAAGCCGGCGTGGTCCAGATGACCAGGGCGCTGGCACTGGAACTGGCCAAGGATAACATCCGTGTCAACGCCATGGCGCCCGGTTATATCGCCACCGAACTGAACCAGGAATACTTCGAAACGGATATCGGCAAAGCGCTGATTAACAAGATACCGCAACGACGACTCGGACAGCCGGAAGACCTGGACGGCACACTGATGCTACTCGCTGGCGACGGATCGGCTTTCATGACCGGCAGCGTTATCACGGTGGATGGCGGGCACACCCTCGCTATCGCCTGAACACATTACAATCACGGGAGTAAGCCCAAATGGATTTCACACTTTCGCCGGAAGTCGAAGAAATGCGCCTTCGGATCAGGGCCTTCGTTGACGACAACATCATTCCGCTCGAATCCAACCGGGCGAATTATGACGACCATGAAAACATCGCCCATGCCCCCCTGGAGGAATTGAAAGCCAAGGCCAAGGCCGAAGGCATTTGGTCGCTGTCGCTGCCGGTGGAAGACGGCGGGCTGGGTTACAACGTGGTCGAAATCGCATCCTGTTACGAGGAAATGAACCGTTCGATTTTCGGGCCGGTCTGCTTCAATGCCTCTGCCCCGGATGACGGCAATATGCGCATACTCAGCCAGATCGCGCGGCCCGACCAGAAAGAGAAATGGCTTGTGCCGATCGCCAACGGCGATGTCCGTTCCTCTTTCGTCATGACCGAACCGATGCCCGGTTCCGGTTCAGACCCCAGCGATATGCTGACCAAGGCGGTCAAGCAGGGCGACAAATGGATTGTCAGTGGCACCAAGTGGTTCATCACCGGTGCCGGGGCGGCGAAACATTTCATCCTTATTGCGCGTACCTCTGACGACAATCGCCGGGGCCTGAGCGCGTTTATGTTCCATGCCGACCAACCGGGATGGAAGATCATCCGCCGGATCCCGATCATGGGACCGGAAGAACATGGCGGTCATTGCGAGATCGAATTCGACGGGCTGGAAATTCCCGACGAGGATCGGCTGATGGAAGTCGGCGATGGCCTCAAGCTTACCCAGATGCGGCTCGGCACCGCGCGGCTGACGCATTGTATGCGCTGGCTCGGTCTGTCGCGCCGTTCCATGGAAATAGCCCGTGACTATGTGCAGCAACGGGTCAGCTTTGGCTCCACGCTTGCCGAGCACGAAGGTGTGCAGTGGATGATGGGCGAGGTCGCGATGGGAATCGAGGTCGGCCGGCTGTTGACCATGCGCGCGGCCAAACGGCTGGACGAGGGTGACTTCGCCCGCAAGGAAGTCTCCATGGCCAAGATTCAAGTGGCCGACACACTGCACAATGCGGTCGATACAGCGATCCAGCTTAACGGCGCGCGCGGCTATTCCAAGGACACCGTACTGGAATGGATCTATCGCTACGCCCGGCAGGCGCGACTGGTCGACGGCGCGTCAGAGGTCCACAAGATGGTGCTGGCCCGCAACTACCTGGCCGAAGGCAACGACTTCTGGTCCTGGAAATAACGCCCACTCACCAGCCGCTGATCCGCTCCCAGCGGTCCACGACCTCGTTACCGTCCACCACCTCGTAATGGGTATAGGCGGAAGCGGTGATGCAGGCGTGGTTGGGCAACACACGGATTTTGGTGCCGATGGGCAGAAGGTCATACTGTGCCGGGTCGGTTACCGGCACAATGCCGTGTTCCTGGCTGACCTTGGCGACATGCAACCCCGCCATCGGCGCCAGTGTCCGTGCATTGCAGACCGCGCCATAGCCCGCATCGGGCCAGCGCGTATTGGCGCTGATATCCTTGGACATCGCGAGCGCGCCGGTATCCGTCACGATCTGCCCGACATGCCGGTTATGGGCAATCACCGTACCCAGCACCGACAACGCAAGGTCATCCGGCCCGCAGGCCTGCCGTGAAAGCTGGTCGAGGTCAAAGAACACGAACACGCCCGGCCGCATTTCGGTAATTCCCTCATAGCTCTCGCCATGCATCGCCGTCGGCGTAGACCCGGCGCTGACGACAGGGCAGGGCAAACCAGCGTCACGCAGCCGCTGCGCCGCATGAACGACGGCTTCCCGCTCTTCGCGGGCGATACGCTGGATACCCGCAATATCCCGTTCGCCATACGAATGCCCGCCATGGGTTAGAACCCCCAGTAACTCGGCCTGCGGCGAATCATCAATGATCTGTGCGATATCCAACAGATCTAGCGCATCCGGCAGCAGCCCCGTACGCGCATCGCCGCAATCTATCTCCACCATTACCTTGAAACGTTCCGGCCCGGCATGGCCGGCGATCGCCAGCGCCGCATCGATGGAATCGATGATCACCCTCAATTCCGCGCCCTGCGCGATCAGCGCCGCCGCCGTGGCGACCTTGTTCGGCGCAAGACAAACCGCATAGGTGATATCGGCAATACCGTGCGACAGGAAATACGCCGCCTCTGCCAGGGTCGACACGGTGATCGCGCCGCTATGCCCCGCCGTCGCCAGCTTTGCCACAGGCACGGATTTCGCCGTTTTCAAATGCGGCCGCAACGCGACACCGTGTTCGTTCATCCGTGCACTCATGCGCTGCGTATTGCGGGTAACGACCGCGCGGTCAAGTATCAGCGAGGGCGTTGGCAGGTCTTCAATATCCATGGGTCTTCCTGTAATAGGCGCGACAAAAACTGTTTCTCAGATGCTTTATACGGTGCCCGGCGACATTCTTTCCAATATTTCCGGCGACATCAGGAAAGCATCAGAAAATTACCGCTTTTCACTTCCCGCATTGCCACAGGAACGCACCACGGGTTGCCATGACCTCGCGGCATGTGCCGACTTCTTCCTCCGCAATCGCGCGCAACCGCGGGACCTCTGTCTCCATGAACAAATGAGAAAATACATCCAGACAAAATCACGCCCGCGCAGGTCCTCTCTGAATTTCCGCACGTAGGCTTCATTGACCGAAAAAGAAGGAAAGTTCTGATGCTTGAAGAAAAACCCGACCGGATTGCTTACGTGATCGACGTTGCCGATGATCGACATTCCTTCAGGTGCCAGCACCCGCATTGCCGGCTGAGCCGCCAGATAAACCCATACCGGCGCATCCGCATGATCACCTGCCTGTATATGGGCGATGAGCGGCGAGACTTCCTCTATCGCCAGGGTCGTCGAGCGGTACAGGCCCCGAGCGGAATACAGTATCACCGAACAGGCGAGGACCAGAGCCATCGTGCGCTGCGCATGAACGGGGGAAATCCTGTCCAGAAGCCAGCGCAGCAACACGACGATTCCACAGGCGAAGATAATGCCCGTAATCGGCATGATAAACGTGAAATGGCGGACAAAGGATATCGGCAGGATACCGGCGAGGTTAAGCCCAAAGATCAGAAAGGCAGCAGCACCGAGACTGCTAGGCAAATAAATACGACGGCGTCCCATTGCCGATATACCGCAGATCATCACGGCGCTGAAAAAGAACAGCATGATCCATTTCAGGGGTGCCTGGGGATAGTCGGAATATACCCAGCCCGGCAGCGGATCCAGTTGCTGAAACATAAAGAGCGGCAGGGCCAGCCAATCGCGCAGCGCATCGAGTGACAGCGGCGGGAAGACCAGAAAGTCGCGCTGGTACTGTTGGTTCCAGGACGCAAACTGCAGCGCGGTCACGGGACGCGTGTACAGGAAATAGCAGGCGAGAAACGCTGCCGCCAGAAACGCCAGAACCCCGGCGAATGTGAGATGCTCCCGCAGAACGAACCCGCGCGGGGAATCGGCCCAGCGCTGGACGGCGACGCCGATACCCAGTGCGCCGATCACGAGCGGTGCGGTGAAGGAAAACACGACCGCAAAAACACCCGCCGTTACGAACACAGCCATGTCCACCACCCGCCGCGCATGAATCAGGCGAGCCCCCGCGTACATCACCATGCAGGTCGACAGGTAATCGAAGATGTAGGGCTTTATCTCCAGGCTGTAGCGGATGATGAAGGGGCTGAGGCAAATCAGCGACAGCGCCAGCACACGTTCGTCACCGATGGTCACCCGGCGAAGCGTCGCATACAGGAACCCGGCGGCAGTAAGTCCCGCCATTGCGCTGACCAGCCGCGTCGCCATAACGGCATCCTGGGGGAAGATCCCCGTCGTGATATGCAGCAGGACCGCATGCCCCAGCGGCGTCGCCTGTTCGAACAGGGGCAGGGGACGGAACAACGCCGCCCAGCTTTCCAGCGGGAAACTGGAAAGCAGCATCGATTCATCAATCCAGGGATCATAACCGCCCCATATCGGGGTCAATCGTGTCACGAGAATAATCAGGGCAATCAGCACGATCAGGGCGCCGCCGGCAACACCAAGGCTGTTCCTGTCCGGTCCTCCCATTCTTCGACACCATCCCTGCCTGATTTTCCGTGTGCGAGATACTCTTACGCCGGATTCGGATAACGTCCAGTATGTTAGTGTAATTCAGGCCAGCGCCGCGAGCCGTAACATTCCGTGCAAAAGGGCATCCTGATCGCTCGCTTCTCGATCAGGGTTTTGCAGATATCAGGGGGCTGGCTATACTTTTCAGTATTGCCGGATCGGCATCCCTTCCGGGTGCGGGAAGGGTAAATGCGGTGCCGTTTGTACCGACCGACACCGGAAACCGGACAGGGGGCATTCGGAACCAGATGCGTAACGTAAATATCCTCAGCCTTCTGCGGCTGAACGATGCGGACAAGGCGAAGATCCGTGCCGTCGCGCCGGGCGTCGAACTGGTGGAGGCCGGCGGCTGGTTCGACGGCGAATACCGGGATACCTGGCCCGCGCATACCTGCGATCTGTATGTCGGAAAAGGGGCCACCGGCACCGGGACACGCGCGGAGCGCGATGCGCTGCTGGCAGAGGCGGAGGTGGTCCTCGCGACCTTCCCGTTTCCGCTCGATATCCGGTCCCGCGCACCGAAGCTGAAATGGTTTCACCAGCGGCCGGCGGGCGCCAGCAACCTGATCAACAGCGACCTGTGGAACAGCGACGTGATGGTCACGACCTCGCGCGGGCTCGCCAACCCGCTGCCGATTGCCGAATGGGCGATCGCCGGCATGATGTATTTCGCCAAGGATTTCAATTATGCCGATGCCGATGCCACGACCGGGCAGTTCCGGCGCGGCGAATACCGTTCGCTGCTGATCCAGGGCAAGACCGCCTGCGTCATCGGCGCGGGCGGCATTGGCGGCGAGATCGGGCGGCTGTGTGCGGCCATGGGCATGAACGTCGTCGGCACCCGGCGCAGCGCCACCGGGGCCGGCGATGCGCTGCAGCCGGGGTTTTCGAAAATCCGGCCCGCCGCTGATTTGCCCGAACTGCTGGCGAAAAGCGATTTCGTGTTCGTGGCCTGCCACTGGACCCCCGAAACCGCCGACCTGCTGGACGAAGCCGCCTTTGCGGTGATGAAGCCGGGCGCCACCGTGATCAATGTGGCGCGGGGAGAGATCGTCAAGGAAGCGGCGATGCTGGACGCACTGGACGCGGGCACGCTGCGCGGCGCGGCGCTGGATGTCTATGTCGGCGAATTCGAATACCAGCCGAGCGAACGCATGTGGCGCCACCCGAAAATCCTCATCACGCCGCATACCTCCGGCGTGTCAGACGTCAGCCAGCACCGGGGGATCGCGTTGTTCTGTGAATACCTGGACGACTACCTGCACGGGCGGCCGCTTGAAAAGACCATCGACTGGGCACGCGCCTACTGAGTAACAAAGGCCCCGTCAGGCGCTGAGCGGCAACGCTTCGGTGGTGGAAACGCTGCGCAATTGCCGCCCGTCGCGATTGGGCTTTACCTCATGCGACTGGGCAATGGCGGTCCGCTTGATTTGCGTCGACGAGTTCCGGGGATTGTAGCGCACCTGGATCACCTGCTTGCCCTCGGCCGCAAGATAGCTTTCCACGTCGAGGTTCTGCGGCTTGCGGCCCCAGTCTTCCCCGATCACGAAAATATCCGCCTTCACGGCCCGGCAACCCGAGACATATTCCAGCGCGTGATACGGGCGCACGATATCGACACAGCGCAGCGATTTCAGCATTTCCATGCGCTGATCCAGCGGAATAACCGGCACATTGGGCTTGTAAAGATTGACGACCGCATCGGAAGCAACGCCGACCGCAACCACATTACCCAATGTCCGGCAATAGGTTAGCAGGGCCAGATGGCCCACATGCAACAGATCGAACGTGCCGACGGTATAGACAATCATTATCTAATATGATCCTTTGCCCAAATATTATTCGTTAAAATGTAAGTATTAAATATAGTTGTAAATCAGTAAAAAACAACTGACCCTACAAATACAGGATCGCATATGGCAGAAAAAATCCCAAATACTCAAGAAAAAGATCAAAAATCAATCCTATCTTATTTCTGGGACCTCCCAAATATTTGTTCACTGGCCGGTCTCGGCTGTACGCTTCTTGCAATATATTTTATTATTTTAGGCATTTACTCGGCGGCGATGATCGGAATGATCTGGGCCGTCGCCTTCGACTGGGCCGATGGGCTGATTGCCCGCCGGATGAAAGGACGAACCGGTTCCGACCAGTTGTTTGGCGGACAGCTCGACGTGCTGATCGACATCGTCAGCTACGGCGTCACCCCGGCCATACTGCTGATGAGCTACGGCAATTTCGAGCCGGCCTACCTGCCGGGCGCCTTTTTCATGCTCGCCGCGGGCGTCATGCGGCTGAGCTATTTCAGCACCTTCGGCCTGGCGGGCGGGTCCAGATATACCGGCCTGGCGATTGACAACAACAACATCGCAATCGTCTTCCTGTTCCTGTTCGAAGGCCTGTTCAGCACCGGCCTTTTCGCCATCATTCTTTATGCCACCGGGCTGGGACTCGCGGCCCTGAATATTTCCAAGATCAAAACGCCGAAGCTATCGGGCAACCCGGTCAATGTCGTGCTGCTCGCGGCCTATACGCTGCTCATGAGCGCCCTCTACGGCTGGAAGCTGCTGTAACGCACCGGCGCGGCCGGGGCGACGGCGGCGGCGCTGCCCCCGGCGAATGGTGCGGTCGATAATTTGGCTAGTGGTTTGGCTAGTGGTTTGGCCAGATAATCAGCCAAGGGGTCGGCAGGCAGGCCGGGCAGGGGGGACGTCCCGGCCAGCAGGGCTTCCAGGAACAGGCTGCCATCGCCCCGTGTGGCGGCTTTATGTGTGTTTGATTGGCTTTTATTGGCATTCCTTGGCATTTCCGCCGCCGACCCCGGATGCTCTGACGCTTGCCCTGCCGCTAACGCTTGCGCTCCCGCGCAGGGTTCCGGCCGCGATCCATCGGGCGCCGCAACAGGTTCCGTCGCCGGTGGCGCCAGATCGGCCATGCCGGCGATTTCCGAGAGCATCGCCCCGTAATCCGGCCCGGCCCGCCGCGTGCCGCCGCGCCCTTCGGGCACCATCCCGGACACCCGCAACTGCAACGCCACGGCGCGCAGGGCGGTACTGAACTGGTTCTGCTCGATAGCAAGTTCATAAATGACCTGCAGCCGCGCCAGCACCGCGCTCACATCCCCGCATTGCCGGGCGGCAACCTCGTCGCGCAACTCGGCGATCCGCACCTGAATATCGGGCCGCGCCAACAATCGGCAGGCCTGCGCCGCCGCATTATCTTCAGAATACCCCGCCGCCAGCGCCGCCGCACTGCCCACGGGCCGGCGGACATATTCCCGGCAGAACCGTTCATGCCGCTCGTTGGGCTTGTTCATATCCCTGTCCTCCCTGAAAAGAGAAAACAGGAATAATATACTATTAAGGGTTAAAAGTCAATGCCTCAGCCCTATCGGCATGGGGCTACGGTGAAAGTGCGTAATTTTAGAGGCGAAACATAATGGTGTACTGTCACCGTGTTTCGAATTTGGGTGACACTGCGCCCAGCGTCGCGGTATTCCGCCAGCCGGTCGCGGCATTCGGCGGCCGTGCCGTACAGGGTGAGCGCGCGGATCATGCGGCGGTCGACGAGGGCGGTGGCGGCTTCCGCGTCGCCCTTCGCCCAGTTGGCCGCCCGCGCTTCTGCTCCCTCAGAATTATCCGGTTTACTGTCGGCCCGCCCTGCGGCGGCGCGCAAGGCACAGCCCCGCGAGTCCAAGGCCGAACAGGGCCAGTGCGCCAGGTTCAGGGATTTCAAGATTGGACGACGCGTCGAGCCGTACGTTGTCAAAATCAACTTCCAGATCGGCGCCCGGAAAATTCGCATCCGCGAGGTTCAGATTAAAGAGGCGTATCTCCAGGTCCTGGCCCAGGAGTGCCGGCGCGGCACCCGTGGAGAAGGTCAGTTCCCGCAGCGCGAATTCGCCTTCGCCGATGGGGGAGTCCGTCAGTTCAAAGTCCTCTGCCAGGAGCACGCCCCGGCCAGCAATTCGATGCGATAGCCGGGAAACCCGCTGAGGTCGAAGAACGTGCCATTCGTGGCGTCGCCGGAATTGATATTGCCGACATCTACCGACAGGGTGTAGTCGGTGTTGGCGGTGAGGGTTGACGATAATGTCTGGCCCAGGCCGACTTCGGTCGTGCCCACGTCACCACTTAAAAAGATGAGGGCGACATTGTCACCGTCAGGTGCCGTCCCGCCGAAGTAATTTCCGCCGGTAACGGTCAAGGTACCCTGCAGGTCGCCGCCGCCGATGATTCCACCGGTATCGATGAGGTCCCACCCGGTCGGGTTGCCAAAGAAAAACTCGTTGAATGTATTCGCGTCGTCTTCAAACGAGTGATTGACGATGTCCAGCGGGACAGAGAAAGCCGCCGTCGCCGTCAATGACGTCGCGGCAAGGCCAAGAATCAATCCTGCCACCACCTTTTTACAATTCATCATGCTGATGCCCTTCACAAACGAACGTTATGCTCCTCCAACGCCGACCACCATGCATGAACAGCTCGGGCATCGCTGTGATGGTTAACGGAATAGTGAAGGTATTTTTATCCATGCATTGAACTTCGCCGGCTTCCCCCGACGGCCTTACCGCACGGGCGGTTTTGGCACGGACCCGGTCATGGACGGGCGCTGGTTGAATCTATCGAACCACGCCGCCAGTGTCGGGCGCCCGGCGCGCCAGTCGATCCCCAGGATTGCCTGGCGGAACTCAAGCCAGCCGACGCCGACACCCGCCGTGATCTGTGCGATATCAGGCTGGTCGGGATTGAACGATCCGGCATCGCCGTCCAGCGCATCGAGCGAACGGTTGACCGTGTTGCGCATCCGGTTGTCCCAGAAATCCCAGTGCAATTCCTTCGGCCGCCGTTCCAACTCGCTATAGAGCAGGATCACCGCGTCCATCATGCCGTCGCCAAGGGCCGCGATTCGCATCGCCTCGAACCGCGCGTCGCCGGTTGGCGGAACAAGCTTGCGGCCGTCATGCAGCGTGTCGAGGTATTCAACAATGACCGGGCTGTCATAGAGCGTCTGGCCGCCATCGGTTATGAGGGCCGGAACCTTGCCCACCGGATTGACGCCGCCGTATGTCGTGTCCGCATCCCATGGAAACACCTCGACCCGCTCGATCCGGCCTGTCAGGCCGCATTCCTCGGCGGCAACCACAACCTTGCGCACATAAGGCGATGTCGATCCCCAGAACAGTTTCATGCTGCATCCTTCCTCATCAATCCATCCCGTCGCGCCTTCGGGCAGGCGTCTCTCTCGCGCGACGGGTCCGATGGTTTGGCATTCCGTCACCCGGGCCGCAACGGGTTTGTGCAGCCGCACTGCCAACCGGTCGGCTTGATAGCTTCGGGCTATTCCTGGGCTTCGGCGGATCCGACCTTGCCGAAACGCGAGCGGCGAATGGCGCGGTAGGCAACCGTTGTGACCACGATAACCGTGGCCGCATGCAGGCCCAGCGCCAGCGGGCTCTGGAACAGGTCGGCGACATCGCCCCGCGATATCAGCAGCGCCTGGCGCAGGCTGTCTTCCAGCAGCTCGGACAGGACAAAGCCGATCAACACCGTCGGCGCCGGGATGCGCAGCCGCCGCAGGAGGATGCCCATCACCCCGAAGGCAAACATCGTGTAGACCGCGAACATCGTGTTCGACAGCGCGTAGGCCCCGATAATCGTCAGGAAGACAATCGGCGGATACAGCAGGTCACGCGGGACCGACGCGATCAGGGTCATCCAGCGTTTCAGGGCATAGCCGAAGATCAGAATGCAAAAACCCGATACGAACAGCGCGATATAGAGAGCATGGATAAAGGGCAGGTTTTGCTGAAACAGCAGCGGCCCCGGTGTCAGCCCGTGGAAATAAAATGCGCCCAGCAGAATGGCGGTGATCACATCGCCAGGCACGCCCAAAGCCAGCAAGGGTATCAGGGTCGCCGCCTTGGTGCCGGAATTGGCGCTTTCCGCCGCCGCCACGCCGGACAGGGCGCCTTTCCCGAATTCGGCCCTGTCGGGTGAGCTGCGCTTCGCCTCGGCATAGGAAATGAAGGTCGAGGCGGTCGCACCGATGCCCGGGATCGCCCCCATCGTAATGCCGATGGCCGAGCCTTTCAGGATCGTCGGCAGCGTCTTGCGGAAATCCGCCCGGGTATAGCGCGTTTTGTCGATCACATGGGGCTTCAGATCACGCGCCTTCGACATATAGTGTTCAATGATGTCCGGCAGTGCGAACAGACCGATCAGGAGCGGCAGGAACGGAATGCCCTCCGCCAGATTGTCAGACCCGAAGACGAAGCGCGGCGTCGCGTTCACCAGGTCGAGACCGACCGTGCCCAGCAGCAGGCCCAGCATGCCGCCGCAGATACCGCGTAACAGGCCGGATTGCGAGAGAGCGGCAATCACGGTCAGCGACAGCAGGATGAGCGCGAAAAATTCTTTCGGGCCGAATTTCTGGCCGAAACTCGCCAGCCAGCCGGCCAGCAGCACAAGCGCCACAACCGACATCAGGTCGCCGATGAAGGACGCCCAGAGCGCCGTCTCGATCGCCCGGCCGGCCTGTCCCTTTTGCGCCAGCGGATAGCCGTCGATCACGGTGCAGGCCGCGGCCGGCGTGCCGGGCACATTCATCAGGATGGCGGAAATGGAGCCGCCGAAGAGCGATCCCTTGCCAATGCCCACCAGGATCAGAACACCGGTCAGCGGGTCGAGGAAAAGGGTGAACGGCAGCAGC
Organism: uncultured Alphaproteobacteria bacterium; assembly: GCA_943788635.1. Classification (GTDB taxonomy): domain Bacteria; phylum Pseudomonadota; class Alphaproteobacteria; order UBA8366; genus MarineAlpha4-Bin1. The sequence goes on along the minus strand of CALSRA010000008.1, from coordinate 15,500 downwards.
ACCCCCACCGCCATGGTGGAGGTCAGCCCCGGGATGGCGCCAATGACCATGCCGCCCAGGACGGCGAGCGGCAGCAGGATGAGCAGTTCTATTTTTGAAAGGTGCTCCAGGACGAGGGCGATATGATCCATCAGGTCAGTCCCAAAGCTCGCCCATGGGCAGCGGAATTCCTGCCACCACGACGAAGATGAAATAGATAGCGCCCGCGAACAGCACGGCGGTCAGCAGGCTGGGGACAAGCCGTTGTCCGGATGCCAGGGTGGTCACGGTGATCATCATCGCAATACCGACCGGGACCATGCCGAAATACGGCGTCGCCAGCAGCGCGGCCAGCAGGATCGCCGAAACCAGCGCCAATCGACCAAGGGCTTCAGGTTTGTGCCAGGTCGTCGCTTCGCAGGACAACCAGACCGCAATCGCATCCATGCCGCCCAGAATAAGAAAGCCCCAGGCCAGGACACGCGGGAATGCCTGCGGTCCGGGCGCATCGCCCATGGAATAGCTGGGTTCCGGCACGAAATTCGGAATGACATACACCAACAATGCCAAACCGAGGAAGAATGCGCTCAGCCCCCCGGACATGGCGATCAATCTGGTACCGATCATGACAGTCCTCGCATGCTCAGCAAGACGCGCGCATGACGGCGGGAGAGCATTGTGTTGCGCCCTCCCGCCCTGCACACATGCAACTTACTTTGCCTTGATCGCTCCAAGCTTGGTCAGAACCGCCTTGAACGAGCCCTGATCTTTCTTGATCTGGGCGGCAAATTCTTCGGGGCCCTGATAGCCGGGATAGAGCCCCAGCTTCAGCAATCGTGCCTTCACATCGTCACGGGCCAGCGCCTTCTCCAGCGCCGCCGCCATGCCGTTGACGGCTTCTGCCGGAACGCCCTTGCGCGTCACGAAACCGAACCAGCTCATATGCGGGATATCGACACCCTGTTCGTGCAGCGTCGGAAGTTGCGTAAAGCCGGGCCATTTTTCGTTATTGACGTATCCGATGCCGCGCACGCCGCCGGTCGGCAACTGGGGCAGCAGGTTGGAATCGATCTGCGCCTGAACGTGACCGCCAAGTAGGGCGTTCAGCGCCTTGCTGCTGCCGCGATACGGCACGTGGGTCATTTCAATCCCGGTCGCCTGTGCGAACAGCTCCATATAGATATGCGTGATGCCGCCAACGCCGGTTGAGGCATAGGAGATGCGGTTGGCTTTCGCGTAGGCCACAAATTCTTTTACATTCTTGATCGGCAGATCCGGGTGCACCGCAAGGGCAAGCCAGGACCGGGCGATGCGGGCAACGGGCTCCACATCCGCATTCACGTCATAGGGCATGGCCCGCGTAAAGATGCTCGCCATTGTCGATGTCGGGTTCATCGAGAAAGTGTAGCCATCCGGCTTGGCTTTCAGTGCTTTCGCCGTACCGATCAGGCCGGATCCGCCGCCGATGTTTTCGATGGTGAGATTGACGCCCAGAATTTCTTCAAGTGCAGGCTGGACAGCGCGCGTTGTGTTGTCGGTGCTGCCGCCGGGGCCGTACGGCACGACAATCCGGATGTCTCTCTCCGGCCACTCAGCCTGTACGGGAGATGCGACGACGATGGCAGCCAATAACATGGCGGAAATAGGAAGTTTCACTCGTTTCACCCCACAAATTTTATGAACCATCCAATCACTAGATACGATCCGGCCACAGCGATCAAGGGTACCTGCCCGGCAGACACTCTTTCGAGGATAGGCCGGCCGGTTCAATTCGCGGCGATGGCGAGGGCTCGCGATGGGGGCGGCACGATGCTGGGAGGGGCCGGACCGGTCCTGTGAGCGTGTGGGCCGCGCCCTCAGATTATCTGATTGTGCAGCGGGTCCGCGCCGCGTGACAGGCGGTCGAGATTTTCGAGCAGGATATCGATGACGTTGTCTTCGTATTTCCGTGTTTCGCCGCCGGTGTGCGGGGTGAGGAGGACATTTTCGAGGCCCCAGAGCGGGGAGTCCGAAGCCAACGGTTCGGTCGCGGTCACGTCGATGCCGGCCCCGGCGATTGCCTGGCGCTGCATGGTGTCGATCAGCGCGACCTCGTCGACACAGCCGCCGCGGGCAACGTTGATCAGGAAGGATGAGGGCTTCATCGCCGCCAGGGCGGCCGCGTCCATCACGTTGCGGGTTTCCGGCGTCAGCGGGCAGGTGAGGGCGACCACATCGGCGCGCGGCAGCAGGTCGCGCAGCGCTGATGAGGTGTACAGTTCGTCAACATGCAGGACTGGGCTGGACGTATCCCGCTTCAGCCCGATGACATGCATATCGAAAGCCTTGGCCAGCTTCGCCAGCCGGCCGCCGATCTTGCCAAGGCCGAAAATCAGCATGGTCTTGCCGGGCAGTTCGTCCTCACGCTGCGACAGGTCGGAGATCATCGGGCGCCAATGGGCGTTGCGCTGGTTGTCGCGGCCGGTATGAAGCTGGCGCGTCAGTCCCAGGGTCAGGGCCATGGCGTGGTCGCTGACCGCATTGACGTTTACGCCGCTGGCATTTGCCAGCCGCACGCCCTGCGCGCGGATTGCGTCCTGATCGAACTGGTCATAACCCGCCGCGCAGACCTGGATGAAGCGCAGCCGGCCGGCGAGGGGCAGCAGGTCGTTCTTCCAGAATCCAGAGGCGACGAAGATATCCCCGTCACCGATCCGCGCGCGGGTTTCGTCCGGTGTCCAGGTCTGGAAATGTTTCATGCCGGTCTGGCGCTGCTCGAACAGGGTGGCGAGCTGATAGGCCGAATGGGCGAAATGGATCGTGGCGTCGTCTAGCTTCATGGTCATCCCCTGGCTCCTGTTCATATCGGGTCCTTGCGCGTGCTGGTTTTGATACAAGCACACACCGGCCGACGCAAACCGGCGCATCGATGCGACGGGACTTACCTGACCCTAATTTACGGTTGAACGGCATTGGGCCGAAGCTGGTATGGTCCGACACAGAAAATTCACATCAAGAAATGCGTAAAAGGGAGGTTTCCATGCCGTATCAGATTTTGACCAATGCTGAACTGGCCCCGTGGATCATGGAGATGCTGGAAGCCGTCGACTGCCAGATCCATCTGTGGAACGAGGACGGGCCGAATGACCCCGCATTGCTTGAATCCGCGGACGGGTTCTTCGTCTACGGGCATCCGGCTATCAACGGTGCCATGCTCGATTCCATGCCAAATCTGCGCGTGGTCGCCAATCAGGGCGTCGGCGTCGATCATATCAATCTCGACGATGCGAAGGCGCGCGGTATCCCCGTTGGCAATACGCCGGGATTCGTGGACGGCGCCACAGCCGACATGACCTTTGCGCTGCTGATGGCCGCGGCCCGCAATATTGTGCGCGGCGACCACTACGCGCGCAGCCCGGGCTTCATCCATTACGATGCGAATATCCTGCATGGTCAGGAAGTCTTTGGTGCCACGCTGGGAATCATCGGCATGGGCGGTATCGGACAACAGGTTGCCCGCCGCGCCGCCGGGTTCGACATGAAGATCCTCTATCACAACCGCAACCCGATCCCGGCAATCGCGGACGGTCTTGGCGCGACTTACGCCAGCCTGGACGACTTGCTGGCACAGTCGGATTTCGTGACGCTCAACATGCCGATGACGCCGGAAACCCGGCATATGATCGGCCGCCGGGAACTGACACTGATGAAGCCCACGGCAATACTGGTCAACGCCGCGCGTGGCGGCGTGGTCGATCATGACGCCCTGGTCGAAGCGCTGCAGAACAGCGGCATCTGGGCGGCCGGGCTGGATGTCACCGATCCGGAGCCATTACCGCGCGACCACCCGCTGCTGGGGATGGATAATGTGGTCATCGCCCCGCATCTGGGCAGCGCCACGCGCAAGACCCGGATTGGTATGGTCACCCGGACCATTGAAAACCTGATCGCGGGGCTGACGGGGCAGGACCTGCCCAGCCGGGTCGTCTGACACTGTCCTGAAAGCACGAATGTTTCGATAAACCGGCGGCCTGTTGCCACCGACCGGCCGGGGAATGGTGATCCAGTCGCCGGCGCGGCGCGTAAGAACTGGAAACGGATACGTTTCGTATCGAAACACCGGCTTTCAGGAGAAAACAAATGCTTTCAATGTATCGCGCCGTCATGGATTCGAACCATAACCCGCTACGCCATCTGCCGCCCGCCCAGCGTTTTCAGACGATGATGTTCCTCAGCATGATGTGGACGGCGATTTTCTGCTCGATGGGCGGCTTGTGGTTCTGGTACGGCGAACTGATCATCGGTCACCTTCTGGCGGCGCTTGGTTTCGCCATCACCGGCATTACATTCCGCCGGGCCAGCAGCACGCCCGTGGGCACCTATCGTGACCAGCCGCTCAAGGACGGAACCCCGCGCTATGACGACGTCTGGGGCGCATAAGCGATGGCGACACCGCCGCGCGGACGTATTCAGAGCATCGACAAGGGTGGCGACGTCATCCATGTCGAACTCGTGACCGAAAACGGGGAAACCGTCGAGGGCATTTATGAATTGATCGGCTGGACGAAACCGCCAAAGGACGTCAAGGCGCGCGTCGAACTGGAACTCTGGGTGCCGCCTAAGGTCGAACACGAGATCAACTGAGCGCCCCTCACGGCTAGAACCGGCGCTGGATCATTCACCGGAGCCGGGGAAGGGAGCCTGCGGGCGAAACGGTGAAAGGGACCAATGGAAAATCTGCATCATATCGCCCTGACGGTCACGGATATCGGCGACGCCGTCGCCTGGTATACGCAACGGTTTGATGTCGAAGTGGCCCATCAGGATCAAAGCTGGGCCATGCTGCGCTTCGACAATGTCGATATGGCCCTTGTATTGCCGGAGCAACACCCGGCGCATATCGCGGTGGTCAGCGACAACGCCGCGCAATATGGCGCCCTAAACCTGCACAGGGACGGCACGGCTTCAACCTATACACAGGATCCCTGGGGCAACATCATCGAAGTCATGCAGACAGCGGCACCCTCATAAATAAGGGGACAGAATACTTAACTTAACAACATTCCTACTGAATACATCGCCCCGTTATGGCAGATACCCGCCCGTCGTTTTCGTGCTATATTGCCGCGTGATAGCGAGCGAAACGGATGAACGGCCATGGATTTCAGCGATACCCTGATCCTCGTCAATATGGCGGGGCTTGTAGTTCTCGCCCTTATCGGCTGGACCCAGATCAAGGCCGCCAAGCAGCAGGTTCTGGAGGTCGTGCACCGGGACCTCGCCGAAATTAACCATAAGGTCCGGCAGGTTCTGAAACGCGCCGGCAAGCAGGACGATCAGATCGACAATAACCACGAGAAGATCATGATGCTGGAGGTCAATCTGGCCAACATGCAGGATGAGATGGAAAAAACCAGCCGGCGACTGGACAAGCTGCCCCATAACCTGGCGTTTGGCACGCCGGTCGAATTTGACCCCGACAATGAAAGTACCAGCGAACTGGTGCCGGATTCAGAGAAAAAACACCTGTTCGACTGATACTGTCCCTTTATTTCATCCCGTTTTCCGCCAGAACCGGAAATGCCGCCTTTGCCATGGCAAGCAAGCTCATGTCGCCACCACGGCGACCGACGAGCTGCATCCCGATCGGCAGCCCCTTCGGGCCGGTGTGGACGGGCAGGGTCACTGCCGGGGAATAGGTCCAGGTCGCCAGAATGTTGAAACAGGCATCGCCGGTATGGGACAGGCCTTCGGGCGCCTCGTCCGGGGCACTGGGCGTGAGAAGCAGGTCGAAATCGGCCATTGCGTCGGTGAGCCAGGCGCGACAGGCGGCAAGGGTCGCCAGCGCCCGCTGGTATTCCGCAAAGGTCACCAAAACACCCGGCTCGATCACGATGGTCCGGATGGCCTCGCTCATCTTGTCCAGGTGATGGGCACGCTCATAGGCCAGCGCGCGCGTGAATTCGAAACCTGACACGGTCTTGCCGGCCTCCTCGAATCCGGCAAAGGGGCCTTCCAGGGGGAAATCCGTGACCTGCGCGCCGGCTTTCGCCAGCGCAGCGGCCGTGCTTTCCAGCCGCTCCTGCGTCGCGGCGCTGGCACGATCCCACATCATCGTGCGGCATAAACCAACCCGCAGCCCGTGCAAGGACGCTCCGGCAAGCGGTTCATGCGGCAGGCCCAGAATGCCGGCGCGAAACAGCGCGATATCGTCGAGGTCACGGGCATAGAGGCCAATCGTGTCGAAGCTGCGGGTGTTTTCCTTCACCCCGTAGCCGGCGATCAGCCCGTAACTGGGCTTGTAGCCGACGCAGCCGCAATAGGCGGCGGGCCGTATCACCGATCCCCCTGTTTGCGTGCCGACAGCGAGCGGCACCATCATATCCGCCACTGCAGCGCCCGAACCGCTGGACGAGCCGCCGGGTGTATGCCCCGGGTTATGCGGATTGGTGGTCTTGCCGGGATGGCGGCTGGCAAATTCGGTGGAGACCGTCTTGCCCATCAACACACCGCCGGAATCCAGACTGATCTGGACGCAGGGTGCATTGGCGGCCGGCTGGTGGCCTTCATAGATCGGCGAACCATAACCGGTCGGCAGGTCCATCGTATCGATAATGTCCTTCACGCCAAAGGGAATGCCCTGGATTGGCCCGCGCCGGGGACCGGCATCCCGGGCCCGCGCCTGTTTCAGCGCCAGGTCGCGGTCAAAGGCTTTCCACGCGCCGACGACGTCTTCGCGGGCGTCGATCCGCTCGATACAACTCGCAACCAGCGCCTCGGATGTCAGCGTGCCCGCTTCAATTCGCTTCGCGGCCTCTGTTGCTGTTAGTGAATTCGGTGTTTCCATTGGTTGACAGCCCCGCTCCAAAAAAGGTCAATAGCACCTGCAAACGTTACTTCTTTTCATCATGGCCGCGACAGGTTCTGTTGGCCAGACATGAATCCCCAAAACGAACGGGAAATCGATAATGCCGCAAACAGCAGCTTCCTCCGCCCTGACGGGCTATACCGTCCTTGACCTGACCCGCGTGCGGTCCGGGCCGACCTGTGTCCGGCAGCTTGCCGACTGGGGCGCGGATGTCATCAAGGTGGAAATGCCCGAAGCGCTGGAAGGCGGCGAGGGCGCCCTGGGCGGCAAGCGGCCATGGGCCCGATTTCCAGAACCTGCACCGCAACAAGCGCAGCGTGACGCTGAACCTGAAAGACCCGGACGGGCTCGCGGTGTTCAAGAAACTGGTCGCGAAGGCGCCGACGTGGTGGTCGAAAACTACCGGCCGGACGTGAAGAACAGGCTCGGTATCGATTACGAATCGCTGAAGGCGATCAATCCGCGCATCATTCTGGGCAGCATTTCCGGCTTCGGCCAGGACGGGCCCTATGTCGGCCGTCCGGGCTTCGACCAGATCGCCCAGGGCATGGGCGGGCTGATGTCGATCACCGGCGCGCCGGGCGAAGGGCCAATGCGGGTCGGCATTCCGATTGCCGATCTTTGCGCCGGGTTGCTGTGTTCACAGGGCATCATGATCGCGCTGCTGGAGCGTGAAAAGTCCGGCGAGGGGCAATGGGTCGATACCTCGCTGCTGGCCGCGCAGATATTCATGCTGGATTTCCAGGCCGCGCGCTGGCTGATGAACCAGGACGTTCCGCAACAGGCCGGCAACAATCACCCCACCAGTATACCCACCGGGGTATTCAAGACATCGGACGGACATATCAATATCGCGGTCGCCGGACAGGTCATCTGGGAACGGTTCTGCGTCACGATGGGCGATCCGGACCTGAATGTCGTACCGGAATTTTCAACCGGTGAGCTGCGATCGCAGAACCGGGACGCGCTGAACGCTGCCATCAATGAGCGCACGCAGCACAAGACCGGTGACGAATGGATCGCAATCTTCAACGAAGCCGGTGTTCCGGCTGGCGAAATCAATTCCATCGACCAGGTCTTCGCCGATCCGCAGGTCCAGCATCTTGGCATGGCGCAGGCCGTCAATTCACCGGCAATCGGCGGCGATATCGAGCTGGTGTCGCAGGCAATCCGGCTGAGCCGCACGCCCAGTAAAATCGCCACCGCACCGCCGGAACGTGGCGAACATACCGACAATGTGCTGGCCGACCTTGGTTACAGCGCTGAAGAAATTGCTGATATGCACAACCGTAACGTTGTCTGAACGGATTCAGACAATACTCAGATTTTTCATACCGAGGACTTCCCCATGCTTACTGACAAAATGATTGCCGAAAAGCGCGGCCCCGTTGGCATTATGACATTCAACAATCCGGACCGCCTGAATGCCGTATCGATGGAGATGTGGGAAGGTGTGGTCGAAATCCTCGAGGATTTCCGCAAGGACGATGCGATACGGGTCGTCGTTCTGAGGGGCGCTGGACGGAAGGCTTTTGTTTCCGGCGCCGATATCTCGAAATTCGAGAATGAGCGCGCTTCGCAGGAAGCGGTCGAAAAATATGCCGTCGCCGTGGACAAGGCTTATGACGGCATCCACGCCTTTCCAAAACCCACCATTGCCATGATCAACGGCTATTGCATTGGCGGCGGTCTGGGCATTGCGGTCTGTTGCGATCTGCGTATTTGCGGCGACAATTCACGGTTTGCGGTGCCCGCGGCGAAACTTGGCCTCGGCTATGGCTATGCGCATATCCGCAAGCTGAGCAATATCGTCGGCCCGTCCTTCACCAAGGAAATTTTCTTCACCGCGCGGCAGTTCAACGCGACCGAAGCCCGGGAAATGGGGCTCGTAAATCGGGTCGTACCGGCCTCGATGCTGGAACATTATGTCGATGAATATGCGAAGACAATCGGCGGCAATGCGCCACTGACGGTCGCCCAGGTCAAATTCACAGTCGGTGAAATCGTCAAGGATCCGGCGGACCGGGATATCGATCAATGCGCGGCCATGGTCAAGGCCTGCTTCGACAGCGCGGATTACGCCGAAGGCCGCACGGCATTCATGGAAAAGCGCCCGCCGGTCTTCAAAGCGAAGTAAGGCCTGTTCAACGCGATGTAACGCCCCGGCGCTGGCACAAAGCGACAGCCGCCGCGCACCTGCCGTTCAGGCACGAAGACAAACATGCAGGATGGAGCCGATCCGATTCCATCCCGGGGCACACGTCGACTGTACGCGAATAGCGGCAGTCGGCGGAACGCGCCCTTGGTCAGCCTGCGTCGGACAGGCTGGTCGCCTTCAATCCTTTTGCGTCGCTCACTTCTTCGTAGTTGATTCGCTGACCTTCGACCAACGGTGCCATACCCGCACGCTCTACTTCAGTGATGTGGACGAAGGCGTCTTTCCCGCCGGTGTCGGGTGTGATGAAGCCAAAACCTTTAGTCGGATTGAACCACTTTACTGTCCCGGTAGCCATTTACGCGTCTTCCTTTCAATGCCGAACCGTTGGATTTCATAGGTATCCAGCGGCCCGTGGGCTCTGTACCGACCCCCAGGGCATTGCCCTGCAATCCGATTCCGGACCCGGGAAGCGATCACATCGTGTCACCGCAACTCACGCGTTCGGTACATGACGAATATTCTAATCTGGTTCTTTTTGATCGCACAAGTATTTTTTAATACGCTTGTCAACCACTTTGTTAACGCTTTGTCATTTCTGGCGGTTGCCTGGCATGCGACATACGATGTGACACCGACGCTACACATCGCCCAGGGGGGAACCATGAGCCGGGTCGCAGTAATTATCGAATATGAAGTGAAATCAGAGCACAGATCGGCGTTAGAGGCGCTGGTACGGGAACACGGAACGTACAGCCTCGAAGCCGAAGAAGGCTGCCTGGCCTTTGAAGTGATGGTGAAGAAAGACGACCCGCTCAGGATGTTCCTGTTCGAATGCTATGCGGATGAAGAGGCCTTTGCGTTGCATAACGCATCACCCCGGCTGGCCGAGACTCGGGAAAAATTCCAGATAATGCTGACCAACCGCTGGGTTTCAGTCTGCCATGCCTGATCGACGGCACCGGGGCACGACATTCGTGACCCGTCGTTAGTGCAGCGTGGTTTCCGTTCCCGGAAGCGGAGCCGCGGCGAGCGATTGTTCGATCAACCAGTCGCAAGCGGCGATCTGATGATCGAAATCGGTGCTGGAAGCCGCCAGCTTCGCCTGTTCGGCATCATTGACGTCGCCGGTGTCGAGCTTGTCGAGCTTGTCGAGGATCGCAGCAATCATAATGCCCGCCGAATACTGCCGTTTCGCTTTTGATCTGCCAGCCTCAGTCGACTCTTCAGCCAACACCTGATTCAGGGCTGATTCGACCGTCTCACAACGTTGCTGCCAGTTCTGATCCGCCATTTTACGGGTACAGTCTTCTATGATTTCCCGGCCTTTTTCAGGCAGAGTAGCTTGCCAGCGCATCAGGGCGCCCCTTTTCCTGCGTTCGAATTGCTGCAATGCTACCGTTGCAAGCGTTAAGAAGACGTAAACACGACCAACAGACTGTTAAGATTTTCTGACGGGAGACGATGTCATGGCCTTCAATTTTGATGCGAACCGGCCTGTAGTCGCCGGCACACGACATGCCGTTGCTGCGGGACATTATCTCGCGGCGGAGGCCGGTTTCGAAATTTTGAACCATGGCGGCAACGCAATCGATGCCGGGGTCGCAGCCGGGCTGGCACTCGGCGTCGTACACAGCGATATCGTTAATATCGCCGGCGTCGCGCCCACCTTGATCTGGCTGGCCGAAACCCAGGAAATCATCAATATCGACGGGCTCGGCACCTGGCCGAAAGCCGTAACCCCTGATTTCTTCCAGAAATTTCACGGCGGACACATTCCCGAAACCCTGCTGCGCACCGTCATGCCCGCAGCGCCGGCTGCCTGGCTGACCGCACTGGAACTATACGGCACCATGTCGTTCGGCGAAGTCGCGGAAGGCGCGATCCGCTTTGCCCGCGACGGTTTCGCGATGTATCCACTGCTTGCCGAATCCATCGCCGATAGCGAGGCCGGATTTCGGCGCTGGCCAGCGAACGAAGCCATTTACCTGCCGAACGGCCAGCCGCCCATGCCCGGAGATCGCTTCGTGCAGACCGACCTTGGCGCAACGCTGCAATACATGGCCGATCAGGAAGCCACAAAAGCGGGCGAGGGACGTATCGCCGGTATCAAAGCCGCCTATGACGCCTTCTACCGAGGGGATATCGCGCGCAAGATCGTCGATTACCATCGTGAAAACGACGGCTTGGTGACCATGGAGGATCTGGACGAATACCGGGTCCGGCACGAACCGACAGTGATCACACACTATGCCGGTATCGACGTGCATTGTTGCGGGCCATGGTCGCAGGGACCCGCGCTGGCGCAAACCCTTAACCTGCTGAAAGGCACGGATATGGCGGCACTTGGGCATAACAGCCCGGAATATATCCATCGCATTGCCGAGGCGCTCAAACTCACTTTCGCCGACCGGGAACGCTATTACGGCGATCCGGCCTTCATCGATGTACCACTAGCGGAACTGCTGTCCGACGAATACACGGCCCTGCGGCGCGACCTTATCCGCGACGGGGAAGCCTGGCCGGAAATGCCGCCGGCCGGCGATCCCCGTGCCATGCTGGCCCGGATCGACGACATCACGCAGTTCACACCGTCGCCGGCAGAACCGCATGCGGTGCCGGCCGATACGTCCTATTGCTGCGCCATGGACAGCAAGGGCAACGCATTCTCCGCAACCCCCAGCGATACCTCGCGTCAGGCACCGGTCATTCCCGGGACCGGGCTGGTGCCATCATCACGCGGATCACAATCCTGGGCCGACCCGGCGCATCCTTCTGCGGTCGCGCCCGGCAAACGGCCCAGGCTGACGCCAAACCCCGCGCTTGCCGTGCGGGACGGGAAGGCGTTCATGACCTTCGGGACACCCGGCGGGGATGTCCAGACCCAGGCGATGGTGCAAACCTTCCTGAACGTCGTCACCTTTGACATGGATATCCAGACTGCCATCGAAGCGCCGCGCTTCGCCAGCTACAGCTATCCTTCCTCCTTCGAGCCGCATGACTATTTTCCGGGCCGGCTTGATCTTGAAGCGCGTATCCCGGCGGAAACCGCCGATACGCTTGCATCCTGGGGCCACCGGATTTCATGGTGGCCCGATAAAACCTGGAAGGCGGGCGGCATGTGCGGCATCGTCGCGGATGAAAAATCAGGAATGTTCCAGGCTGGCGCCGACCCGCGCCGTGCCGGATATGCACTGGCCTGGTAGGCGTAAACCATCTAGTTCGGCGGTTTTCGCGGGGTTTCAATGGTAAATATTTTTCCGACCTCACCCATTCGGGGGACGAAATCAATCCGGCGAACTGCGCAATATGATCTCACACAGGGACGGTGCAGCCGTTTCCGGTCATATTGCGACAGGTAGTGACCGTCTTTGTGATTTTGAGCACCAAGACACATAGAAACAAAGCGCAATTAAGAACAACACGAATTTCATCCGATCCCCCTTTCGAAAACGGCGGCTGCCCCACCAGCCGCCGTTTTCTTTTGCCAGCGTAATGCGGCATGATACGGTCCGGCAGAATCAGCAGGGCAGGGCGTATTTATGGCGTTAGACGGCGAAAACCGCGTAGAGGCCGGGCAGGCAAAACGGCGGCTTTACATCGCGGCATTTGTGATCGCACTGGGGATCGACCTTGGCCTCAGCCTGCTCCGGGGAACGGCATACCAGCCATCCCTGATCGGTCTTGCCATCATGATCACCGCGGTCCTGTATTTCGCCTGGTCATGGTTCCGGGACCGGTAAAGCCCGAATACCGCCAGCATCGCCGCGATTCCCCGTACCTTCCCATGAAAGTGGCAGACTGCTATGGTTCCCGTGCGGCGATAACGTCGCCATACCGTGTAACCTTGAGGGAGTAAATCCGGTGAATGCACCGATTAAGGTCTTCTGGCAGCCTGGGTGAACAAGCTGCCTTAAAACGAAAGAGTTTCTTTCGTCAAACAATGTAGATTTCGTTTCCGTCAATATCGCGGCGGATCCAGACGGCCTGGCTGAATTGCAGCGTCTCGGCGCCCGGTCCATTTCCGGTCGTGTCGCGCGGCGATGCGTTTACGTTCGCGCAACAACTGGCAGACGTCGTCGAGTTTCTGAAGCTTGATGTCGATGTGTCACCGGTCCTGACGCCGGAGCAGCTTGCGGAACGGCTTGACCATATCCTCGAAACCGCATCGCGGCTGGTCCGTCAAATTCCGATTGAATCGCTGCAGGACAAGCTGCCGAACCGGGACCGGACGTTACGAGTGCTGACGCATCATGTCTTCCGGATATCCGAAGCCTTCCTCGAAGCCTGCGACGGGGTCGAACTGACCGCGGCGTTGCCGGTGGTGCCACCGACAGACGATATGCAGACTTTCGATGCCATGTCCGATTATGGCGACACGATCCGCACCCGCGTTGCGGCATGGTGGCAGAACCTGGACGACAAGTCCTGCCAGCAGCGGATGAAGACCTATTACGGCGAACCCCGGATGCATGAAGTGCTGGAACGCACGACCTGGCACACGGCGCAACATGTCCGTCAGATACGAATGGTGCTGGAAACGCGCGATGTCGTCGCTGACCGACCTTTAAGCGATGCTGACCTGCAGGGGTTACCGGTACCGGAAAAAGTCTGGGACGATTGATTCGCCATCAGATTTAGCGACTTGAGACGCGCTTTGCGTCAGGACGAGCGGCTGTTTCGATTTTCGGAACAGCCGCTTTTCTTTATTCAAGTGACCAAATTACAAAAATAGTAAAATAAAAACAGCTAACTACAGCGCGATGCTAACATATTATATTCGTCGCCTGATCAAATTCCTTGTCTTCCGAGTGATGGCGGTCACACGTATAGATTTTTAAAAAACATTAAAGTTTTTTTAAATAAAATTTTATATAAAAACAAAACAATTTTGCTGTAAATACGTGGCGAAAAATCCATAACCTACTGTTTTAACGTCATATTTTAATTACCATACCATTTTACCACTCTCCACTAATGGTATTAGATGAAAAGAATTACCGCCTTTAAAGAGAAACAATTTTTTCGATTACCCCATATGGATGACGATAATTTGAAATATCCCAGCCATTTTGGGCACAGCAAAACAGAACTGAGCAAACCGAGCCACGGCAACTGAACCGAGCTTCCTAAAAACAACGACCCAAAGAATAAGAATGGCCATGTTGAAATTGACCGATACAAAAAACGACCCAGCCCGCACGCCACCGGAAGGAAAGGCTGCTGCCGTCTTGCCGCGCGGCTTTACTCGCCACGGCATTTGCGCTGGTCGCGAATGTGAATGCGATGCCGGCTGCTGCAGGGATTATCGGCGCCGACCGCGGCACCCCTTCAGATACGGCCATCGGGACAGTCACAAACAAGCCTGCCGACGGATTGCGGTTGTTAAAGGCGCAAATGAACGCGCTGCGCGATGGCCTCGATAACCTGAAGCAGCTCAAACAGTTTTTCGATTCTGAAAATACCGATGCGGATGCCATCATCCGCAACGCCGAGCGCCTGATCAAGTCACTGCCGGAAACAGAAGCCGCCGGCGAGGCCGCATGGCGCATTGCGGCGGTTGCATCGCTGGCCAGCAAGGCCGGTGCCCTGTCGTCACTGAAGATCAACGATGACTATCGTCTCCCTAACGGGGCCGTCGGCTGGGACTTCGGCGGAAACGGCTCCACGGTACATCGCGGTTTCACCCCCATCACGCCGGATACAGCCAGTACGGAATCCGGCAAAGCCGGCAAACCGGTTTCCGGTACAACGGCACTGACCGACGGCATTGTGGCACCGAACCTGTTTCAGTCCTCCCTGCCGAACGGCATGTATCGCGTCATGATCGTTGCGAACGCAGATGATGGCGACGCTGAAAACACCAACCCCTTCGGTGGTGAAATCACGGTCAATGGCGATCCGGTCGGTGGCAACGCTCTGTCCGATAGCGCCAGTTTGGAAGATCGCAACCTGGGCGCATCGGATGGCGACAGGGTCGCTTCGGCCGCGGGCAATGTCTTCCGCACGACAGCGCTTGGGCTCGGCGTTGAAACCTGGGCCATCGTGCAGGACGGCCGGTTGGAAATTGACTTCAAGGGCCTTCCTGCCGGCCGCGCCATTTCGGCCGTTATTGCGGAACCCATTGACCTGGACCGCCTGGAACTGACATCGGCAATGGCTGACGCGCTGTCGACCGCACTTTCCGGCCTGGCGCCGGCCGCAGGCCCCGACAGTGGCCGCGCCGGCTTCCGTCGCGGCGCGGGCGGTAACCCGGCCGCCGGACGGCAGGGGCGGCTTTTCCGGTCCGGTCGCGAGTGCTTCCCCTGTATCCTTCACCGCACCGAAACCCGCCCGCCGCGCCGCACCGGCCCCCGTGACGCGCAATCGGTTCATTCGTTCCTTCAACGACATTCGCCGGAACCCGGACCGTACCACGCCGCCGCCAGTACAGACCGCCGCCAGCGCACCCGCAGGAAACGGTACCCCAGCCGACCGAAACCGCCGAACCTGTCGTGCAGGAAGTAGCCGAAACCGATG
>CALSRA010000007.1 GCA_943788635.1 uncultured Alphaproteobacteria bacterium | reverse complement strand
GCATGCAGGGGGTGGAGCTGATCATGCTCGGCTACAACACCCCGCGTTATTTCGCCCCTGCCCCGGGCCTCAATCACCTGGCTGATTTCCACAACCACCTGGTCATGCAGGCCGGTGCCTACCAGAACGGCGCCTTCGTCGTCGGCACTGCCAAGGCGGGGGTAGAGGAAGGCTGCGACCTGATCGGCGAAAGCTGCATCATCGCGCCGACCGGCGAAATCATGGCGCAATGTAAGACGATGGGGGACGAGCTGATCGTCGCCTCCTGCGACCTCGACATCTGCGCCGACATCCAGAAGAACCGCTGGAACTTCGCGGGCAACCGCGAACCGGATTATTACGGCGCGATCACCGCCAGCAAGGGCGTCGTGTCACCGTTTGGACTGAAATTAGTCCTTTACGGCGGAATTCATGCAGCGCGTCACTGAATGCTGCCGCCATGATGCCTGTCGGCATGGCGACGATGGCAATCGATGTGAAGGCGGCGATGCCAGCCAAAATTTTTCCGGCGGCGGTTATGGGATAGACATCGCCGTATCCCACGGTCGTCAGCGTCGCCATTGCCCACCAGAGGGCGCGGGGAATACTGCCAAATGTTTCCGGTTGCTCCGGTCCTTCGACAAGGTACAGCATGGTTGCTGAAAACAGCATGATCATGCAGGCGAGGCCCAGACTAAGGGCTAGTTCGTGGCGACGTTTTTGAATGGCTCGGGAGATGAGATGTATGGCGGTTGCCCATTCACTGTTGCGGGCCAGCGTGATGATGCGCAGCACCCGCACCAGCCGCAGCATGACGCCGTAAACCCCCTGTAACCCGAGCAGGATATCGACCCAAAGTCCGATCACTGCGATCAGGCCCAGGGTGCTGGCGAAGCGGCGGGCATAGCGCAGACGTCCGGCGAATCCGGAATATTGGGGGTTCTTGCCCATCACCCATAACCGGACGATATATTCCACCAGAAACAGGACGGCGAAAATCACGTTCAGAATGTAGAAGGTGTTTTGATAGCTGTTGCGAAGACTCGATTCAGATTCCAGCACTGCGGACAGGATACCGGCCAGGACAACAAACAGGATGCCTTTGTTCAGTGGCGATAACCCGGAATGTGCCCATTGCGTTGGATCAAGGTTGATATAGAGCCATGACTTTAGCGCGGCCATTTGGAGCATCCCCTCGTGTGACGTCAGCGAATGCGCCTGCCGATTGAAACAGCGTCGACGGCGCAGCGCCTGCCCGGCACCATCACCTGTATCCTGACGAAAGAACAGATTCTTCTTCTGGCGATTGCTGTTTCGGTTTGAAAAACCCCAGCCCCGACTATCCCACCGGCGCGATGCGTCGGTAGGACAGCGCTTCCGCGATATGGATGCGCCGCACCTGTTCCTCGCCGGCAAGATCCGCCAGCGTCCGCGCGACGCGTAACACCCGGTGATAACCGCGGGCTGACAGTTTCATCCGGTCGGCGGCTTCGGTGAGCAGCTTGCGGCCGGGTTCATCCGGCGTGGCGACTTTCTCCAGCAGCGCGCCGTCGGCTTCGGTATTGGTGCGGATGCGCGGGTCGGTTTCGGCGTAGCGGGCGGACTGGATCGCGCGGGCCGTGGCCACCCGCTCGGCGACCTGGGCCGAGCCTTCCGCCGGGGGTGGCAGGGACAGGTCGGCGGCGCTGACGGCGGCGACGTCGATATGCAGATCGATGCGGTCGAACAGCGGACCGGAAATTTTCGTCTGGTAGTCGCGGGCGCATTTCGGGGCCCGGCTGCAGGCCAGTTCCGCATCGTCCAGATGGCCGCAGCGGCAGGGGTTCATCGCCGCGATCATCTGGAACCGTGCGGGGTAGGTCACATGGGCGTTGACCCGGGCGACGACGGCGCGGCCGGTTTCCATTGGCTGGCGCAGCGCTTCCAGTGTTGGCCGCGCGAATTCCGGCATTATGTATCAAACACACCACGTATTATAACGATATTCCCCTCCTGTTTCGATAGTTTTATCGGCGAAAGAGAGGTGGAATGTGGTGGATACCGATAGGCCGAACACCGTAGCGGGTCTGGTCGCCAAACATACGGAATTAACCGTCCTGCGGGACCGCTACCGGGCAGAGATACGAAAGCTGACGGTCGATATAGACCACCTGGACGCGGCTATACGGCTATTCGATTCTGCCGCCGATACATCGCCCCTGAAAGAGTACGTAACGAAGCACAAGGCGCAGAAGGGCACGGTAAAGCGGTTTGTGCTCAATAGGCTCAGAGAGTCCAGCGAACTGCTTACGTCACGCCAGCTTACGGAGATGTGGGTTGCGGAACGCGGGTTATCCCCTGACGAAGCAACCTATTCAACGCTACGGAAGCGCATAGGGGCGTGCATCAAGTCGTGCGCGGTCCGGGGGCTGGTTGAAGAACGCGGGTTTACCACCGACCACGGGGAATATGGGCCGTATAAGCTGTGGACAATAGCGCGCGCCCGATTACCCATGTAACGTGGCCTTGAAAACGCCTTAATAATCATATAGATAAGTGATTCCCGCGATGACTTGGGGAGGGTCGATTTATGGCGCAAGTCCATGATGTAGCACAATTTATTTTGGAGAAGGCTGGTCCGATGACGACCATGAAACTCCAGAAAATTGTCTATTATTGTCAAGCTTGGCATATTGCTTGGACAGACGATACGTTGTTTGACTCGCGCATTGAGGCGTGGGTCGATGGCCCTGTCACGCCTGAACTCTTTAAATCACATCGTGGGGCTTTTAAGGTTTCAACTATTCGCGGCGGCGATTCTGGCAGGCTATCCAAGCGTGAGCGGAAGACTATCGAAAAGGTTGTTGATTTTTATGCTGACAAGTCGCCGCAATGGCTAATTAATTTGACGCACCAAGAATCCCCGTGGCGCGAGGCGCGCGCTGGCGTGCCGGATGGTATCCCGGCACAAACAGAAATCACGCCTGATGCAATGGGGCGCTATTACAGTGCTCTCTGATGGCCAAGAGGGGGCGGGGCAATCCTAAATTCGGGGCAAGGCCAGTAGACGGGACGCCTAAACTTGGCGCGCAACCGGATTCTTATAAAACAAAATACCCTGTATGGCGGTTCCGCTCGTTCGACTGGGATGGCCCTTGGGGAATGGGCGCATTGTTCGAGAAAAACTGGCGGAAGCATATTGAAAGCCACCTCGCAAACTTCGAAACAATGACGTGGGCTGAAATTGAGAGCGCGGCTGGAGGCAAGAAAGACGGGACGAATAGTCATCCTCTCCCGCGCGACAAATTTTCCCGAAATGCCATTGCCCGACTTAAAAAAAGGGAATCCTTTCAGATTCGTTTTTTTCTTTGAGGCTCGAAAACACCGTTCGGGTTTATGGTGTTCTGGATGACAATTGCTTACAAATAATCTGGTTTGATCCCTATCATTTCCGCGATGATAAAAGGGCGGCATACCGTTGGTAGGTTAGGCCGCGCGCTGCCAATACCCTTTCCATTCCCGCGATACCGGATGCGCCAGCGCGGCAGCGATGACCAACCCGTACTGTTCGCCATTCGATACCCGGCGATGATCTTCGCGCCACGCCATTTCGTTCGCGTAGTGACGCAGATACTTGCCTGAAATGTGGTGGTGCGTACCGACTTCGGCGCGGCGCAGGCGGGAGAAGAATGACTCGGCCTGATTGGTGCAGGCTTCATTGTCCTTGAACTGTACCGAATGATTGACGCGGTGCATGGCGTAACGGGCTTGCAGGCCGTCCCAGCTTGACGCTTCGTCGGCATAGACCGTGCTGCCGGTCTGTACACGGGCTTCAATGGTCGGCAGGGAGTCGGCTTCATGATCGAATACGAAAGGCAGTGTGCGGCCCTGACGCTCGCGCATGATGACGACAACCTTGCGCTTGCCGGTCTGGTTCCGCTTCAAGCGTAAATCCTTGCGGTCGTCTTTGTGGTTCTCCGGCTTCACGTAACCGCCGAAGTATGCGCCGTCGATTTCAACGTCGCCGGATACCGTGCGAGTCTTATTCTCCGCGCCTAAAGCTTCACGAATTTTGTGCGCCAGAACGAAAGCCGTCTTGTACTGGCAATCCAGATCGCGGCTCAATTGCAGCGCGGAATAGCCCTTGGCACCGTTCACGAAAATGGCAATCGCGGCCAACAAGTCGCGGATCGACATCTTGCGGCTGGCGAAGATTGTGCCCGTTGTCAGAGAGAACTGAGAATGGCAACCGGCGCACTTGAAGATGCGGCGGCTCTCGTACTTGTACACGTCCAGACAGCCACAGCGGGGGCAGTATGCTTCCCCGTCGTTATCGGCCCAGCGGATCGCCTTGAAGGCTTCATACGCTTCTTCGTCGCTCAGGCGCATGACCTTGGCGAGTGAAAGCGTGCGGGCTTTGGCTGAAAGAAGGAAGTGTTGAGACATCGTTATCACCGTTTCCGATATTTATATATCGAATATGGTGATGATATATACCGTTGTCAATGGTGTTTATATCGAATATGGTGATATTTACACCAACAACGGAGACACAGCATGCCGGATAAGGAATGGCAGGACCGGGTTAAGAACACCCTGAAAGCGGAATTGAAGCGGAAGGGCGTCAGCTACCGCCAATTAGTCGAAAAACTGGAAGCGATGGGAATCCACGAGACAGAGACGAATATCAATAACAAGATCAGCCGAGGGGGCTTTTCGGCGGTGTTTCTGGTCCAGTGTTTATCTGCTATCGGCTGCTCTAGCCTGCGCCTCGAAAATGACTAAATGAGCGTTGATTTGGTTCCGTTCTAGCGCTGATATGGTAGACCAAGCATCTTGATTTTGCTGTAATATTACTTTGATTTTGTCTATTTGGGCAGATAGTTGTTGCATCTCTCTGTTGTGGACTTGGCTGACATTAAAAATGAAGTTTTCAGTCAAAAGGTAATGTGTATTCCCGAACGAAACTGCGTGTTGGTGAGAGAACTTATCGGCTATATATTTTAGCGTTAGAAACCGCCAAGACTCGACTCTCTGTAGCCATGCTGGGAACTGATCCAGCGTGATCCTCTCTATATTCAGCCGATACCCGCGTTCCCAAAGAATGCTTAGCGTGAGAAAAACGACACGCTCCACGGCCTTTTTTTCAAGGGCGACGGTCGCATCGGAGATCTGCCGATCCTTTTTGTCTATTTGGTCTTGTTTCTCAGAATCCCACTCTGCCGGTATCTTGTGTTCAAAATACAAATATACGCCCAAGAAAAACAGGAACCCGGCGAAAGCAAGGACTGACCGCCCAACAACTTCGTCTAACGCCGCGTCGGGGGACCCAAAAACTGATAGACCGATGACTAGGGAGCCGACGCTTACAGCGGCAAAGAATAGGGTGACTGTAGACCCCACGATTAGACGCCACGCACGGGTGAAGGCTTCGCGCCTGACCCGTAGCCAATATTTTCGCGAATTAACATTTGCCATTCGGCAATCTTAGCGCGAACACGCGCCAATGGTATATGTTTCACTCTGCCCTCACTCGGGCACATGCGGAACGCTTGGTGCGTTTCCTACATAATGCCGGCGAATTCGGGCAGCTCGTCCAGGAACAGGACGCCGTTATGGGCGAGACTGATTTCACCCGGCTGTGCCCTCGTCCCGCCACCGACCATCGCAGGCAGCGACGCCGAATGATGCGGATCGCGGAACGGGCGCTGGCGGCTCAGCTTGCCGTCCGCCAACAGCCCGGCGACGGAATGGACCATGGAAATATCCAGTGCTTCGCGCGGGTCCATCGGCGGCAGGATGCCCGGCAGCCGCGCGGCCAGCATCGACTTGCCCGATCCCGGTGGCCCCATCATCAGCAGGTTATGTGCTCCGGCGGCTGCGATTTCGAGTGCGCGCTTTGCGGTTTCCTGGCCCTTGATATCGGCGAGGTCGAGCCCGTCGCCTGCATCCGGTTCCGCCAGTTGCGGTTCCGGCGGAGACAGCACCTGCACGCCCTTGAAGTGGTTGATCAGCGCCAGCAGCGATGGCGGGGCCAGCACCGCGATGTCGCCGGCAAAGGCCGCCTCCCCGCCACAGGCAGCCGGGCAGATCAACCCGCGCCCGTTGGCGCTGGCGCCGATGGCGGCGGGCAACACCCCGGCAACACGGGTCAACGCGCCGTCCAGCGCCAGCTCGCCCAGCGCGGTGAATTCCATCAGGTCCTCGCCCGGCAGCACATCCATCGCAACCAGCAGCCCTAGCACGATGGGCAGGTCGAAATGGCTGCCTTCCTTCAGAACGTCGGCAGGCGACAGGTTCACCGTGATCCGCTTCGGCGGCAGCGCCAGCCCCAGTGCACCCAGCGCCGACCGCACCCGCTCGCGGCTTTCCGCGACCGCCTTGTCGGGCAGGCCAACAATGGTGAAGGCCGGCAGGCCGCCGGCGATCTGCACCTGCACATCGATATCCAGCGTATCCACGCCCTGAAACGCGACCGTATTTATCCGTGCGACCATGACAGAAAGCCATCAATGTTCCTGTTATGATCTTTCTAATGGTAATGGCAGAGTTTGGCTAGTTTTACACGAAGAAAAGGCTGAAACAATCGCAGGGATTACAGTTTTGCGCCGAGATAGAAGGATGAGACGGCCATTGGCAGAGAGGCGATGACCGCCGCGCCAACCTGGGTTGGAACATCCCTTTTGTATTTCCAGGACAGGATCATGCTTGCGACCCATGATGCGCCAAGCACCATGGTCCAAACTTGCTGTGTGGCATCCCAGACGTAGGGTCTGATCGATTTCGTGAAATCCGGCGCTATTTCCACTGCACCGGACAGGACGCCAAACATGGCCAGAATGGAGACAAACAGCATGACCATCCACAGGGTTGGCACGAGCCCCCGGTCCGGATTAATGGCATGAAACATCAGGCTGTCTCCTGGCTGTCATGCTCTACGCGTTCATGAAGGCCGCGCCGTTGGAATGGATCGTCTGGCCGGAAATGTAATGGCCGCCGGGACCAACGAGGAAGCGGATCAGGTCGGCCATGTCCTGCGGCGTGCCTTCGCGGCCCATCGGGACCTTGTTGGCGCGGGCCTGAATTTGTTCTGCGGTCATCGTCGAATCCGGATCGCGCGTGTCGTAGGTGCCGACGACGACCTGGTTGGCGGTGATGTTGTCGGATGCGAGATCGAGCGCGAGCCCGCGGATATACATGTTCAGCCCGGCCTTCGCGACCATCAGGTGCGACCGCCCCTTCTGCCCGATATAGGAGTTCAGCCCGCCGACGCCGATGATCGCGCCGCCGCCGCGTTTACGCATGGAGGGCACAGTGGATTTCGCCAGATGAAAGCAGCCGAGGATCGACAGGTCGATGACCTGCTGGAAATCCTCGCGGGTCAGATCGTCGAAGGATTTCGGATTCCGGGTGGCGGCGTTATGCACCAGAATATCGATACCGCCGAATTCCCGGATCGCCGCCTGGGCCATCCGTTCGATGTCGTCCGGGTTGCGGCAATCGGCCATGACCGCGATCGCCTTGCCGCCCTTGGCGCGGATGCCTTCGGCGACTTCCTCGCACAGGTCTTTTGCCTGCACCGCGTTGATGACGACGACGGCCCCGGCGCGGGCCAGTTCCTCGGCGGTGGCGCGGCCGATATTTCGGGCGCTGCCGGTGATGATCGCAACCTTGCCATCGAGTTCGTTTGTCATGTCTGCCATGGAAAATTCCCTGTTCCGTATTCCGTTTTACTTTCGGTGTGCGCTGCCGGTCAGGAACCGGCGGGGTCGGCCTTGTCCAGCTGGGCCTGAAAACTTTCTTTCCAGCCAAGCGACAGGGCCGGGATATCAAGCGCCCGGCGCGCGCCCTCAAGATTGCCCTTGTCATGGAACAGCAACGCGTTGACCCGCGCGACGCTCAGGCTGTCCGGGTCGCGGTGCACCGGCATTATGGCATCGCCGGCGGTGACGAAACCTTCCTCGATGACGCGCAGATAGAAGCCGCAGCGATTGCTGTTCAAAAACTGTTCGTGAAATCCATCGGCACCCATTTTCAGCGTCAGCTTGAAACAGGGAACGCGTGGCTGGCTGACCTCGACCAGCGCGTCGCCAATGCGGAAGCGGTCGCCGATATGAATATCGCTTTCGGTCATGCCGGCGACGGTGAAGTTTTCGCCGAACTGACCGGGGGCAAAGTCATCACGTTCCAGCGCCTGGGCCCAATGTTCATAGTGTGACGTGTCATAGACATAGACGGCGCGAAAGCTGCCACCATGGTTGCGCAGGTCGGCCTGCCCGTCCCCTTGCAGCCCCATCCGGGACAACATGATTTTGCCATCGACCGGCTGCTTGAAAATGCCGGTGGCGAGGTTGCGGCCTTTCGGGCCATCAACGTCCTGTGGCATTGCGATGCTGATTGTTTTCAGTCGCATACTGCCCTGTGGTGGCGGAGGCGCCACCGGCATCTCGAACCCCGGCATGCTGAAAACGGGGGAGGCTTCCCCGAATTGCCAGTGCAACGGCAGGGCGTTATCGATGCGGACCATGGCGTCGATGCTGAAGACAATGACCCGCTGCGCGCCGGGAAAACGTTTTGTATGTGCGTCATCCCAAAGTATCTCGGCATTGCCGGTCAATTGCAGCGTGGTGCCCGAATTGAAATCGATAAACAGCAGCCCGCAATGCGGATCGGTCTGGATATTGCCCAGGGTGTTGAACATCCGGTTGCCGGCATAGTCGGGAAACAGAAGTTGTTTTGAATGGGAAACAATCACGAAGCCGGGCTGTCCGCCGCGATGCGAAACATCAAAGCCATTGAATGCGGCATCGGTTTCGTCGTGGAAGCGGCTGGCGATGAAGAAGGTGTCCCGCGCCCGCAATCATACCGGCCTCTGCCGCGCCCAGCGCTGCGCCGGTATGAGCTTGTGGCGCGGCGGTCAACGTATCGGTCGGCTGACAGGTCCGGGTCTGGATGTATTTGGGACAATTGCCAAAACTCTGCCGGACGGCAATATCAAACCCGCTTCGGGTCGGGTTCGCGATCCGCCCGTTGATGCGGTTGCGCCGCCGGGTTTCCAATTGAAGCCCCAGACCCCCGATATCCGCACCACTGGTCAGGCTGTCAGACAGCGGGTCGCCAGGAACCGGGCGTGCCTTGATCGACAGCACGGTATCGGATGTTGCCGATACGAAGCCGGGCTCTCCCGTCACAGCTGACGCCCAGATCCGATTGTCCCCCGTCCGCGCCGCCGATGAAGAACATCGGTAATTGCGCGTAGAATTCCTTATGCTGCTCCGGCATGGTGCTTCGGATCATGCGCCGCCCGGGCTCCAGCATTTTGTCTTCAATACCCAGCCGCGCCTGTATGTCCCGTTCACCGGGATGGAAGGGTGATGTGCTTTCGGTCATCGGCGTCGACCTCTCGGTGCCTGCTCCAGGCTTTGGCCCTGGCAGACAAAGCGTTGCATGCAGGTGTGGGGCAGACCAACTTACGGTATCGTGTGGCGGCACGTATAGCCCGCGCAAATTGTTTTGAACCCGGAACAGTGATTGTGGCCGGTCTTGCCGGGCAATACTTGCCGACAGGGCAGAAATTGCCGGGCTGAGGGGGTGTCAGGGGCCACCCTGGCCGGAAAATGCGCAGAAACCAGCGGGTTTCAATGTATTGAGTGGGGCATGAAAGTTGCAACTGTTGCTTGGTGTATCGCTACGAGTTGTTAATGAAATGGCGATATACCTGATGCCTCAGGATGGAATCCAATGGGTCTTCTTTTCAATAACTCGATCTCGGAGCTGAATTCGTCGTTGTTCGCAACGGTCAGTCAGGCTGCGTCGAACCGAACGGTTCAGATTGCGTTGGCTGGCCGGAATGGCGGCCCTTCCGGTCCCGAGGAGATCCGCGGCCAGTCCCGGCTTGAAGCGCAGGCGCGCGAAGCGACCCGTGTCCTGCAGGGATTTACCAAATTGACGGTAAAGCAGAAGCGGGCGGTTAAGACGCTGGAAAAAGCGAATGAGCGCCTCGTCGAAATGAAGGCCCTGTTGCTGGAAGCGCGCGAGCTTATCGTGAAGACGCAAAGTCCCGATACGACGGCTGAAACCAAACGTGAATTCGCCAACCAGTTCGATCAGTTGATCGGCAAATACAACTTGCGGGCTAAAGGGGCCGGGCATCTTGGCAAGAATCTGATCGGGTCAAGCATCCGCGATATTTTCGACGCAAACGACCTGGAAGTTCAGGCCAAACCGGGTTCGCTTGCCAATGTGACATATAACGGCAATTTTCTTGGCGCGGATTATGTGATTACCGACGGCAATGGCGATACGTTCATGCCGAATATTTTCGGTTCGTCGATCGTCCAGTTTCCAAATGGGGACCCGAACGATACGGGTGTTTTGCTGAAGAATGACGACGTCATTGCCTATGACGATACGACGGGCTCGGTATCGATTACCCGAAGCGGCGAAGGGACGCCTGTCCTTGAAGGCACGCTGGAACGCAAGGGCGTCGGCATACTGCACTCCTATTTCTATGGAAATTTCGAGGACGAGACCCTTCGCGACACGGCGCTGGCGGATATCACGGATTCGTTGTCCAAATTGCGCTTCAATATTTCGATGTTCGAAAGCCAGCTGAAGCAGGCCGAGGTATCACTAAAATTCAGCCAGGGGCAGATCGAGGAGAACAAGAACGCTGTGTCCGGGCTGGAGGCGGAAAAATTCGCCAATGAACGGCGCTTCGAACTTGAAGAGCAGAAACGTCAGCTGATTTTCGAAAGTGCACTGACGAAATCGCTTAACGCTACCAGTGCAGGTGTCGCGGGCCTTTTACAGAGCGCGATATTCGATTTCGAAACCTGATGGCGCCCGGCGCGTCCGGGCTAAAGCCGCGCTTCGATTGCATCCCAGATATCGGCTTCCAGACAAACATTGTTGAAGCGGTTCACTTCCTGAATGCCGGTCGGTGATGTGACGTTGATTTCGGTCAGATAGTCGCCGATCACGTCGATACCGACAAAGATCAGCCCGTATTCTTTCAGTGTCGGACCGATGGCTTCGCAAATTTCTTCCTCACGCTTGGTCAGTGTCGTTGCTGCCGGCTTGCCGCCAACATGCATGTTGGAGCGTGCTTCGCCTTCTGGCGGAATACGGTTCGTCGCGCCGACGGCCTTGCCGTCAACCAGGATGATCCGTTTGTCACCCGCGCGGACTTCCGGCAGGTAGCGTTGAACGATAATGGGTTCACGGTAGATACCGGTGAACATTTCCAGCAGCGAGGCCAGGTTTTCGTCGCCTGGCTTGATATGAAAGACGCCGGCGCCGCCATTGCCGTATAGCGGCTTGACGATGATGTCTTTGTGTTCGGCGCGGAACGCCAGAATTTCCTCGCGGGCAGAGGTGATCAGTGTCGGCGGCATCAAATCCGGAAAGCGGGTCACGAATATTTTTTCCGGCGCGTTGCGGACATGCGCGGGGTCATTCACCACCAGTGTCTTGGGGTGCAGATGTTCCAGCAGATGTGTCGCGGTAATATATGCCATGTCGAAAGGGGGGTCCTGACGCATCAGGATGACGTCCATCGATTCCAGGTCCAGCATGATCTGCGGGCCGGCCTCGAAATGGTTGCCGGCTTCGCGGCGCAGGGTCAGCCGGCGGCCGCGCGCGGTCACCTTGCCGTCGCGAAAGGTCAGCGCCTTGGGCAGGTAGTAATACAGTTCATGGCCACGCTTCTGTGCTTCAAGCCCCAGCACGAAACTGCTGTCGCCGTTAATATCGATATCTTCAATCGGATCCATCTGGATGGCGACGGATAGGCTCATGGTCGGCTCCTCGTTCAAACGCATCTCGCGTGTCGGACGGTGCGTATCATAAAGGCGCATAACGGCGCCGCACAGTGGGTCAGTTCAAGCGGTCTCGCATTTGCTGCAGAAGGGCGACAGCTTCCTGTCGCGCCGCCTGCCCGATATCGAAATCAAGGAACGTCTGGATGGCACCGATGGCCGCTTGTAGCCGACCGATTTTCGCATTCAGCAGGCATGACTCACGCCATAACCCGGCTTCTGATGGCGCCAGCATCAACATTCGGTCGACGACATTGCCGGCGCCTTCCGCGTTATTCTGCTGAATCAGGCGGAGTTTGATGTTGTTCTGCAGGCGCAACAGGATATCGCGATCTGAAACCTCGGCATAATGCTCCGGTAACAATTCTGCGTCATTGCCGGTCATGGTCTTCAGCATGTCGCGCAGATTATGCGGTTCCAGTTGGGTGCCGCCATGAAAGGGGTCAATTACGAGACGCGCATTGGGCCCATCCAGCCGCAGCAGGAAATGGCCGGGAAAGGCGAGCCCCGACATCACCCACCCCTGCGCCCGCGCGACATGGATGTATAGAATGCCCAGTGCGACCGGCAGTCCCTTGCGGCGGTCGATTACCTGCATCAGATTGGCATTCTGCAGGTCGTCGTAACTCTGGCTGTCCCCCTGATAGCCGTACTGCGCAACGAGCGTCGTGTTGAGCGCATCCAGCCGTTCAGAAAGCCTTTCCGTTCCACCGGCGGCCCGCCCGACATCCGATGCAAGTTCGGAAAGGTGCCGGTGATACTGTTCCTGGTCGACACTGGGATGGTCGAACGAGGCGAGGGCCAGGGCCGCGCCGGCAATGTCGACGGGCCGTCCGGCCGAATTGCCAACATCGCGCAGAACCTGTTCCGCTTCCGTCTGATCCATGACCTAGCCTGCAGGGTCCGGTTGTTTGATCCGCACATGGCTGACGATCCGGCGAACGTATCTCAGTTCTCTTGCGTGGCTGCGGACCTGTGCCAGCTCCGCAGCGCTTTGCGCCACACCCATCAGGTAGACCGCACCATTGACTGTTTCGATGGCATAGTTGATCGCCAGCACCTTGCTGTCGAATGTCAGCCGCAAACGCAATTGTGCGGTTATCCAGGTATCACGGGCAAGATCAATAACGTCGCTGCTGTCTGCAATCTCGATTTCATTGATAACCGTTTTGACGCCTTCCACCTGCCAGGCGCGGCGCACGGCATTCACGCGGTGGGTAATATTCGGCACCGTGCCGGTCAGCAGAACTTCCCCCTGATGAACCTCAATGCTGAGCCGGCGCAGGCTAACGTCATTTTCCAGAAAGGCAGCGGCGATCTTGCTGTGGATGACCGTGTCGTCAATGGCGCCGCCCAGTCCCCGCTCCTGCATCGCGGCGGTACCCCGCCGTCGCGCCGGCACCGATGACCAGGCTGACGCAGCCGGGCAGGGCCAGGCACAGCATGGCGACAAGGCAAAGCCTGCCCGTGATTGCGGTCGCTGATCGTTTCGAATGTTTCGGGTGTTTTCGCATGAACCTTTATCTACTCAACACTCTTCCGTCCGCCAAGCGTCAATAACATGTAACGGTACTCGCCACGGCGTGACGGCAAGCACGTCAAACCGTATATCGAGTGTTGCAAGATCATTCCGTCCCGCCACAAGCCAGGCCGCTGCGCGTTGCAGTCGTCGGCGCTGCCGGGGGCCGACTGCCGCCAGTGCCATATTGCGGTCGGCACGTGCCTTGACCTCGATGATCGCCAGGGTCCGGCCGCGCCGCGCCACGATATCGATTTCGCCAACCGGGGTGCGCATACGTTTTTCCATGATCCGGTAGCCCCGTACTACAAGCCATACCATGCCCAGTGTTTCCGCAATACGGCCGCGCCGCCAGGCGTTGCGGCGTTTGCGGCTGTCGGTCAATCTTCCGCCCCCAGCGCCAATGCGCGGGCGTAAATTTCGCGCCGCGGCCGTCCTGTCGCTTCGGCAACGGTTGCGGCGGCATCCCGCAGGCTCATCGATGTCATCGCACCTTGCAGCAAGATATCGATATCCGCATCTTCGGTGACCGGGTCGCTGTCCGGCGGCCCGACGACAATGACCACTTCGCCCAGGGGCGGGCCGCTTTCATCGTAATGACGTGCGAGCTCTTCCAGTGTCCCCCGCCGCACTTCTTCGTACCGTTTGGTCAATTCACGGGCAATGGCGGCCGGCCTCGGGCCCAGGACGGTGTGCATGTCGGTCAGGGTTGCGGCGAGCCGCCGGGCTGATTCGAAAAAAAATCAGGGTGGCGTCGATACCGGCGAGCGACTGCAGCGCCGTGACCCGCCGGGCGCTGCGCGGTGGCGGAAATCCGGCAAACATGAATTTGTCGGTTGGCAAGCCGGCCGTTGCCAGCGCCGTCAGTGTTGCGCTGGCGCCGGGAATTGCGCTGACGGTAATACCTGCTGCAACGACTTCCTTGACCAGCCGGTAGCCGGGATCGGAAACGAGTGGTGTACCCGCATCGCTGACCAGTGCGATCCGCATACCGGCCTGCAGGTCTCGAATCATTCTCGGTCGTACTTTTGCCGCATTATGTTCGTGATATGCCGTCATCTTGGTGCGAATATCATATGCGGCCAGAAGTTTTGCGGTGACACGCGTGTCCTCGCAGGCGATCAGGTCAGCAGAGTGTAAAATGTCGACGGCGCGGTAGGTCATGTCCCGAAGATTGCCAATCGGTGTCGCCACAATATAGAGGCCCGACGTCAATTCCGGCGTTGGTTTACTTCCTTTCGGAGGCTCGCTAGTGTCCGCCATCATGAATTCCCGGCATAATCAGAAATGTCGCCCGGCGCGGCGGATTCCTCTGTTTCGCGGCAAAGCGCTCGCAATGTTCGGCGCCGCCCTGTTTGTAGCATTCGGCGCGACCGGCTGTGTTGTAAGCACCGTAAAAGAAGAGCCGCAGTTCCGCAAATTCGAACCGTCAACGGGGCGCGTCGAATCCGATACGCCAAAACCCGCTGAAACGCCGCCGGCACAGGCAAAGGCGCCGGTCGAGGCCGTGGAGAAACCGCCAGCAGAGTCCGCGGCTCCGGTATCCGCGCCAGCCTTGTTGTCGCCGGAACCCGCCGGCCCGCCGGAAGCGCGTGTCGCAATTCTGCTGCCGCTGACCGGCCCGAACGGTCCGCTGGGACAGGCCATGCTGGATGCAGCACAACTGTCAATGTTCGAGCTGGCGGACGATTCCTTCGTGTTGATGCCGTTTGATACCGCGGGAACGGAAGCCGGCGCGCGTGCTGCCGCTGTTGCGGCTGTCAGAAACCAGGCCCAGCTTATTCTGGGCCCGCTTCTGGCGGCATCGGTTCGGACGGTTTGCGCCGGTTGCCAAGGCGGCCGGCGTACAGGTCGTTGCCTTTTCAAATTCGCATGAGGTCGCCGGGGATGGTGTTTTCATCCTTGGTTTCGTGCCGCGCCAGCAGGTGCAGTCCGTGGTGGGCTATGCTGCGGCGGAGGGGGCGACACGATTTGCGGTGCTGGCGCCGGATGACGATTACGGCCGTGCCGTTGTCGATGCGACGCGGAATGCCGTACTGGCTGGCGGCGGGTCGTTGGTTCGCGCGCGGCTCTATGACACGGCCGCAGCGGATTATACGAACCTAGTGAAGGATTTTTCCGGCTACGAACCGCGACATCGCGCGCTGCTTGCGCAGCGAAAGGCGCTGGCGGATAAAAGCGACGAAATTTCCCGGCAGGCACTGCGTCGTCTGGAGCGGGTTGATAGCAATCGGCGAACCACCGTTCGATGCGCTGATTTTGCCTGAAAGTGGTGAGCGCCTGCGAACGTTTTCGGCCCTGCTGTCCTATTTTGATATCGATGTGCCACAGGTCAAGCTGCTGGGTCTGCGGTCATGGGACCTGATTCCAAATCTGGGCAATGAGCCGGCGCTGATCGGCGCATGGTTCACCGGTTCGCCGACGGAAGAACACGAACGTTTTGTTGCGCGGTTCAAAGAAGCCTTCGGGCGCTCGCCCCACCGTCTGGCGACACTGGCCTATGACGCCACTGCCCTGGCCGCGATCCTGGGCCAAAGTGAAGGCGGTGCTGATTTTTCCATGTCCGCGCTGCTGGACCGGCGCGGCTTTCTTGGCGTAGACGGAATTTTCCGGTTGAACGAGGACGGGATCGCCGAACGCGCCTTTGCGATTTATGAAGTCACTCGCGATGGGACCAAGGCACGCCGGACGGCCCCGCCGAGCTTCACACCCCTGACAAACTGACGGGCGAACCTAGGCCAGAAGGTGGGCAATGACGGCGTTCAGGCGGGATCGTCCCGCCGGGGTTGCCGTCAACCGCTCCGGCGTACGGATCAGAAAATCACTTTCGATCAAAGCGGCCAGCCGTGCCGGATCAAACGCATCGTCAAAACCCTTTCCCGTAATCGCCTGCAGCCGGGTTTCGGGAATGCCTTCGGAAAGGCGCAGCCCCATCAGAATGGCTTCTTCGAATTGTGTTTCAGGCGGCAGCGGTTCCGTTGATTCCATGCCGTCGCTGCTTGCCTCAACCTGGCTCAACCAGCTGTCGGGACTACGAATTCTCTGGGTCGCGATGCGCTGGATTGTTCTGCGTGATACGTCCATGTGCACCGGGGCCGACGCCGGCATAATCGCCGTAGCGCCAATAGGTCAGGTTGTGGCGGCTCTCCGCGCCGGACGCGCATGGTTCGAGGTTTCGTAGGCGGGCAGGCCCGCGGCGGCGGTCATCGCCGCGTGCACTCGAACAGTCGGCGGCGCTGTCGCCGTCGGGGATCGTCAGGCGCCCCTGCGCGGCTTCGGTGGCGAAGCGGGTGCCGGGCTTCGATCGTCAATTGGTAGAGCGAGAGATGTCTCGGTGCCGAAGCCAGCGCGCGGGCGAGTTCGGCTGCCAGGCGGCGAGGCTCTGGTCGGGCAGCGCATAGATCAGGTCGAAGCTGACGCGGCCGAAAGTGCGCTGCGCCGGTGTCGAGCGCGCGCAGCGCTTCGGTCGACGCTGTGCGCGCGGCCGAGAAATTCGAGCGCCGGTATGTCGAGCGACTGCAGCCCGAGCGAGACGCGGTTGACGCCGGCGGCGCGAGATCGGCGAAGCGCGCCGCCTCGAACCGAGAGGGGTTCGCCTCCAGCGTGATCTCGATATCGGGCGGCGGGGTCCAGATCGTCTGCGCCGCCGTCGAGGATCGCCGCGACGGTCGAGGCTGGCATCAGCGACGGCGTGCCACCGCCGAAGAAGATCGATCCGAGCGTGCGGCCGGGCAGGCCGCGGCTTCGTGTGCGAGGTCGGCGAGCAGCGCTCGCGCCACGCCTGTTGGTCGACGACTCGCGGACATGGCTGTTGAAGTCGCAATAGGGGCATTTGGAGACGCAGAACGGCCAGTGAATATAGAGGGCCAGATCGCCCATCGTGAATTCAACCCCCGGCGAAGCAGCCCGCGACGAGTTTGCGAAACGCATCGGCGCGATGACTGATCGCATGTTTGCGGTCCGGATCCATTTCGCCGAACGTTTCGCTGCCGCCCGTGGGCAGGAAGGTCGGGTCATAGCCGAAGCCGTGTGTTCCACGGGGTGGCCAGACGAGGGTGCCGTCGACAGTGCCTTCGAAGGTTTCCACATGCCCATCCGGCCAGGCCAGCGCCAGGGCACAGACAAAACGCGCGCTGCGATCCGGTGCATCGCCCAGCGCGTCTCGACCTTTTTCATTGCGGCACCGAAATCTTTCTCCGGTCCGGCCCAGCGGGCGGAGTAAATCCCGGGATCACCATTCAGCGCGGTGACGGAAAGGCCGGAATCATCTGCCAGGGCAATGAGCCCCGCCGCGCCCGCCGCCGCCTGTGCCTTGATGACAGCGTTTGCGATGAAGCTGTCGCCATCCTCGACAGTTCCGGCAGACCCAGTTCGCCAACCGATACGACATCGACACCATACGGCTGCGAGCAGCGCGCCGATTTCCCGGACCTTGCCCGGGTTATGGCTTGCGATCACCAGTCTGCTGCCGTCGAAATGCCGCGACATGATTTACAGCCCGAGTGCCGTGTTCTGGATGGAAACCAGTTCGTGCACGCCTTTGCGGGCCAGTTCCATCAACGACATGAACTGGTCATGCGAGAACGGTTCCCCTTCCGCCGTGCCCTGAACTTCCACGATGCCACCGGATCCGGTGAAAACGAAATTCGCGTCAGCCTGCGCGGGTCGAATCCTCGGCGTAATCAAGGTCAAGAACCGCCGTGTCTTCCCAAAGCCCGCAGGAAATTGCCGCCACCCGGTCGGTCAACGGAATTTCTGTGATCGCGCCGAGGTCGAGCATGTGGCGAAATGCGATATACAGCGCGACATAGCCACCGGTAATCGCGGCAGTGCGCGTGCCGCCATCGGCCTGGATCACATCGCAATCGACCCGGATCTGGCGTTCGCCAAAGCCTTCCATATTCGTCACCGCACGCAGGCTACGGCCGATCAGGCGCTGGATTTCCTGGGTACGACCGGATTCCGCGGCACGGCGCCGGTCCATGCGGGAATTTGTCGAACGCGGCAACATGCCATATTCGGCCGTTACCCAGCCCTTGCCGGTGTTGCGCAGGAACGGGGGCACCCGCTCTTCGATGCTGGCCGTGCATAAAACGTGCGTATCGCCGAATTTGGTCAGGCAGGACCCTTCGGCATGTTTCGAAAATCCTGTTTCCAGGGAGATATCGCGCATGCGTCGAACGCGCGGCCTGATGGTCGATCCATAAAATTCACTTCCGGTTTGCTGAAATTTGGCCGGACGCTAATCCCTGCGGAGACGAGTGTCCAGCGGCCATTCGGTATCGCTGACCGGCATTTCGCGCCGCCAGGGTGTCTTTACAGGCATACAGGCGGGGGCTGAGCCGGGCGCGGCGGGTGTCGTTGAATCGGGCGTTTCCCTTTTGTCCGGTTCATTGACGCTGCACTGCACCGTTACTACATTCAATCGATCATGAAACCAGATCTGAATCAGCGTTCGCGAGAAGTCCTGCGCCTTGTTGTAGAGGCGTATGTGGAAACGGGGCGAACCGATTGGTTCGCGGTCGCTTTCGCAACAGCTCGGTATTTCCCTGTCGCCGGCAACAATCCGCAATGTCATGGCGGATCTTGAAGAATCCGGCCTGCTTTATGCGCCGCATACCTCGGCGGGGCGATTGCCGACCGATGCCGGGCTTCAGCTTTTTGTCGAGGGAATCCTCGAAATCGGCAATCTGACCGAGGATGAGCAGCGGAATATTGAAAATCAGTGCGCGACCGCAGGCAGCACGCTGAATCAGGTTCTGGAAGAAACGTCGTCGATGCTGTCCGGTCTGTCGCATTGCGCCGGACTGGTTGTGGCGCCGAAGAAGGATGCGGCGCTGAAACATATAGAGTTCGTCAGCATTGGTCCCGGTCGTGCGCTGGTCGTGATCGTGAGCGAGGACGGGTTGGTTGAAAACCGGGGTCATCGATTTGCCGGTCGGCATGCCTTCCTCGAGCCTGACGGAGGCGAGCAATTTCTTCTCGTCCCAGGTTGCCGGGCGCACGCTGCCGGAAGCGCTGGAATCCGTCCGCACTGAAATTGCGAAAGAGCGTGCGGAAATCGATGCGCTGACCCGAAACGTTGTTGAAACCGGGCTGGCGACATGGTCGTCGGTCGGGTCGGGTGATGGCGTGTTGATCGTGCGAGGCCAGGGATATCTGCTTGACGATGTTAAGGGCCATGGCGGACCTGGAACGGATCCGGGCGTTGTTTTCAGAAGCTCGATACTAAAGAGTCGCTTGTGCGTTTGATGGAAGCGGCGGGATGGTGCGGAAGGCGTGCAGATATTTATCGGCGCGGATAATGATCTTTTCGCGCTGGCGGGATGTTCGGTCATCATCGCGCCGTTCTCTAACCGCGGGGAACAGATTGTCGGTGCAATCGGGGTTGTCGGTCCGGCACGGATGAACTATGCCCGCATTATTCCCATGGTGGATTACACCGCAAAGATTGTCAGCCGACTGATCGGCTGAGTGGTAAGGACATGAGTTGATGACAGAAGACGACAAGTTGCGGCCGGAAGAATCTGAAACCGGCGCTGAGAACTTACAGGATGCCGAAGATGCGCAGGTAGATGCCGCGTCGGATGATGTTGAAGAAGAGGCGGAGAAATCCCCTGAAGAGCGGATTGCGGAACTGGCCACGGCGCTGGCGGAAGCAAACGACCGCTCGCTTCGCAATCTCGCCGAGATGGAAAATATCCGGCGCCGGGGCAGAACGTGAAAAGTCCGAAACCCTGCGCTATGGCGCCAGCAACCTTGCGCGGGGACCTGCTGAACGTCGCCGACAATCTGCGTCGTGCGTTGCAGGCGGTATCGCCGGAGATGCGGGAAGGCGACGAGGCCATCAAGAATTTCGTGGTCGGCGTTGAAATGACGGAAAAAGAGCTGTTGTCCGCATTCGAAAAGAACAGCATCAAACAGCTTCTTCCGCTGGGCGAGAAGTTCAATCACGATGAACATCAGGCGATGTTCGAAGTACCCAATAGCGGTCCAGCCTGCCGGCACAATCGTCGAGCTCATGCCAGCCGGGCTACAAGATGCATGACCGGTTGCTCCGTCCGGCGATGGTTGGTGTCGCCAAGGCTGAGCCTGAAGAATCACACGTCGATACAACGGCCTGATCGCCTAGCCGAGTAACGGCTGGTTCGGGTCATGTTGCGCCAGGCTGCGCTTGGCGTAAGCCTGGTTGCGGACCGCGTAGCAATAGGCGCAGCCTTGCGGGCAGGTGTCATAGGCACCGATATCACGCGATTCATGGCACAGGCAGTCGGGGCGGTTGCCGCGCACGCGGGCGGTAATCGGCCTGCCGGCTATATCGCCCAGACGGGCGGCGTCTATGCATTGCGCGGCGGCAACGCCCTCCCCCCGGAAACTTTCCTGGCTGCACAGGGCGGCCGTTATCCCGTGTTGACTCGCAATCTTCGCCAAAGCTGCTGAAAGAGCCTGCTTTTCCGCTGTATCGGGATCGCGCCAGGCGAACCCGTTGCCGCGGGCGGCAATCTTGAGATTGCGCTCGGTCTTTGCGTAGAGATGGGCGAAAGAGATGATGACCTCATCGACAGAACCTTCCAGTGCGGCGGCGATGCGGGCAAAATTATTATAGTGCCATTGCGGCGGCGTCAGGTCGCTGATGACAACGGGATCATAGCGCCAGACGCCGCAACGCGGCCCGAATTCCACCGCCAACCGTTGCAAATCGGCGATTGCCTGGTCGGTCGCGATCACGCCGGGCTCCAGCGCGCGCGGATACCCCGTAATTGTGTATTGCACCATGAAGGGATGGTCCGCGCTGATACGGGAAAGATGCGGCTCGAACGGTCGCAGGTTGCGGGTCCAGAAAACGAACCCGTCCACGGCCTCCGGCGTCAGGACGACCGTATACGGTTTGCTTCCATAGGGGTTTGTTACCTGACACGACCCCTCGGTCAGCCGACGCATGAACCAGTCACCATAAAATGCCGGAATATCAGATCTGTAACTGGCGGATACGATCATTGTCCAACTTCCGCGAAGTACCAGGGTCCATAGAAAACCATCTATAATAGTAATATTGAAAATTTTAATATAATAACGGGCGCTCAAGAATCTCTTACGAGGAAGAGAATGAAGCAAATTAGTTTCGGTGGGGGAACCGTAATTCTCGATCTGCCCGACGAGTGGGATGTTTCCGATATCGAATTTATGGGTGCGACGATTGTCTTTCCGCAATACCCGGCAATACGACTGCAGATTACTGTCAATTGTTACGAACACCCTGAATCAGTCGCTTGTGATGACATAAGTTGCTTTGTCTTCGAGGAGGGTATGCCGTTTTCTGAGGATTCAGGTGTCGCGCCGGAAACCCTGTTCGCTTACGGTTTCCTGCCCGCGGATAGTCAGACTTATGTCCAGATTTTCAAATGGGGCCATATCCTGCCGCCAACCCATATTCGGGTTCTTGTTGCCAGGTTGGAAACGCCGTTTATCGAGAATATCGAAAACCTGCCCGATACGCTTCCGATGCAGGTCCTGGAATTGATCGAGACGAGCCGGTTTTCCAATGTGATAACGCCGCTGGACCGGATTGCGCTGGCACAAGGCCTGCAGTTGATTCAGGTCGAAAACCACATTTTTATTCGTGTGCCGTCCTGGTGGAAGAGCGGCAGGACTGAGGGGGGCCGATATTACTGCGATACCATGGATGTGGTTGACGGCACGCTCTGGATTGACTGGGACAGTTTCAGGGACCTGTCTGGCGTGACCAGGATTTCCGCACGTGAAAAGGCGCAGCAGTTCACGGAGATCGTCGATGAAATGGGGCATCTTGATATCATTGTCGAAGGCGATGAAGAGAAAGCGTTTCTATGGTCCGACGGCCCCGACGCCGACGGTCTGGCCATTTTCTACGGTCGGGTATTTGTCGTCGACAAGGCGCAGTTCACTATGGTGACGTTCAGCCTTGTTGTGACGGACGTGGAGGCAGATACGCCGCTGGTACTGGCGTGCCGGAAAGCTGTACAGCGCGAAGTGCGCAACGCTGTTGTACTGCTGGATCGTTTGTAGTTCGCACCAGAGTCCACACCAGCACACCCTTTACGCTGCAAATTCCCCGTTCCGGTTCCATTTTCTACGCATCGGCGGCTTGCGCGGCTTTTCGAACATGCCTATATGACCCGTAGTTCATAACGATTCTGTGATCCTTAAACATTCAGGGGCCTTTACAGGCGCTGCGAAGCAGGCCGGTTGGGGCTGCCGTAAACGAAGAGGTATTTCGGCATGAGTAAAGTCATTGGCATCGATCTGGGAACGACCAATTCCTGCGTCGCGGTCATGGAAGGGACGGCCGCGAAAGTCATTGAAAGCTCTGAAGGGCATCGCACGACGCCCTCCATGGTAGCGTTCACAGATGGCGGCGAGCGGCTTGTCGGCCATTCGGCGAAGCGACAGGCGGTCACCAATCCGACCAATACATTTTCATCGATCAAGCGCCTGATTGGCCGTCGCGCCACGGATGCGGAAGTCGAAAAGGACAAGGATCTGGTTCCCTACAAGATCATTGCCGGCGAAAACGGTGATGCATGGGTGGAAGGCAAGGATGCCAAAACCTACGCGCCGAGCCAGATCAGCGGATTTATCCTGCAGCATATGAAGGAAACCGCAGAATCCTATCTTGGTGAGACAGTGACCCAGGCGGTCGTGACAGTGCCTGCCTATTTCAACGACTCGCAGCGCCAGGCGACCAAGGATGCCGGCAAGATTGCGGGCCTTGAAGTGCTGCGCATCATCAACGAGCCGACGGCGGCGGCGCTGGCCTATGGTCTCGACAAGAAGAACACCGGCACGATCGCGGTTTACGATCTCGGCGGCGGCACGTTCGACTGTCTCGATTCTGGAAATCGGCGATGGCGTGTTCGAGGTGAAGTCGACCAACGGCGATACCTTCCTCGGTGGCGAGGATTTCGACCAGCGGATCATCGATATCTGGCCGATGAGTTCAAAAAGGAACAGGGCATTGATCTGCGCGAAGACAAGCTCGCGCTGCAGCGCCTGAAGGAAGCTCGCGAGAAGGCCAAGATCGAGCTGTCAGCGCGACCGCAGACCGAAGTGAACCTGCCGTTCATCACGGCCGACCAGTCGGGCCCGAAGCATCTGAACGTGAAGCTGACCCGCGCCAAGCTCGAAGCCCTGGTCGATGACCTGGTCACGCGACGGTTGAGCCCGTGCCAGAAGGCGTTGAAGGACGCGGGCCTCAAGCCGCGAAATCGACGAGGTCATTCTGGTTGGCGGCATGACCCGCATGCCGAAGATCAGGAAACGGTGAAGACCTTCTTTCGGCCGCGAACCCCATCGTGGCGTGAACCCGGATGAAGTTGTCGCCATTGGCGCGGCGATTCAGGCGGGCGTGCTGCAGGGTGACGTCAAGGACGTGCTGCTGCTGGATGTGACGCCGCTGTCGCTGGGCATCGAAACGCTGGGCGGTGTGTTCACCCGCCTGATCGATCGCAACACGACGATCCCGACGAAGAAGAGCCAGGTGTTCTCGACCGCCGAAGACAATCAGACTGCGGTGACAATCCGGGTTTTCCAGGGCGAACGTGAAATGGCCGCCGACAACAAGATGCTGGGCCAGTTCGATCTGGTCGGGATTCCCTCGGCGCCGCGCGGTGTGCCGCAGATCGAGGTGACCTTCGACATCGATGCCAACGGCATCGTCAATGTTCGGCCAAGGACAAGGGCACCGGCAAGGAACAGCAGATCCGTATCCAGGCGTCCGGCGGACTTACCGATGACGACATCGACAAGATGGTCAAGGATGCCGAAATGCATTCGGCCGATGACAAGAAGCGCCGCGAACTTGTGGACGTCCGCAACACCGCCGACAGTCTTGTCTATCAGACAGAAAAGAATCTTGCCGAACACGGCGACAAGATTCCCGAAGATGACAAGACGCAGATCGAAACCGATGTTGCGGCACTAAAAACCGCACTTGAAGGTGAAGATGCTGATGATATCAAGGCAAAGACCGAAGCCTTGTCGCAATCGTCGATGAAGCTTGGTGAAGCTATCTACAAGGCCAGCCAGGAAGATATGACGGCGGCTCCGGACATGGACCCATCCGCTGAGGCAACCGAACCGGCCGCGGACGAAAATGTCGTCGATGCGGATTTCGAAGAGGTCGACGACGATAAGAAGTCGGCATAATCGGACGGCCTTTCCGGTTTCGTGACGTCCGGGGGAATGTGCGGCGCGCGGGATCAGAACGGCCAGACAGTACAAAGGGTGCCGGCGGAAGAATATTCCGCCGGGCCCCTCACCTTTTAGGGGTGGAGAATGGCTGAAGACTTATATGAAATGCTGGGTGTCGGGCGGGACGCCAGCCAGGACGACCTGAAAAAGGCGTTTCGCAAGCTGGCCATGCAGTATCACCCGGATCGCAATCCGGGTGACGAAGAAGCGGAAAAGAAATTCAAGGAATTCGGCCAGCGCCTACGACATCCTGAAGGATGAACAAAAACGCGCAGCGTACGACCGCTATGGCGAAGCGGCCTTCGAGAATGGCAGCGGCGTGCCCCGGCCATGGCGCTGCGGGCTTCGATTTTGCCGGTGGCTTTGCCGATATCTTTGACGAAATGTTTGGTGGCGCCGGCGGGCGTCGCGGATCGGGAAACCGTCGCGGTTCGGATTTGCGCTATAATCTGGAAATTTCGCTGGAGGAAGCATTCAACGGAAAATCCGCCGATATCCGGGTGCCGACTTCCGTCACCTGTGACACCTGTGACGGGTCCGGCGCCGAGGGCGGTGCACAGCCGATTTCCTGTCCGACCTGCCGCGGTGCCGGCAAAATGCGCTCGCAGCAGGGCTTCTTCACGGTCGAACGAACCTGTCCGGGCTGCCACGGCGCGGGCCGGGTCATCGATAAGCCGTGTCCGCCCTGTAACGGTAACGGCAGGACGCACAAGGAAAAGACTCTTGCCGTAAAAATTCCGCCGGGTGTTGAAGAGGGCACCCGCATCCGGCTGTCGGGCGAAGGCGAGGCCGGTATGAATGGCGCGCCAGCGGGCGACCTGTACATATTCCTGTCCCTGACGGCGCATCGCTTGTTCCAGCGGGAAGATGCCGACATTTATTGCAAGGTGCCGATGTCAATGATCGCGGCGGCGTTGGGCGGCAATGTCGAAGTGCCGACCATCGATGGCGGCAAAGCCAAGGTCGCGGTGCCGCCGGGCACGCAGACGGGTCAGCAGTTCCGGCTTCGTAGCAAGGGTATGAGCGTGCTCAATTCCCGGCAGCGCGGCGATATGTATGTCGAAGCCAGCATCGAAACACCGGTCAACCTGTCGCGTAAACAGCGAGAGTTGTTGCAGGAATTTGAAGCGGCGGGCGCTGGCCGATCCTACAGCCCTGAATCCGAGGGTTTCTTCGCCAAGGTCAAGGAATTCTGGGAAGACCTGAAGGACTAGGGCGGTGACCGATAATAACGATGCCTATGTCGCTGCCCTGACGGTGATGGACAATCACATTGCAGCACTGAATGCGCGCGACGAAGTAGCGCTGGCGGATACGCTGCATTTCCCGCACTACCGTCTGACCCAGGGCCGGATGCAGATCTGGGAAACGCCCGATGAATATTTTGCTGGCTTCATCGCCCGCGCGGGCGATGGCTGGGATCACAGCGCGTGGGATTCACGTGACCTGATTGCAGGCGGTGCCGACAAGGTGCACCTTGATGTGCGGTTCACACGATATCGTGCCGATGGCTCGGCGCTCGGGCAGTTCCGGTCACTTTGGATTATCGCCTGTATCGACGGTAAATGGGCGGCGCAGATGCGCTCCAGCTTCGCTTCCTGACGCGTCTGTTTTTGAACGTTACCGAAGCCGCGGTTTCGCCTCGGCCCATGGCATCATTTCCTCGAATGCCGCGGCGGCCTGAAGAACGCCCAAGTCTGCAAACCGACGACCTGCAATCTGCAAACCGACTGGCAGCCCGGACGCTGTAAAACCAACCGGCACGGATGCCGCCGGATTGCCTGAAAAATTGAAAGGGTATGAAAACCCGGCCCAGGCAAACCAGTCCCATTCATGTTGCGGCCAGCCTTCCGGGTTCAACTGCCCGACCGGCAATGCTGCGACCGAAACGGAAGGCGTCAGCAGCAGGTCATATTCGGTGAAGGTTCTGGCGATAGCGCTGCAATAGGCCTGTTTGCTGGCGCGCTGCCGAATGTATTCATTGGATCGGTAGGATCCGCCATTCTCAATGCAGGCAACCAGGCCCGGATCCATGCGGTCGCGCCATTCCGGCAGGCGACCACCGTAATTGCCGCTTTCATGCGCGCTCCACATGACACGAATGATCTCGGATGGATCCGGCCAGTCTATCGCCACGTCCTCGACCGTTGCGCCAAGCTCGACAAACCGTTGCGCGGCGCGTTCGCATATCGCGGCAATTTCCGGATCGACACGCAGGCAGCCCAGGTCGCCGCTCCACCCGATCCGAAGTCCCTTGATGCCGTCTTGCAGCCGCCCGACATAGTCATCGGGGCGGGCTTCAGCGATGTATTGTCCAGCGGATGCGGCCCTGCCATGACGGAAAGCATCAGCGCTGCATCGCCAACGGTGCGGGTAACCGGGCCGGACGCGGCGGCGTTGTCGCCATTCGATTGCGGCCAGGCGGGCACGCGCCCGAATGTCGGTTTCATGCCGAAGACGCCACAGAAACTTGCGGGCACCCGGATTGAGCCGGCCCCATCGCCGCCCTGATGCAGCGGCCCCAGTCCTGCCGCTGCGGCAGCCGACGCGCCGGCGCTGGAGCCGCCGGTGGTGTGATCAAGGCTCCAGGGGTTGCGCGTTATCCCGGTCAACGGGCTGTCACCGATCGCTTTCCAGCCAAATTCAGGCGTCGTCGTTTTGCCGGTAACAATGGCGCCAGCCGCTTTCAACCGTTCGACCATCGGTGCATCGAAAGTTGCAATCCGCTCGGCGTAAATATGGGATCCGCCACAGAAGCGCATACCGTTGACGGCTGCGAGATCCTTGATGGATACCGGCATGCCGTGCATGGGTCCCAGCGGGTCGCCCCGCATAACCGATTTCTCGGCCGCTTTCGCGCCGTCGCGTGCGCGGTCGAAATCGACATGGCAGAACGCGTTTACGGCCGGGTTGACCTGCTCAATGCGGCCAATGACCGCGTCCATGATTTCGAGTGGCGAGACAGACTTGTCACGGACCAGCGTTGCCAGTTCTGTCGCCGGGGTAAAGCAGAGGTCGTCATTCGCCACGGCACACCTTTGAATTCAGAGGATATGGACTGATGCAGGGTTTCTAATGCGCGCGCCGTCGTCCGGTCAAATGGGCGCTGATTGCATCGCTGTTATAGCGGGTCTAAGGTTTTTAAACAGGATTGGCTGTTTCGGGGGAGAATGAAGCAATGTCCACCGTGATCGAACGCGATGTTATTCCGTCAGGCAAAGCGCTTGGCGCGGAAGTGACGGGGGTGGACCTGTCCCGCACCCTGACCGGCGACACGCTGGACTTTGTCCGGGCCGCATGGCGAAACCATCTGGTTCTGTTGTTCCGTCACCAGTCGCTTTCGGATGAAGACCTGCTTCGCGTTGCCGACGCGCTTGGCGGTTCGCAGGCAACGGGATCGCGGCAGTATTTTGTCGATGCGGGATACAAGGAAGGTACGGCCCGCGTTTCACGGCTGCCGGGCATTTCGTATATTTCCAATCTCGATGATGACGGGAAGCCATTTCTGAAAGCCGAACATGCCTCGGGCAGCCAAAGACTGTTCTGGCATACCGACAACTCCTATACCGAGACGCCACCCAAGGGCAGCCTGCTCTATTCCATCCAGGTGCCGGTGAATGGCGGTGGGGAAACATTGTTTGCCAACCAGTATGACGCCTATGATTCACTGTCGGAACACCTCAAGGCGCAGATTGAGGGGTTGCATATCCGGCACGATACCAGCCGCAATACCGCGGGGGGTAAAAGGCCGACCCAAAAACTGCCGGCAAGCCGTGAAGAGGTCGAAGGACCTGTCCATCCGCTGGTCAGGATTCATCCCGATACAGGCCGCAAGGCGTTGTATCTTGGCCGGCGCTACGCGGCGCCATCCAGTTACATTGTGGAGTTGCCGCAGGATGAAAGCGAGACGTTGCTCGATACCCTATGGACGAACGCAACGAGGCCATCCCTGACCTGGGCGCATGCCTGGACACCCGGGGAAGTGTTGTTGTGGGATAACCGTTGCACCCTGCACAGCCGTACCCAGGCAGACCACACGCAGCCGCGCGAATTGCACCGGACTTTGGTCAAGGGGGAGCCAATTATAGGGGCCTGACTTTCGATTGCCGTATTGCCTTCCACGGGGACAGCGCTATGTTTTTAACATAGCGGTAACATTGTAGCGTTTATTCTAGGGTGGAATGCCGGAAACCGCTGCGTTTCGGTCGTTTACCCGGTGAGTCGGTTGTCTCGCCGGTTGCTTCGTTTACGAGTTGGAGCCAGATACGCAATGGATTGGCCAAAACTTCCCGATGGAACCATCGACTGGATGACCGTGTTTCAGGCGCCTGAAACCGGCCTGATTGCTCAAATTGAGCAGGCAACCACGTCGGCGAAGCTCAAGGCCTGTTTTTCTTTTATAATCAAGGTACTGTTCTCGCGTGACAGTGACGCTGAAATTCGGGAAACCTTCCTGAAAACGTCAGAAGACCTGTTTGGCGACGAACCCAATGATGCGGATCTCGACG
This sequence comes from uncultured Alphaproteobacteria bacterium, assembly GCA_943788635.1. Lineage (GTDB taxonomy): Bacteria > Pseudomonadota > Alphaproteobacteria > UBA8366 > MarineAlpha4-Bin1. The sequence continues at coordinate 66,622 of CALSRA010000007.1, read as the reverse complement.
CCCTGAAGGTCAAACTCAGGATGATCATGATGCGTCTGATGAATGAGCGCATTCAGCGGTCGCTATCCCACGTGGCGATCCAATCCGGAAAAGGTTCCGCAGAAGACGAGGCGCGTCTGGCAGGCGATAATCCGCTTGCGGCGCTGGAAGGGGCGTAAAAATCCCCTCTATTGCTTGACCTGATGCGGTTGAGATGGGCAAATTCCCCCCAAATTCCTCAGGTTTGAACCATGAGGAAACGGAACCACTTTTTTTGGAACAGGACGGGGAAATCATGTCGAAGAAATACAACACTCTCATTATGGGCGCATCCTACGGATCGCTGCTCGCGATAAAGCTGTTGCTGGCCGGGCATTCCGCCAAAATGGTCTGCCTGCCGGAAGAAGCGGATCTGATCAACAAGGATGGTCAACGCGTTCGGATGCCGATTCGGGGCCGTGAGGGCCTGGTCGAAATCGATTCGCGTAACTTGCCGGGTACGTTATCGGCGGCAGCACCGGATGAGGTCGATCCCGCAGACTATGATTTAATCGCGCTGGCGATGCAGGAACCGCAATACCGGTCCCCGGGCGTCCGTGAACTGCTCGACAAGGTCGCTAAATCCGGCGTTCCCTGCATGTCGATCATGAACATGCCGCCGCTGCCGTATATGGCGCGTATTCCGGGCCTCGATACCGACAGCTTGAAGCATTGCTACACGGACCCGACAGTCTGGGATAGTTTCGATCCCAAAACGATTACGCTGTGCAGCCCGGACCCGCAGGCCTTCCGCCCACCGGAAGAACCGACCAATGTTCTGCAGGTCAGCCTGCCGACCAATTTCAAGGTCGCACGCTTCGAATCCGATGCAGATACCGCTATTTTGCGCCAGATTCAGGCGGATATCGAGGCGGTTCGCTTCAATCCCGGTGACGGTGAAATCGAACTGCCGGTAAAGCTGAAGGTATATGATTCGGTGTTCGTTCCGCTTGCGAAATGGAGCATGTTGTTGACGGGCAACTATCGTTGCGTCCAGCAGGACGATATGCGCGCGATCAAGGACGCGGTGCATAGCGACCTCGACAAGTCGCGCGAAGTTTATAACTGGGTCACGTCGGTTGTTCATGCGATGGGCGCGGATGTGGCGGATCAGGTGCCGTTTGAAAAGTATGCGAATGCCGCCAACGGGCTTGCCAAACCGTCTTCTGCGGCCCGTGCATTGGCCGCAGGGGTGCCGAATATCGAACGCGCCGACTGCCTGGTGCGGACGATCGCCCTGCAGAAAGGGATGAGCCTGGATACGGTCGATGAAACCGTGGGAATGGTTGAAACCTGGCTTGAGCGGAACCGCGCAAAAGCTTCCTGATTGTTCGAATAACGCAATAGTATAATGGCCGCCCAACCCGGGAATTTTCGGGTGGGGCGGCTTTTTCTTGTTCTGCACAAGGCGCATTGCTGCCCTGTGTGGCCCAGTTGTTTCTGGACGGCGGCGAATCCGCCTGTATAACGAAGGTATTGGCATCCTTTCGCGCTCGCGGAATAATCAGGATGTTGAAACCGATTTCACGTAAACACAGACGATTCCGGGGAATAACGGGTGAGCGAAACCGACTCTGCCAAGGCGGGGCGTCCGGGCGGTGGCTGGAAGGGCATTGTCATCTGGCTTGCCGTGTCGCTGGTGATGGGGGTGTTGTGCTGGTATCTCGAAGGGCCGGCGGCGGTCGAAACGTCGATCGATAATTATGTTTCGCAGATTCTCAATCTGATCCCGCGCATGTCGGCGGCATTGCTGATTGGTGGCTTCATACAGGTGCTGGTGCCGCGCAGTCTGGTCGCCCGCTGGCTGGGCGATGGCGCCGGTTTTCGCGGTATCATGATCGCCACCTGCGTTGGTGCCTTGACCCCGGGCGGCCCGATGCTGGCCTTTCCGCTGGTTGTCGTCTTGCGCAATGCCGGGGCCTCGCTGACCTGCGTCGTGACCTTTATCACCGCCTGGGCGGTGCTGGGCATCCATCGCATCATCATGTGGGAATTGCCCTTCATGGGCACTGAATTTGCTGCAGTCCGGTATATTTCCTCAATTCCCCTGCCGATTATCGCCGGATTGACCATCATGCTGATCACCCATTTCATAGGTGACAGGAAACCCGGCGCCGGACCGGTGGCCAAGCCATGATGATTGATACCAGTGTCTATATCCTGTGGGGGCTGGTCGTCTTTTTCATGGCGCTGACCTGGTACACGCATGGCTCCCAGGGCGTCCGCGAAGGCCTGAATGGTGCCCTGACCCTCGGCAAGATCGTCGTTCGAATTGTGCCATTCGCCTTGCTGGCGGCAATGCTGCTGTCGCAAATGATCCCGCAGGAACTTATCGCCCATCTGATCGGCTCGGAATCCGGGCTGACCGGTATTATCATCGCGTCGCTGGCAGGAGGGCTGGTGCCCAGCGGTCCGTTCCTGTCGTTCCCCTTGGCGCTGTCGCTGTATCATACAGGTGCCGGCCTGCCGCAGTTGATCGCCTTCATTACCGGCTGGTCGGTTTATGCGACGTTCCGGGTCATGGTCTATGAGATCCCGATGATGGGCGCCCGGTTCACCTTCATCCGCCTCGCCGCCTCCGCGATCCTGCCGGTCGTGGCGGGAGTTCTGGCGGGACTGCTGTTTCAGGTAATCTAACGTCGCCTGGGGCTTGATTGCGTATTTTGTGCGCCGTATCGTCGGTTCCCTATTAATGACAACTATTTTCGTGGTGTGGCAGCCAACGGTATCCCGTTAACCGTTTTTTTAAAGCGTTACCCGATTGTTGCCGCTATACTCCGGGCATAACGAAGGGGCGCCACCCGGAAATTGGGGACGCATGGTATGACGGAGCAGCAGGAATTCAGCGTCACGTTCTGGGGCGTGCGCGGGAGCATAGCCTGCCCGGGCCCTGAAACGATTCGCTATGGCGGGGATACATCCTGTCTGGAGGTCATGTGCGGTGACCGGCGGTTCATTTTTGATGCCGGTACCGGCCTGCGCAAACTCGGCAACAAGCTGGTGCCGATGGGACCGGGCGAAACAGATCTGTTTTTTACCCATACGCATTTCGACCATGTCTGCGGGTTGCCGTTTTTCGTGCCCATGTTCATTCCCGGCAACAAGGTTCGGCTCTGGGCCGGGCATTTGTTACCCGAACACAATCTGAGGCAGGTGCTGGTTGAAATGATGATGGCGCCGCTATTTCCGGTGCCGCCGGAAATTTTCCAGGCAGAGGTGTCCTATAACGATTACGAATGCGGCAAGGTGCTGACCCCGTATCCCGGTGTCACAATCCGGACCGGTCCCTTGAACCACCCCAACCGCGCGACCGGGTACAGGGTGGAATATGACGGCAAGGCAATTTGCTACATTACCGATACCGAACATTTTGAAGACCATATCGACGACAAAGTGGTCGCGCTCGTTCGCGGTGCCGATATTGTCATTTACGACGCGACCTATACCGACGAAGAATATCCCAAGTTCAAGGGCTTCGGACATTCAACCTGGCAGGAAGGCGTAAAGCTGGCGGATGCAGCCGATGTCAAAACGCTGGTAATTTTCCACCATGACCCCAATCACAATGATGAATTCATGGATGAGGTCGCAAAGCAGGCGGAAGCGATGCGGCCGGGCACATTGGTCGCTCGCGAGGGGCTGACACTGCGCCCATGACACCCTTCCAGGCATGGCGACGGCGCCTTCGTTCCGGATTGCCGACGGTTCTGGGGCTGAACCCGCAGGGCTTTTTTATTCCCTATCGGTATGCAGGCAGCCTGCCGCCGCCGGAAACGCGGCCCGGTTACCCGGCCCTTGAAGCGCTGTTCGATGAATCGGCGCCAATGTTCATGGATTGGCTGGGTGCAATAGAATCATTTTCTGAATCGCTTCTGGCGATTGGTGATGTGGCGCCGGCCCCGGCGCCCCGCTGGAATCAGGACTGGTTTCCCCGGTTGGATGCGGCGATTGCCTATACTGTCGTAAGACAGAAGGCACCGCGCCGGATCGTCGAAATCGGCTCCGGCCATTCGACGCGGTTTTTTGCCCGTGCCATTGCGGATGGCCGGCTGAATACAGAAATTCTGGCCATTGATCCGGCGCCGCGGGCTGCGCTGGAAGGGCTGCGGCGGGTGACGCTTGACCGGCGGACGGTTCAGGAGGTCGGCCTTGCGCCCTTTGGCGGGTTGGCGGCCGGTGATATCCTGACAATCGACTCCAGCCATATTCTGATGCCGGGCAGCGATGTCGACCTGTTGCTGAATACGGTATTGCCGACCCTGCCGCCGGGCGCCATCGTTCATTTTCACGATATCTTCCTGCCCGATGGTTATCCGTCGCTTTGGGACTGGCGGGGCTACAATGAACAGCTTGGTGTTGCGGCGCTTCTGATGGGGGGCGCCTGGCAGCCGATGTTCGCCAGTCACCATGTTGTGACCCGCATGAATGACGCCTGCCGTGCTAGCGTCGTATCTCGTCTGCCGCTTTTGGACGGGGCTTTAGAATCGAGTCTGTGGCTCGAAAAACTCTTGTGACAATGGACGAGGACCGGGCGATGAAACGATCGTTCCTGCCGTCGATATTTGGTGCGGACAGCAGCGCGCTGGAGGTTCCCGCACGGGTGCGCGATACGATTGCCCGGCAGCAGGATGCCAGCGAGCGGCTGATTGCATGGGTCCAGTTCGGTGTGGTGGTTATTTTCGGCACGTTGTATGTCATTTCGCCGAAAACCTCTGATGTCGATCCCTGGCAGACACCGGTCGGCCTGTCGCTTGGCCTGTATTTCGTATTCTCGGTGTTCCGGGTGTGGCTGTCCTATCGAATCCGGTTGCCTGGCTGGTTTCTGACGTTGTCGGTTGTTGCCGATCTGGCGTTGTTGCTGACGATGATTTGGAGCTTCCATATCCAGTACGATCAGCCCGCCTCCTTTTACCTGAAGGCGCCGACGCTGCTGTATGTGTTCATTTTCATTGCGCTGCGGGCGCTGCGGTTCGAGGCCCGGTACGTTATTCTGGCAGGCGCGGTTTCGGCGGCCGGCTGGTTGTTGCTGGTCGGCTATGTGATATCCATCGATCCGCAGGACAACATGATTACCCGCGACTATGTCGCCTACATGACCTCCAATACCGTTCTGATCGGCGCGGAATTCGACAAGATCATTTCAATTCTGACCGTGACGGCGATTCTGTCCGTTGCCCTGGTTCGGGCGCGGCGGTTGCTGGAGCGGTCCGTTATTGAAGCGGCGGCGGCCAAGGACCTGGCGCGGTTTTTCTCACCGGAGATCGCCGACAAGATTACCCAATCCAAGACGCAAATCCGTCCCGGTCAGGGGGAGGCGCGCGAAGCGGCTATTCTGATGATCGACATTCGCGGCTTTACGGCTTTGGCGAATGACATGGAACCGTCTGACCTTGTCGGCCTGCTGACGGAGTATGAATCCCGCATGGTTCCGATCGTTCAGGCGAATGGCGGGAATATCGACAAGTTCCTGGGCGATGGCATTCTCGCAACCTTTGGCGCGGCACTGCCGAGCGACACTTACGCGGCGGACGCGATGCGGGCGGCTGACGACCTGAACCTTGCCTACCTGGCGTGGAAAGCAGAGCGTGTTGCTGCCGGCAAGAGCCCGGTCGATATTGGAATTGCCGTTGTGACGGGGCGGATCGTCTTTGGCGCGGTCGGGGATGAAACGCGCCTAGAATACACCGTCATCGGCGATCCGGTTAACCTGTGCGCAAAGCTGGAGAAACACAATCGCACCGCGGAAACGGTTGCCCTGACGACGCGCGAGTCCTACGGGCTTGCGAAACGACAAGGGTACGCGGCCACGGGAGATTGCGAGGAGCGATCCGCCGATATGATCGGCGGTGTCGACTATCCGATCGATACCGTGGTGCTCGCGTGCCGCTGAAGGTTTCCTATTTGTAGGGGTCGGCTGCGTCCCGTAATCCGTCGCCAAAGAACTGGAAGGCCAGCACAACGAGAATGACCGGCACGACCGGGAACATCAGCCATGGATAAAGCGCTACGACATTGATGTTCTGTGCTTCGTTCAGCAATACACCCCAGCTTGTGATCGGCGGGCGCAGGCCCAGGCCAAGAAAGCTCAGCGCCGTTTCGCCCAGGATCATGCTTGGGATCGATAAGGTCGCGGATGCGATGAGATGGCTCATGAAGCTGGGCATCAGGTGTCGGCCGATAACGCGGCTTGGTTTCGCGCCCATCAGTTCCGCAGCGGTGCAAAAGTCTTCTTCCCGTAATGCCAGCAGTTTTGACCGCACGGCGCGGGCCAGCCCCGGCCAGTCCAGCATGCCGAGAATGACCGTGATGCCCGCGAAGACGAGGATCGGACTCCAGGTCACCGGCAGGATGGCCGATAGCGCCATCCAGAGTGGCAGGGATGGGAAGGACCGGATGATTTCAATAATGCGCTGCACGATTGTATCGGTCATGCCGCCGTAATATCCCGCCAATCCGCCAATGGTCAGCCCCATGATAAAGCTGATTGCGATACCGATCAGACCGACGGTCAGCGAAATTCGGGCGCCATAGAGGACACGGCTTAATACGTCACGGCCCAGCCTGTCTGTACCCAGCAGGAAAAGCTGGCCGCCGGCTGCCGGACAAAACAGATGGAATGAGCCGGGGACCAGGCCCCAGAACGAATAATCGGCCCCCTTGTAATCATTGCCGCTACAGAAGAACCGGATCGGCTGGACCCGCGTTGTATCCTCGGCATAGTTCCATTGCAGGTTTTCCATATTCAGGCTGGTCTTCATGCCATAGACGAAGGGGCCGACAAATTCGCCATCATGGAATATGTGTACCGACTGCGGCGGCGCATACAGGTATTCAGTGTTGCGCGCATGCAGATTATAGGGCGACAGAATTTCGCTGATAGTGATCGACAGATAGACCAGCAGCAGGAAAACACCACTGATAACGGCCAGTTTGTGGCGTTTGAGCTTCCACCACATCAATTGCCATTGCGACGCCATATAAAAGCGTTCCTGCTCCGGCGTCAGCGTAACCAGCGTGTTCGGGTCGAACTCTGCCTTGTTGACGTAATGTTCGATTGGCGAATCGGTCATCGTGCGCCCTCCCCGCCAAGCCGGATACGTGGATCAAGCACCGCCAGCGCAAGGTCGGAAATCAATGTACCGACAACGGTCAGTGCCGCGAGGAACATCAGGAACGATCCGGCAAGATACATATCCTGGCTTTGCAGTGCATTCAGCAGCATTGGTCCCGTGGTTGGCAGTGACAGGACGATCGAGACGATTGCGGCACCCGAAATGATCTCTGGCAACAGGTTGCCAATATCAGCGATGAATGGGTTGAGCGCCATGCGCAGCGGATATTTTACCAGCGCCCGGCCGGGCGGCAGGCCCTTCGCGCAGGCGGTCGTAACATACTGTTTGTGCAGCTCATCCAGAAGATTGGCGCGCAATCGACGGATCATGCCGGCGGTACCGGAGGTGCCGATAACGAGGACCGGGACCCAGAGATGCTCGAGGACCGACAGGAACTTGCCCATGCTCCATCCCTGATCGATATATTCCGGGTCCATAAGCCCGCCGATCGAGGTGCCGAAATAACTGTAGGCGAACCATTGGAGCACCAGTGCCAGAAGAAAGTTCGGTGTCGCCAGCCCCAGAAAGCCGAGGAAGGTCAGGCTGTAATCGCCGATGCTGTACTGACGAACGGCGGAATATACCCCGATGGGGAAGGACACGATCCAGGTGAAGATGATCGTCGTAAAGGAAACGATAAAGCTGAGCGCCAACCGGTCACCGACCACATCGGATACCGGGCGGTTGAATTCGAACGAGTATCCCATGTCGCCCTGCAACATATTGAATACCCAGACCAGGTATTGCTCCCACATCGGCTTGTCGAAGCCGTACTGTTCCTTGATGAATTGCAGCTTGGCTTCGTCAATCGCTTCGCCACGGCTTTGCAGCTCGTTCATATAGGTCGAGAAATAATCGCCTGGCGGCAACTGGATAATGACAAAGACCAGCGCGCTGATAATGATCAGCGTGGGAATCATGACGAAAAGCCGGCGGATGATGTAGCCAAACATATGCGTGCGCCTGTTCTATTTGCTCGCGGTTTCTTCGGCGAACCAGAAACTGTCGGGTTCGTAAATTCCAAAATGGGCGCCTGGGTCCCAGTTGTAGATGCCTTTTTCCGGAACGTTCCGCAGCGTGTTGCGGACCACGACCGGTTGCAGCACGCCGGAAATCAGGCCGATGGTGTAAACTTGGTCGGCATTGATCGAGAGGATTTCATCCCAGATTTTCCGGCGCGCTTCGGTGTTGGTCGCCTTGCGCCATTGCTTGTGCAATTCGACCAACTGTACTGCTTTGGGCATGTCGGCAGGTTCGCCCATCCGGCCCATTGTTTCGGCATACTGGCCCCATTTTGGCCATTGGTAGTGAATCTGGTGAATCGGGGTGAGGCCTTCCGGGTCCATATCCGCGTTCGGCACACCGTTTTCGAGGCCGGAGGAAATCGACATGATGGTATCGCCCGCATAAACCCGGTTCCGCATGACGTCTCGTTGTGACGGCTTGGTCAGCAGCTTGACGCCGATGGCGGCCCAGCTATCGGTGATCAGTTCCAGCACGTCTGCTTCTTCGGTGCTTTCGCCGGTTGATTCCACGATGATTTCCAGTGGTCGGCCATCCGGCAAAAGGCGGACGCCACGGTCGTCGCGCTCTGTCAGTCCGATGTCGTCCAGAAGCTGGTTGGCAGCGGCGAGGTCGAAATTCGCCCAGGCTTTCTGGTATTCTTCCTTGAACAGCGGGCTATCCGGCAGAACCGTATTCTGGGCCGGCAGCGCAAGACCGTAATAAATCACCTTATTCAGTTCGAACCGGTCAACGCCCATCGAAAGCGCTCGGCGGAACCGAACGTCGCGCAACAATTTGCGCCACGCCGGATCATTGGCATTCAGGTTGGGGAACAGGGTCAGGTGCGACCCCTTGGCGATCCGCCATAACCTTGTTGAATAGCCGCTCTTGACCTCGTTGCGCTTCAGAAAGGTGAAGTTGTCAAACCGCAGATAGCGGGCCTGCAGATCGGATTGTCCGGTGCCGACCTTGGCGGGAATGATTTTGCCGCTGGCCATGTTCAAAATGAAACGGTCGATATAGGGCAGCTGCCGTCCTTCGGGGTCGACCTTGTGGTAGAACGGGTTGCGTTCGAAAACAAAGCGCTCGGCCGGCCCTTCCGTCGTATTGGTCCAGGGCTGCAACGACGGCAGATTGATGTTCTGGTTGCGGTAGGCGTGGTCTTCCTTGTTATGGAGCGACGCCCAGTTCCGCTGACCCTTTTCCTTGGCCTTTGCGTTCAGCTTCGCTTCGTCATTATACGAAGCGTGGAACTGCTTGAGGTAATGGGCCGGGCGATAAAGATAAAGCGGCGTCGCGCTGGCCAGTGCCGGAAGGAATGCCGGGTTCGGTTTCGACCATGTGTACCGGACCGTTGTTTCATCAATAAAGGTTACGGTCGGCAGTTCACCGTCGACACGCAGCGATGTCGGGGGACCGGTCGGTGAAAGCAAATCGTTGCCGGCGACATCTTTCCAGTAATAGCGGAAATCTGCAGAGGTGAACGGCTTGCCGTCGGACCATTTATGCCCCGGCCGCAACCGCATCGTAAATTCCCGGCCCTCGACAACGTCGATGCCTGCAAGGATGTCGGGAACGATTTCCAGGTTTCGGTTGAATTTTACCAGCCGCGCATAGCCGTAAACGACCATCAGCCGGACATCCTTTGACCGGGCCATGATGGTATTCACGGAACCACCGTGCCGGCCAATCGATTGATCGGCTTTGTCCATTGGCACAATCTGCGGGACGGCGGGTAACCGTTTTGCGACGGGTGGCAGCGCGCCGCTTGCGACGGCGGGTGCCAGGGAGGGCGTTTCCATATACGTCATCGCCGCCGCGAGTTCCGGCATCGCCACGACGAGGCCGATTGCGGTGCAACGTTTGATCCAGTGTGTCATGACATCCATGCTCCGAGGTCTGCTTCGGGCTGGGCGCGAACAGCATGTCCGGCGCCAATGCTGCGCAATACCGGTCGTGCGGCGCCGTCTTCGGTAAACGGTGCCGGCCATGCTGACGGGATCGACGCGCGCTCTCCCAGGATGGCCGAAAAATCGAGTTTATTGTCCGGGTTCGGTTCCGGAACGGCGCGCAGCAACGCCTGCGTATAGGGGTGCACCGGGTTGCGGAACAGCTCGGCGCAGGGTGCGGTTTCCACCAGGCGACCCCGGCACATCACCGCAATTCGGTCGGCGATGTAGTCCACAACCGCGAGGTTGTGCGAAATGAACAGATAGGTAAGGCCCAGCTCGTCCTGAAGATCCTTCAGCAGATTCAGGACCTGCGCCTGGACCGAAACGTCCAGTGCAGAGACGGGTTCGTCACAGATCAACAGGTCGGGTTGCAGCGCAAGCGCCCGCGCGATACCGATGCGCTGGCGCTGGCCGCCGGAAAAACTGTGCGGATACCGGTTCAGATGCCGGATATCAAGGCCGACGAGTTCCATCAGTTCCCGCGCGCATTGGCGGCGGCTGCTGTCATCGCCGATTTCGTGAATGACCAGGGGTTCGGTGATGATATCGAAAACGGTCATGCGGGGGTTCAGGGAAGAATAGGGATCCTGAAAAATGAACTGCATCTTGCGTCGGAAGGGGTTCAGTGCCTGCTTGTCCAGCCCCAGCACATCCAGTGCTGTACCGTGGTCATTGAAGGTCACGCTGCCGCTATCGGCCGAAATGGCGCGCATGAGCATTTTCGACAGGGTTGTCTTGCCGCAGCCGCTCTCCCCGACAAGGCCAAGGCATTCGCCGCGGGCGATCTCGAAACTGACGTCGTCCACCGCAACGACGCGGTCTTCGTCACTGGAACCGAACCAGCCGCTTTTACGGATCACGAATTCTTTTCGGAGGTTCTTTACGTTGAGCAACGGTCCGGCGGCATCCGCGCCTTCCGGCCAGGGCTTCTTGGCTTCATGCAGGAAGCCGCGCGCCGGTTTGATTTCCCGGATGGGCGTCAGCTTTTCGCCAGGCTTCATATCGAAGCGTGGTACGGCATGCTGCAGGGCCTTGAGATACGGGTGCTGCGCGTCGCGGAAAATATGATCGAGCGTTCCGGATTCCATGACCTCGCCGTGATACATGACGACGATTTCATCGGCCATGTTGGCGACGACGCCGAGGTCGTGCGTGATCATCAGAACGGCCATGCCGAATCCGGATTGCAGGTCGACCATCAGTTTCAGGATCTGGGCCTGAATGGTCACGTCGAGCGCGGTCGTCGGTTCATCGGCGATGAGCAGGCTGGGGCGGCAGATTAGCGCCATCGCAATCATCGCGCGCTGCCGCAAGCCGCCGGAAAGCTCGAACGGGTAGGTTCTGAGTGCCCGGGCAGGGTCGGGAAATCCGACCAGGCGCAACATATCCCTGGTCAGTTCTTCCCCTTCAGGTTTCGAGCATTGCCGATGCAGATGCAGGGCCTCGCCGATCTGGTCGCCGACAGTATGAAGCGGCGACAGGGAGGTCATCGGTTCCTGAAAAATGATCGAAATGCGGTCGCCGCGAATGGCGCGCATCGGTGCATGCTCGGGATTCAGTGCTGCAATATCAACCGTTTCGCCAGGTTTGGCCGGGTCGTTAAACAGGATCCGTCCGCCGGCGATTTGCGCTGCCTTGGGCAGAATACCCATGATTGCCTGGGATATGACGGATTTTCCCGAGCCGGACTCGCCAACCAGCGCGACGGTCGATCCCGGTTTAATGCGGAAAGAAACGCCCTTTACCGCCTCGACATATCCTTTCTGCAGCTTGAACTGCACTTTCAGGTTCTCGACCGTCAGCAGATTTTCGGCAGACGTCATTCCACAGCCTCTTCCGGAATTGCAATGGTTATGCCCATTGCCGTGAAGTTTTCTATTGTTGTCTCTGACATTTCCGCATTGTTCTGAAACGCCGTAGCGGCAACTTTTGCGGCAAGGTCGTTAAAATGTTGCAAAGAAGAATCGAATTTCATGCATCCCCCCGAATCGCAGATTTTCATCTGCATCCAACCGTCGCCTTTTCCCGCTTTTTCGCGACGGGTCGAATAATACCGTAAATCGACCTGCACAAGATCGTTCCACGCGAGCCGACGGCCAAAAGGGCCGCTTGACGCGATACCGTCGTCGCCGACCGATATTATGGTTATCTGGCGAAAATAGGTCCGTATCCCGAAGATGAGGAATAACGAGAGCAGCATGCCCATGATAGTGGTCACGACAAAGCTGCCGTTAATAAGGGAATAAAAGAACGGCGTTCCAAGAATAACCATCCCGATCAGTGCCCGCAGGTAGTCGCCATAAAGGCTCTTTAGGGGATACCGCAGCTCCATTTCAGCGCGCTCCCTTTTCCGGGACAACAGGCAGCCAATTGACTCCCGGGTGGTCCGCCAGAACGGGGGCCAGTTCCTCGAGAAATAGCCAGCCGGCATCGTCATGGTCGCGGTGATGGGTCAACAGGCCAACAGGCAATTCGACGGGTAACGCGCCCGTCCGGATGCCGGAAAGCAGGGCGGTAAAGGCATCCAGAACAGGTTCGACGCCCAAAAACCCGCGGCCGCCACGCCAGTTTACAATGTCGATGTGGCAATTGATTTGTTTCGGTATGGCATTCGGGTCGGTGCTGCCAAACGTCGAAAGCCGCGAAAATTCGCAGGCTTCCAGCGCCGCCGCGACCGAACTCGCGATGCGATTCCAGGGGGGCACGAAGACGGCGGTGAAGGTCGCGCCAAACAGTTCGGTCAGGCGTTTGCGCCCTTCCAGTATTTCGTTTCGCATGACCTGGATTGGCCTGTGCGCCCCGAATTCAGCCTTTTTCTCGCCGATAGGCGCGTGGTTGGTATGGGCGAACCCATGCTGCACGACGTCAATATTCGGGTAGTCGCGCGTCACGCTGGCGAGTTCTGCTGTTGCCGACGCCGGGATAACGGCGAGAGCTAGAGGATTTGCGCCGGTGATGGCAATCAGGCGATCCAGCGCCGGGCCGGGTTTGGTTGCGTCGTCATCCCGCCACCAGAATTCAGCACGACGACCGGACGCGGCCCAGGTGTCCAGTTCCGCGAGGAATTCGGACCAGGCTGTCTGGTTATGTGCGTGCAACGGGGCGGACATGCGCTGCCTACAGTGAATGGGGTGGCGGCTTGCCACCTGCGAGCGCGGCCACGATCTCGGCCGTTCTGTGTGCGCCATTGAAATGTATACCTGCCGGGTCGGGCGGGGCGGCGTCGAGCGCACGGTCAATTGCCCTGGCCAGCGTTTCCGGCGTGAGGGATTCTTCCGGAACAACCTGAAAATGACCTCTCCCAGCGAGAATTTCAGCCCGCCGCGATTGTTCGGTTTCACCATGGCTGCTGAAAGGAACCAGAACGGCGCGGGTACCAGTAGTGTATAGATCCATGACGGTATTATACCCTGCCTGACTTACCGATACCGTAACTTTGGTTAAAATATGCCTGAAATTTGAAAAAAATGTGTCCACCGTCACACCAGGCGGCACAATCAGTGATTTTCGATCGAATTCGGCCATATTTGGTCCGGTCGCCAGCTGCCAGGGCGCATTTGCCAATTTTGTCAAAGGCCGTGCCGCTATTGCCGTACGCAACAGTGGTCCACCGACGGCGCCCCCTCCGGCCGAAACAAGGACTGACTCAGTTCGCGGTTCCGTTGCGGTGACCGGTGGTGCGGTGACATAGCCGGAATAACAGATCATGTCGGCGATGGCATCGGCACCGGCGAATGTGTCCGAGAATGGAGCGACCGCCGGGTCACCATGGACGATGATGGTATTGAAAAACGACCGTGCGGTGTCGATGATCCATTGCGTTCGTTTGGGGTCGTCTCGTTCAACAAGGATATCCCGTACAGAGGCCGCAATGGCCGATTTTCCGTTTGCGGCTTCCAGTAAGGGAAGCAGTTCGAATCGGAAACGGCGTCGACCGAACGGGAAGCTTTCGACAAGTAGCACATCCGGCGCTATCGCGGCGTAGGTATCCAGAAGGGCCTGCCGACGCCTGTTTTCCCAGGCGGTATCGACCGGCTGCCCGTTGACATCCAGTAACGTGGTGAAGGATGCATCCGCCGTCCGGGCTGGCGGCAACTGAACGTACCGGGCGTCGCCGAGGTCCTGCCGGGATTCATCGAATCCCCCGGAAACATAGTGGACTTCAAGATTGTTTGCCTGCATCGCACGCGTGATAGCGGCGGCGCGCGCCTGATGCCCGACGCCCAGCAGGTGCTGGACATAAAACATCACCCGCTTGCGATGCGATGCCGTCATTCTTCAGTGGTCGTCATCGGCAGGTTGAGTTGATGGGGTTGCGGCGAGCCATCCGGTTCCAGTCGGAAAACATGGGTACAATTATCCTGCAGCTTCTCCGGCGGTTTGTCGGTCATGTCCCATGATACCGCCATTGCGTACAGCGCCCGGATGACACCCTTGTGGCAAACCACAACTGTCGGTGTGCCGACCGCGGCGCGTTCTGCCAGAAACGGCCTTAAACGATCCTGCACGTCACGGGGGCTTTCCCCGCCGGGTGCCCGGAAGTCCAATCCTTCGGCCTCCCAGGCTTTCATCAGGTTGCCCAATTGCGCGCGCAGATCCGGCAGTTTCATGCCTTCCCACGCAGACCAGTCCATTTCAACGAGCCGGTGGTCGGTTGGTTGCGGCTGTCCGCTCAGGATCTTTGCGGTTTCGGCGGCTCGGACCAACGGACTCGTCACCCATTCGTATTCCGTGAATGCTTCCGGTACCTGCCAGCTACCGACAAGGCTGCGGCCAGTCTCGCTGAGTGGGATATCACTGCGCCCCTGTACAATTCCGGTTTCATTCCAGTGGGTGGGGCCGTGGCGGATAACGGCAAGCAACGTCATTTCCTTGTCCCTTCCGCTTCCTGCAGCACGCGCCCGATTTGCCTGGCGGCAGAGCTGATATCGTGTTGGTTTTCGGCCTTTTTCATCGCTGCTTGTCCCATGCTGCGTCGTTGCTCCGCGTTGCCGGCGAGTATCCGTACGGCGTCGGCCAGCATCTTGTCGTCGCCGGGCGTTGTCAGCAAGCCGGTTTCGCCGTCGGCGACAATCTGTGCAACACCCGGTGAGCGGCCCGCAACAACCGGCAAGCCGGCCGCCTGGGCTTCCAGCAGCGCCATGCCGAAGGCTTCCCGGATTGCCGGCCAGACCGCGACGTCCGCTGCGGCGTGAAGGTTGTCCATGTCGCGGCGCCCCAGTGAGCCAAGATAGCTGACCGTGCCGGCGTCCAACGCCGCTTCGACTTCCCCGCGTGCCGCGCCGTCGCCGGCAACGAGCCAGCGTAATGGCACGTCCTGAAGTCTTTGCATGGCCCGCCCCAGGACGCGGTATGATTCCAGTTTATCCCCTGGGCGCATCATCGCGGATACCGCAATCCAGATATCGGATGTGGGAATGCCCAGCTGTCTGGATAGGTCCGTTCGATGCCCGACCCGTTTCGCGACGGTGCGTCGCACGGGACGGGTATCAATGAACGGCGGCAGCATGACGATACGTTCCGGCGATCCGACAACCGGCTCTATGCACGCGCGGTCGTCCGGGTTCAGCGTAATGATGCGCGATGCGCGGCGTACGGCCGACAGAACAGCATTGTAGCCTTCGGACCAGGGTCCGTCGGCCTGTTTGGGTGCAATGCTGGCTTCAGCCACGACGTAGGGGATGGACAATGCCTCGCATACGGCGGGACCGACCCAGTCAGGCGCCTTGTGATAGAGGTGATAGGTGAACCACAGGTCCGGTGGATTGGATTCAAATTTCGTTATCAGGCGGCGGGCGATGGCTTCACCCCGGCGCTGGATAAGATGCTGCCGCTTTGGATCGCCGGCGCCTTCGAATGCGCGTAACGTCGATGCTACGAAGGCATCGTTACCGCCCTGCCGGATGGCGGCGAGCAGCAACCGGGCCACCCGTCGGTCGCCCGATGCAATCGGGTGGGACGGCGGTTTAAGCGGCGAATAGAACGCGACGCGCATCAGGCCGCGGCGGATTGGGGATCCCGAAGGAACCGCGCCGCCAGGGTATCCGCGCCATGGTCCATCGAAAATTGCGAATGCACACGGTCCAGTCCCGCGTCGGCGAGGCGCCGTCGCTCCGAAGGGTTGCGGATCAGCCGTTCAAGCGCCGTTGCAATGGCCAACGCATCGCCGGGCGGAACCAGCAGTCCGGTCGTGTCGTGGTGAATGAGTTCGGGAATGCCTGAGACCATGGTTGAAAGAACGGGCAAACACTGACTTTGGGCTTCCATCAGGACGTTTGGCAAGCCATCGCGGTCTCCGTCATCGGTTGTCTTGCTGGCGAGAACAAAAATATCCGCGTGCCGCAATGCGTCCAGCACATCTTCCTGCGCGCGGGCGCCGTACCATTCGACATGTGCCGCAATTCCAAGCTGCTGTGCCTGCGCTTTCAGGGTTTCCAGCAATGGCCCGCCCCCGATATGACGGAAGCGCCAGTTAATATCGGCTGGCAACCGAGAAAGCGCTGTCAGCAGATCATCATAGCCTTTCTTCCCCACTGCCCTGCCGACGGAAAGGATCGTGACGGGTGCCGCCTGCCCGTCGAGGCCCGGTCGGGCGTCAGGGGGCGGCGGGAAGCGGGAAAAATCGATCCCGTGATAGACCAGCGAGACGGTATCTTTCCCCGGTGCCAATCCCGCCAGAAAATCCGCGCCGGCGGCGGTGCAGGTAACGAGCCAATCCAGATCCGCCAGTTTCTCCCGCATCTCCCATTCCGGTGTTGTCCAGATGTCTTTGGCGTGGGCAGAACAGCTCCATGGCAGGCCGGTCATCATGGCGGCGTAGCGGGCGACGGATGCCGGCGTATGCAGAAAATGGGCGTGCAGTCGTGTGACACCTTCGGGCAGCTCGTGGGCCAGGACACAGGCCTGCCCGAAGCGCCTGATCCTGTTCCGGGTGGGATCCCGCTTTAAATCCGCGCGAAAGCAGGCATACGCGGTTTGATAGCCCGGAAGACGCTGCGCCGCGGCGCGGGCATCCCGCACGCGTTCGGGTTCCTGGTACAGGTATTCCGGCAGGTACAGTGCTTCTGCCCTGATATCGCGATGAATCGGATGAACCCTGTCATCGGTCGGGTGGCGCAGTGATGCGATATTGATCTCGAGGCCCCGCCGTTCGAGTGCCAGGATTTCCTGGGCAATAAAGGTTTCCGAAAGGCGAGGGTACCCTTTCAGAATAAATTGAACGGACACGGTGTCAGGCGCGCTTCCGGGCCAGGGACGGGCGTTTTTTAAGGCCGAGAGCGCGCCGGGTCAGGATATTCACGTTTTCAAGACCAGCCATCAGCCCGGGCACAACCGACCGAGACGGCGGGTCCTGCTGTGGCAGATGGCGCAATGCGGTTGCCATGACGTCGGCTTTTCGATCGTCGTCGCCGCGCAACATGGTCAAAAGTCCCAATTCCGCTGCCCGGCTGGCCCGGATTAGCTGTTCGCGGCGGGGTTCAGTCCGCGGCACGATAAGGGCGCGTTTGTCGAATGACAGGATTTCGCAAAACGTATTGTATCCGCCCATCGCCACGACCGCGATTGCCTTGACCATCAGGCTTTCCATATGCGCGTCGAAGGTAATGGCTTCGACTTTTGACAGTTTGTCCGTGCGCGCGATGAATTCGGCCCGGCGGTCTGACTGCATGAACGGGCCAAGGACGATAACGGACCTATGCGGCAGGGAACTGTCTGATTCATAGGCGCGAAGAACCCAGTCGACCAGTTCCTCTCCATCGCCACCGCCACCGGGCGTTACAAGAATGAACGGGTCGTCGCGCTTGATGAAGGGCAGTTCGGAAACCGTTTGAGTATCAGCAAAACGCTGCAGGTAGCCGGTATAGGTTGTCTTGCGCCGTGTCGATGCGGCCAATTCTATGCCGTCCAGCGGCTCGCAGATTTGCGGCAGGCCGTACACCCAGATTTCGTGGTAATATTCCTCCAGCGCTGCGGCGGCGTTCTTCCGCTTCCACTCCGCCCGCAACTGCAGGGGGTCATCCAGCACGTCGCGCAAACCAAGAACGATATGCGTGCCACGCTGCTTCATGACTTCCAGCGTCTCGGAGAGCTCGCCCCGCAGACCGGAAGGCTCCTTGTCGACCAGCATGATATCCGGGTCAAAGACTTCGGCCGTATGGCGAATGATCGATGCGCGCATTTCAATCGCATCTTCGATTGCCATAGGCAGAGTCAGGGACGTGTATTCCCCGTTGCGCAACTTGATGACGCCGGGAACGCGAACGAAATCGACCCTGGACCGAAAATCGAAACTGCCAATAATCGGCGAACCGGACAGAATCAGGACGGACAGTTCTTCGTTGTCTTCGCACATGGCGTGCGCGATCGCGCGGCAACGGCGCAAATGGCCCAGCCCGAACGAATCATGACTATATACTAGTACCCGCGGCGGGCGATGGTCTCCGCTCATGCCCCGATCCCCTTTACTCTCCCCGCCAACAGTCATTTGATCCTACTATTGCATGCTTAACAGAGTAATCAAAAGGTCAGAATTAAACAGGGGATAATATTTATTTGAATGATATCGATCAAAAATGATCAATTTCTAAACGTTTACCCTCGAAGGATGCTGCGCTAAGGTGTCCCAATAAGGGAATTCAGTCGTGCACGGCGGAGGTCGCAGCGCCGATCCATGGAAAGCAGTATCTTCAAATACATTCTGCGTTACAGTCTGCGGCAGCAGATCGTATTGCTTTTTGTCATTATCGCATTCTACCCATTTCTGTTTGTAACGCTTGATCTGCCAAAGATCATCGTTAACAGGGCAATCAGGAGCGACGGCGCAGCGCCGCCTTTTGACGTGCCCTTGTTTGGCTTTGAGATTCCGCTCGATGTCACGCAGCTCACCTATCTGATGATATTGAGTTTTGCCTATCTCGCCCTGGTATTTATTACCGGCGGCTTCAAATATTACATCAGTGTTTACAAGGGCCGGTTGGGTGAAAGGCTGCTTCGGCGCCTGCGATATCAACTGTATTCCCGAATTCTTCGGTTCCCGACGCCGCATTTCAAGAAAGTCAGCCAGGGCGAAGTGATTCCAATGGTCACCGCGGAGGTGGAGCCTTTGGGCGGGTTTATCGGCATTGCATATGCTGATCCATTGTTCTTTGGCGGCCAGTTGCTGCTGATCGTTGGCTATATCCTGATGCAGGACTGGGTGCTGGGTCTCGCTGCCGCCGGGATGATTCCGATTCAGGGTTACATTATCCCGAAGCTGCAGAAGAGGGTGAACGCGCTGGGCAAGCAACGCGTTCAAAATGTCCGTCGCCTGTCCGATCACCTGGGTGAGTCCATTTCAGGGATCAGCGAAATTCACGCGCATGATACGTCATTTTATGAGCTGTCCCGGTTCGCCAACCGGTTGGGCGCCATCTATGACATCCGGTACGATATCTATCGGCGCAAGTTCTTCATTAAGTTCCTCAATAATTTCATCGACAAACTTACGCCATTTTTCTTCTTTTCGATCGGCGGCTATCTGGTCATTCAGGGTGACCTGACGGTCGGCGCGCTTGTTGCCGTTCTGAATGCCTACAAGGAGCTAGCCAGCCCCTGGAAGGAATTGTTGAGCTGGTATCAGCAAAAGGAAGACGTTCGCATAAAATACGAACAGGTGATCGAGCAGTTCGAACCACAGGGCATGCTTGACGAAGAGCTTCAGATCGCGGAGCCCGAGGGGCCACCGCCGATCAGGGGTGATCTGGTCCTGAGCAATATCGGCCTTGCGGATGAAGACGGTGTGCGCACTCTGGATGCTGTGTCACTGACGACTTCGACAACGGCGCATACAGCATTTGTCGGTGATGGCGGCAGCGGTAAAACCGAACTCGGCGCGGTGCTGGCCCGGCTCGTCAGGCCGACATCCGGGACGATCAAGTTCGGTGGCAGCGACCTTTCGAACCTTCCCGAGTCTGTGACCGGTCGCCGGATCGCCTATGTGAATGCCAGCCCTTATCTGCAGGCGGCTTCGATTGGCGATAATATCCTGTATGGCCTGAAGCATCGTTCGTTGCGCCCGGCCAACCAGGATTCAGCCGAGCATGTGACGGACCTGGAAGAGGCGGTTACCACGGGGAATTCACCATATGACTACCATTCGGACTGGGTAGACTATGAAGAAGCCGGTGTCGAAGACCTGAATGGGCTGCAGCATCGTTTGATCGAAATCCTGCAGATTGTCGATATGGACGATGAAGTTTACAGGTTTGGATTGCGCGGCGTGATTGATCCGGAGCGCCAGCCCGAAACGGCTGAACTCATTATGTCCGCACGCGCCGCATTGCGCGGCAGGTTATCGGACCCGGCCGTGGCGCAGTTGATAGAACCTTTCGATATCGAAACGTATAATTCGAATGCGTCGGTTGCCGAGAATATTCTTTTTGGCCTCCCGATCGGGAATGCGTTTGACCTCGAGAACCTGGCCGACAGCGCCTATATGCAGGTGGTCCTCGACAAGGTGAATTTGAGTGCTGACTTCCTTGATATGGGGACGCAGGTGGCGCAGACGATGCTGGAACTGTTCGCGGGCCTGCCGCCCGGGCATGAGTTCTTTGAGCAATTCAGTTTCATCGAATCTGACGATCTGCCCGAGTTCCAGGCCATACTAGGCCGTGCAGCGCGGGGGCCTGAAGGGTTGACGGTGGAAGATCGTCGCCGGCTTGTATCCCTGCCCTTCAAGCTGATCCGGGCACGGCACCGCCTTGATTTGATTGATGATCAGATGATGCCACGCATCCTGGAGGCCAGACGGGTCTTTGCGGAGGGGCTGCCCGAAGATTTGCGCGAGGCGATCGCCTTCTTCGATGCGGATGCCTACAACCCGGCCGCGACCCTGCAGGATAATATCCTGTTCGGAAAGGTGTCTTATGGTCAGGCGCAGGCAGAGGCGAAGGTCGGCAAATTGATCAGTGAAGTCGTTGATGAACTGGAGTTGCGTGAAACGGTGACCGCGGCCGGCCTCGACTTTCAGGCAGGTAATGGCGGCGCACGGTTGTCGCAGGGCCAGCGGCAGAAACTGGCGATCGCGCGTTGCCTGATCCGCCGGCCCGACATGTTGATCCTGAATGAGGCATCGGCCAATCTCGACGCGCTCAGCCAGAACACGGTGATGGAAAATATCCTGCGGGATTGCGAAGGCCGGGGCGTATTGTGGATCCTCAACCGCGTTTCAGATGCAAAATATTTCAGTAAGACTGTTGTGCTAAAGTCGGGACGAATTGTCGAAACCGGTTCGTTCGATGAATTGAGTACGGCAGATGGCGAATTTCAGTCACTGCTTTCGGCCGGCTGAGGTCCAGGAGAAGAATAATGAGCTTACAGCAGGAAGTTGAACTCCTTCGGAACATCCCGCTCTTTGCCAAGATCGATGCGTCGAAGCTGAAGTTGCTGGCATTTACAAGCGAGCGGCTGACATACAGTCCAGAGGATGTTGTCTTCGAACAGGGCGATTCCGGCGATGCGGCATATATTATTATCGGTGGTGAAGCCGATGTTATTATCGACACACCGGGCGGGCCATTGGTTGTCGCGACACTGAAACAGAACGAAATTGTTGGTGAAATTGCCATCCTTTGCGATGTGCCGCGAACGGCGACGGTCCGCGCCAAGTCCCAGTTGACGACTCTCCGCATTTCAAAGGACCTGTTTTTCAACCTGATTGTCGAGTTTCCGGAAATCGCCGTGGAGATCATGCGCGAACTGGCGCACCGCCTTGAACAGACAACGGCACGGCTTCGCGAAGCTGTTGCCAAGTCGCAGAGCTGACCTGCAACGCAGGCAAAGGCGATCAGGAATATGACGCGACTGGATACGGTTATCGAGCGCCTTAAGGCGCAGCGCAGCTGCCTGAACGCGGCGGCGGAGGCCTTGCGTGGCAATGATGGCCATATCCTTGAGCTCGGTTTGGGCAATGGCCGGACATATGATCATCTGCGCGATCTTTTCCCGGACCGGGATATTTATGTTTTCGACCTGGAAGTGGCTTCGCATCCGGACTGCCGCCCTGATAGTGCGCATATGTTTCTGGGGCCGATGTCCGAAACGCTGCTGACGGCGACGGACCGGCTTGGCCCGAATGGGATACTGGTGCATGCGGATATCGGTTATGGCGACGCCGCGGCGACGGCGCGGAATGTCCGTGAAATTGGCCCGAAAATTCCGGGATTGCTTGTGTCGGGAGGTCTCGTGTTGTGTGACCAGGCGCTTGATACGGTGCCGGAATTGACGCCGATACCGTTGCCGCAGGATGTTGAACCTGGACGGTACCACGCCTATCGCCGCGTCTGAGCGGTCTGCGGCGGTTTAGCCCCCGGCCCCCGATGCACGCCTCTTGCGGCTAAGCTGAATCGACCAGCGGGATGGAGTGTGGGGCTGATTGATCCGCCTGCGGATCAAATAGCAATGGCAGCACAAAGGTTACAACAGTCCCTTCGCCTTCGTGGCTTTCGAGATGAATTGTGCCGCCATGAAGTTCGATCAGTGATTTGCACAGGGACAGCCCCAGTCCCGTTCCCTCATGGGTGCGGTTCAGGTTGTTTTCCCCTTGCTCAAACGGCTTGAAGACGCGCGCCAGATCCCTGTTCTGGATGCCGACGCCATTGTCCGCGACCGAGATTGTCAGGAAATTGTCGTAAATCGCGGTGGTGACGGCAACAATGCCGCAACGACCGGTGAATTTCAGGGCATTGGAGAGCAGGTTCAGCAGAACCTGTCGGATTGCCCGCTCGTCGATATGGATAGGCCCCTGAATATCGGTGAAGGAATGTTCGATGCTGATTTCGGCGCTTGCCGCCTGTTCCGACATCAGTCTGCAACACGAAAGGACGAGGGATTCGATATTGACGTCGCTTCGATGGAGTTGCCATTTTCCGGCCTCGACCTTTGACATGTCCAACAGGTCGTTGATCAATGACAACAGATGCTGACCGCTGGTGAAAATGTCACCAGCATACTCGACATATTTCTCGGTACCCAACGGGCCCAGCATTTCGTTTTTAATGATTTCCGAAAAACCGATGATCGCATTCATCGGTGTTCGAAGTTCATGGCTGATGATGCTGAGAAACCGCGACCGGCTGGCATTGGCAGATTCCAGATCTGTCTTTGCAATGGCCAGTTCTTCGATGGCGTTGACATGCTCGGCGCCCTGTTTTTCGAACATGACCTTGGACATTTCGAGCTGATGCACGGCGCCGGACAGGGTCGTGCCGCGCTCGATCATCGCGAGTTCGTTTTCCTTGACCTCGGTGACGTCTGACAGGCGCGTTACAACACCGCCGTCTCGCGACCGGTGCTCGTTGACCAGAAACCATCGACCGTCCTTGTGTCGCCACATTTCCCGATGATCCGGTAGACGGTGGCGCTCGACACGAGCCTCAATCCAATCGCTGGCTTGGCAATCTTCGATATGAAAGTGATATTCGGCAGCGACGCGCAGTACGTCGTCGAAAGCAACGCCCGGCACGAGGTTTTCGCCCGGCGTATAAAACAATTCCTCAAACGCATCGTTGCGCATGATGAGGCGGTCCCGTTGATCCCAGAATGCGAGTGCGTCGCGGCTGTCCTCGACGGCACTCAGGAACCGGTATTCATTGACTTTCGTTGCGGTAATATCCGTGTACATCCGGATCGTTCCGCCATTATCCAATGCTCTTTCGTTGATGCGGATCCAGCGGCCATCCGTGAGACGTTCTTCCAGCGGTGTTTCCATCGGGCGTTTGCGTAACGTCATCCGATAGGCAATCCAGGCGTCCGGGTCTTCCACGACCTGGGTCCCGGCAATTTCGTTATTGTCGAGCTTGCAGCGAAGCAATTCTGCGTAGGACTTGCCAATCAGCCGGTCCAGGGCCTGAAATGATTGAAAAATAAACCGAAAATGCGTGTTGCAATAGGTCAGGCAGTCGTTCTCATCAAAAATTGAGACGGCGACTCTCAGCTTATCGAAGGCGGCGACGATCGTTTCGTGGTCGTCGATATTGGCTTCAAATTGTGGAATGCTGTTTGCCAACAAATCGATGGCCTGCATGGATCCGTTCCCGGCTACTTAGAATTCGTGCGGAGTATGCCGTTACCGTGTTAACGAAACCTGAAGCGATATGGTTAATTTTCGTCAGAGGGTCCGCGCCAGCTCTTGCAGCGCTAGTCTTTGCATGCGAGATAAGTGGTGGAGCCATCTATATAAATTCGCAATCTGAATCGACGGAATTGAAGGCCCGTACGCAATGCTGACAGAAGAACAGATTCGGTCTTTTCGGCGAGACGGTTATGTCATCGTCCCGGCAATGTACGACGTGGCGAGTGTCGGCAAAATTGCCACATGGACGGAAGAAATCCTCGGTTGGCCCGAGTTGCCGGGTGAACACATGGTCTATTATGAAGACAGCCTGATTGCTGGTGCGGACCGTGTCGTGTCCCGGGTCGAAAATTTCTGTCCGTTCCATGCCGGTTTTGACGATCTGATCCGGACCGGCGCCATGATTGATGCAGTGTCACAATTGCTTGGCGAAGCCGCGGTTCTTTTCAAGGAAAAGATCAATATGAAGATGCCGGGCGGCGACGGCTTCAAGGCGCATCAGGATGCGCAGGCAGGCTGGAACGTCTATTCGGATTTTCACATTACGGCACTGGTCAGTATCGATGCGGCGACGACGACGAATGGTTGCCTGGAAATGGCAGCCGGATGGCATGACAGGGGGCTGATCGGCAACGAGTGGCAACCGCTGGATGACGGCGAAGGCAGCGAGATCAAATACCACTCCTGTCCGACTCAGCCCGGTGATGTGGTTCTGTTTGATTCCTATGCGCCCCATCGGTCAGCGCCAAATCTTACGCAATCGCCCCGTCGTGTCCTGTACGTGACCTACAACCGGCGTGCCGACGGCGACCACCGTGCACAGTATTATGCGGACAAGCGCAAGAGTTTCCCGCCTGATGTGGAGCGGGAGACGGGCAAAGAGTATGTATTCCGCGTGTGACCCTTGATTTACGTCGCTGCAATTCTGGCCGTGATGTCATGTGCCGCATGGGTCTATCTTGTCTTCTTTCATGGCGGTTTCTGGCGGAGCACCCTGTCGGCCAACGAATTGCCAAATCCCGATCTACCGGAATGGCCGGATGTTCTTGTGGTCATCCCGGCACGCAATGAGGCCGATGTCATTAGCCGTACGGTTTTGTCGTTGCAGCAGCAGGACTATTCGCGCCCGGTTTCAATCGTTCTGGTTGATGACAACAGCAATGATGGCACGGCGGCGATTGCCCGCGCGGCGGCCGAGGAGGCCGGGCATGCCGATCGCCTGGCCGTGGTGGACGGTGCCCCCCTTGCGCCGGGCTGGACAGGCAAGGTCTGGGCGATGGCGCAGGGGGTGGCGCACGCAGACAGTATCGCCCCGCAGGCGCGATATATTCTGTTCAGCGATGCCGATATTGAACATGCCCCTTCGAACCTGCGGCGCCTGGTTCACACCGCTGAAACCGAAGGCAAAGACCTGGTATCGATCATGGTGATGTTGATGACGAAGGGCTTCTGGGAACGGTTTTTGATACCGCCCTTCGTTTTCTTTTTTCAGATGCTCTATCCGTTCAGCCGGGTCAATGATGATACCCGGGATACGGCGGCAGCGGCCGGGGGCTGTATGCTGGTGCGCCGTTCCGCGCTGCACCGGTCAGGGGGAATGGATGCGATCAAGGGCGCATTGATTGACGATTGTGCCCTGGCCCGAAGTCTCGCAGATGCGGGTGGCCGTCTTTCGCTGAGTCTGGATGCGAAGACCCGTTCCACACGTCCTTATGGCGGATTCAGTGGAATCTGGAACATGGTTGCCAGAAGCGCCTATACGCAATTGCGCTACTCGCCCTGGCTGCTGATGGGATGCATTATGGGTATGGCGCTTGTGTATGGCGTTCCGTTGCTGGTGGTTCTGGCCTTTGGCTGGTTGGCGCCCATAACCGTCCTGGCGGGGTTAGCCACCTATATACTGATGTGTGTCGCCTATATTCCGACATTGCGATTGTATGATCGACCGCTGTATACGGCTGTGTTCCTGCCTCTCGCTGGTATGCTTTATACGGCAATGACGATTTCTTCCGCTGTTCGCCATTGGCGGGGCGTTGGGGGTGGCTGGAAAGGCCGTGTCTATCAGCAATAAGCTGCCGCTTTCGGGAGGAACTTTTGTCTGAATCAGTAGAAACACCGTCCGGGAAACAGGCGGGTGACGAAAATTTCCCGGTGGGGTCCTGGCTGCTTCCGGCGGCCTTGCGGCCGCATGTCGCTGTATTTTACGCCTATGCCAGGGCAATAGACGATATCGCGGATAATCCGGAACTGCCCGCGGCGCAAAAAATTGACCGGCTTTCCGGATTCGAGCACGCCTTGCGGGAACCCGGTGGCGCGGACCCTGCATATGCCAAAGCAAATGCGATACGTGACAGCATGGCCGCAACGGGTGTCGATCCGCAGCATTGCATCGACCTGATCAACGCCTTCAAGCAGGATGCGGTGCAGTCCCGTTATGCCGATTGGGATGAGCTGATGGGGTATTGCCGATTATCGGCAGCCCCTGTTGGCCGTTACCTGATAGACCTGCACGGTGAATCCAGGCACGCGTATCCGGCGTCCGATGCGCTTTGTGCGGCGCTGCAGGTCATCAACCATCTGCAGGATTGCCAGGATGATTTTCGGACAATGGACCGGGTCTATTTGCCCGGTGACTGGATGGCCGAAGCGGGTATTACGACGGCGGCGCTGGATGGCGTGACGACTGATAGCGGTTTGCGGCGGGTCATTGATCGCTGCCTTGATCTGACTGCAGACCTCATGCGCGTTGCGCAACCCCTGGCGGGGCAGTTGCAGAACCGGCGTTTCGCGTTGGAAGCGGCAATGATTGTCCGGATTGCGAACCGCCTGATTCTGGAATTACGCGACCGGGATCCGCTGGCGGAACGGGTCGTCCTGCGGCGTCCGCAATATCTTTGCTGTGGCGTCGGCGCTGTCTGGGATGTGGTTCGCCGGTCCGGCTGATTCTGCTATACAAGGTTGCGCGCCGCGTTGGCTGGGAGCCTATCCGCGAACACGGCGCATATTTTTGAGATCGAACAGGCGATGGCAAATTTGCTTTCAACCGCGGAAAAACAACCGAACCCGGGAAGCGACGGTTCTGCACCGTTCGATGAGGCTGCCGCAATTGAGCATGCGCGCCAGGTTGTCGAACGATCAGGGTCGTCTTTTCGGTTGGGGATGCGTGTCTTGCCGGCGGACCGGCGTGCAGCCATGTACGCGATCTATGCATTCTGCCGGGAAGTCGATGATATCGCGGATGAACCAGGGACTGGTCCGGAAAAGCTGAAACGTCTGGATGCGTGGCGGCAGGAAATCGAGAACCTTTATGCAGGGCGGCCTCGGTTGCTGACAGCCCAGGCCCTGCTGGAACCCGTTCATGCATTCGATCTGCCTAAAGCTGAATTTCTGACCGTCATCGATGGTATGGAAATGGATGCCCGCGCTGATATCTGGGGTCCCAGTTATGCGGATCTCTTTCTGTATTGCCGGCGGGTGGCTGGTGCGGTGGGCATGCTGTCAATCCATGCGTTTGGTGAAACGCGGGCGCCGGCAGCGGATCTGGCGATCAGCCTGGGAAATGCGCTGCAGCTCACCAATATTCTGCGTGACGTTCACGAAGACGCGTTGTGGGGGCGGCTCTATCTGCCAAGAGAACTGCTGGACAAGCATGGCGTTGTGGCAACCACGCCCGATGCCTTGTTGGCTGATCCCGCAGTTGCGCGGGTGTGTGTCGATCTTGCCGATCTGGCCAAGGAAGCATTCGCTGTCAGCAGTGACCTGATGGGGCAGCTTGACCAGCGCAAAATGCGACCGGCGATAATGATGAT
This sequence comes from uncultured Alphaproteobacteria bacterium, assembly GCA_943788635.1. Classification (GTDB taxonomy): domain Bacteria; phylum Pseudomonadota; class Alphaproteobacteria; order UBA8366; genus MarineAlpha4-Bin1. The sequence goes on along the minus strand of CALSRA010000007.1, from coordinate 38,616 downwards.
GGCGGTTTATCGGGAAATTTTCGAACTGCTTCGGCAGCGGGGCTGGAAGCAGCTCGACGCACCGGTTCATCTGTCGCGCTGGGTGAAGCTCCGCCTCGCCCTGCGGTACAGTCTGTTCTAGGGCCGCAGAGATGCGTGTGCATATTGTTGGTGCCGGTCTTGCGGGTCTTGCCGCCGCGGTCAGTCTGGCTGCGGCGGGACGGCGTGTGACGGTGTATGAATCAAGTGGTCATGCCGGCGGGCGCTGCCGGTCTTTCCACGACAGTGTTCTCGATGCGGTTATCGACAACGGCAATCATCTGATGATGAGCGGAAACCGTTCCGCCATGGCATATCTTGATGAAATCGGGGCGCGGGATACGCTCACCGGTCCTGCTGTTGCCGAATTTCCGTTTGTTGACCTCGATTCGGGGGCGCGGTGGACGGTAAGACCAAATGCCGGGCCGATTCCGTGGTGGATATTGTGTGCGGGACGGCGGCCACCTGCCTCACGGGCACGGGATTTTCTTGCGGCGTTGCGGCTTCGATCCGCACCACCGACCGCGACCGTAGAGGAAGTGCTGGGCGGGAGCGGTTCACTGTATGAAACGTTCTGGGAGCCGCTTGCCGTTGCGGCGCTGAACACGCCGGCAGCCCAGGCTGCGGCACAGCCCCTATGGCAGGTGCTGACGGAAACCTTCGCCCATGGCGCGGCATCGTGCCGGCCGCTCGTTGCGCGAAAGGGGCTTTCTGCCAGCCTGGTTGACCCGGCGCTGGAACGGCTCGCTGCGCTGGGGGCGGATATCCGATTTTCGCATCGTCTGAAGACAGTGCAAACCCGCGATAATCTGGTGACTCACCTGGAGTTCACGGAGACGGGCGTTGTCGTTCAGCCAACCGATGCGGTTATTCTGGCGCTCCCGCCGCAGGGCCTTAAATCCGTGCTGCCCGGCGTATCTGTGCCCGAAGGAAGCCACGCCATTGTCAATGTGCATTACAGGCTGCCATCGCCTGTTATGGCGCATGGAGATGTTTCGTTGCTCGGTCTTGTCGGTGGGGTCGCTCAATGGCTTTTCGTTCGACACGATATTGCGTCCGTTACGGTAAGCGCTGCCGATGACCTGGCGGACCAGGCTGCGGAATTGATTGGCGACCGCGTTTGGACAGATGTGTCCCGCGCACTCGAATTGCCCAGCGCGCCCGTGCCGCCCTTTCGGGTGGTGAAGGAGCGGCGCGCGACTTTTGCGCAGACACCGGCAGCGATGCTTCTGCGGGCGAAGACACAATCGTCTTTGGCGAACCTTTGCCTCGCCGGTGACTGGACCGATACCGGCTTGCCGGCGACGATTGAAAGCGCTGTTCGGTCGGGTCACGCTGCGGCGGATGCTGTATTGGAATCCTGATAAGCGTCAGGGTGAATTCGCCCCTTGCACCGTCATAGAGGCGCGTATTGACAATATTCCGATTGTTGGAGCATGAAGCGTCGAATCGGTGTACTTATGCGGTGAATGGGAAGAATAGCGTAGCGATAATGGATACTGCCAGGGAAGTCAGCAACGCTGACGCGTATGTCGGCGGCGGGCCCATAGGAAGCGATGACCGGCTTCTGGATTTAGTGAATACCGTCGTCGATGATGCGACGGATGCGCTTGGTGCTTTGCAAAAAGATGATGGCCATTGGGTTTTCGAACTCGAAGCTGATGCGACGATTCCATCCGAATACATCATGCTGGAACATTTCCTTGATGAAATCGACGATGGGATAGAGCGTAAACTGGCCGTTTATCTGCGCGAAATTCAGGGCGATCACGGCGGGTGGCCCCTGTTTCACAAGGGGGCGTTTGATATCAGCGCGAGCGTGAAGGCGTATTACGCGCTGAAGCTTGCAGGCGACCCCATAGATGCGCCGCATATGCTGCGCGCCCGCGAAGCGATATTGGCGCGTGGCGGTGCTGCGACCTGCAATGTATTTACGCGTATTGCCCTGGCGCTGTTCGACCAGCTGCCCTGGCGCGCGGTGCCGGTTATGCCGGTGGAAATCATGCTTTTGCCGCGCTGGTTTCCGTTCCACATTTCAAAAATTTCCTACTGGTCACGTACCGTTCTCGTCCCCCTGCTGATTTTGATGGCGCTGAAGCCGCGCGCCCGAAATCCGCGCGGGGTCCATATAGACGAGCTTTTTGTGATGCCGGCGAATGACGTGAAGCATTACATGCGTAATCCCACGGGTTCACTCTGGGGAACCCTCTTTATCGGCCTGGACAAGGCTTTGCGCGTCGTTGAACGGCAGTATCCGAAGAATCGCCGGCAACGAGCATTCCGCAAAGCCGTTGAATTTGTTCAGGAAAGGCTCAACGGCGAGGATGGTCTGGGTGGAATTTTCCCCGCTATGGCCAATACGGTCATGGCATTCGACCGGTTGGGGTTTGCGAAGGACCATCCTGACCTGGTCACCGCAAAGGCGGCGATCCGGCGGCTTTTGGTTCTTGAAGAGGATCGCGGGTATTGCCAGCCCTGCGTGTCGCCGGTGTGGGATACGGGCCTGGCAACGCAGGCGATGCTTGAGGCCGGTGTGCCGCAGGATAGTGAGAAGCTCCAGCAGGCTGCAAAATGGTTGGCAGACCGGCAGGTGCTGGATGTCGTTGGCGACTGGGCTGACAACCGTCCGGGGCTAAGGCCCGGTGGCTGGGCATTTCAGTACGGGAACGATCACTATCCCGATGTGGACGATTCTGCGGTTGTCGCGATGGCGTTGCATCGTATGGAAGACCCGGCTTTGAAAGAGTCGATGGATCGTGCGGCGGAATGGATCGTCGGCATGCAGTCGCAAAATGGCGGCTGGGGGTCATTTGATGCGGAGAATACAAACACGTATCTGAATCATATTCCCTTCGCGGATCACGGTGCGTTGCTTGATCCGCCGACGGAAGATGTGACCGCACGTTGCGTGAGTATGCTGGCGCAGATCGATGAGGAATCTGGCAGGGTTGCTGTCGAGCGCGGCCTCGCATACCTGCGGGAAACCCAGCAGCCCGATGGATCCTGGTTCGGCCGCTGGGGCACAAATTATATTTACGGGACCTGGTCGGTCCTGTGCGCGTTCAACGCAGCGTCCGAAGACATGACGGCCCCGCATATAACCAAGGCCGTGGACTGGTTGAAGAGCCGGCAGCGCAGCGATGGTGGATGGGGGGAAGACGGTGCGACCTACTGGACCGAAACCCGTGACATGGAAAAGGAAAGCACCCCGTCGCAAACTGCCTGGGCGTTGCTGGGTCTGATGGCGGCGGGAGAGGTCGATTCGGATGCGGTGAAACGTGGTGTCGCGTATCTGGTTGCGGCCGAACGTGACGGTGCCCGCTGGACCGAAGCCTGGTACACCGCAGTCGGCTTCCCGCGGGTATTTTACCTGCGTTACCACGGCTATAGCGCCTATTTTCCGCTGTGGGCGCTGGCGCGCTACAGAAACCTTCAGGTCGGCAACGCCAATACAGTGCCGCACGGCATGTGACCCGCCTGGGACTCGTAACAGGCCTCGTCGTTGAAGCCGCCCGGATCGAAGCGGTGTTCGATAGCGAGCCGGAATCCGAAAGGCCGTTTGTTGGGGTGGCAGGTGGCAGCGCCGAGCGCGCCGCCAGCGTCGCCATGCAACATCTTGAAAATGGCGCCGATGTGCTGGTCAGTTTCGGCATTGCGGGTGGTCTCGACCCGTCCCGATCACCGGGTGATATCGTGGTGGGCACATTCGTTTGGCAGGATGCAGACCTGACCCAAACGGATACCGCTCCGGCCTGGACGCAATTGCTTGCGGAAAGGATCGGGTTGGAATGCCGCGTTGAAACCGGTGGTGTTGCCGGAATTGATACGCCGGTGATGTCTTCTGCCGGAAAAGCGTTGCTGCGGGATAAAACAGACGCTGTTGCCGCGGATATGGAAAGTCACGGTGTCGCACGGGTGGCGGCAAAGGCCGGTATTCCGCTTTTGGTGATACGCGCCATCGCGGACCCGGCAACACGCGCTATCCCGGCAGCGGCACTGGTTGGGATGGGGCCGGACGGCCACCGCCGACCGTTTGCCGTTCTTGGAAAACTGCTGACCCGTCCGCAGGATCTGCCCGGCATTATCGGACTGGCCCGTGACAGTTCCGCCGCGCTAGGCAGCCTTGCGGTTACTGCGCGAATTTTGCTGAAAACGCGGTTCAGCTGACAGAACGATTACGCCGCGTCGCTGCGTTCCTTGGCGCGTTGTTCGGCTTCGGCATGCAATTGCGTCAACGTTTTCTGCACATTGGAATCGAAGATGTATTCCGCGGGTCGCTGGTTTTCGAGCGAAATTTCCGGCGCCATGGGACCGTCCAGCTCGGGGCCGGAAACGAATGTTTTCAAAGCCTTGACCGGGTGGGCAATCGTGTCCATCACCGCCGTCGCTTCGTAACCGCAATGCACCATGCATTCGGCGCATTTTTCATATTTGCCGGTTCCGTATAAGTCCCAGTCGGTTTCTTCCATCAACTCGCGATAGGTTGGCACATAACCTTCGCCCAGCAGATAGCAGGGTCGTTGCCAGCCGAAGACGTTGCGGGTCGGGTTGCCCCAGGGCGTGCATTTGTACTCCTGATTGCCGGCCAGGAAATCCAGGAAAAGCGTTGACTGGCTGAAGCGCCACTTCTTGCCTTTGCCAAGCTTGAAGACATCCCGGAAGAGTTGCTTCGTTTTCTGGCGTGACAGGAAATGTGCCTGGTCGGGCGCACGTTCATAGGCGTAGCCCGGCGACACCGTAATGCCTTCAACACCAAGCGACATGCCGTAGTCGAAGAATGCGCTTACTTCGTCCGCTTTGGCGTTGTCGAACAGGGTGCAATTGACGTTGACACGGAAACCGGCGTCGCGTGCTTTTGCGATGGCGCGGGTCGCGATCGCGAAAACGCCCTTTTGATTGACGGCGCGGTCATGGTCACCTTCAAGTCCGTCGAGGTGAACAGAAAATGTCAGATAGGGGCTGGGTTTAAAGAGGTGCAGTTTCTTTTCAAGCAGCAATGCGTTCGTGCACAGGTACACGAACTTCTTGCGTTCAACGAATGCCTCTACAATCTCACCGATTTCCTTGTGAATCAACGGCTCGCCACCAGGAATTGAAACAATGGGGGCACCACATTCCTCGACCGCTTCGATACATTCGGCAACGCTCAGCCGGCGGTTCAGGATTTCATCGGGATAGTCGATCTTGCCGCATCCCGGACAGGCGAGATTGCAACGGAATAACGGTTCCAGCATCAGGACGAGGGGATAACGCCGAACGCCTTTCAGGCGTTGCTTTATGACATAAGCGCCGACGCGCAATTGCTGAATTAAAGGTACTGCCACGATTTTCAATCCTGTTGAATTTAGCTGCCCCGCCTAGATAACGTTCGCCAGTTCTTTTGGTAACTTGAACTGGACGTTTTCCTTAACCGTTTCAAGGTCCTCGACGGTAACCTCGAAATATTCTTCAAGTCGCCGAATCAAACCCTGAACAAGTTCCTCCGGTGCGGATGCACCCGCTGTAATGCCGACTGTCGAGGCGTCGTTAAGCCATGCCGGATCCAGGGTCGTTTCGTCCGCAAGCAGATAACTGGGTATACCGGATTCTTCGCCGATTTCCCGCAGGCGATTTGAATTAGAACTGTAATTGGCGCCAATAACGAGGATGACATCGGCCTGCGTGGCAATTTCCCGGATGACACTCTGCCGGTTCTGGGTCGCGTAGCAGATATCTTTTACATCCGGTCCGACAATGTCTGAAAAGCGCTGCCGCAACGCTTCGATGATGTGCCGCGTATCATCGACGCTCAGCGTTGTCTGTGTCACATAGGCCAGCTTGCTGGCGTCTTCCGGCTGCAGTTGTGCGACGTCATCAATGGTGCTTACCAGATGGACGATGCCTGGAACCTGCCCCATGGTCCCTTCGACTTCCGGATGGCCGCGATGGCCGATCAGGACGATTTCGTAACCGTTACGAGAGTACCGCTGGGCTTCGTTATGGACCTTGCTCACCAACGGACAGGTGGCGTCAATTACCTCAAGATCCCTGCCGATTGCATCGCCCTCGACTTTTTGGGATACCCCGTGGGCGCTGAAGATTGTCACCGCGCCTTCGGGAATTTCATCCACTTCCTCGACGAAAATGGCGCCCTTGGCCTTCAGTGCCTCGACCACATGCTTGTTGTGCACGATTTCATGCCGGACATAGACCGGCTTGCCATACTTTATCAGAGCGCGTTCGACGATATCGACGGCACGGACCACGCCGGCGCAAAAGCCTCTTGGCTTCGCGAGCAGAACCGTTAGCGGTTTTTTACCCATTCGATTTCCTTCTGCCCGCGCCGGGCGATTCTCGATTCTTCGCTACGTAGCATGTTGCTTGATATGCCTCAAGGATGTGGAATTTATGGCTCAAGAATCAAGTATCGTGCCGTTTCAAGAACCCGTGCCCCTCGCCGATCTGCCAGGCAAGCAGCCCGGGCACCCCGACAATCAGTTCACGGGCGCGCTTTACCAGCGACAGGGCAAGCGCTATTTCCGGCGTCAGTCCAAGCTGACTGCCCACGAGCACAAGGCCGCCTTCCTGGACACCTAGCCCGCCCGGGATCATGAATCCGGCGCTTCGGGCTGCCTGACCAAGGCTTTCCAGCACAAAGGCTTCCATCAGGGTTACCGGGTGACCGAGCAGATACAGGATCAGCCAGACTTCCCCGGTGCCGGCAACCCACCCAACGATACGCCAGAAGCAACAAAGAAGCATTGCGGGGCGTTGCCGGTACAATGCGACGATTGCGGCATCCATCGCGGCAGCACCGCCAGTGATCGTGGCCCAGCGCTGTATATTGCTGATTTTTTCCATCAATCGGGCGAGCTTTAGAAAGGGCTGAGACCGCTGAACGGCGTAGAAGCCGGCCAGGCCGGCGGCGAACAGCGCGAGCCCTGCCGCCAGGTTGATTACAATATCGGCATCACCGTCCGAGATTATGGCAAAGGCGATAACGCCGACGATGGAAAAAACAAATTGCGTCAAGATACCGGCGGTGAGGTCGACCATGACGCTCGCGCCGGCAATGGGGCCGGGCAGGCCACGACGATACACAAGCAGGGCGCGCAGAAATTCACCGCCAACCCGCGCAACCGGCAGCAAAGCGTTCACGGAATCAGCAATCCAGCGGATCCAGAAAAGTCGCCCCAAAGATTCCCGCCCGGGAACCGGAAGGAGAACCTGCCAGGAAAAGGTATCGAATATCAGAATGGCAAACCGGAAGAGACTGACCCAGACAATTCCCCAGCCGATGGTTGTCGCGGCGGCCAGGATATCTGCGGCGCCGTACCAGACAATGAGTGCCGTAAAGACTGCACCGCCGACAGCCAGGCTAAGGAGCATGCCCCACTTCATTTGGTGCCCAGATAGCGATTGTGGGCAAACCAGCCTATGGCGTCTTGCAGTGCTTCGACGGAGGGCCTGGCGGTATATCCGAGTTCCTTTTTGGCTTTTGCCGCAGAGAAAAACATGCGTTTGCGGGCCATCCGGATCCCGTCCAGCGTGACGAACGGTTCACCGGTACGGAACAGGCGCGCCCATGCTTCGGCAACGGCGGCGACAGGAACGATGGCGTTGTGCGGCAATTTGATTTTTGGTGGCCGGCGACCGGTTATCGTCGCGATTGCAGACAGAATTTCCGCGAGGGTTTGGTTTTCGCCACCCAGCACATAGCGTTCGCCAATCCGGCCGTGTCGATATGCCAGCAGGTGCCCGGCGGCAACATCATCGACATGAACTATGTTCAGTCCGGTATCGACAAATGCGGGCATCCGGCCGGCGGCGGCCTCGACAATCATGCGACCGGTCGGGGTGGGTTTGATATCCCGGGGGCCAATCGGTGTTGACGGATTGACGATTACAACTGGCGCGCCTTCTTCCCGAACCAGCCGCTGTACGGCTTCCTCCGCAAGGAACTTGGAGCGTTTGTAATGACCGATCATGGCGTCGAGTGAAACTGGCGTGGATTCGTCCGCCGGTTTGCCATCCGCATTCAGGCCAAGCGTTGCGACGCTGCTTGTATAAACAATGCGTTCGACCCCGGTCGCCATCGCGGCCCGAATGAGGTTCAGGGTGCCGGTAACATTGGCTTCGTAAAGTGCGTCGGGCCTTGGCGTCCAAAGCCGGTAATCGGCAGCGACATGGTAAAGTGCCCGGCAGTCTTTCATGGCGGCAACAAGCGAGGCCGCATCACGAAGGTCGCCGACGGCAATGCCGACCGGTAGGTCGGCGATGTTGGCGCGATCGCTTTCGGGGCGGACGAGAACGCGGACGGGCTGGTTATCAGCCAGCAGGCTGCGCGTGACAGCTGACCCGACAAATCCCGTGGCACCGGTGACCAGTACAGTCACGCCTTTTCATCCGCTCCAGTTCCTGATGAGGGACCTTTAACGTATTCCAGGATCGTCATCACCATGAATATTGGCGTCCCGATACTTGCCAGTAACAAAAAGATGTCGAGCCCGTCGATCCATGCAATCGGACCGACCAGATACATGATGTCCTCGATTTCAAAGCCGCCCCAGCTTGGCTGATCGATGGCGCTGCGCCCATAGCGACGGAAAATGCCGATCCGAACCGTCACGGTGACACCGACGGCAATGGCGGCGACGAATCCCAAAACGGTGGCCCAGCCCCCCAGTGCTTCCGCCCCCAGGCCAATGCCAATGCCGCAGAAAAGCGCGAACTCAAAAATGCCGCCAACAATATGGTCGTAATAATGACCAAACTCGCTGGTTTGCCCGGTCATACGCGCCAGTTCACCATCCATGTGGTCCACGAACTGCGCCAATATGTAGAGTAGCGCACCCCAATAGGCTGCTGTTTCACCGAAACCAAGCAGGATACCGCCGCTGACTCCCAACAACAGGCTGACGGTTGTGACCTGGTTCGGGGTAGCGGGCGTCTTTGCCAGAAGCCGTGCGACGGGGCGCGCCAAACGCTGGTCCCAAGGGGGTGACTTGGCGGTCATCCCGGCAGCGGTTCTAGCCGTGGCAGGATCGTCGTGCTGGCATATGTCAGGTCGTGGGGGAAGTCGATTTCAGTCCATGGCAGGCCGGTAATGTCCTCTACGGCAAACGTGCCATCCGGTGAATTGCGAAGGATGTCCAGAAACGACTGCTCGTAAATCACATCGGTGCGGCCGGATTCGATATAGGGCCGTAACGCAGATTCGAGCTGTCGCGCGACCGCTGCAGACAATCGCAGGAAGCCGATCCATTCGGCGAACTCGTCATGCGGGGTGGTCGGTTGCTTGTGGAAGTCGACAATCTGTTTGTCCTTGAAACAGATTTTGACCGGGTCGTCGCCCGGGCGGACATTCCGGTCCATTGCGAAACATGTTTCATGGGGGGAATTGACAAGTTGGGCCATAAGCCGGTGATCGTACAGAACGTCGCCATCCATGAAGACGGTCGGGCCTGCGAATTCCGCCCGTAACCCCCAAAGTGTATAGATGGCGCCTTTGGCGTGTTCCGGGCAGTCCACGGTTCGGATGAAATCACTAGCGCCAATCGCCGATATTTCAGCGCGGATAAGGTTCGCCTGGTAGCCCACGCCCATGACAAGTTCGTCGAAGCCCAGGTGTTTCAGGATTTCCGCGTGGCGTTGCACAAGTGACTTGCCCCCGAAACGCAACAGCGTCTTCGGCGGGAAGCCGGCTTCTTTTTCAAGCCTTGAGCCGACGCCTGCTGCAAGCATTACGGCTTTCATGTGCAGGACCCCAGGTATTCTTGCCGTGGCCAGCGAGGTGAACAGGTTTCGAGCATGTGTCGATACGGTTATGAAATTGCGATAATTGACTTTGGTTCCGAGTGTCCGTTTTACGCATGTAATAGTTTGGCGTCCATAACCAACCCGCTGTCAAAGGGCGCGCTTTTCCTGCCAGGCCATCAGGGCGGGCAGAACAATCAGCATGCAGATCAGCGTGTAGCCGATAGCGATGGTCAGCAATTGTCCCATGCTGGTCATGCCGAGATGCCCTGACAATGCCAGGCTGCCGAATGAGGCGATTGTTGTCAGGGCGCTGAACAATACGGCGCGCGGAGTGCTGGTCAGCATCACATTCTCATCCTGACCAATATTCCGGCTGCGTATGACCATATGGACGCCGCTTGCGACGCCAAGCCCGAATAGCAGGGGCAAAACGATAATATTGGCGAAGTTGAAGGGAAGATTCAGCAAAACGGATGTTCCCCCGGTGAGGATCGCCGCAAGTGCCAGTGGCAGCATAATCAACGCGAGGCCTGCGATATCGCGCAGCAGGACGACCAGAAGCAGGGTCACCAGAATCAGAGCAATGACGGATGCGTCGCGAAAAGCAGATACGACGGCGATACCCGCTTCGGAAATTGTGATGGGTGTCCCAACTGCATTGGGAGCAGCGGCCAGCATCGCGGATGCGAAATGTTGCAGGTCAGCATTTGATTTTGGTCGGGTTTTGGGCCAGACCTGGACACGGGCCCGGCCATCGGGCGCTACCCAGTTCCGTCGGATTTCCGCCGGAATTTCATCGATACCAAATGCGGTTGCCTGCAAGGCATTCCGAAGATTACCGAGCATGGCCGGAAGATAGCCCGTCAGCCGATAATTCAGGTCTTCAAGCAGGGTGGGATCGGTGGCATCAACGGATAACAGGGCGTCGTTCAACTGCGCGATGGCGCTGCTTAGGGGGCTGGCGGGGGCATCGGCAAGGTAGGTCGCCGCATTAACCTGGAACTGATTGATTGCGGTAGCGAAGGACGCCGGTTTGGCGTTTTGTGCCGGAACAGTCATCAGAGCGGGGGCAAGAAAAAAGGCGATATCCTCGATGATTGTCAGTTTTTCTTCCTGATCCGCCGGTACAAAATTAAACAGGCTGACCGTTTTGCCGACATCGGGCAGCGACTCTATTCTTGTCGCGTCAGCACGGGCCTTTTCCAGGTCTGTGGCGAGAATGTCGATGGCATGAATGCCGTTCCGGGGATTGTTGGACAGGTCATGGAATGTGGCGACGGATTCGGCTTCGGGGTCCTTCAGGTTCATGGGATTGAAGTCGAATTGCGCAAAGGGTATCGCTGCAGCCGCACCCAATCCGAGGCTGCCCGCCAAAACAAGAATGGCGCGATAGTGTCGTCGTGTGAATGGTTCCTGGGGGTTTGGAGAACTTGCCTGTGGCGTGGGCTTGCCGGGAAAACAGGCCAGGATGGCGGGCATCAGGGTCATGTTCAGAAAAAACGCGATACCCATGCCGCCACCGGATATCAGGCCCAACTCCGCCAGTCCCTTGTAGTCAGTTGGTAGAAAGGACAGGAAGCCGGCTGCGGCACAGATAGCGCTGATCGCGAGGGATCCACCAATGCCGGCGCCCGTGGCGGCAAGGGCGCCGGATGTGTATCGGGCGGCACATTCCCGGTAATAGAGGCAATAATGTATGCTGAAATCCACGCCCAGACCAATGAACAACACAGCAAACGCGACTGAGATAAGATTCAGATGGCCGATTGTCAGGGCCGCGAATGCCGCGGTCCAGATCAGACCGACCACCAGGGTGACGATGGTGGGTACGATGAACCGGATGGATCGCAGTCCAAGAACAAGGAGCAGAACGACCAGTCCGACGGTCACGAGACCGGCTTTCTCGCCTCCGACGACAACGCTGCGCAATTCTTCATCTTCAATCGCAACGGACCCGGTCAGTCGGACGGTAACGTTTTGCAGTTCCTCGCGCCGTATCTGGTCCGTGAGCGCTCGGACAGCGGCGAGAGCGTCCGCACCTGGTGCCAGCCCGGCGCCGTCCAGATTGGGGCGAATGACGACAACCTGTCTTGCCGTTATCTGGTCATGGCTGGACAACAGATCCCGCCATGCAAGCATTGTCGGCGCCCCAGCCGGCTGATGCTGAACGACATCGGTAATCTTGTCGATGAGGTTTCGCAACGCGTCGGAATTTGCCGTGGCTTCGTCGGCATTCAGTGCGAGGCTTAGAAACCCGAACAGGCCGACGATGTCGGGCTGGTGGGCCAGCGTTGCAAGAAAAGGTTCCGCAGCGGCAAGCTGATCTGCAAGTGCGGAAAGGTCGTCGGTACTGGAAAACAGCAAACCGTTTCGCTTGAAAAACGGATGGCCTTCCGGATAGTCGACATTTCTGAAACGGTGTTCATCCTTGCGCAGGCCAGTAACCAGGGCATTTGCCATGGCGGATGCGGCATCCGATGACGGCGCGTCGATAACGGCGACAATGAGGTCATTGAACTGGGGGAATGCGCGGTCATAGTCGATGGCATTGCGGCGAAACGGGGTTTCGGCCGATATCATATCGGTCGTGCTTGTATCGATGGCGAGGGTTGCCGTGGTAAACCATGCGGCCAGACCACTCAGCACGCTGACCAGCACCAGTACGAGGATTGCGTGGCGCGTTACGGCGCGCGTCCAGCCCGCGAACAGGCCGCGCATCGCAGGGGCACTCTCAAAAGCCGCGTTATCGGTCATTGATACAGAAAAGGTGTGGCATCATGTTCGTAACCGAACCCCTTTTTTGATACTCTATTATTGCCGGTGCGGGCGGATCTTCCGACAACGCTCACTGATATACGTGCCGGCGGCAATAGCGGCCAGAAAGGAATGTAACGACGATGCTACGGATAATTGGCGCAATATTGATTGTGATGTCGTTTGTCGTGCCGGCGGGCGCTGCCGAAACGCCGCGTGAGAAAATCGTCATGCTGAACGATGCCTTGCTGGATGTTATGAAGAACGCGGATTCACTGGGTTTTGATGGCCGGCACAGGAAACTGCAGCCTGTTATGGCATCGCTTTATGATTTCAACCTGATGTCGCGTGTCGCCGTCGGGGGCTACTGGAAAAAACTGGGGCAGGCCGATAGGGACCGGCTGATCAATGCGTTCAAGCGGATGAGCATTGCGACCTATGCGGCTCGGTTCGATGGATATTCCGGCGAAAAATTCGAAATCGTGTCGGAAGAAAAATCCGTGCGGAACACGGTGTTGGTGAAAACGAACCTCATAAAGTCTGATGGTAGTCCCGTTGCGCTGAATTATCTGCTGCGTCCGTCGGACGGTATCTGGCGTATTATCGATGTGTTTCTCGATGCCCGCTTCAGTGAGCTTGCGCGGCTGCGTGCGGATTACACGGCTGTCATTAAACGGGATGGATTTGAGAAACTGATCAACACGATTGAAGCACGAATTCTCGAACTGACATCGTCAACGTAACGTTGCCCTAGTTTCCGGAATCGCCGCCGTAAATATCAGTGATGGGTTCCGGGGCGCCATTCCGTATTTCGTATTCACGGTTCTGCAGGAAGACGCTGCGGATAGATGCGTAATAGTCGATGGACGTTTTTTCCATCGCTTCACTGACATCCAGGAAGCGGGCTCTTTTATCGAGCCCTTCGATGCCGGCTCGAATGAGCGCTTCTTCCGTTTCCAGGGCATAGCCCAGCGGGTCAAAAAATGAATCGACGACCTTGCCGATCGTGCCGCGAACCGTCGATGGCCCCAGGAATGGCAACATAAGATACGGCCCTTTTCCGGCCCCGTAGGTCGCCAGCGTTTGCCCGAAATCTTCGCTATGCGGTTCCGCACCCAGGTCTGCGGCGACATCGATCATGCCGCCGAAACCAAGAATGGTATTGGTCGTAAACCGGGAAATTGTTATCTGCGCCCGCTCCGTTTCACCCTGCAAAATGTCGTTCACCAGGTAAACCGGCGATTTCAGGTTTTCGATTACGTTGGAAACCGCCGCGCGCCCTCGATCCGGTACAACCGCAACGTATAAATGTGCAGCGGGCTTCAGGAACAATTCGTCGATTATCTGGTTGAACTTGAAAACGGTGCGGTTCACCGGTTCAAACGGATCATAATACCGCTCATCGGCGTATGAAGCCGGTCCGTCATCGTTCGCCAATGCCGGTTGGGCGCTGGCAAGAACAGCGCCGGCAAAAAACATAGCGGCTACCGAAAGGCGCAATAACCCCGATATGCGTAATATGATACCGTTATCGGCGGCGCGGTAATGGCTGAATTTCAAGGTCTTGATACTCATAGCGGCCAGATAATGGGGTAAAGAGCTTCAACTGTCTACCGATATCCATTCGACTCGAAATGCCCTGATCGGCATTGCAGCATCGATGAATTTTCTTTCAAAACCGTTACTCGAAAATATGTGATTTCCGTCAGACGCGATCAAACATCCAGTCGTCGATCAGTCGGCGTGATATCGATTCAGGTCGCGACAGGCGCAGCCCATGCGTATCGGCGTTCAGGATTTCGTCCTTTTCAAACCAACGCGCTTCGACAAGCTCAGATTCCTGAACGACGATGCCGGTTGATACCGCTTCCGCATGAAATCCCAGCATGATGTTGCCCGGGAACGGCCAGGGTTGTGAGGAATGGTATCGAACATTTCCAACGGTGATTCCAACCTCCTCTTCGACCTCACGGGCGACGGCTTCTTCCAGGCTTTCGCCGGGTTCAACGAACCCTGCCAGGGTTGAGTACATTTTCTGGGGGTTTCGCCGGTTATGCGCCAGTACGCAACGGTCACCCATATGCACCAGCATGATCACCGCTGGATCGGTTCGCGGAAAATGAGATGTATTGCAATCGGGATTGATGCAGACACGCACGTGTCCGGCATCCTTGCTTGCCGATAGGCTGCCGCAGCGAGAACAAAACGGGTGGCGTTCGTGCCAGTGGACAAGGCCTTTGGCATAGGCGAGCAGAGCGCCATCCGCGCGATCCATCATGCCACCGACATCACGTAACCCTACAAAGGAGCCATGACCCAATAAAGGGGATGTGGACGGGTCTTCCAGATGAGAAAGGTCCAGGACAAAATAGGATATACCATCGCGTTCGCCGAGCAGGATCAGGTCCGGTTCCCCATTGGAGAGTGCCGCGGCGTCTTCCGCAGAAATTGATGCCATGCGCGGTTCTTCCTGTGATCCGTCCGCGAAGGTGACGAGGCATTTGTTCCGCCAAACGGGCAAAATCCGGGCATCAGGAGACATCGCGCGGCCCAGAACCCATGCTGAATCCGGGCGCAGCGGCCCGGCCCGATCGACGCCGGCGCCGCTATAAAAATTTGTTTGTATCATCGCAGAATTCTCCCAAATTCAGATTCTACAATGGATAGGTCACTCTATCCCTTGCATTCCTGGTGTTCAGCGGTGTGTTTGCAACAGGTTCTGCTCCGCATCCTTGAAGCCGACAGCGACAGTATCGTCAAGATCGAACACCGGGCGCTTGATCAGTGTTGGATTGGCAAGCATCAATGCGGTCGCCTTGGCCGCGTCGATACCGTCACGGTCGCCTTCCGGAAGTTTCCTCCAGGTTGTGCCGCGTCGATTCAGCAAGGTTTCCCAGCCAATGCTGCCAACCCAGCGAGACAGTGTTTCCGGCTTCAGCCCGCTCACCCTGAAATCATGAAACTGGTGCGCAATTCCTTCTGCTTCCAGCCATTTTAGCGCCTTGCGGCAGGTATCGCAGTTTTTGATGCCGTACATCATGATCATTTGTTACAGACCTTTTTCAGCTATTCTGTTTTTGCGGGCTTTCGCACGAGCAGCACGAGTGGGATGGCGATCAGGCTGGCCAGTGTAAACGCGCCGAACGCATTCAGAAAGCCGATCATATCGGCCTGCTTGTCCAATTCCACGCTTATCGCGGCGAGTCCGGAAATGTCGGATATATCAAATGTGTTCGGGTTCCGCGGATAGTCGAGCAGATGATTGAACGGCGATATGAATTCGGTGAAGCGGGCGTAGTTCATATTCGACGTGCGGATCAGGATTGTCACACTCATGGAAATGAAGATGCTGCTGCCGATATTACGCAACAGATGAAACACAGACATCGTCTCTGCAAGGTACCGCGGATCGATTGTCGCAAAGGTGGCGATGGTCAGCGGAACCCATAGAATTCCGACGGCAAGTCCCTGGACGATACTGGTCAGGGCGACGTCGAATTGCGTGACATTCATGTCGAAGCCCATCATGTACCAGCCTGACCAGGCAAGCAGCGAAAACCCGAGTGTCAAACCGATTCGCGGGTCCAGCTTGCCGATCCACATGGCAAGGAAAAAGCCGACAACAGCGCCAGCGCCTCGACCTCCAAGCAGGGTGCCGATAACCGATTCCGGATAACCGCCCAGATCCTTCAGCATCGGCGGCAACATCACCATCGGTGTGAAGTTCAGCATCCCGTATATGAATACGATCAGCAGCCCCAGAGCATAATTCCGATCGAGAAGATGCCGTGGGTTCAGCAGGGGCTGGCGCGCGATGAGGCTGTAAATGACGAATGTGTAAAAGGCAAAGGCGCCGAAAGCGGCTTCCAAAATCACTTCACTGGATTCGAACCAATCGAGACGTTCCGCCCTGTCCAGGATCAGTTGCAGACAGCAGATCGCGGCCGATAGCGCTAGAAAACCGGTCCAGTCGAACCGCACCTTTTCGTTCCGGCCGCCATCATTTACGAAGACCCAGAGGCCGACATAGGCCATCGCGCCAACCGGTGCCAACATGTAGAACGCGAAGCGCCAGTTATAAAGTTCACTGAGGTAGCCGCCCAGGATGGGCCCGATAATTGGGCCCACGACAACGCCCATACCGTATATCGACGTGACCAGCCCGTGCTGTCGGCGCGGAAAGGTATCCAGAATTACAGCCTGTGCCAATGGCACCAGAGGGGCACCGAAGCCGCCCTGGAGAATGCGATAGGCGACCAGGCTTTCGAGCGAACTCGCCTGACCGCACAGCAACGATGACACGATAAATCCGAGAACGCCGTTCAGCATGACTTTTCGCCAACCAAACCGCGCGGTCAGCCAGCCGGTCATCGGCGTAACCACTGCCGTCGCCAGGATATTGAAGGTCATGACCCAGCTGATCTGATCAGGGGTCGCGGACAGGGTGCCTTGCATTTGCGGCAGAACGACGCTGACGATCAATACTGTCATGGAATACAGCGTCGTTGCCAGCACGACAGAAGTCAGGAGCATCCAGCGCCGAAACGCATTCGGTGTCTGTTCAGTGTCGTCGGCAATAGTCATGAGGCTTTTGGAGGCGGCGTGCCAATGGCTGATCGCGGCAACCTAGCGTGCCAATACCTGCGGGGCTTTAGAAAAGTCTAAAACCAATTGCGGGGTGTCTGAATTATGTGGTGTTGAATCGAAATGCCATGCAGCGCTTAACCGCGACATGACAGAATACCTTAAAGAGACAGGTCCGGCTTCAGCACCAGGATCAAACCAATAATAGCGGCCCAGGCAATACCGGAAGCAATAATGCAAAATACGAACGCAAGCCGCTTGGTTACACTGATTTTTTCGCCGCTTGCCATGCCGTCGTCTGACCTAAAGAGTTGCATTTTGCGCTCACCTCCTTCGAGGATTATATCCCACTGCATCAGCAGGATTGTTGCATGATGCTTGGCGGAACCATTCAAATATTCTTTCTCGGACCGCCAGAATGCCCCGGGTTATGACGTGATCGGTGGCTTCTGCATGCTGCCAGATTCGGATTAAATTGGCAATTTCCATGCCATGCACAGAGTTTTTCATATTATCAACAACTTACACGAATTCTAACTACCATGACAACTTGCGCATGTGTAAGAAATGCCGACATGGAATGTTGTTCGATTTGGTGGATGGTTCAGTAATATTGTTTATTTTCAATAAGGTATGCGGTGTTAGGGGTGGGATTCCGAGGTTGTAAGGATCCCTGACGATAATCGAACTGGCAATAAGGGGCGGTAAAAACCGTCAATTTTTGCCGCCCCGGCAGATCTATTCAATATTCCAGGTGTGGCCCTTGCGCAGTAAAGCGTTGATATCAGACTTACCGACGGTATTGCCCAGGGGCGCAGTTTTCGCTCTTACCGCGTCGACGTATGAGTCGGCGGGGTCACAGTAAATGACGCCGATTGCAACGGGGAACGCCGGCGGGTCCATGGCAACGAGCATCGTTGCAAGGATCCTGTTCGTTTCATCATGCACCAGAATATCGTCCGTGCTGATTCCGTTCTGCCCAATGGTTACAACTTCCAGCTCCATGGAACCCGGCCGAACGCGCAGACCCTTGTCGCGTTCCTTGCCGAAGATCAGCGGCTCGCCATGCACCACGTCGATCTGGTTATCCGACGCGACCTCCCGGTCGGTGAAACGGTTAAACGTGCCGTCGTTATAGACAATGCAGTTCTGGAAAATTTCGACGAAGGAGGCCCCTTTATGCTGATGGGCGCGTTTCAGCACGGTCGGCATATGTTTCTGCAGGGTGTCGATGGAGCGGGCGACAAACCGGCTCCCGCATCCCAGCGCAAATGAGGCCGCTGACACCGGACGGTCGACAGATCCCATGGGCGTGGATGGCGACCTCGTTCCGGGGTGGGATGTCGGCGAATACTGCCCTTTCGTCAGGCCGTAAATTTCATTGTTGAAGAGTAGAAACTGCAGGTCGACATTTCGCCGCAAGACATGCAGCAGATGATTGCCACCGATTGAAAGCGAATCGCCATCACCGGAAATGACCCAGATATCCAGTTCCGGATTGGCAATTTTCAATCCGGTTGCGACGGCGGGCGCACGGCCATGAATGGTATGGAAGCCGTATGTTTCCATGTAATAGGGGAAACGCGCGGCGCAGCCGATTCCTGACACAAAGACGGTGTTGTGCGGCTGCACGCCCAGCTCGGCGAGTGTTGAGCGGACCGATTTAAGAATTGCATAATCGCCGCAACCCGGGCACCAGCGTACCTCCTGGTCAGTCGTGAAATCCTTCGGCGTCAGTTCCGATGGGGGTGTCACTACGTTCATTTCAATCCTCCAGTCGAGCGCGAATAGCGGTTTCAATTTCGGCAATCTTGAACGGCTGTCCCGTAACCTTGTTCAGCCCTTCAGCCGCAACGAGAAACTCGCTCCGCAGGATGGTTACCAGTTGTCCGGTATTCATTTCCGGTACGATAACCTTGTCGAACCCTTTCAGCAGATCACCCAGGTTCCGGGGGAACGGATGGATGTGACGCAGGTGAATATGGGAAACCTTCTCGCCTTCGTCGCGCAATACGCTGACCGCACGGCTGATGGGTCCGTAAGTCGAACCCCAGCCGATTACTGCGACGCGCCCTGTCTCTTCACCCTGCTCCACTTCCTGCAGGGGAATGTCATTGGCGATGCCGTCGATCTTGGCCGCCCGGACATCCGTCATTTTTTGATGGTTGGCCGGATCGTATGAAATGTGGCCGCTATCGTAACTCTTCTCGATGCCGCCGACACGGTGTTCCAGGCCGGGGGTGCCGGGCTTTACCCATACGCGGCCTAGACTGTCCGGATCGCGCAGATATGGATGAAAGTCTTCCGGGTCATCGCGGAACTTGGCCGGGAACGGTTCATACGTCTCAAAATCCGGAATAAGCCATGGTTCGGAGGCATTCGCCATATAACCATCTGTCAGCAGCATGACCGGCGTCATGTATTTCGTCGCCAGACGAACAGCTTCAACCGCGGTGTCGAAACAGTCCCCCGGGGAACGGCTGGCCAGAACGGCGATCGGGCTGTCGGCATTTCGGCCGTAAACGGCCTGGTAAAGATCGGACTGTTCGGTTTTTGTCGGCAGTCCGGTTGACGGTCCCGCGCGCTGTGAATTCACGACGACCAGTGGTAACTCGACGCTGATTGCAAGGCCGATGGCCTCGGTCTTCAGCGCGACACCGGGGCCGGAACTGGACGTGACACCAAGCGAGCCGCCATAGGAAACGCCGATAGCGGCACAGGCGGCGGAAATTTCGTCTTCCGCCTGGAATGTCAGCACGCCGTATTCGTTCATGTTCGCCAGATAATGCAGCACGGATGAGGCCGGTGTGATCGGGTATGAACAGAAAACCATTTCCAGTTCGGCCAGTTGCGACCCGGCAACCAGGCCCCATGCGATCGCTTCTGCCCCAGTGACCGTACGGTACAGGCCCGGCTGGATATCGGCAGGCGGGATTGTATAGGCGGTCACTTCGGCCGGCATCTCGGCCGTTTCGCCAAAGGCATGACCGGCATTGAGTGCTGCGATGTTCGCGTCCGCAATCACCGGCAACTTCTTGAACTTTGTCTTTAGCCAATCCACCGTCGGTTTGCGTTTGCGGCCAAACATCCAGTAAATCAGGCCAAGCGACCACATGTTCTTGCAGCGCAAACCGTCTTTGGCGGACAGTCCCAGTTCCTTGACCGACTCGCGGGTCAGCCGGGACATGTCAATTTCAAGGACCTTGTATTTTTCGAGGCTGCCATCCGTCAGCGGGTTCTCGGCGTATCCGGCTTTATCGAGGTTGCGTTTCGAAAACGAGCCGGTATCGACAATGGCGAGGCCGCCGACCCGGAGGTCATCGGCATTCACTTTCAGGGCGGCCGGGTTCATTGCAACAAGAACGTCCAGCATGTCGCCGGATGTGCGGATACCGCTGGCGCCAAAATTGATCTGGAATGCTGAAACGCCGAATGTCGTGCCAACAGGCGCCCGGATTTCTGCTGGAAAATCCGGGAAGGTCGCGAGGTCATTCCCGGCCAGCGCCGTTGCCAGCGTGAACTGATTGCCCGTCAATTGCATGCCGTCGCCGGAGTCGCCGGCAAACCGGATTACGACCGAATCCAGGACAGATCGCGGGTTGTCTTCCTCGAACTCTTCCGCCGTGACTGCCATTTGTTTTTGTCCTTTTGTCTTGATGGTGCCGTTCTAGATACTATTCACAATCTCGATTCATGCTGCCAATCCGACGATGTCACCTCATGTGAGGGCATTCGGGCGGATACACCGGGTGCAATACGTATCGCACGCTCGTGGAAGACGCAATAATCAAGGTAGCGTTGCCGTTCCATACTTTTGTCAGGACCGATTTACAGTGTGACGGCGTGGCCGTGTTGCGCACGGTATCATGTCCTCGCGTGCCGTAATCCGATACACCGGATCCTTCCGTTTCTAGTTGGCGAGCAGGTCCAGCATATCGTCGACGGTGACGAATTTTTCGCGGGGCGATCCTGGCGGGGCGTTGGCGACTTCGGCGTCGTTTATCTGTTGCCAGTCGGTGTAGCTTATCCAACGCACATTGCGTTCTTGCAGGGTTGCTTCGAAAGCGGCGCGGCCGGGTTTGACGCCTTCCTGGATATCTTCGAGGATTTCTGCCGCTGCAGTCTTGCCGTCAGGCTTGTTTGTGCCGATTACGCCGGTTGGCCCGCGTTTGGCCCAGCCGGCGACATAGACACCCTCGGAGACCCTGCCGTCATTATTGCGGATGGTGCCCCGTTCTTCGTCTACTTGAATACCGGGTATGGGTTGCAGCCTGTATCCGATGGCAGGAATAACCAGTCCACATTCGATATCGAAGAATTCGCCTGTGCCTTCGGCGCGGCCATTTGCGACCCGTGTTTTTTCAAATCGGATACCTTCGACCTTTTCGCCGCCCAGAATTTCAACCGGGCTGGCGAAAAAGGTAAAATGAACAGCCTTTTGTTTCTCCGCATCCGGGGCGCCGGCAAACTCTTTCAGCGATTCCAGGTTCTTCTCCCGCAGGCGGCGGTCGCGATCGGACCAGTCTCCGGTCACTTCCTCCGGCAGGTCCGCAGGATCGATAACGGCCCGGGCATTATGCAGGTGACCCATCTCCCGCAATTCCACATTTGTAAACTTGGCTTCGACGGGTCCGCGCCGTCCAACCATATAAACATTGGCGACGGGGGCTTTCTGGATGGCGTCCGCGACGTGTTTGGGAAGGTCGGCCTCAACCATCTCCTCAGGTGTCTTCACCAGGACACGGGCAATGTCGATCGCAACATTACCATTGCCGATGACGACAACATTTTCCGTTTCGAGATTGGGGTTGAGGTGTTTGAAATCGGGGTGGCCATTGTACCAGCCGACGAAGGTTGCGGAGCCAATGACGCCCTGTTTTTCGTCACCAGGGATACCGAGTTTTGAATCGCCGGGCATGCCGGTCGCCAGGACGATTGCATCGTAGGTGGCCCGGAGTTCGTCGATGGATATGTCGCGTCCCAATTCGACATTGCCGTAATAGTGCACGCATTCATTCAGTGCCGTACGTTCATAGGCTCGGGTGACCCGCTTGGTGCTTTGATGATCCGGAGCCACGCCGGCACGGATCAGACCGAACGGCGTCGGTAGCCTGTCGATCATATCGATCTCGACATCGGCTTCTGATTTTACCAGTGCCTCGGCGACATAAAAGCCGCTGGGCCCCGATCCCACTATCGCAACGCTGATCGGCATTGAATTTTCTCCCCCTGTTCGTCTAGCCGGCTACGATTACGACCGAAAAACGCAGCTTTCGTCAAGCTAACCCGGACAGGGAGGGTTCAACGCGATGCCTGCAGCATGCGAGACCAGGTATTGCGAGCACCTTGCTTATGTGGTGCGGGCGTCAGTGCAACAGAAATTGGGCGTCAATATTCCGGATTCTGACGGGCGCGATAAGATCACGGCCTGCAACCCTGACCGAATGAATTGGTCCGTCCAGATTGGTTTGCCAGAAATCCAGAAAACGGTGCAGGAGGGGAAAGTCCGGCGCACTGTCAATTTTCTGCCAGACAAAGGTTTGCAGAAGGTTCGGATAGTCGGGCAGCAGATAGATAATTTCGGCCGTTGTCAGTTTATAATTCTTCGAAATTACGTGCATGTACAGGGATCCTTTTCCGGTCTTGACGGGCAATGATGCGGCCCGTGGTTTCGAAAATTCCTCCAACCCACTCTCTTCTGCTAAAAGCATCGCCTGAAAATTGATAAATGACAAGAAAAACAATATATTAGCAGCATATAGGTGAGACTGCTGCCAATCCCATCCGGTATGGTCGACGGCCTTTAAGTCCCCGTTATCCTTGACACTTGCCAAGGCATTCCTTAAGTGCCGTAGCACTCAAGACCTGAGAGTGCCAAGAATGTTTGATACCTCAGAATTTCAGGCTGCAATTTTAGGCCAAACGACAGATTGGAGGGACTGATATGAAATTCAGGCCACTGCACGACCGCGTCGTGATTCGGCGTCTGACAAGTGATGAGCGCAGCGCTGGCGGCATCATTATTCCGGACACGGCCCAGGAAAAACCCAGCGAAGGCGAAGTCGTTGCTGTCGGGGCCGGTTTGCGCGGCGAAGACGGCGCGCTGGTTTCGATGGATGTGAAGCCGGGGGACCGGGTTCTGTTTGGAAAATGGTCTGGTACGGAAGTAAAGCTGGATGGAGAAGACCTTCTGATCATGAAGGAATCTGACATCATGTGCGTTTTCGAAAAGACCAAGAAAAGCGCGAAAAAGAAAGCCGCTTAAAGGGGATTTGATACTATGGCTGCCAAAGATGTGAAATTTGCAGGTGATGCCCGCGACAGGATGTTGCGCGGCGTTGATATTCTGGCGGATGCCGTCAAGGTAACGCTCGGCCCGAAGGGCCGGAATGTCGTGATCGACAAATCGTTCGGCGCACCGCGGATCACCAAGGATGGTGTGACGGTTGCGAAGGAAATCGAACTGTCGGACAAATTCGAGAACATGGGCGCACAGATGGTGCGCGAAGTTGCAAGCAAGACAAACGACGTTGCCGGTGACGGGACGACGACGGCAACCGTTCTGGCGCAGGCGATTGTGCGTGAAGGGGCGAAGGCCGTCGCTGCGGGCATGAACCCGATGGATCTCAAGCGTGGCGTTGATATGGCCGTTGAGGCCGTCACTGCTGAAATCAAGAAACGCTCCAAAAAGGTCAAGACCAGCGAAGAAATTGCCCAGGTCGGCACGATTTCGGCGAATGGCGAAAAGGAAATCGGCGATATGATCGCGCGTGCGATGCAGACCGTCGGAAATGAAGGCGTCATCACGGTTGAGGAAGCCAAGGGCCTCGAAACCGAGCTTGATGTCGTCGAAGGCATGCAGTTCGATCGCGGCTATCTCTCGCCGTATTTCGTCACGAACCCGGAAAAGATGATGGCGGAACTCGATGACCCGTACATTCTTGTCCATGAATCAAAGCTGTCGGGTTTGCAGGCAATGCTGCCGGTGCTTGAGGCAGTGGTTCAGTCCGGCCGTCCGCTGCTGATCATTGCAGAAGACGTTGAAGGTGAGGCGCTTGCTACCCTAGTCGTAAACCGTTTGCGCGGCGGGCTAAAGGTCGCTGCTGTAAAGGCGCCAGGATTTGGTGATCGTCGCAAGGCAATGCTTGAAGACATCGCCATTCTGACCAAGGCCCAGGTTGTTTCCGAAGATCTCGGCATCAAACTGGAAAACGTCACGCTTGATATGCTTGGCAGTGCGAAGAAGGTCGTTATCACGAAGGACGAAACGACTGTCATCGACGGCGCCGGCAAGAAGAAGGACATCGAGGCCCGTTGTGCCCAGATCCGCGCGCAGGTCGAAGAAACTTCATCTGATTACGATCGTGAGAAATTGCAGGAACGCCTGGCCAAGCTGGCTGGTGGTGTTGCGATCATCAAGGTCGGTGGTGCTACGGAAGTTGAGGTGAAGGAACGCAAGGATCGTGTCGAAGATGCGATGAACGCGACCCGGGCCGCTGTCGAAGAAGGCGTGGTTCCCGGCGGCGGTGTTGCGTTGCTGCATGCATCTCGCATTCTCAAGAATGCGGCACCGGCGAATGACGACCAGCGCGTCGGCGTTGAGATTGTGCTTCGGGCGCTTACGGCACCGGCACGGCAGATCGCCGAGAATGCTGGCGAAGAAGGTGCGGTTGTTGTCGGCAAGGTTCTCGAGTCGCGCAATGGTTCCTTCGGTTTCAACGCCCAGACCGGGAAATATACCGATCTGGTGAAGGACGGTGTCATTGATCCGGCCAAGGTTGTTCGCACGGCACTGCAGGATGCGGCATCGGTTGCCGGTCTGTTGATCACCACCGAAGCGATGGTCGCCGACAAGCCCGACGACAAGGGCCCGGCAATGCCGGCTGCCCCCGATATGGGTGGTATGGGCGGTATGGGCGGCATGGGTTTCTAATCTACCCAACCCGCTTTTCGACAAACAGGCAGGGCCGCGCCTCGAACAGAGGCGCGGCCCTTTGCTATGTGTGTGGTTTTGCGGTTATTCGATATCGCTAGAGCAGTTCTTCCCGGATGCTCGCGAGCCGTCCCAAAATCGACAATGCCCTGGTGTCTGATTCGACATTGTTGACGTTTGATTTTGCCAGGTCGTTTGACAGCCGGCCCTGGAAATCGGCAATCAGGTCTCCGGATTCGCGAAAATCAATATTGGATGACCCGGGAAAATCATCGGCATCTGGGCGGGACGTGAGGATATCGCGATCTCGTTCGGATATTGCGCCGCCGTCCCGCAACGTATCGGCAAGTTCGGATACTTCGCGCCGAGAAATGCGCTGCGGGTCGAATTGGGAGGCCGCGAACAAGAATACGGCCTGCGGGCTGACGGTGACGATGTCGTCCGTCAGCGTCGTGCGTGTCTCGGATAAAACAGTTTCTTCTGTCTTTGAAGCCGCCGTCGATGCCGGGGGCGGCGCGGTGTCGGCCGCGACGGTCCTTTTTTCCTGGGAATCCGTATATTTCTGAAATGCCGTAATAAGCTGAGAAATTTTCATGGTGCTGTATCCAGGTACCTTATCGCTTCCAAACAATGATCCCTTTAAACAAGCAGCATCCGTGCCAAGGCAGAATCGCGTTTTTTCAATCGCTTATGGGTAATGCCAAGCCTTGGAAAAGCAAAAAGTTCCCGTTTTGGGCGGCAAGAACGGCCGCTGGAAGGCAAGTGTGGCCGCTCGGAACCCTGTAGGCCGATGCGTTATAAGGTTGATTTAATATGTGCACTTAATATTATATTAATTAATGTTTACAGCCGTTAACGAACAATACGGCGCGATATGGGGCATGCATATGAACGGCTATCTGTTGTGGCGGGCGGCAAATTTGTGGCAACGGACAATACGGGTTGTGCTGTCGCCGCACGGCATAACGCCGGTCCAGTTTCTTTTGCTTTCCGGATTGCATGAACTTGGCAATACCGACACCGGACCGGTTACCCAATCGGTTCTGGCGAACCACTGCGGTACCGATCCCATGATGACGTCGCAAGTCCTTCGTATTCTGGAAAAGGCTGGTCTGGTACGCCGCGCAACTCACGACGGCGACAAAAGAGCCGTTGCCGTCGCGATATCGGAATCGGGAACGGCGCTTGTGAACCGTGTGGATGCAGAAGTCCGGGATACGGACGAACGTTTCCATGCCCCGTTATCGGAACACAGCGAAACATTCGGGGATGCGTTGCAATTGTTGAACGGTATCAAGCCCCGGAGACGGGTCAGGGCAAACTCAGGCTGAATAACTCGTTCAATAAAACGAATGGCCGCGGCCGCCCCTAAAGATGCGCGTATCGTGCACGGGCGCCCCGTTCGATTCCGGCTGCAATCAACCGATCTATTTCCAGATGATGACGCAGCATTTCCAGCAATCGTAATTCCTCCTGGCTGGCAGTGCCGTCCGCCGCTGCAATTTCAATTGCAAGCGCATACGCGGTTTCCCGCAACTTGTCTGGAAGAGACTGTTTGATAACATCGAGGACGGTTCCCATGCCGCTGTCGGTATTCAGCATTTCAGCACAGGACCGCGCCGTATCAGGCAGCAGTGCAGCGTCATAATTTTCAAAAACGGGCAGGTGGTGGACGATGTCTCCGATGGCAGACATTTCCGCGTCGGTCATTTCCCGGTCAGCGGCCGATACTATAACCATGGTATAAATTAACGCTGCTTCGCTGCTTATCATTGCATGCCTTTCAGGTGTCGGCCGACATCAGGTCGGGGGTGCGTCACACCGGTATAGATCGGAATCCGTCCCTAAGGCGTCAAGTACCAGTGATGCGAAAGCCCGGTTCGGTAGGCAATTACTATTTGGGTTTGCTTGATGCCAGGAACTGTTTTGTCCCGGCCGCTGCTTCTGCCAGGCCAACCCTGATGATCTCCACGCCCGGCGGAAATGCGCCCTTCAGTCGAGAAGGCATCATCGGGTCCAGCATGACAAACACGCCATGGTCATCGTTCCGGCGGATAAGCCGACCATAGGCCTGTTTAAGCCGAAGCCGGGTAATGCCGTCATCATAGGCCCGGGCGCCAAACCGTTTTCGCCGTGCGCGATGGACGATCGACGGGCGTGGCCAGGGCACCCTGTCAAATACGATCAGCCGCAATGCCTGACCAGGAACATCGACACCGTCGCGCACCGCATCCGTACCCAGCAGGCATGAATTTTCCTCCGCTCGAAAAATGTCGATGAGCGTTGGCAGATTCAGGGCATCGACATGCTGTGCATAAAGGGGAATACCGGCATCATCGAGCGGTCCGGCGAGTCGCCGATGGACAGCACGCAACCGGCCGATCGCTGTAAACAGGCCCAACCCGCCACCGCCGGCGGCCTGGAACAGGACCCGATAGGCGGACGCGACCTGCGCCATATCATCCCTGCGGACGTCGTTCACGACGAATACCCGGGTTTTGCGCCGCATAATTGAAGGGCGACGGAACCGAAGCCCGAACGGCAATATTGGGTAGATGAATGGCACCTGTCCGCGCCTCTGCTGTTCCCCAGTCCATTTCGTTGTCCCCTGACCCGTCGGTAAGGGTCGCGGATGTGATCAACGCACCATGTGAGGGGCGCAATACGGCTTCTGCAAACGGAACGGTTGGATCCGTCCAATGCCGATGCATTCCAACGTCAGTGTCGCGACCATCAATCCGGTCTACAGAAAACCAGTCCACAAATTCCGGTGGTGTTTCGGCGCCAAGTGACGACAGCATGAACCGCCAGGCTTCTACCATATCCTCGCCCCTGTATTTCAGGGAACGCGCTATTGCTTCAATCCGATTCCGTGTCGCTGTTTCCAGTTTATCGGCATCCCCATCAAGCCGTTGCATGAGTTGTTCCCGAAGTCTTTTGAGCGGTGACGCAAGTTTGGCGAGGGCTTCGCTCAATTCAAACGCTGCGGCCAGCAATTCTTCCGGCGGTTCAACCGTGCTGATTTCCAGATTGAAGGGGCTGTCCGGATGCTGGACACGCGCGTAGACGATGTTCCGGGCGGCGCATAAAAACGATTCTGCCGGGCCCGAGGGCTGCCCTTCGGTGATCCGGTTTCGCCAACCTTCCGTTGGAAGTGACGCCGCCGCAGAATTAATTTCCGCCAGTAACCGTTCTGTCGCCTCGTCATTACCTGAAAGCCCTTCGACCCGGCTTTTCAAGCCTCGGGACCGGGTGCTTCGTCGGGATTCTGCGCCGCGCAACCAGCGTCGTAATTCGGCGCCTTCCAGCCCGGTCAAATGCGCCGAAAATGCGCTGTCCGCCGCATCAAAAACATGATGCCCTTCGTCAAATACAAACCGTGTCGGACGATTTCCCTGATCCGGCATACCGCGCGCTGCCTGTATCATGACCAGTGCGTGATTTGCGATGACCAGATCGGCGTAGCGTGCCTTGCGAATATTTCGTTCGATGAAACATTTTGAATAATGCGAACAGGCGGAATAAATGCATTCGCCGCGCCGGTCCGTCAGGCCACTTGTCGCACGACGTCCCAATATGTCCGGCAACCAGGCTGGAAAATCGCCGCCGCTGGTATCGCCGCTGCGGGTGCGGGCTGCCCACCGGGCCATCAGGCCAAGCGCAATTGCATCGCCGCCACGCACGGCAACGCCCCGGACAGCTTCTTCAAAGTTCAGCAGGCACAGATAATTCTCACGGCCCTTGCGAACGACGACGCGGTTTCGTTTTACGTCCGGATCAGGAAACAGTCGGTCCAGTTCGCCGTCGATCTGTTGTTGCAGATTCCGGGTATAGGTCGATATCCAAACTGGCGCCTCGTTCCGCGATGCCCACAAGCTCGATGGCGCGATATAGCCGAGTGTCTTGCCGACACCGGTGCCCGCCTCGGCCAGCACAAAGTTTGGCGTATCCACTTCGTCGCGTGGATTGAATGCATGGGTAACGGATGACGCATAGTCCGACTGGCTTGGCCGCGATTCCGATGCTTCACCCAACAGGGTCGCGAGGCGGGCGCGACTTTCCGCCGGTTTTACCGGCAGCTCGCCGGGCGGCGGTGGTGGTGCGCGCTCCTGCCATTCGGGAAGTTGGCGCCAGACGTCCAGCCCGGCACCGGGCCTGGTGCCTTCCTCTACGTCCCCGCCCAGGGCGGCTAAAATCGCGGGGCCCCAGCGCCATCCGCCGCGGGCCATTGCTTGCGCTGTCGCCAAGTCATGCCTGTCGGTCAGGCGCTCGGCCGCTTCCCGCAACAGGCTTGTCGCCGCATTGCGAATTGACATGGCCTGATCCGCCAGATCGTCGGGCTGCGCCATGTCGAGCGCTTCTGCGAGTCCACGCGGTGTCGGCACGCAAAATTCCGCCGGCCGAACGAAAGCAAATAGCTCGAGTATATCGAAACAGGGAAATGGCTCGATCCCAATTCGCCGGGCAGTGGCGGGCCCGTGGCACAGGAGCGGTCCTGGTGGTTTGCCGATTCGACGCGCTGCTGTCTTGAGCGAAATTTCCTCGATCTCGCCATCAGTGGTCAGCCAGGCGGCAGCGGATAAGGCTGCCACCAGGACCGGTGTTTCGGGTAACAGGATTCGCGGTGGCTGACTCATGGGGAGGCATCATAGTGATGCCCGCAGCGATAAGCGATGTTCGCTGTTTTCTTTGTTCTGTTCCTGTCTTGTTGACGCCAGAAGCCGCTGCGCCTAGGTTCCGGCACCTTCAAAAAGTGAGTTTTATGATGCGGGAACTGGCGGAAAAGGCCAAGGCGTGGCCATTTGTCGAAGCGCGACGAGTCCTGAAGCGCGTTGGCGGAAAAACACCGGATAAAGGCTATGTTCTGTTCGAGACGGGATATGGCCCTTCTGGCCTGCCTCATATCGGGACGTTTGGTGAGGTACTGCGTACAACGATGGTACGTCGCGCCTTTCAGCATCTTTCCGACATTCCGACCAAGCTGTTTGCGTTTTCCGATGATATGGACGGTCTGCGCAGCGTTCCGACCAATATTCCCAATCAGGAAAAGCTGGCGGCGTTTATTGGCCAGCCGTTGACATCGGTACCCGACCCGTTTGGGACGCATGACAGTTTTGGCGCTCATAACAATGCGCGGCTTCGGGCGTTCCTGGACGAATACGGCTTTGATTATGAGTTCCTCAGTGCGACGGACTGCTATCAGTCCGGACGTTTCGACACTGCGTTGATGCGAGTCCTGGAATGCTACGAAGCAGTGCAGTCGATCATGTTGCCGTCGCTGCGCGAGGAACGCCGCAAATCCTATAGTCCGTTCATGCCGGTCTGCGAGGAGACCGGTGAGATCCTTGCTGCGCCCGTGGTCGAAACGAATGCATCTGCCGGCACGATTGTGTACCAGCGAGCCGATGGCAAGCGTATCGAAACGCCGGTAACCGGTGGTCGTTGCAAATTGCAATGGAAGCCGGACTGGGCGATGCGCTGGTACGCACTTGAAGTCGACTATGAAATGTCGGGCAAGGATCTGATCGACTCGGTTCGTCTGTCGAGCAAGATCACCCGCGCATTGGGCCGCACGCCCCCGGAAAGCTTCACCTACGAATTGTTCCTGGACGAGAACGGCGAAAAAATTTCGAAGTCTCGCGGCAATGGCCTGACAATGGAGGAATGGCTCGCGTATGCGCCGCCCGATTCATTGGCTTACTTTATGTATGGCAAGCCCAACACCGCGAAGCGGCTGCATTTCGACATCATTCCCAAGAATGTTGATGAATACCTGTCGCAAGTGTCGAAGCTTCCCAATGAAAGCGAAGAAGCCCGGCTGCAGAATCCGGCATGGCATATCCACAATGGGACGCCGCCATCAGAGGAAGTGCCGATTTCCTTCAATATTCTGCTGAATCTGGCAAATGTCTGTAATACCGAAGACAAGTCGGTGTTATGGGGTTTCATCATGCGCTACGCGTCTGATGCGTCACCGGACAAGAACCAATTTCTGGATGAACTGGTCGGGTACGCCATCCGTTACTATCAGGATTTCGTCAAACCGAAAAAGCAGTACCGGTTGCCAGATGCGCGGGAAGATTCCGCCCTTCGCGACCTTGTAAAGCTTCTGCAGGCGGTTCCCGCAGGGGCAAGCGCTGAGGAAATTCAGAGCCAGGTCTACGAGATCGGGAAAAAATACGAATTTGAACCGTTAAGGGATTGGTTCAAGGCGCTGTATGAAATTCTGTTTGGGCAGGAACAGGGGCCGCGTCTCGGCTCGTTTATTGCCCTTTACGGCGTTTCTGAAACGATTTCGCTGATCGAAAAGGTTCTGGCCGGCGAAGATCTCAGCGGCGTTTAGGTGCCGAATGGCAGGCCGCGGGACTGTCTAAGCCTTTGGTGGGACGGGTTCCTGTTCGTTCAACAATTTGGCGGTGCCACCGAAACTTTCGAAAACCCGGCATTCGACCTGATAGGCGCTATCTGCCGTGCTTGCGATGGAAAACTTGAACTTGTCCGGTGTATCGCTGCTGAATAGCGTCGACAGGAACCCGCCGGAAAATTTCCCGCGGGCGGTTTTCAATTCACTTCTCAGGTCTGTATCGGCGCGTCCAATGGCCTTGACGACAAACTTATCGCCCTTGTTCATATAGCCTAGAGCATAATTTCCGATCAGATTCTCGCCGACCTTCTCGTCGATGACCTTAGGAGAAAGATCGAATGGTCCGTCCATGTCCAGTTTGGCCATGCTTGTCTTCCCCGGTAATTGATTGATGCGATGGGGGTGGACAATGGACCTATCTGTTTAAAAGGGCGTAAAGTTTGTAAAGGATTTTAGCGGTATTCAGCTGGTTTGCCGCGCAAACGCCCAGTACAGCTCTCTGGCATGCTTGCTTATTGGGCCGGGCTGCATATCGCGCTGTTCAAAGCGCGTGACCGGCTGAACCTTGCCGTGATTGCCCGTACTGAAAATTTCATCGGCCGTTTCCAGGTCTGCGATGGTTATCGTGCGTTCATGGACATCGTATCCATTGTCCCGCAAGAGACCGATAACCCGCTGGCGCGTTATCCCGTTCAAAAATGTGCCGTTCGGGATGGGCGTATAGACGGCGCCATTGCTGACCGTAAAAAGGTTTGCCGTCGCGAACTCCGCTATATTGCCGATGGGATCGCAAAGAATTGCATTGTCGAAACCCCGGTCCGCTGCTTCGCGCAGTGCGCGACCGGCATTCGGATAAAGGCACGCTGCCTTGGCGTCGGTTGGCGCCATGTCGGGTGCCGGGCGCCGGCGCGTCGAAAGACAGGCCGTGACCCCGGTCGAGGGAGGCAACGGGGAATGATAAATGACAATTGCAAAACGCGTACTTTCCGGGTCCGGGTCGACCCAGCCATCTTCGGCCCAGAACATCGGACGAATGTAAAGTTCCGCATCATCCGGGAACCGGCTCACGCCTTCCAGTGCCAATGCAAATATTTCGTCGGCGGTATGTGTCGGCTTTAACCCAAAGGCGTGTGCGGACCGGACCAGCCGCGCACAATGCAGGTCAAGGTCGGGGGTCACGCCTTCGAATGCTCGCGCGCCATCGAAAACGACAGAAGACAACCAGGTGGCATGGGTGCGTGCGTTGAAAAGGGGTGGGTTTCCCTCGATCCATTCGTCGTGCGCGTATGTCAGCGTATCCATTCTCTGGCCTCTCGTTTGAGGGATCGAATTGAGCGATTCCGGGATGTTATTCGACTGTGAGCGCTGGAAACCGGCATCCGGCGGGGGGGAATGGTGTTTTTAAGAGCGCGATATGGCGTACAGATTCCCTATTCAGCCGCGGGTACCGTAGCCAGAAGTCTGCGTTACTGGCTTGCCCAGATGATGCGGGCCATCCATTCGACATCTTCTGCAGGCAGCGCAATGTCGTCATGTGCTTTATTGATCGACAGAAGTTCGATGCGATGTGCGGTCTGCCGCGCCAATTGCTTGGCAAAGACTTCGCCCGACTTTGTGCGGACGACGACCCGGTCACCGCGGCGCACGTTTGCCTGTGGCGACACGATTATTGTATCGCCGTCGCGATAAACGGGCTCCATGCTTTCACCGCTTATTTCCAGCGCGTAAGCATGGCTGTCGCCAATATTTGGAAAATCGACCTCGTCCCAACCGCTACCCGTCGGATACCCGGCATCGTCAAAAAATCCCTGACGACCGGTTTGGGCATAACCAATGACCGGTATGCGATGAACCACGCCGCCTTCGATACCGTCGGCGAGAAGGGTTACGAAGTGTCCCATCGTGCTGTTCGTTGCCGTCAGTATCTTCGAGATACTTTCAGTCGTTGGCCAGCGCGGCTTGCCATCACGAGCGATACGCTTGCTTTTATTGAACGTCGTTGGGTCAAGCCCTGCACGTCGTGCAAGGCCGGAAGCCGAAAATCCATGTTCGGCTGCGAGCAGGTCAATGGCTCGCCATACGTCCTGGTGTCTTAGCATGGGAACACCTTCTTACACGGAAAGATGACTGAACGCACTAGGATAATCAGCCTATTTTTAATTGACATAGTATTAAAATCTTATATATTCAGAAAATAAACATCTAAAGGGAGAGTATCGTTATGCATTGCGATAAAGGGGGGCATTGGTATGGGGCATGAGAGGTATAGTCCGCGGCCTGTTTCGACGGTCGAAGGTATGTCATTTCACACTGTCGAAGAGGCGTGGATGTGGTCAGTGCAGGCGACTATTGCACGACACGAGGGGGCCAGGGTTGTTGCCGGTCTGGGCAATACGGTTCGCCCGTGTGAGCCGGTTGACGTCATGCGTGTCGTTTCCCGGTTGAACCGGGATGGCGTTCTTAGCGATCGTCATGTTTCCGTGAGAACGCCGGAGCAATAATCCACCACTGAAGCGGCCAGATTGTCTGGTTGTTGGCCGGAGTAAAAATCCGCCAGTGGTAAGCTTTCTGCATTTTGCAGAGGGCGGGGATGAAGCAAGTGGAATTGTATGGTCGCGTGCGTTATGCGGTAAAAATTCAAGGTATGAGCCGCCGCGAAGCGGCAAGGTTGTTCGGCATTGACCGTCGCACGGTTGATAAGATGTTGGCGTTCTCGACCCCACCTGGCTATCGCCGCAAGAAGGCGCCGAACCGGCCCAAGCTTGATCCGTTTGTCGGTATTATCGACCAGATCCTTGAGGACGATACCAAACGTCTGAAGAAGCAGCGTCATACGTCGAAGCGGATCTTTGAGCGGCTTCGTGATGAATATGGCTTTGCCGGTGGCATCACCATCGTGAAGGATTATGTTTTTGCCGCCCGGCAACGTCAGCGGGAGATGTACGTGCCGTTGAGCCATTCTCCGGGCCATGCCCAGGCAGATTTTGGTGAAGCGGATGCAGTCATCGGCGGCATCCAGTGCCGGGCCCATTATTTTGTCATGAGCCTTCCTCATAGCGACGCCTGTTTCGTTTGTGCTTATCCCGCAGCGACCACGGAAGCATGGCTAGATGGCCACAACAGGGCCTTCAGCTTCTTTGGCGGCATCCCTAAATCGATCCTGTATGATAACGACAAGGTTCTGGTGGCGCGGATATTGCCAGATGGCACACGACAACGGACACGGGCATTCAGCGGCCTCCAGTCTCATTATCTTTTTGAAGATCGTTATGGCCGCCCAGCCAAAGGGAACGACAAGGGTAACGTGGAAGGCATCGTCGGTTTTGCCCGCCGGAACTTCATGGTGCCGGTTCCACAGTTCGAGAGTTGGGATGCCTTCAATGCTCACCTGGAAGAGCAATGCCGCAAGCGCCAACGTGATGTTTTGCGTGGCGAGCGCGAGAGTATCGGTGCGCGGCTTGTTCGTGATCAGGATGTGCTGGCAGACTTGCCTCCCGTCCTGTTCGATGCCTGTGATAGACAGGCCACGCGGGTCAGTTCCCTATCCCTGGTACGGTATCGAAACAATGATTATTCGGTGCCCGTCGCCTTTGGCCATCAGGACGTCTGGGTCCGTAGCTATGTCCATGAGGTCATCATCGGCTGCGCCAGTGAGGAGATCGCTCGTCATCCCCGTTCCTATGATCGGGAGGATCTGATCTTCAACCCGATCCACTATCTGCCTTTGCTGGAGAAGAAGGTCGGTGCCCTGGACCAGGCGGCGCCGTTGGTGGGTTGGGATCTGCCAGATGTATTCGTAACTCTGCGTCGCCTCCTTGAAGCCCGGATGGGCAAACCGGGGAAGCGGGAGTACGTACAGGTCCTAAGGCTGCTTGAGATATTCGACCTCAATGACCTACATGGCGCGATCAGAGATGCCCTGCGCTTAAGCGCGATTAGCTTTGACGCCGTTAAACATCTGCTGCTGTGCCGCATAGAGCGGCGTCCGCCAAAGCTCAATCTGGACATCTATCCTTATCTGCCACGGGCTCAGGTGGCGACGACATCGGCGGCCAGTTACATGAACTTACTGCACGGGGCGAAGAGAACCGATAGCTCTGATAAGGAAGTAATGGGCGGTGCATTATGACCGATACGCCACAGCTCTTGCTATCCCATCACCTGAAAGCGCTCAGGCTCCCCACCTTCCTCAGGGAATACGACAAGCTGGCCCGCCAATGCGCCGCCGAGGGTGTCGATCATGTCCGCTATCTCGTCCGCCTGACCGAACTGGAATTGATCGACCGGGAACGCCGCATGGTCGAACGGCGGATCAGACTGGCCAAGTTCCCCGCCGTCAAAAGTCTGGACAGCTTCGACTTCAAAGCCATCCCATCGCTGAACAAGATGATGGTTCTAGAACTGGCCCGATGTGAATATGTCGAGCGACGTGAGAACGTTATCGCGCTCGGTAACTCAGGCACCGGTAAAACCCATATCGCCCTCGGTCTCGGCCTGGCGGCTTGCCAGAAAGGCCTCAGTGTTGGATTTACCACGGCGGCCGCCCTGGTCCACGAGTTGATGGAGGCCAGGGATGAGAAACGCCTGCTGCGGTTCCAAAAACAATTGGCAAAATACAAGCTGCTGATTATCGATGAGCTGGGCTTCGTGCCACTCAGCAAAACAGGGGCCGAGCTTTTATTCGAGGTGTTCTCTCAGCGTTACGAGCGTGGCTCAACCCTGCTGACCAGCAATCTCCCCTTCGATGAATGGACCGAGGTGTTCGGATCCGAACGCCTGACAGGGGCTTTGCTCGACCGCCTAACCCACCACGTTCATATCCTCGAGATGAACGGCGACAGTTACCGCCTGAACCAGAGCCAAAAACGGCAGACCCCCCAAAAAACCTGACCAACGAGAACATGGTTGACCCGGTGGGCCCACAGGCACCTCCCGCGCTGCTTCGCTCCGCGTAACGCTAAAGCGCTACGCAAAGCAGCACGGGTCCCTCCTATGGACTAACGGGACAACCCGCAACACCGAGTATTACATCATACAAAGTGGTGTACTTTTACTCCGGCCAATGGTGTATTTTTACTCCGGCGTTGACAATGTCGAGCGGCGGCTGACACGCCATTTGCAGCGTATCGAAACGAAACTGGACCGATACTCCGCGCCCCCGGGGGACGGGTCGTGACGGTGTCGTTCAGCCCGGATCGACAAAGCCGTGACATCGATAGTCTCGCCCGAACGATCTGGGGCGAGGCGCGGAATCAATCCGTACGCTGTCAGGAAGCTGTCGCATGTGTTGTGATGAACAGGTTGAACGCGCCGGCGGATAATGGCGCCGTCGAATGGGGCGGCAGCATCGCTGAAATCTGCCTCGCGCCTCCGCCGTTCGATTGCTGGAATATGGAACAGACTTACGCGTTGACGGAACTATGCCCTTCGAAAAAAGAACCTGTTTTTGAACAGTGCCTGCGAATAGCACGGCGCGCGATTGCCGGAACGCTAAAGGATTGTACCAACAGGGCGACGCATTTTCATGCCGACCATATTTCGCCGCGCTGGGCGTCAGGGCATATTCCGTCTGCCTGGATCGGCACTTTTCTATTCTACAACGATATTGCGCAGCATCAGCCAAACCAGTCTCGCTGATTTGTGACGCCGTGGCGCTTGCGTTCCGTGCCGCCATCATCGATTCTCCGCCACAAAATAAACGATAGGATCGTGATCGAATGAGCATTGCCGGATTGGCGTTTTCGTTATTCAGGGGATTGGATCCCGAGCGCGCGCATAATGCTGCGGTCTGGGCGCTGTCGCATGGGTTGGGGCCGAAGCACGACACTGTCGATGACCCAATCCTTCTGGCGCAGCTATGGGGGGTGGATTTTCCCAATCCGATCGGCCTTGCTGCAGGCTTCGACAAGGATGCCCAGGCCTTTCAGGGCGCATTGGACCTTGGCTTCGGTTTTGTCGAAATCGGCACCGTCACGCCACTGCCGCAACCGGGAAACCCCAAGCCGCGTGTGTTTCGTTTGGCGGAAGATAACGCAGTGATTAACCGGTACGGGTTCAACAGCCAGGGTATCGCGACGGCGGCCGAGCGCCTGAAGGAACGGGGCGGGGGCATCGTTGGCGCGAATATCGGGCGCAACAAGGACAGTCACGACGCGTTGGGGGATTATGCGGCTGCTGCGGTTAGGCTTGCTCCGTTGTCTGACTACCTTGTTATCAACGTATCTTCACCGAATACGCCGGGTCTCCGCGCGCTTCAGGGCCGCTCGCAACTTTTGCAGTTGATTTCGATGGTGCGTGTCGCGGCGACGGAAGGGTGTGGTGGTGAAGCGCGGCCGCTGCTGGTCAAGATTGCGCCGGACCTTACCGCCGAAGACATGCAGGACATTGCCGCTGTGGCGGTCGAATCGCATGTCGATGGCCTGATCATATCCAACACGACAATCGACCGTCCGGAATCCCTGCGAAGCCGCAAACGAACGGAAGCCGGCGGTCTGAGCGGGGCGCCCCTGCTTGAGCCTTCCACGGCCGTATTGTCCGAAATGTATGCGCTGACGGCTGGACGGGTTCCACTGATCGGCGCGGGGGGCATTTCCGATGGCGCCGGTGCGTATGCCAAAATCCGGGCGGGCGCGTCGCTTGTACAGCTTTATACGGCGCTGGTATTTCGCGGCCCGGATTTGATTCCGAAAATCAAACGGGAACTTGCCGCCTTGCTTCGTGCAGATGGATTCCAGTCGGTTTCCCAGGCTGTCGGGGCGGACCACCGGTAGTAGGTAGTGACTTGCCCAGATCACTATCTGGGCGTAGGTTTATGACTACGCTATCCTTTTGAGTGCGCGTGACGGAAAGGCAGGTTTCGTGTCCATCGCGTGGCATTGTGTTTTTGTGTTCTTGTATGCGGCAATCGCTTGCGCCGCAGCCTTTGGCTTGCCGCAGCTACCGCGCGGCCCGGATGCATGGGTTGCGGCGGCGATAGGGCTTGCTCTTTTCGTTCTTGGTGCGGTGCTGCATGAAGCCGTGACACGTCGCGGCAGTTCGTACCGCCTGGTCCGGCGTATGAACCTGCTTCGCAAGGCTTATAATCAGAACAAGGACGACCTGTCCCGTGCACGCGATGAAGTGCGTCGTATCTACGAGGCACTGGAACGCGCTGGCCATATGGGCCCCGACGCTGAAGGTGTCGGTCTGCGAGAAGTCGCGGCGGAAGTGAAAGTGCTGCATTCGC
>CALSRA010000006.1 GCA_943788635.1 uncultured Alphaproteobacteria bacterium | reverse complement strand
TGGTGTCGGTTGTTCGAACAATTGCATGTCGCAGGACCTGACTTCGCGGCACAGTTCCAGCGCCCCGGCCACGTCGTATTGCATGTTGGCATCCATGCGCAGTTTCATGTCGCTACCGACGGCGTCACGTACCGCGGTAACCCGGGCGCTATCCGCAGCGACCCCGGTGCCGACCTTGATTTTCAGTGATTTGAATCCGGCATCCTGCCAGCGTTTCGCATCCGCCGCCGCTTCGTCGGCTGGCAATTCACCGACCCAGCCATTGAACTGTACCCGGTCAAGGACGGCGCCGCCGACATAGTCGTACAGGGCGATTCCCAGTCGACGGCATACTAGCTCGACACAGGCGAGTTCGGCACCGGCCACTGCGCCAGGCTGCGCCGGTGTCAGTGCCGATGCGATTTCGACGATCCTGTTGATGTTGCCCGGGTCTTCGCCGATCAGCGCCGGACCGACACGGTCGCGGATGGCGGCAGCCAGTTCCGCTGCGGTATTTGGTGATTTCGCCTTGTTGGAAGGGTCGATGCTACTGATACCAACCGCGCCTTCGGTATCCGTGACCCGCACCACGATGCAGCGGGTGACCGTGTTCGCCTTGCCGCCACTCGTGAATGTGCCGTTCAGCGGCATGCCGATGCTGTAAACGTCGACCTGACTGATTGTTGCCGTCATTTTTATATTCCTGCTTCGTCGTCAGTCGGGGATAACCGCGATGCATTCGATCTCGACCAATGCGTCGGGGTCGAGCAGGGCGCCGATCTGCAACATTGTCATTGACGGGAAATGGCGCCCGATATGGGTCTTGTAGCCGGCTCCGATTTCCCGGCCCGCCGCTTTGTAAGCGGCAATATCGGTGACATACCATGTCATGTGGGCAATGTGTTCCGGTGTGCCGCCTGCCGATGCCAGCACGGTTGCCAGGTTCGCGAGCGCCTGACTGGACTGCGCGGCAAAATCACCTTTTATCAGGGTGCCGCTGGCATGATCGCGGCCAATCTGGCCGGCGACGAACACCTGGCGGCCTCTTGCAGCAACACCCCATGAAAACCCCGGTGCCCGAGGCCAGTTTTCCGGCTGAAGAAAATCCATCGTGGCTGTGCTCCCCAAAATTCGATTACGGTCGGCATCTTCGCAGAGGATACCGTTACGGCCAAGGGAGGGGCAGAACTGTGGTGACCAAAAAAAAGAAATATCCTGGCTTTTAGGGGACTGCATGGTGCAATAAAATTTTGATCGACAAAATATATCTGCTCCGCGAGGCTTAATTATTTGCGACTATCGCGACAAACAGGCTCTGCTCCCGAAGGGAATGGGGTTACTCATACACTGCCATCATCAGGAGTTATTCGTTTGCTGGACCCTCAATTCGCGGACCTGCCCGGTGTCCGTCTTCTTTATCGCGACAGCGGCGGGGATGGCCCCGCGGTTGTCTTTCTTCATGCGAATACCGGTACCAGTGAAAGCTGGGAACCACAGTTCGATCACCTGATTACCAGAGGGTTCCGGGTCGTCGCGTTCGATCGCAGAGGACGTGGCGGTAGCATCCCTGTTGCGGAGACAGGCCCGCAACCGGGAAGTGTCGGTGAGGACCTTGCCGCGCTCGTGAGCCATCTCGGTTTGCAACGGTTTGTTCTTGTCGGCATCGCCGGCGGCGGATTCCAGGCCCTGGACTATGCCGCCTGGCAGCCCGGGCAACTGCGTGGCCTTGTGATCGTGGCGTCCAATGGTTCCATCAGCGAACCCGAAATGCAGGCGGCCTACAAGCAACTGCATGCGCCCTTTATCGATGATACGAACCGACACTTTCTGGAGGTCAGCCCCACCTACCGCCTGCAAAATCCGGACGGCCTGAAGCGATGGATCGAACTGGAAGATCACTCAAGGTCGCAGCACCAGCCACTGCAGGCACTTCGGGAGCCGAATACATTTGCAAAGCTGGCGACGATCCGCTGCCGGGCCCTCGTCGTGTCGGGGTGCGCGGATATGCTGGCACCCCCGGCCCTCATGAAAATGTGGGCCGCACATGTTGCCGATGTGGATTTCCACGAATTCAGCGCGGCCGGCCACGCCCTGCCGTGGGAGCAGCCGCAGAAATTCAACGATCTCCTGACGAAATTTCTGGAATCGCTGGAAACCTAGGACTGCCGGGCCCGCTGCCCTGGGGGAATGGTCTGGGCCCGGTTGAACTGCGGTTTCAGGCGCGCGGGGCGATGGGGGCTTTTTGGGTGCGGCCCCAGATCACGAGAAGGGAAAGCGCCACGTAGATGAAATTGATGGGCAGGGCTTCCGCTTCACCACGGAACAGGTGAAAGGCGATTGCCAGCACCTGAATGGCCAGCAGTCCTGTCGCCGCATGGGCTGTCAGCGCTGGCCGGATGCGGGTTAGTGCGGGCAAAATCAGGCCCAGGACACCGGCAAGCTCGGCAAAGCCGATAAAGCGGATCATCCAAAGTGGGGCGCTTTCTGCCCAAATGATGCCGATGCCGACAAGTTCGGCGGGGAACATCGCAATTTTTACGTACGCGGCCATTCCGTATAGCCCCGCCAGCGCGATCTGCGCGGCCCATAGGCCGATATTCCATGCCGTTCCGGATGGTCTGGTTGGTGTTTCGCTTGTCATTGCCATAAGTGTTTATCCTTAAAGGGTCCCTGTCTTCAGACAAGGTGATTGATATCTGCGGTTAGAATTACCAATTTCCCCTTATGGGATCATCAGCGTCTAAATTGATGGTACCTTTCCTTATAGGGAATGATTATGGATACACTTCTGAGCCTGCGGGTCCTTGCTGCGGTCGCCGAACACAAGAGTTTTGCCTTCGTGGCTGATCGACTGGGACTGTCCCCCGCAATGACGAGCAAACATGTCCAGCATGTCGAGGCGCGGGTTGGCGCGCGGCTGCTGAACCGCAACAGCCGCAATGTCAGCCTGACGGAGGCCGGCGCCCGTTATCTGGAGACTGTGCGGCCGCTGCTGGAAGGACTGGAAGACGCCGAGGCACAGCTGTCTGAGACGTCGTTGGCCCCGCATGGTACGCTGACGGTCAGTATGCCGGTCTGGATGGCGAACCCTTCCTTTGCCCGCATTATCGCGGCGTATCACGCGGAAAACCCCAAAGTGGTCTTGGACCTCGATCTAAGCGGTCGAAAGGTCAATCTGGTTGAGGAAGGTGTCGATCTGGCATTGCGCGTGGCCATGGCGCTAGACGATGGCCTGATTGCGCGCAAATTGGCCCAGGTGGAATTCCCACTTGTTGCTTCTCCCGCTTTTCTTGACAGGTTCGGCCGTCCAAAAACGGTTGATGATCTGTCCGGTGCTCCCTTCCTGCTCTATAATGTGAGAACGCCGGAGCAATAATCCACCACTGAAGCGGCCAGATTGTCTGGTTGTTGGCCGGAGTAAAAATCCGCCAGTGGTAAGCTTTCTGCATTTTGCAGAGGGCGGGGATGAAGCAAGTGGAATTGTATGGTCGCGTGCGTTATGCGGTAAAAATTCAAGGTATGAGCCGCCGCGAAGCGGCAAGGTTGTTCGGCATTGACCGTCGCACGGTTGATAAGATGTTGGCGTTCTCGACCCCACCTGGCTCCTCCCCCTATAGGGGGAGGTGGGAACGTGGAAACCGTTGAAATCATTACGTTTTTCCTTGGTTGGGAACGGCTGGGAACGAGATTTTCGGGAAGCTGATTTACTCAATGATTTCAGCGGGTTGATGCAGTTTTGGGGGTGCAAAATCCTGGGAATTCCCGTTGGGAAGCTGGGAACCGGGAACGCAAACCGCCCCCCATTCGCCTGGGCAGGAAGCTCTGGGAACGCTGGGAACGGAGCACGCATCGCCATCACTCCGCGGTCTCGTGGGCGCCATGGACGAACTGGCCGACTCCCCGGGCAAACGGCCCGGCCGGCACGTCCAGCCACTTGAGTTCCTTCGAGCCTTCGGCCATGCCCTTGACCAGTATGCGGCGGCCGGGCATTGAGCAGTTTCCTGGACCAGACCTTCGATCCTGTTGCGCGCCACGTCGTGGAACAGGACCGGCAGGCGGTGGCGCTGCTTGAACAGCCCGGTGCCGCCGGTATGGGTGAACGGATGGCCGTTCTCGGCGGCACTGGCGATCGCTTCGGCGAGGGCATCCATGAGGCCCGGCTCGGGCCGACGGACTCTCCCGCAGCCGCTCGGTCGCATCGACCAGAAGCCCGGTCGGCGCGCGCAGGAAGGTGCGGATGGCGCGATCGGCCAGGCCCATTGGCCTTGACCACGGCCCCCTGGAACACGGCGTTGCGGGCGAAGGGTTCGTTCGAGCGCCTTGAAGACGTAAGGCCTGGTGGTCCTCAGGTGCCGGCCAGAGGGCATAGACCATGCGCACCCCGTCGACGATGGCACTGGTGCCACGCACGGCGTCACGGGCCTGCTCCACCGAGGCGATGGGCCGATTGCCCTGGGGTTTACGCATGTGGTGGGCGACGATCACTGCAGCGCCGGTTTCGGTTGCGAGGCTCGCCAGCAGGCCGGTCGCGAAACTGCCGGCCGCCGGATCCGAGGTGACGTCGGCATGGATGAAGGACGCCAGCGGGTCGAAGACCACCAGCTTGAGATCTCGCAAGCCTCATGATCTGGTCTCGCACCATGCGGAACTGGGGCGTGATCTCCGGGCCATCCTTGCCGGACACCACCAGCGGGATCGGTCCGCCCGCATTGGGCAGTGGCACGACGA
This sequence comes from uncultured Alphaproteobacteria bacterium, assembly GCA_943788635.1. GTDB lineage: Bacteria > Pseudomonadota > Alphaproteobacteria > UBA8366 > MarineAlpha4-Bin1. The sequence continues at coordinate 42,845 of CALSRA010000006.1, read as the reverse complement.
TCAGCCGATCCGGGCGTTGAGACGGAAGTTTTCCGGATCGAGACGCTTGCAGGCGGCGATGGACTTCGCCCTGATCGTCCTCGGCGGTGAAGATGACGGCGGTGCCGAACTCGCGCACCGGGCCGCCGAAAGCCATGGGCTCGGGACTGACCGAGACGGCACGGGCTTTTCCCGTCGCTACCGACAGCGCCAGGTCGAGGGTCATCATGCCCTTACCGGTGTCGCCCATGGCGGCCAGGATCGAGACCACGCCCATGGGGAACGCGCCTTCGACCAGGAAGCGCTGCTCGGGCGCAGTCGCCGGAATAGCGGGTGGCATGCCAGTCCGAGAGATCGAGGCTGGTCTTCTCCGGGCGAATGGCCTGACGCTCCGTGGTCGCGATGAACTCGGCCACGTCCATGCCTTCGTCCACCGCATCGGCCGCATCCCATTTTTCGGGCTTGTCGTCGGGCGGCAACAGGACCGAAACAGACAGACGCACCGGCAGACAGAACGGCCTGGGACGCCGCCATGGCGTATTGCCAGCCGGGGCCATCCTTGTCCGGCCAGATCAGCACCCGCTTGCCCTTGAGCGGTGACCAGTCGGTCTTCTCGATCGGGGCCTTGGCCCCGTTCATGGCCGTGGTGGCGCAGACACCGGCATCGATGCAGCGCCTGCGCAGCCTTCTCGCCTTCCACCAGAACCACTCTGGTCGGCAGCCTTGATGCCGGGCGATTGAAGAGCGGGCGCGGATCCGGGGCTTTGATCTTGCGGTTCAGGACATCCCAGGGGCGGAACTGTTTGCCGCCGGGCGGATCATAGCGATAGACGCAGGCGATCAGCCGTCCGTCCTCGTCGTGGTAATCCCATTTGGCGGTGACCGGCCCGAGATCATCGACGGGAGGCGATTTGGCCTGGGCGGCACGGTCATCGTGAAGGGTGCGGCTTCGGCCATCGAGCCATCGCGCGAATGTCGTCCATGATGGCGGGGAAGTCCGTGCGCGTGTCCTGCCCGGACGACCGCCGCCCAGAGAGCCGATGATGTCGCCGCCCTCGCCGGTCGCGAAGTCGTGCCACATGCCGGCCTTGGGTCCGGTCGAGCTCCACCGAGAGGCTATCGCCGCGATTCCCCTGGACGTCGCCCACCAGGAACTTGCCCGCCTGGAACACGCCGCCCGGCAACAGGTAGGAGAGCACGACCCCGGATATTGACCAGACATCCGGGTCTTGATCTCCTCGGTGCTCTCCGAGACATCCCACGGTGCGGCTATCATCGAGGCGCTGGGGTTCCGCGTCGTTGAAGTCCCGCCAGCGCTCCAAAGCGATGACATTGTCGTGTCTGCGGGTGTCAGGCATGGTCGGACCCTCCAGCAGCGATCCGACCAGGAGCAGAACCGGCACTCGTAGAAATCTGGGGACTGGGCGATGCGCGGCAGCAGCTCTCCGGCCTTCGGTCGCCTGAATGATGCGCACAGCCTTGTCGCTGACGGTCTGCGCCAGGCCACCGTCGAAGGGGACCAGTTCGTGATGAGTTCCGCGGTGTCCTTGTTGATGGCGGTGAACAGCGCCGGGTTCTGGGAAATGCCCGGCACGGTCGCTTCCATGTAGGCCTGATAGGTCGCGATCTGAGCGGCGTAGACCGGCTTCGAGATCGCCACGCCTCGCTTGACGTATCCTTCCAGGATTGGTCGTTGAGCGACTTGCATTCCCAGAGCGCGGAAACCCGGTCAAGCACAGGGCCAGCGGCGATGATGCCGTCCACATGGCCGCGAATGCGGCCGCCGGCGACCGAGAAACCGAACTGCTCGCCGTCCGGTCTGTTGCCCTTGGTGGTGTAGAGCTCGAACCCGGCCTTGCGCAGCCAGCCGATGGCCAAATCTTCGAAACAGGTGACCGGCGGCAAAGATGCGCAGCGTCTGGCCGTCGAAGTCGCGGCCGTCGTCCTTGGGCGCGTCGGCATATTCGAACTGCAAGCGCGCGCTCGCAAGCAACGCCCAGGCGGGAGCCCCCAAGGTAGATCCGAGATGGTCTGGCGGCATTTTCCGCCACCAACGCCTCGTCGATGAGCGCATTGATCCGATCGGCAATGGTGGCGAGTGATTGTAATCCAACATCAGAAAGGGATCTCCGTCGTCTCTTCCTGGCCATGGCAACATGGCGTCCTGGAAGCCGCCGACGGCGACCTCGATCAGGGTGAGGAACCTGGGCTTCGGTGAGATCGATCAACCGGGTCTCCCAGCCGATCTCCTCCATGGTCTCGGCGACCATCTTCATGGCGGCGGATTGCGGCCTGTTCCTGTTCGCTCAGATCAACCATGCCCTCAGCGCTCCTTCGCCAAGCGCGACCAGAAGCCTTGGCAGCTCATGGAGCAGAACCAGACCGAGGGCCGGGCCGTGTTCGACGGCACTGGGTCGAACCAGCCAAACCCACGGGCCGGACGTCGGCAGACGGCGCAGACCGCGCCACGCGGATACCAGAGGCGCTGGCGCGCGGTCGCGTTCTCGGATTGCGCTGCCATGGGTCATGCCGCCCTCCGCGCATCTCCCGTCGCCGATGTCACCAGATTGGTGATGGCCGCCTTGTTGAACTGAAAGGTCAGCAGCGCGGAAGCCTGATAGCGTGTCAGCCCGAAGTCCTGGCGGTATTCGGCGGGGAGGTAGCGCAGTTGCTTCTCGGTCGCCGGTTGGTTCAACCAGGCCCGGGTCTTGTGGGCACTCTCGTCTGTCTCGTTCTCGTTGAGCCAGTCGTCGGACGCCGCCAGGCAGACCGTGCGCTCACCCATGGCCAACAATCGGGATCGCTGACCTTTGGCTCCGCCGACTGCGTGCCAGCGCCCATGCAGAAAGAAGATGCCGCCCCAGGCGTTGAAGCCGTTGGCCACCAGCGCGGCGTCGTCACCGAAAAGATCGCACCACCGGAAGCTGGAGCGCTTGAGGAGATCGATCTCAGACATGACGAAGTCGGCGAGCGGTATCGCCTCGCCTTCGCCCGCGCCGACAGATTCCCAGAGGTATCCGCAGAGCGGACATTCTCGGACAGCGATCGGCACCTGCGCGTCGCAGTCGGGGCAGTCCTTTGTCGGCGCGTCACCGGTGCCGGTCTTGCCGTCCAGGTTGACGTCCTGCTCGAGGCAGCCGTGCAGCAGGGTCGATGTGCCGAAATCGAGCACGATGCAGTCGGTCTTGACCACGACCCGGGAACTCGTTCGGATCGACGGTGCGCAGACCACGCCCGACCATCTGGATCATGGTGGACTTGTAAGAGCTCGGGCGCAGCAGAGACGACGCAACTGGTGGGCTGGTGATCCCAACCTTCGGTCAGCACCGCCACGTTGACGATGACCTGGGTGTTGCCCTTCTCGAAGGATCGCAAGGACGGTGCGGCGTTCGGCCTCGCCCATGTCGCCATAGACCATGTCGGCCGGATACCCTCAGCAAGAAGGCCTCGGTGACGTTGCGGGCGTGATCGACGGTGGAGCAGAACACCACGGTCTGGCGGTCGCCTGCCTTCTCCCGCCAGTGCCGGATCACCGCGTCGGTGATCGGCGCCTGGTTCATGATGGCGTCGACCGCCTTCATGTCGAAGTCATCGACGGTCTTGCGAACGCTCTTCAGCGCCTCCTGGGCGCCCACATCGATGACGAAGGTGCGGGGCGGCACCAGGTGACCGGACGCGATCAACTCCCCAATGGAGATCTGGTCGGCGACATTCGAGAAGACCGGCCGCAGGCCTTTCTTGTCCCCCCGGTTGGGCGTGGCCGTGACCCGAAACACCGGACATCCGGATTGCGGTCCCGCGCCCGGTCGATGATCCGCCGATAGCTGTCAGCGGCCACATGGTGCGCTTCATCGATCACCAGCAGATCGAGCGCCGGCATGGCATCGAGATTGGCGGACGCGGCCAGGGTCGGCACCATGGCGAAGGTCGTCCGCCCTCGCCAGGACTTGGTGCGGGCATCGACGATCGAGGTGCTGATGGCCGGGATTGACCTTGGCGAACTTGAGTACGTTCTGCGCCGTCAGCTCGTCACGGTGGGCCAGGACGCGGCCTTGGCATCCTGCCCCAGGAGCCGACCACGCCGGAAGCTGATGGTCTTGCCGAACCGGTCGGCGAACGCCAGGTGTTGCCGTGTTCGCAGAGCGCCGACGGCCGCTCGACGAAGGTTTTCTGGCGAGGACGAAGCAACATGGCCGGCTCCTACTGCGCCCAGAGGGCGATTGGGAGCTGGCAGCTGGGGTGCAGCGTCGAGGCGGTGTGGCACAGGGGCCTCGGTTCCAGACCCGCCGACTGGTGTAGCGTCTCCCAGTCCTTGCTGATTCGGGGTGACGGCGAAGCGGATCTCGTTCTTGGCGTCGCCGTTGGCGTCCTTGCCCACATCGATCTTGGCCAGGAACTCGATACCATCGAGATCGGCAAAGCCATGGATCCGCCGGCGCTGCTTGCGCCTGAGGCGAGTTGTCCTTGTCAGATAAGCCGCGGGCGGAGTTCAGGATGCCGCGCACGAAGGAGCGGCCCATGTTGCCCCACTCCGGGCCCTTGGGGCTCGACAGCCCGATCAAGCTCCAGACCTTGCGCTTGGCATAAGGGCCTTCGAGAGGACGAACTCGGCGTTGAGATAGACCGAGCCCGAGGTCCGCTGCGGGTGGCATAGCCCCCGGTCCAGCCCTGTGACGGGTCATCGAAGCCGCCGGGCTTGATGGTCATGCGCACCGGCACGATGGTGCCCTTGGGGATCAGGTCGTAGGACGTTTGCGATTCCGCGTCGTTAAAATCGTTCCAGGAACCGGTCATGGTCAGGACGCTCCTTCATCTTTCTGGGTATGGGGGTCGAGCAGGCGGCAGGAGGTGCGGGCGGCCAAACGCCAACCGCTCGCTCGGCGGTCTGACGGGGCCGCCGATCTTCGCCATCAGGCGGCCGAGATGCGGCTCCTCGACCTGTCGAGGCGACCGATGCGGTCCTTGGCCGGGAAGCCAAGGGGTTGAGCGTCTGGCAGACGAAAGCCCGGTAGCGGCCCGTGCCTCAGGCCTGATCTCCGCCATCGTCATGCACCTCATCGACGATGCCCGGCAATTCGATGCCGGTCTTGGAGCCGTCGATCTGGGGGACGAAGACCTTGCGATTGAAGTCGTCGAGCTTCTCGTCGAGGATCCCGACGAACCAGACGTTCTTGCCCGGGTGTGCTGCAGATGGGTGAGCCAGGCGATCATCTCCTGGCCGTGCAGGCCGTAGGCGCCGCGCATGTCGGCTTTCCGGTGCGTCTCGGAGAACGCCTGCGGCTGGCCCTTGCACCACTGGAAACACAGACGCCCGGCAACCGTGATGCTGTCGATGAAGACGGTCTGGTACTTGTCCAGAGCCGCGGGATCGCCGAAGCGCTCGCAGACCGCATCGAAATGCGCCTGGCTGTAGACCTGGTCTTCGCGCAAGCGCCGGGTTGGGCCGCCGATGAAGACGGCGAAGTCCGGCATTCGTGCCAGGTGCGTGGCCGGATGGTGTCGCCCGGCCAGCCCTCGATGGCGAGGTCACCGGCTTCCAGATCGAAGAACAGCGGTGGACGGGCATCGAGCGTCCAGAGCAGCGAGGTCTTGCCGATCCCGGACTTTGCCGAAGATGCAGCCCTTGATGCCGCGCCGTTCGGCAGACGCTGATCGGCGGAGATGATGGGGAGCGCGCTCATTGGCGTCCTCCCCGAGGATCAGCTTGAACGTCTCCTTGCCCGTCCGAACGGTCGCGGGCTTCGGCAAAGCCGACTGATGTGCGAGGGCCAGGCGGTGTACTTGCGCTCGGAGACCTTGAAGGCGATATCCACGTATTCACGGGGATCTTCGCCATCGGCCTTGATGCGCTCGACCAGGTCGGCCAGGCTCGCTGGTCCCACTCGACCCGTTTGGGCAGGTCGGCGACCACGGTCACCGAGCCATCCTGGAACCGCGCGGTACCAGTATCCTTGCCTTCAGCGCGGCGATGGGCGCCGCGTCGGAGAACTTGCGGGAGATGGCGCCATCGAGCCAGTCCTTGGCGGCCTTGGCCGATCGCATGCAGCATCGGCGTCTTGCTGGAGCAGTGCCAGAACATCCGGCTGGCAGCGCAGACCACATCGGCGACCGGCATATGCGCGAGTCTCAGGAGCGAGGGACGATTGAGCGGATGGTCATGGCCGACCTGCCATGGCCAGAGCCGGCGCGATGTCTCGGCCGTGCGCGGCGGGTCTGCTCCGCTTCGAAGGCCTCGACGTCTTCGAGCCGGTACGACGACCCGGCCGCCGAGCTTGATGAATTGCGGGCCTTCGCCCGTCCAGCGCCAGCGCTCCAGCGTGCGGTGGAGACATGTCCAGCGGTCAGCCAGATCGATCTGGTTGAGGTGTTTGGTCGCCATTTATTCCTCCGGCGGTTCCTGTCGAAAACCTGCGGAGAGGATGGCGTTCGCTCAGAGACCCGTCGTCGGGATCGCCGATGGATCGTCGGGGGACGAATCAGGATCAATCAGGGGGATTGGCGGGGATGTTGCCGGGGGATGGCTGGGGGATGAGCCCCGCTGCAGACAGCACAAAAGTCCCCGGCAAGCCGGGCTGTTCGGAGGGGGATCTACTGAGAACTCGATGTTGAGGCGGTATTTGCCGCGCCGGTCGGATTGGATCAGTTTCCGCCACTCCGGCTGGGTCTTGAACAGGTCGGCCATGCGGGTGCAGGACGACCCGGCCTCCGCAGCACCAGCTTGCCATGCCGCCAGGGAGACGCGGTGGTGGCGGCATCATAGAGGATCCGCACAACCTGGGCCTGGATGGGCCCAAGGTGTAGGTTCGTCCCCCAAGCGTGACCTCGCTGAAGTCATTGCGCTGCGCAAAGCCTGCGTCCGTCGCGCGCGGGCGTACCGCCGAGCCCATGCTTGGCCTCGGCCCGGTCGCGCTCTTCGCGGCGGACCACAAGTCTCTTCGCGCTTGACGAGGATGCCCTCTTCGGGTTGAAGCACTGGCAGTACTACGGCTCAGGGCATCAAAATGCTGGACCGGATCTCGCCTTCATGGAACAGCCGGTAGACGTCGTGTGGACGGAGATCCTGCAGCCCCTGAAACCAGATCTGCTCCTCCGGTATGCTGAACCACTCGCCATCGTCGGTCTCCTCGTAGGAGCCCGCTTCCAGTCGGACGCCATAGAGGCGGACCGAGACCTTCAACAGGCCGTTTTCCGCCAGATAAGCGAGATCGCGCCGGGGGATCCCCCAGCGCTCCTCGATCTCCTCCAAGCGAAATAGTCTTTGTCGATCCCGGCCATGGGCACCATCCCGAAAGCCGTCATGTTCGCTAATTGTTCTATTTCCTTGACGACGACTGAATCAATCCCTTTTAATCCAGCATATCCACAAACAGGGGATACCCGCATGCGATACACCATGGCCGACAGGCTCAAAGCGCGATCCCGGCAGCTCGGCATGACTGCCGGGCGCGTCGCCGAGATCGCAGGCATCAACAGGTCGTTCGTCTACGACATCATGCGCGGGCGGTCGGAGAACCCGAATCTGAAAAGCTCGACCAGGTTGCATGGCCCTCAAGGTCGAGCGGAACTGGCTGCTCCACGGTATTGGCGATGTCGATGGCGAGTCCCCGATCATGGAAGATCCCATGGAGGTCTTCGTCAGCGTCCCGTCCGTGGAAGTCACGGCGTCGATGGGCGGCGGCAACCTCGTCACCGACGAGGTCGAGATGGGGAAGCCCTATAACTTCCAGCGGTCCTGGATCGTCCACGACCTGAAGGCCGACCCCGCCAATCTGAGAATCATGCATGTCGAGGGCGACAGCATGATGCCGACGCTGCATTCCGGTGATGTGGTCCTGGTCGATCTGGCCAGGCGCTCACCGACGCCGCCCGGCATATTCGTGCTGTTCGACGGCATGGGGTTGGTGGCCAAGCGCCTCGAGAACATTCCCAACAACGACCCGCCCAAGGTCCGGGTGATCTCGGACAACACCTTCTACAGCCCCTATGAACGGACAGCCGACGAAGTCAGCATCATCGGACGGATCCGGTGGTTCGCGCGGGAGATTTGAGATGTTCGAGTTCCGCGAAATCGATGATGCCGGTCCTGCCAAGGTCGTGATCAAGTCGGTCAACCCCGACTACGAAACCTGCGAGCGCGACGCCGAGGAGTTGAACATCATCGGCCGCGTCGTCTGGGCGGCGAAGCGGCTATGAGACGGCTTCGGCATGAACCGATGCTTCTGAAGCCCGCGAAGTGGATCGGCACGGCGACAGGCGTCGCTGGCGCCGTTCTGATCGCGCTCAACATTGGCGCCGTCGCCGCGGGATTCGCGCTGTTCCTGATATCCTCCGTGCTCTGGAGCGCCGTCGGCTGGCTCCACCGCGAGCCGAGCCTGGTCGTACTGCAGGGCGCGTTCACCGCGATCAACCTGCTCGGCATTTATCGGTGGGCGAACTTCTAAGGAATGGGGCAGGAAAAACCATGAGGACCAAGGATGACGCCTGAGCAAGCGCTCCGCGAGAAGCTGCGCAAGATCGAGGCCCTGTTCGCCGGCGCCGCGACCCAGGGCGAGCGCGTTGCCGCGGGTGCGGCGGCGGAGCGCATCCGCGACCGCCTCGGCCTCGCTGCCGGCAAGGAGAAGGAGATCGAGATGAAGTTCTCGATCTCCGACGTTTGGTCGCGACAGTTGTTCGTCGCGCTCTGCCGGCGTTATGGGATCCGCCCGTTCCGTTACCGCCGGATGCACCGACAAAGCATCATCATCAGGGCGCCCAAGAGCTTCGTAGAGCAGGTGTTGTGGCCCGAGTTCGAGGAGCTGAGCGCCGCGCTGACCACCTACCTCTCCGAGATCACCGAGAAAGTCATTCGAGAGGAAGTGCACGGTGAGACAGGCGAAGCCGATGAAGTCGACGAGCCACGACGGATCGGTCGATGACTTGGCGCCACCTCATATTTGCGCTTGCGGTGGCAAGTTCGGCCATCGGGACTGCTACCGCGCGGTCGCCGATCGTCGGCGTCGCCAGCGTCATCGATGGCGACACGCTCGATATCCACGGCCAGCGCATCCGGCTGCACGGGATCGATGCGCCCGAAAGCGGCCAATTCTGTGAGAAGGACGGCAAACGGTACCGTTGCGGCCAGCAGGCTGCTCTGGCGCTTTCCGACAAGACCGGGCAAGCGACGATCCGATGCGAGCAGCGCGATATCGATCGCTACAAGCGGATTGTCGCCGTGTGCAGCCTCGGTAACGTAGACCTCAACGCCTGGATGGTTCGCCAGGGTTGGGCCATCGCCTACCGTCAATACTCGCGGGACTACGTCGACGACGAAAGCGCTGCCCAGGCGGAGAAAGCCGGTATATGGGCTGGCCGTTTCATCGACCCTTCGAGATGGCGCCGCGGAGACCGGCTAGCGGTGGAATCGGCGAAAGAGCCGGCGGCAACTTCCTGCCAAATCAAGGGCAACATCAGCCGGAACGGCGAGCGGATCTACCACGTACCGGGCGGGCGATGGTACGAGCAAACCCGGATCGATGAAAGCCGGGGCCAGTGCTGGTTTTGTTCAGAGAAAGAAGCGCAAGCGGCGGGCTGGCGGAGGTCGCGGCAATGAAACCTGCCGGCTCGGATACCGCATCGCCACCGCAGGAAGTGCTAGCCGGTCTGGTCGAACGCGTCACCTACCATAACGGCGATAACGGCTTTTGCGTTCTCCGCATCAAGGCGCGCGGGCATCGTGATCTGGTCACGGTGGTAGGGCACGCCGCCACCATCGCCGCCGGCGAATGGATCACCGCGTCCGGTGAATGGATCAACGACCGCACCCACGGCCAGCAGTTCAAGACTCGCTTCATGCGCACCTCCGCGCCAACGTCGATCGACGGCATCGAGAAGTATCTCGGCTCCGGCATGATCCGCGGCATCGGCCCCGTCTACGCCAGGAAGATGGTCAAGGCGTTCGGAGAGAAGGTGTTCGACATCATCGAGGCCGAACCCGATCGGCTGCGCGAAGTGACCGGGATTGGCAAGGTGCGCGCCAAGCGAATCACCGATGCCTGGGCCGAGCAGAAGATCGTGCGCGAAATCATGGTCTTCCTGCACAGCCATACGGTCGGCACCGCTCGCGCCGTGCGGATCTACAAGACCTACGGCGCCGACGCGGTCCAGGTTATGACCGAGAATCCCTATCGGCTCGCCCGCGACATCCGCGGCATCGGCTTCAAGACCGCCGACACGATTGCCATGAAGCTCGGCATCGAGAAGACGGCGATGATCCGGGTGCGCGCCGGCATCTCCTATGCCCTCACCGAAGCGATGGACGAAGGCCATTGCGGCCTGCCGGTCGAGGAACTGGCGCCGCTCGCCGTCGAGTTGCTGGAGGTCGACAAGGGGTTGGTTCAGACGGCGATGGATCTCGAGCTCGCCGATGGCACGGTCATCGCCGACACCGTGGGCGAGACGTCTTGCATCTTTCTCGCCGGTCTTTATCGAGCGGAGAAGGTCATCGCCGAGCGGCTTCTGCGCCTGGCCAATGGAACGCTGCCTTGGCCTTCCATCGATCCGGAGAAGGCGCTGCCCTGGATCGAGCAGAAGACCGGCCTGAAGCTCGCGGAGACGCAGGTCGCGGCGATCCGGCTGGCCCTGCTGTCGAAGACCATGGTCATCACCGGCGGTCCTGGCGTGGGCAAGACCACCATCGTCAATTCGATCCTGCGGATCCTGGCGGCCAAGGGGACAAACCTGCTACTCTGCGCGCCAACGGGCCGCGCCGCCAAACGGATGACCGAGGCGACCGGGTTCGAGGCCAGGACCATCCACCGGCTGCTCGAGGTGGACCCCAAAGGTGGCGGTTTCAAACGCGGCACGGACAACCCGCTCGAGTGCGACCTGCTCGTCGTGGACGAAACCTCGATGGTCGACGTCATGTTGATGCAGGCGCTGCTCAAGGCGACGCCCGACAACTCGGCCTTGCTGATCGTGGGCGATATCGATCAGCTTCCGTCCGTCGGCCCGGGCCAGGTCCTCGCCGACGTCATCGCGTCCGGCGCCGTCCCTGTCGTGCGTCTGACCGAGGTCTTTCGCCAGGCAGCCCAGAGTCGGATCATCACCGGCGCGCACCGGATCAACCAGGGTCTGATCCCCGACCTTTCAAAGCCCGAGGGCGACAGCGACTTCTACTTCGTCCAGGCCGACGATCCCGAAACCGCCGTGCCTCGGATCGTCGAACTGGTGAAGACCCGCATCCCTCAGCGTTTCGGCCTCGATCCGATCCGCGACATCCAGGTGCTTTGCCCCATGAACCGCGGCGGCGTAGGCGCACGCTCGCTGAATGTCGAGCTGCAAGCAGCCCTCAACCCTGCCGGCGAGCGTAAGGTCGAACGCTTCGGCTGGACCTTCGCACCGGGCGACAAGGTGATGCAGATCGAGAATGACTACGACAAGGAGGTTTATAACGGCGACATCGGCTACATCGACGATGTCGATCCGGATGACGGCGAGCTCACCGCCAGCTTCGACGGCCGCACCGTCACCTATGGCTTCGGCGAGCTCGACACCCTGGTGCCGGCCTATGCGGCGACGATTCACAAATCCCAGGGGTCGGAATATCCCGCGGTCGTCATCCCGGTCATGACACAGCACTACGCCATGCTGCAGCGGAACCTTCTCTATACCGGCGTCACGCGTGGCAAACGTCTGGTCGTGCTGGTCGGGCAGAAGAAAGCCGTCGCCATCGCGGTGAAAAACATCTCGGGCCGGCGGCGGTGGTCAAAGCTGGACGAATGGCTCGGCGCAAAGATCGGCGGCGAAGAACGTCCAACGTCGTGACCTCTGTCTATTATTGCTTGCGCATCGCTTCTAATGATTTCGCGTATCTACGATAACTAATTGAATTAGATTGTTTATTTCCGTTTTTCGACTACCGTTTCGCCAGTCATCTTCTGTAGCGAACGGTCTTATGCAAGACGCTCGATCCGGTCCGAACCCTCTGTTTCCCGCCCGTCTGTCGGCGGACGAACGCCTCGATGAACTCGCGTGCATTATTGCGGCGGGTCTGAGGCGTATTCTGCCGGAACAGTCCAGTTCTTTATCTGCACCTGGCGAAGACAGTTTATTCGACATTCTCGCCCTCAAACGCCGTGTTGGTCGTCGCAAACCGAGCAACCGAGAAGGAGGGCGATGATGCCAGAGACGAAGAGAAAGATTGAAGCCGATCCGGGGCGGCCGGGCGAATGCTCCGCGGCGGACGCGAGCGTGGTGGCGCAACTCGCGGCGTTGAAGCAGATGACGGTGGTTGAACTGAAGACCAAGTGGAAGAGCCTCTTTGGCGCACCCGCCCCGAATAACAGCCGCGGCTACCTCGAGCTGAGGCTCGGCTACCGGATTCAGGAACTCAAACCGAGTGAGACGAAAGGGAAAACCTACAAGGCGGCAGAAGGCGTGGTTATCGGCTCCGATAGCTGGCGCCCTACAGCCTTAACGCTTCTCGCCATAGCTGAGAGCGAAGACCCGAATATCGTCGATCGGCCTGGTGATATGATGCGAATCGCAAGCAGCTACGCTAATGCCGGGCTCCCATTGCTATTTTCGATGCTCGATGACCGAGGTGACGATACGGCGCTCGATTATCTGTGTGATGAGATTGAAGAATTTGTCCACTGATTACAAAGAGCATTGGCGGTTTGGCGATAACGGTGACGCAGCTTACGAAAACTGATTTCATCCAATACCTAAAATGCCCGAAGTCTCTTTGGTTGCTTAAGAATGCTCCAGACGAATACCCTCACGGCGAGTTTTCGGTCTTCCTGCAAAAGCTGACGCGAGAAGGCTAGAATGCGCACTCGGGAACAGGGTTGAATTGCTAAATTTTCATCAATAACCTGACGGGAGGCGTTCCAAATCGGCAATGCCGGTAGACAGTTTTCGGGCCACGAAGTTGAATTTAGAATATCTTGTCTCTGTTCGCATTCGATAGGCGGCAAATGACCAAGGGCCTAGTGGCGTCTGGCCGGTTTGTAGAGTACGCCACCTTGCGGCCATGGTTCTGCGCAGCGCAAACGCAGAAACGTGTGATCGCAGTGTCTGGGTTGCAGAAAAATCTTCGCCTTGACCCGCTGGGCAAAGCGTACGATGCAGATCAGTCATGAGGATCGCAAGAAAAGATATCCGTCGTGCCATTGGCGAACCGAGCTTCTCACGAGGCGATGACTATTTCATCCGGGGCAAGGTCTGCGCCGTCAAAATCGAAAGTCCGGAGTATATCAGCGGTGAGGTCTCCGGCAGTGGTGGGCGCCGATATCGCGTTGATGTGCGGTTATTGTTAAGCGGTTCCAGGGTTCCCGGATTCGTCAACCGATGTACCTGTCCTGTTGGTGCAAATTGTAAGCATGTTGTCGCCGTGTTGTTGGCTGCGGGGGAAACCGGAACGACGGGGCCGGCGCCGATGGCTGAAGTGACGCCGCGCGCGAGAGCACGACCGGTCGATTCAATCCCCGGCATGGTGCGCGTCTGGTTGGATCAGTGGACATTGCCCGGCGCCGATCCTTTGCCGAAAGAAAACCCGACCAAACTTTCTCGCGATCAGTTGTTATATGTCTTCCGTCGCAACCAACAAGGACGGGCTGAGATCGTTCCGTTTCGAGGTTATGTAAAGAAAGACGGCAGCCTCGGCGCGAATGCCCAGGAATATCGGGGATACAGCGTTACCCATTCGCCGGCTTTCGCCACGGCGGAGGACGCAACCATTTTGGCCCGGCTCGGCTATTTTAGTGCCGGTGGGTGGCCACCGCGATTTACCTGGCCCCAGGGCAATGCGCTGCAAACCTTCCTGCAGGACATCGTCGCAACAGGGCGCGCTCGTGTGAACGATATCCGCGGAGCGCCGCTCACCTGGGCGCCGAGCCGTCGGGTCTCGCTGGCTTGGGAAACGAAAGAGACCGGCGATCAGGTCATCGTTGCGCGGGATCCAGATGGTGTGACGGTCGACCTGCTGCCCTTTCCGGAGCCGGTCTATACGGATGCGGCAACTGGCGAGATCGGGTTCGCCGAAACGGGTTTGTCGTCTCAGGTCGCTGTGCGTCTTGCGACCGCCCCGCCGATTCCGGCAGACGCTGCACAAGAAGTGGCAGATATGATGACCGGCCTTGGGATTGATATCCCTCGTCCGAAAAGCGTCGAGATCGAGGAGCGAACAGGGCTCCTCCCCGACACCACAACTGAAGCTGTTTGGCCAGGATCGCAAGCAACGATCTGACGCGTCATTATTCGTCCCGGCGTGCAATTGAGCCTGTCCACCCTGACCTATCCCTGTTGCCAGGTGCGCGTCACCTATGAAGGTGTCAACGGTGCTCTGCAGCCAAATGACGGACCGGATATTCGGTTCGTTCAAGGCGACGGCCTTGTCATCATCCGGCGCGAGTTTGCGCGCGAAACCCAGATCATGGATACGATCCGTGACCTTGCCTGAGAGCTACGAAGGTTTTTCCCCTGATTTGCTTGACTTCAGAGGATCGGTGGCAAAGAAGATCCACGAGGCCGAGATCGTCTTTCCCGCCACATTTCCAGGCGACGACCAGGTCGAGGCGCCAGCGCTAGCGTTCACCGCCGAGGCCGTGCCACAGCTGCGGGCGCAAGGCTGGCAGGTCGAGGTCGATCCCAGTTGGCCCTTCCGTATTCACGACGGCCCAATCACATTCCGCACCTCGTTCGAGCCATCGGGCGTCGACTGGTTTTCGGTGGCGCTGACACTTGATGCAGGAGGACAGGCGCTAGACCTCACATCGGTCATTTTGCAGATTGTCGAGGTCTTGCCAGTGGATGAATTGGGCAATTTGGTAGATGGGTTCGATGTAAAGGATTTCCTTGTCGGACCAAATTCTTTATCCACCACTCGCGGATGGCACGCGCGTACCGGTGCCCGGCGAGCAGCTTGCGCCTTTTGTCGAAGCCTTTCTCGAAGTCCAGGGGCTTGTTGGCTTCCACCTCGCCGAAGCCGGTCGCGCAGCCACCCTGGCAGAAGCCTTAGAGGGATGTGGTGCGCCATGGTCCAGCGGCAGAGAGGTCCTGGAGCTCGGCAAACGGCTACAGCGCCTTTCGCAGACGCAAGGATTTGGAGCCGCCGTCGCAACTAAAGGCCGAACTCCGGCCATATCAGCGGGTTGGCTATGGCTGGCTGCGCGCTTTGAGCGACAGCGGCTTCGGCGGCGTGCTGGCCGACGATATGGGGTTGGGCAAGACCGTGCAAGCATTGGCGCTGCTGGCGCATCGGCATCTTGAAGTTGGCACAGACCGCCCCAGCTTGCTGATCGTACCCACCAGCCTATTGGGCAATTGGCAGCGGGAATCTGCGCGGTTTGCGCCCGGTCTGAAGCTCCTGATCCTGCACGGACCGGCTAGGGATGCACGCTTCGCCGAGATCGCGCAGCATCATCTGATCGTGACCACCTATCCGCTGGTCAACCGCGACAACAAAGTGCTCTTTGCTCAAGAGTACGACCTGGCCATCCTCGACGAGGCGCAGGCCGTAAAAAACCCCACAGCGGCGGTGTCTAAGCACATCCGCGCGATCCGCGCGCGCCAACGCATAGCCCTCACCGGCACGCCGATGGAGAACAATCTTCAGGAACTCTGGTCACTTTATGACTGGTTGATCCCGGGGTTGCTCGGTGAGCGTAAGGCCTTTACGGCAGAGTACCGCAAGCCGATTGAACAGTTTGGCGACCGGGCCAAGCAGGCTACAGCTCTCGTCCCGGATTAAGCCCTTCTTTATGCGGCGCACAAAGGAGGAAGTCGCGGCAGACCTTGCCACCTAAGACGGTGATCGATGAAATCGTGCCGCTAGATCGCGGACAGGCCGCACTCTACGAAAGCGTCCGAACAGCGATGGATGCCCGTGTCCGTGCCGCCATCGCCAGGAAAGGGCTCTCCGGATCGCACATCACCATCCTGGATGCGTTGCTGAAACTGCGCCAGGCGTGCTGCGATCCAGCCCTTGTCAAGCTGGCCGCCGCACGCAAGGTCACCGAAAGCGCCAAGCGCGCGCGGCTGCTTGGAGCTGCTGGACGAACTGGTCGCCGAGGGGCGGAAGGTTCTGATCTTCTCGCAGTTCGTCGAAATGCTGCGCCTGATTGAGGCGGATCGTGGTCGCCCGACGGCTGGAGCTACGCCATGCTGCACGGGCAGACCAAGAAGCGGGACGCGGAGGTTGCCAAATTCCAGTCCGGGGATGCTGACCTGTTCCTGATCAGCCTCAAGGCCGGCGGCGTCGGGCTGAACCTTACCGCAGCCGACACGGTCATTCTCTACGACCCCTGGTGGAACCCCGCGGTCGAACGCCAGGCCATGGATCGTGCCCACCGGATCGGTCAGGACAAGCCCGTCTTTGTGCACCGCCTGATCGCCGAGAACACGGTCGAGACCGCCATCCAAGATATGCAGGCCCGCAAACAGGCTCTGGCGGACGCGCTATTCGAGGGAACTGGTGATGGGCCGCTGACTTTGACCGAAGACGATATGACTCGGCTATTCGAAGCGAGGTGAGCGGCCACCATTTTGGATTTATAGGCTGGCTGTATCCCGTCAGCTGTCAAGGCTCGTCGCCTAGTGAAGCGCAGTCGCGCCTACGGTTAATAGAAATAACCGGGATACGAAAATCTATCGAATTCTGATAGCTCGCCGCCATGCTCGACGCCATCGACAAGCTGCGAAGCATGGAACAAGCTCATCACTCAGCCTTGGATATATCATGTCCATCGGGCACCGAATGTGGGTCTATGGATTCTGATTAATGTTCATTTGTATAAGGGGTTCAATACCTAACCAGCTATGTTCAATCGACAATATGTCAGCAGAAGAAATGTATTAGAGCCGTCCCCAAACACCTTATTTTGATAGTATAATTTGATTTATTTCTTGGCCTTAATCCCCACATTTCGGACAAACAAAAATGAAATTCATACCCAATTCACTATCAGGGAAGCGCCCTATTTGAGTGCGCTGTTTTCCGCGAGTGTTTGCGAGCGATAGCGAAAATTAGTGTCCACCATCGTTGGTGGACACTATCGCGGATAAACCTGACGGCTTACCATCGCACCATGTTCACCGTTGTCCGTACTACCACCACTCTCAGCCTCGATGAACATTTCATCAAGCACCCCGCCGCGACCTTCTTCGTAAAGGTCGAAGGTGACGGCATGATCGAGCACGGCATCTACGAGGGTGACACCTTGATCATCGACCGATCTCTCGACCCAACCAAAAAATCAATCGTTGTTGTCGTTATTGATGGGGAATTGTCCGTGCGTGCTTTTTCAGAAATTAAACGTGAAGACGCGACCGTATGGGGCGTCGTGCGTGGTTCGATACGGGACCTCATATGACGGTCTACGGCTTAGTCGATTGCAACAATTTCTATGTCTCGTGCGAACGGGTGTTCAACCCGAAGCTTGAAGGCCGACCAACCATCGTTCTGTCTTCTAATGATGGCTGTGCCATTGCCCGATCCTCCGAGGCAAAGGCGCTTGGCGTTAAGATGGCCCAGCCTTTGTACCAGTTCGCCGACCTCGTGAAGCAGCATGACATCCAGGTGCTCAGCGCAAATTTTCACCTCTACAGCGACATGTCCAATCGGGTCGTGCAGGTGCTCGCCGATACCGCGCCTTCGGTCCAGCAATATTCTATTGATGAATGTTTCCTCGATCTCACGGGCATAACCGAAGACTTCATCGATTTCGGGCGGATGTTGCAAACCAAGGTGCTTCAGTGGACAGGGATACCCGTTGGCGTAGGAATCGCTGAGACCAAAACGCTCGCCAAAGTTGCGAACCACATTGCCAAAGAATCTGCGAAGAGCGGCGGCGTCGTCAATCTCGTCGAATCACCATGGAAAACCAAAGCTCTGGCGATAACCCAAGCACGGGACGTATGGGGGATTGGCAAGCAATTCACCAAGAAGCTTAATCGTAACGGTGTTATGACCGCCCTTGATTTCATGAATCAGCCCGACGGCTGGATAAAGAAAGAAATGGGTGTCGGTGGCCTGAAAACGGTTCGGGAGCTTCGAGGCGAAGATTGCATCGGCTTCGAGAGCATTCCAAAGCCCAAACAGACAACCTTGGTTTCTCGGTCCTTCGGTCACGAAGTGACTGACTTGGACAGCTTGACCAACGCCATTACGGTGTTTGCAACGACGGCGGCGGAAGATATTCGCAAGGCCAGCCTAGTCAGTTCTACTGTAGCCGTTTTCATTGAGACAAACCGGTTTTCTAGTGAGTCTCAGTATGCACCAACGCGATCGGTGGACCTGTCCCCCGCAACAAATAACACCAAGCATATTATCCGCGCGGCGGTCCAGGGTTTGAAGGAAATTCACCGGGATGGCCTCAAATATAAAAAGGCCGGTGTGATGCTGCTTGATCTTGTTGACGCTGACCACGCCCCCGTGTCGCTTTTCGATCAGCTTGATCCCAAGGATGATCAGCTTATCAAGGCGTTCGATCAGATAAACCGACAGCAGGGGCCTGGATCGATCAACTTTGGCAACGCGGGTCTACCTTCTAGTTGGCAATCGAACAGCGCATATCGATCCTCAAGGTACACGACCGAGTGGGGCGGCATTCCGGTAGTAAAAGCGTAGAGGCCGTCCCCGCATCTGTGCCGAGGTCCATTATGCCAAGGTTGTGTGACGTCCATGCCGCCAATTGAACCGGCTTTAGATTAGACCTGACAGGCTACCAGAGCCGGAGACCGCGGCGAGGCAGGCGATGTCGTCACAGGCTGAAACGCCTAATAAGGATTACTATATAGGCGTTTCAGCCTGTGACGACACCGCCTCGCCCAAAACACCCCGGCGACGCTAAACTTCGGCGCCGAAACACAGCCCGGTGGGGTTTGCACAGTGACTTCACAGCAATCGGTGCGGTGGGTATGTACCGACGGGCGAGCGTTTAGGTAGCCCGATCCGGTGTTGCTGGCAGCGATCTTGAACAACCCCTGCATCGCGGACCGCAAGCCCCCCCCTGTATCGACGAACCGCTGCCCTGGCGTTACGCTCAGGGTTGAGCGTGACAGGCCCACCCGCTGGGGCAATAGGTTGAGATGGCCGGGCGGTTACACTGATACAGCCGGGTCGACCAGCGCAATACACGCACACGCCTAACCAGATGTCTGGGAGATATGATGCCTGAGAACGCCGGAGCAATAATCCACCACTGAAGCGGCCAGATTGTCTGGTTGTTGGCCGGAGTAAAAATCCGCCAGTGGTAAGCTTTCTGCATTTTGCAGAGGGCGGGGATGAAGCAAGTGGAATTGTATGGTCGCGTGCGTTATGCGGTAAAAATTCAAGGTATGAGCCGCCGCGAAGCGGCAAGGTTGTTCGGCATTGACCGTCGCACGGTTGATAAGATGTTGGCGTTCTCGACCCCACCTGGCTATCGCCGCAAGAAGGCGCCGAACCGGCCCAAGCTTGATCCGTTTGTCGGTATTATTGACCAGATCCTTGAGGACGATACCAAACGTCGCATCCCCAATACACGAAGAGGGTCGATGGTCGTGGTATCGATTACCTGCGCCTCTCCGACAACGAAGAACGCGCCGGGCGGGCGACCCGTGAGAAAATTCCGCCGTCTGTCGAAGACTTCCGCCGAGTTCTGCAAAACATGCCCGGCGAAAGCGATGTCGAAAAACGAGACCGGGCAATCATCGCTTTCGCTTTGGTGACCGGGGTGCGGGATGGCGCGTTGATCAGCCTCAAACACAAAGACGTGGATTTGGACAAAAGGGAAGTGTGGCAAGACCCCCAAACACGTCAATACCAAGAATCGCAAGGGCATTACATCCCAGTTCATCCCGATTGACAGCCTTGCCGAGAAAATCGTCGTGGAATGGATCACCTATTCACGGGACGTGCTCGGTATGAAACCGGGTGATCCCCTTTTCCCCCAAGCAACGAATTGCAAACAATCCTGAAAAGCTGAAGTTTGAGGCTTGTGGGCTCTCAAGGGAGCACTGGGCCAACGCGACACCCGTCCGCGAAATCTTCCACAAAGCGTTTATTGCCGCCGGATTGCCCAAATGCCAGCCTCATACGGTCCGCAACACCATTACGATCTGGGGAATGGAGAACTGCTCCCCGATCCAATTTAAGGCAATCAGCCAGAGTCTTGGCCACGAACACGCCATGACGACTTACAATTCCTATGGGAATTTGCCGCATTATTGACGTGCGCAAGGCATTCGCCTCGATTGGTGAAGGCGATTCGGATTAAAAGCATTTGCCGACAAAAGCCCTGCTGGCCGAGCTCACTAAAAGGAATAAATGATATCAGGACTGGCTCAAATAGCCCGAAACAGGCATTGGGCTGGGGGGCTAATTGGGGGTCTGATGAGGAAATAAATAATATAAGTTATTGTTAATATTGAAAACATAATGCAATAAATGGCGGAGAGGACAGGGATTCGAACCCTGGGTACTGTCACCAGCACAACGGTTTTCGAGACCGCCCCGTTCGACCACTCCGGCATCTCTCCGCGATGCGTCCATAGGACAGGTCGGCGGCGAACCTAATGAAAACTTTGCGTCGCCGCAAGCGAAGGAATATGCTTCGTCGCAGTGGCTGAAAAAGCTGAGTATAGGCGTTGACTTGCCTGTCTTCGCGAGTATAGTGCGCCACGCTTTTCTGCGGGCCCGTTTTGGCCCGCTTTTGTATCGACCCCGATGATGCCACAGGCCCAGGGGCCCGGCGGCACAGGGGACGGAAAGACAATACGATGTATGCAGTGATCAAAACCGGCGGAAAACAGTACAAAGTCGCCAAAGACGATGTCATCAGAGTCGAAAAGATGGCCGGTGAACCCGGTGAATCTGTCGATTTCAGCGAAGTGTTGCTTGTTGGTGACGACGACGGCCAGACAGTTGGCGCGCCGTTGATCGAAGGCGCCACGGTCGCAGCGACCGTTCTTGAGCAAAAACGTGACAAGAAAATCATTGTTTTCAAGAAGAAACGTCGCCAGGGCTACAAGCGCAAGAATGGCCATCGCCAGAATCTGACGGTTCTGCGGATTACGGATATTCTTGCCGCTGGCAAAAAGAAGGCCGCGCCGAAGAAGAAGGCCGCGGCGAAGAAAACCGAAGCGGTTGCTGATGCGGGCGATGCGCCGGCTGAAGCGAAAAGCGAGGAGTAAGCTAGCATGGCACATAAAAAGGCAGGTGGTTCGTCCCGGAACGGCCGCGATACAGCGGGCCGGCGGCTGGGCGTCAAGAAATTTGGCGGCGAGTCTGTAATTCCAGGCAATATCATCATGCGCCAGCGTGGCACGAAAGTGCACCCGGGCGGAAATGTCGGCATCGGTAAGGACCACACCCTGTTCGCGCTGACTGAAGGTAACGTGCAGTTCCACAAGACGCGCGCGCGTACGACCGTGTCTGTGGTGCCGCCGGCGTAAGACGCCCCGGCACATCAGTTTTTTTCCGGGGGAATGGGCAGCCATTCCCCCTTTTCGTTATTGGGCTAAGCCATGAAGTTTCTCGATCAGGCAAAAGTATTCGTCAAGAGTGGCGATGGCGGAGCGGGCAGCATGTCCTTCCGGCGCGAGAAATATATCGAATTCGGTGGGCCCGACGGCGGTGATGGCGGGCGTGGCGGCGATGTGATCGCCGAAGCCGTGGAAAACCAGAACACATTGATCGACTACCGCTATCAGCAGCATTTCAAGGCCGGTACCGGAAATCACGGCATGGGGCGCCAGCGAACCGGAGCTGCCGGCAAGACCATCGTGATGAAGTTGCCCGTCGGCACACAGATACTGGCCGAGGATCGGGAAACCCTGATCGCGGATATGATCGCGCCCGGCCAGCGGGTGGTTCTGGCGCGTGGCGGCGACCCGGGGCATGGAAACATGCATTACAAGAGCTCGACCAATCGTGCACCACGGCGTGCGGATGCTGGCTATCCGGGCGAGGAGCTGTGGATCTGGTTCCGGCTGAAGCTGATTGCTGATGCGGGACTAGTCGGCTTGCCGAATGCTGGAAAATCGACATTCCTGGCATCAACGACACGGGCCCGGCCCAAGATCGCCGATTATCCGTTCACGACCCTGCATCCGAATCTTGGCGTTGTGACCGTTGATAAAGAGGAATTCGTGATTGCCGATATTCCGGGCCTGATCGAAGGCGCCCATGAAGGGCTGGGCCTCGGTGACCGGTTTCTGGGGCATGTCGAACGATGTGGCGTTTTGCTGCATCTGATTGACGGGACGGCAGAGGACGTCGGCGCCGCATACAAGACCGTGCGGCAGGAACTGGAGGCCTATGGTGGCGGTCTTGCTGAAAAGGCGGAAATCGTCGGGCTGAACAAGTCCGACGCGCTGTCGGAAAAGGATATTGAGGAAAAGCGGGCCGCGCTGGCTGCCGTCACAAAGTCACCGATTGTCGCGATGTCCGGCGTGTCGGGTCGTGGCGGCACGGATATTCTGCGCATCCTGTTGGATCACATTCGTCGTCGGCGCGCCGCGGATGCCGCCGCCGCCGTACCCGTGGCAGAAGCGGAGGAGCAGGAGGCAGCCGGATGGACTCCGTGAGCGCTGCGTCCGGCAATCGCCTGATGCAGGCGAAGCGTCTTGTCGTGAAAATCGGTTCGTCCCTGCTTGTCGACGAAACGTCGGGGCAGATTCGCCACGAATGGCTGGCAACACTGGCGGCCGATGTCGCCGCGCGGCGTGACGCGGGTCAGGAAGTTCTTATCGTGTCCTCTGGCGCCATCGCCGTCGGTCGCCGTCATCTCGGCATTGTCGGGCGCGACTTGCGGCTGGAGGAAAAACAGGCCGCCGCTGCAACCGGCCAGATTCGCCTGGCGCATGCCTACCAGGAGGCCCTGCTGGCGCATGGGATTACGGTCGCGCAGATCCTGCTGACGCTTGACGATACCGAGCGCCGCCGCCGGCATCTGAATGCGCGGGCAACCTTGTGTCAGCTTCTCGATCTTGGCGCTGTGCCGATTATCAACGAGAACGATACGGTCGCGACCGAGGAAATCCGGTTTGGCGACAATGACCGGCTGGCGGCGCGCGTCGCGGCAATGGTCGGCGCAGATGCGCTGGCGCTGTTATCGGATATTGACGGGTTGTACGATTCCGATCCGCGCGTGAACCCCGATGCCGCCCATATCGATGAAATGGATGCCATAACGCCGGAAGTGGAAGCGATGGCGGGCAGTGTACTGCGCGGCTACGCGTCAGGGGGCATGGTAACCAAGCTACAGGCGGCGAAAATCGCGCTTGCGGGCGGCTGTCACATGGCCATCGCCGATGGCCGTTTGCCGCATCCGCTGCAGGCGCTGGCCGAGGGCGGTCGCTGTACCTGGTTTACCGCGAAGGCGACGCCGCACAGTGCACGGAAACAATGGATTGCCGGTTCGCTGAAGCCCAAGGGTTTTGTCAGTGTCGATGATGGGGCATGGACGGCCCTGCGGAATGGCCGGAGCCTTTTGCCTGCGGGCGTTGCCGCCGTTTCGGGCGCTTTTGCTCGTGGCGACCTTGTGGCAATTGTATCTGCCGACGGCCGGGAACTGGGGCGTGGACTTTCTGCGTATTCCTGCGCGGATGCGCGCCGCATCGCCGGCCACAAGACCAGTGAAATTGAAGAAATTCTCGGCTATCGTGGACGCGATGAGGTCATTCACCGGGACGATCTGGTGATTGACTGATGGGGAGGGACAACCAATGACTGCGACCGCCGCTTACGAGGCTGATGACAGTGTCGAGCGTGAAATTAGCCGTATCGGCGCAGCCGCCCGGGCGGCTGGCCGGGCGCTGGGACTGGCAGATGCCGCGACGAAAAATAATGCGTTGCGCTTTGCGGCAGAAGCGATCCGGGCCCGCCGTGACGATATTCTGGACGCGAATGCCCAGGACCTGGCCTATGCGGAAACGCGGGATCTTAGTGCGGCGTTCAAGGATCGGTTGATCCTGACTCCCGACCGGATCGAGGGCATGGCGGCCGGGCTGGAGGATGTGGCGACATTCCCGGAACCGGTTGGCCGGGTGCTGGATGAACGGGTGCGCCCGAATGGCCTGCGCATTTCCCGCGTCAGCGTGCCGTTGGGCGTTATCGGCATCATTTACGAGTCCCGTCCCAATGTGACGGCGGATGCCGGCGGTTTGTGTATGAAGTCCGGCAATGCGGCGATCCTGCGTGGTGGGTCGGATAGCCTCCATTCCTCAGGCCTGATCGCCGATTGTCTGCGGGAAGGGCTAAAACGTGCTGGCCTGCCGGAAGATTGCGTGCAGCTTGTACGGACCCGCGACCGGGCTGCCGTTGGCGCGATGTTGCGGCTGCATGACTTTATCGATGTGATCGTGCCACGCGGTGGGCGCAGCCTTATCGAAAGGGTGATGAACGAGACAACAATTCCCGTGATTGCCCATCTGGATGGGATTTGTCATGTGTATGTCGATGCGGCGGCGCAGCCACAAATGGCACGCGATATCGTCTTAAATGCGAAAATGCGCCGTACCGGCATCTGTGGCGCGGCGGAAACGCTGTTGATCGACCGCTCGCAGGTTGCGGGTCTGCTGCCGAAAATTGTCGATGATCTGATCAATGCCGGATGTGAATTACGCGGCGATGCTGCCGCGCAGGCAGTGGATGACCGGGTTCAGCCCGCGAGTGAGGCAGACTGGACGACGGAATATCTGGATGCCATCATTTCTGTAAAGGTTGTGGATGGTGTTCAGGATGCTATCGATCACGTCAACACCTGTGGCAGCAATCATACGGATTCAATCATCACGGATGACATGGCCGCGGCAGAGATGTTTCTTGCGGGGATCGATAGTGCTATCGTCATGCATAATGCATCAACGCAGTTCGCCGACGGCGGCGAATTCGGAATGGGTGCGGAAATAGGCATATCGACAGGTAAGCTGCATGCACGGGGCCCCGTGGGGGCGGATCAACTAACGACATTCAAGTATATCGTGCGTGGTGAAGGCCAGGTTCGGCCCTAGCGAACGAATCCAGAACAACTTAAATTTAAAGGCCTTATCGCCAGTGCCAAGTGACGCGATGGACGATTCCGCAACGAATCCGGAAGAAACGGCATGCCGCAGCATGACGCCGCGCAGCAGTGCACGGTCGAACCGCGATATATATGCGCTGTCGCAGATTTCCGGCCGGCGGATTGGCCTGCTTGGCGGTTCCTTCAATCCGGCCCATGAGGGGCATCGGCATATCAGTTTGCTCGCGCTTCGCTATTTGAATCTGCATGAGGTCTGGTGGGTCGTATCACCACAGAACCCGCTGAAGCTGGCAGAAGGCATGGCGACATTCGATGAGCGTTTTGAATATGCAAAGAAAATTGCGCGCCACCCCCGAATTCGCGTCACCGATATAGAAACACAGCTCAATACCCGCTTTACACTGGATACCTTGCGCCGCATGAAGCAGCGATGCCAACGGACCCGGCTTGTCTGGTTGATGGGCGCAGATAACCTTTCGCAGATATCCCAGTGGCGCGACTGGACGCTCATTTTTGAGACTGTCCCGATCGCTGTTTTTGCGCGTCCGTCATATTCCATGCTGGCATTGGCGGGAAAGGCCGCGCATCGCTATGCCCGGATTCGGCTACCGTCACGGTCCGCTTCGTCGCTTGCCGACATGGCGCCGCCTGCGTGGACATTCTTTCATTCGCGGCTGCATCAGGCGTCATCGACGCAGATAAGGGCCGAACGCGGGGTCGTGGAATCCACTACAAAGGGTTGATTTTGTATTCAATCGATGCGATGTGGTGAAAACGACAAGACGTTTGTCCCGGCGCCGCGGGATACAAAAGAGGAACAGGTCATTAAGAAGTCAGACAAGACAGTGAAGTCTCCCGAGCGGACATTGTCGCTCATTCAGGAATCACTGGATAGCGACAAGGCCGAAAATATCGTCACGATCGAGCTGGCAGGGAAGTCGAGCATTGCCGATTTCATGGTCATTGCCTCGGGTCAATCGAACCGGCATGTCAACGCCATGACCGATCATCTTGTGAAGTTGTTCAAGGATAACGGGCTTAAAGGCACGGCTGTCGAGGGACAGGCACGTGGTGACTGGGTGCTGGTCGATGCGGGCGACGTGATCGTGCATTTGTTCCGCCCCGAAGTCCGTGACTTCTACAATCTGGAAAAATTGTGGAGTTTCGAGATGCCGGACGCGGCGAGCGTATCCCAGGCTTCCAACGATCAGTCGTCTGCCGCCCATTCGGCTTAGGACGACGTGCGCGTCCTGCTATGCGCCGTAGGCCGTGCCCGTAAGGGCCCGGAACGGGCGCTGTTTGAACATTTTACGGCACAATTACGCTGGCCTTTCGAACTTCGAGAAGTCGAAGAGCGTAAAAAGCTGCCGGTTTCCCAATTGCAGGCCAGTGAGGCATCGCTATTGCTTCGCGCCATTCCCGAAGGTGCGGTGGTGGTCGCGATGGATGAGCGTGGCAAATCGCTGTCCAGTCGCGCGCTGGCCAATCAGGTCGGCACATGGCGGGATGACGGGCGCGATTGTATTGCATTCGTGATTGGCGGCGCAGACGGGCTGGACGATACCGTGCGCAAACGCGCTGATCTGCTGTTGTCTTTTGGTAAATTGACCTGGCCGCACATTCTCGTGCGGGGGATGCTGGCGGAGCAGCTTTATCGGTGCCAGCAGATACTGGC
Source organism: uncultured Alphaproteobacteria bacterium (assembly GCA_943788635.1). Taxonomy (GTDB): domain Bacteria; phylum Pseudomonadota; class Alphaproteobacteria; order UBA8366; genus MarineAlpha4-Bin1. The sequence goes on along the minus strand of CALSRA010000006.1, from coordinate 16,205 downwards.
CGGACATCCCTATCACCGGGACTAAAAGCCCTTGTATCCTTTCGATTCAGGCCAATTTCCTGTATATAGGATGTAATTTCCCCAAGATCGAAGAGGGTTGATGTGAAGCCACCCCGTCCTGTTGTTTTATGTGTGCTCGATGGCTGGGGCCAACGTTCCCGGCGTGAGAACAATGCAATTGCCCTGGCGGAAACGCCCGTTTGGGACCGGGCGATGGCGAATTGTCCCCATGCCCGGCTGGAAGCATCGGAAGGCTTTGTCGGCCTGCCGTCCGGACAGATGGGTAATTCCGAAGTTGGTCACATGACGCTTGGGTCTGGCCGTATTGTGCAGCAGGACCTGCCACGTATCGATACGGCTGTTGCGGAAAACGCCATTGCGGACCTGCCGGCATGCCGGAAATTTATATCAACGATGAAATCAACGGGCGGAACGGCCCATTTGATAGGCCTTATGTCCCCCGGTGGTGTTCATTCTCATCAGGAACACATTGCGCATCTGGCCAATCTTCTGGCTGATGCCGGCGTGCCGGTGGTTGTGCATGCTCTACTGGACGGACGCGATACGCCGCCGTCCAGTGCAGGAGACTATCTGGCAGCGTTCCAGGCTGCGGCCCCCCGAGCGGTCATCGGCACCGTCATCGGAAGATTCTATGCGTTGGACCGCGACAAGCGATGGGATCGTGTGTCACGCGCCTACGCAGCAATGGTATCCGGTGCCGGGGAAACGGCCGCCGATGCGCAGGCGGCCGTTACACAGGCCGCGGCGCGCGGCGAAACGGACGAATTCGTGCTGCCGACTGCGATTGCCGGGTATGCGGGCATGCGGGATGGCGACGGCATACTGAGTGCAAATTTCCGCGCCGATCGAATTCGGGAAATTCTTTCAGCGTTCCTGGACCCGGAATTCGATGGTTTTGAGCGCGAAAAGACGGTTTCTTTCTCCGCTGCTGTCGGGATGACGTCCTATTCGACGGCGCTGGATAAATTACTGGATATACTGTTCCCGGCACAAACCATCAGCAATGTGATGGGGAAGGTGGTTGCCGATGCCGGAAAGAAGCAGTTGCGTATCGCTGAAACGGAAAAATATGCGCATGTGACGTTTTTCTTCAATGGTGGGGAGGAAACGGAGTTTCCGGGTGAAGAACGTATTCTGGTTCCGTCGCCCAAAGTGGCGACCTATGACATGCAGCCGGAAATGTCGGCGCCCGAAGTAACGGACCGGCTGGTTGGAGCTATTGAATCCGGCGTTTTTGATCTCATCGTCGTGAATTATGCGAATACGGATATGGTCGGCCATACAGGGGACCTTCAGGCTGCCATCCAGGCGGTTGAGGCGGTGGATGGATGCCTTGGGCGTCTGGAATCAGCTGTTTTGGCGGCAGGGGGGATGATGCTGGTGACAGCGGATCACGGCAATGCCGAAACAATGCTGGACGAGGCAAGCGGCGAAGCCCACACCGCGCATACGACCAACCCGGTACCTGTTGTTGTGATCGGGGACGGCGTGTCCGTGTCAGGGATCCAGAACGGTGGCCTTGGCGATGTTGCGCCCACATTACTGGACCTTATGTCCATCGCCCAGCCTGCGGAAATGACCGGGCATTCCCTGATTACGCGTGCCGGTGAGGCCCGTGCGGCGGAATAACCCGGCAATCATGGGTATTTTGCGGCATGCGTTTATCGCATTTGCCGTTCTCGGCACTATGGCGGCCAATGCCGCCGAGAAACCAGTGCAGACCCTGGAACAGGTCGAGGAACAGATCGCCAGAGAGCGCGAAGCGCGCCGGAATCTGGAAGCGCAGAGCCGGAAGCTGGCCCTGGAAACGGCAGCCTTGCGCCGCGAATTGATTGAGGTGGCGCGTGGTGCCCAGGAGAAAGAAGGCCTGCTGACGCATCTTGAGACGCAGCTTGCGAATCTTGTCGAGGATGCAAAGCTTCGTGAGGAAGCATTGGCGGATCAACGCCGGCAACTGGCGGGCACACTCGGCGCCTTGGCGCGGCTGTCCCGCAATACGCCACAGGCGATCATGTTCTCGCCGGGGCGACCAACCGATATGATCCATAGCACGCTTCTGTTGCGGGTTGCTGTCCCAAGGCTTGTAAAACGGGCGGAGGACCTAGCGGCGGAAGTGGAGACGCTGCAGCTCGTCAAACGTGACATCGCTGGAAAATTGTTGAGTTTGCGCAAAACCGATGACGAACTCGTCAATGAGCGCGCACGGTTGCGGCGGTTGTTGAACCGAAAGAGCGCATTGCGCCAGGAAACAGACGCCGCATATCAGAAAAACGCCAAACGCATGACGGCCTTGGCGGGAAAGGCGCGTGACATGCGCGAATTGATGGCGCGGCTGCAGAACCCGGCGGCGGCGCCGGCACCGCGCCCGCCGTCACGGCCTGCTGTGACGGCGCCACTGCAGCCCACTGTTGCCCCGCCGAATCGCAGCGATGGATCGAATCTTGCGCGCGCGCCGGGCGGATTGCGGGATTTTCCTGAAAAGGGTCCGGTAACGCTTCCGGTTTCCGGGAAAATCATTGGTCAGTATGGAGAATCACTGAATTTCGGCAATACGGCGCGGGGGGTTCGGCTGGAAACCCGCGCATCGGCCCAGGTGGTCGCGCCATTCGATGGAAAGATCGTATTTGCCGGGCCTTTCCGCAATTATGGGCAAATATTGATTATCGAGCATCGGGGCGGATATCACACGCTTTTGGCCGGATTGGGCCGGATTGACTCGCTGGCAGGGCAGTGGGTTCTGGCTGGAGAGCCGGTCGGCGCAATGGGCACTCGAAAAAAAGGCCAACCGACACTATATTTGGAACTTCGACGGAACGGTCAACCGATTAACCCGCTGCCGTGGTTAGCGGCCGGTAAGCAAAAGGTGCGTGGATGAAACCGATATTTGGTACGACGGCCCTGGTATTCGGGTTTGTGATATTCTTGGTAACCGCTCCGGCATTTGCCGCTGCGACAGATAAATCCGACAAGACGGAAATTTACCGTCTGCTGGAATTGTTTGGTGATGTCTTCGAGCGTGTGCGTTCGGACTACGTTGAAGATGTGTCGGACGAAGAGCTGGTCGAAGCGGCCATCCAGGGGATGCTGCAAAGCCTGGATCCCCATTCAAGCTATCTAACCAAGAAGACGTTTGGCGATATGCAGGTTCAGACCAAAGGCGAATTCGGTGGTCTGGGTATCGAGGTCACGATGGAAGGTGGTTACGTCAAGGTCGTGTCGCCGATTGACGACACGCCGGCATTCCGCGCCGGGCTGGAGCCGGGAGATCTGATTTCGCGTATCGATGAGGTAACCGTTCAGGGACTGAATTTGAGCGAGGCGGTCGAGAAGATGCGCGGCCGGGTCGGCACAGATATAAAGCTGACTATTTTGCGCAAGGGCACCGACCCGTTTGAGGTCAAGATCACCCGCGACAAGATTCGTATCAAATCGGTTCGATCCCGTGCAGAAGGCGATATCGGTTACATCCGTATTACCAGCTTCAGCCAGCAGACTGATACCGGTGTCTCGGATGCATTCAAGAAGCTTGAAGAGGAAATCGGTGAGACGAAAATCCGCGGATATGTGCTCGATCTCAGGAATAACCCGGGTGGTCTTCTGGATCAGGCTGTTTCCGTTTCTGACGCATTTCTGGAACGCGGTGAAATCGTATCCACGCGGGGGGCGCGTCGAAGGTAACGCGCAGCGTTTCCATGCGCGTCCGGATGACCTCGCCAAAGGACATCCGGTTGTCGTCCTGATCAATGGTGGCTCGGCGTCAGCATCTGAAATCGTTGCGGGGGCACTGCAGGATCACAAGCGTGCGATTGTCCTTGGCACCAAGAGCTTTGGCAAAGGTTCGGTACAAACGATTATCCCACTGGGTAGCAGCGGCGCGATGAAACTGACAACGCAGCGCTATTATACGCCGTCGGGCCGTTCGATTCAGGCGAAGGGAATTGAGCCGGATATTCTTGTGGAGCAGTCGAAAGTCGAGCCTCTTGGCAACAGGCCTTCCCGGTCAGAAAGCGATTTGCGGGGTTCCCTGAAGAATGAAGACGACAAAGAGGATACGCCTGGTGCCGAATCTTCGGAAGATGCGGACAAGACCGAGCGCCCGTTCGACTATCAGCTCGTGAGGGCGATCGACCTGTTGCACGGGATAGCGATTTTCCGCGAGTAGACAGTCAATCAATTACTGAGGTTTCGGCGCTCTGGTCAGCCTTTCCCTTAAACTGCCGCCGCTTCCGCGTCTTGCCCTGCCAAAGTTTCCATGGAAACGAAAGAAGGGGCAAGAAGCGGGGGATGAGGATTCTGATGCTTTTTCCGAGGTGGATGATTATCTGAAGCCGGGAAAGATGCAGCAGCGGCTGCCTGTTCTCGCGCTTGTCGGAACGGCTGGGCTGGTGGTTTTGACTCTCGTCGCTATCGTGTTGTGGCTGGAATTATCTTCGGATGTTGTCACCGAGGAAATGCGTTCCAGCCGCCCGCAGGTCAATGTGCGGATGATCGGTTCGAAAAAGCACGTGGCGGGCAGCGCGACTGCTGGTGAGCAGGCCAAAGGGCAGGATGCTGACGACGCCGATGTCGGTTCTGCAGCAAAAGACGCGGAGCACGCAGAGGACAACGCGGCCCATAAGGATTCGGAAGCCGGGCAGGAACGTCAGGTGCCGGATACAGCTGGCAAGGCCCAGACCGTTCTGCATCCGCACCCGGACCCACAATTGGTTGAGAAAACAGATATCGGGCCACTGCCGATCATCGGGAAGGACGGGCGTCAGCCATGGCGGGTTTATTCCCGGCCTTTCAACGCGTTGGAGAAACGCCCGCGGGTTGCCATTGTGATGGTCGGGCTTGGGGTTTCCTTTAACGCGACGGAAAGTGCGGTTGCCGATTTGCCGGGCGAAGTCACGTTATCCTTCGAACCGTTTTCAGAAAAGCTCGATGAATGGATTACGGCGGCCCGTGGTGCCGGTCATGAAGTCCTGCTGAACCTGCCAATGGAACCGCAGGGATATCCCCGTAATGACCCGGGTCCTACAGCCCTGATGACGGGGTATTAGCCTGATGAGAACAAGCGTCGGCTGGAATGGCTTATGAGTCGGATGTCGGGCTATGTCGGCGTGACGAACTTCCAGGGTAACCGCTTTGCAGGGAACAAGATCGTGTTGCTGCCGGTGCTCCGGAATCTGGCGCGTCGCGGTCTGATGTTTGTCGATACCGTCGACTATACGTTGAGTGCCATTCCCGTGTCGGCGGCGGAACTGAAGATGCCGCTTGCATTGAAAAGTGTTCTTGTTGACGAGGTGGCAAACCGGGCCGCGATCGAAAAGAAGCTTTCCGTGATTCAGAAAATTGCCAGTCAGGGCGGCGCGGCCGTTATTATTGCGCGGCCGTATCCCGTTTCAATTCGCCTGTTGAAGCGCTGGATCAGCACTATGGGAGATCAGGGGCTGGTACTTGCTCCGGTATCTGCTGTGGCAAATCGCCAGAAGTTCGAGTAACGGGGGCATTGTAATGGCGGCGGAAGACAAAAGACCCTACCGAAAATGCGTCGGCGTGATGCTGGTCAATCGGGATGATAAGGTCTTTGTCGGAGACCGTATCGATACGGAAGAAGAAAACTGGCAGATGCCGCAAGGGGGAGTCGACAAGGGCGAGACCCTGAAAGCGGCGGCATCCCGGGAGTTATTGGAAGAGACTGGAACGGATAAGGCAGAGTTTATCGGCGAAGTTCCTCATTGGATTCACTACGACCTTCCGATCGATATTTCGAAACGCGTATGGGGTGGCCGGTTATCGCGGCCAGAAGCAGCGTTGGTTCGCCATGCGCTTCCTCGGTGAAGATGCAGATATTCGCCTGGATCTCCACATACCGGAATTTTCAGCCTGGCGCAGGGTTTCTGTCGCCGCTGTTTGCGACATGATCATCCCATTCAAGCGTCCGGTATACGCCGAGGTTGTAGAGGCGTTTTCGCCGCTGTTTTCCCGGCGCGATTGAACGCAGATACCGCGACCGGCGGCCGGAAAGCAAAAAATGTAACTTTGTTAATGTTTTCGGGTAGTTGCTATTAATTGACAGTTAACTACTCCTTTCGTACGGTCTTTAGGCGTGTCTTTTTGGGTACTCCTCAAATGGGTGATGTTTTTGGCGCCAATAGCTGAGAAAACACACAGGGTAAGCATTCGCCGGGGCACGCGTATTTTGGAGAAAAGACCGCAGGTTTTATTGTGTTATCGATTTCGGACATAGGGCACGCGCACAAGGCGGGACAAACCGGCCATAGTGCAGCATCCAGTGCAGGCGCACTGGAAGCGCCGAAGGCTGCCGTTACGCCTGCTGTCACTTCGGGTGCTTCTGCGGCGCAACCAGGGCCGCCGGGATCTCGTCTGGCGCCGGGTTCACAGACTCTTGCCCAGGAAGCGTCGAACGATAACGGAGCTTCTGCGCGGAATGAAGGCGAAGCAGCGCCACAGGCTGGCGCTAAGGAAAATGCCGAAGGTGAAAAGGTTAATCAACAGGGGCTGACCGAAGCGGAACAGCGTCAGGTAGAGAAGCTGAAGCAGCGGGACCGGGAGGTGCGCGAACATGAGCGTGCGCATGCGACGGCAGGCGGAACGATAGCAGGATCGCCGTCATATACCTTCCAGTCCGGTCCGGACGGAAAGCAGTATGCCGTTGGTGGCGAGGTATCCATCGACGTCAGCCCGGTTTCAGGCAACCCACAGGCGACGATCCGGAAAATGGAACAGGTCAAGCGCGCTGCCCTGGCGCCTTCGAACCCGTCCGCACAGGATCGCCGTGTCGCCTCACAGGCGGACGCCGCCATTATCCAGGCGAAGCAGGAGCTGGCCGAAGAACGGCGCGAGGAACAGGCGGAGAGCCAGTCCAGTACCGAAGCGACGGGCAGAAGCCTCGGTACTCAGGACCCGGTCTTCGACCCTGAGAAACGATTCAAGCAACCTGTTGGTAATATTGGCGGCCCCTTGGGAACGGGGCTCGCAGGCGGGGGCGAACTAAAGACGAATGTCGGCCTGACAAATCCTGGCGATCTGCTGAATATCGTCGCCTGATCGGTAAACGTTGCTTTAGTGCGTACCGGAATATGCGGGCGCATCAAGCGCCTGCAATTTAGCCTCTGCTATCTCAAGAGACTCCGTGGCCGCAGACTTGTCTGCATCGTCACCAGCGGCTGAAACGTCTTCGCGAAGATCGCGTAATTCCTGTTCCAGTGCTGCCCGGTCGATATCGTCCATAAGAACGGCACCTTCCGCGAGTATCGTGCACCGTTGTTCGGTAATTTCAGCAAAACCGCCAGCAATGAAAAAGCGCTGGGCGACACTGCCACCTTCAAAAATGGCTAAAGTGCCGGGGCGGATGTTCGAAATCATCGGTGCATGCCCTGGCAGGACACCGAAATCGCCTTCCGCACCGGGCACGACAACCATTTCAACTGACTGCGTTAGCAGCAGGCTTTCCGGTGAGACAAGCTCGAGTTCCAAGGTATCGGCCATGCCGTCCTGCTCCGTTTCTCAGACTAGCGTTACGCGGCTTCCGCGGCCATGCGCTTGGCCTTTTCGATCGCTTCTTCGATCGGGCCACACATGTAGAACGCGGCTTCCGGAAGGTCGTCATAGTCACCATTCAGGATGCCCTTGAAGCCCTTGATGGTGTCTTCCAGCTCGACGAACTTGCCCGGCGAGCCGGTGAAGATTTCGGCGACGATGGAAGGGCTGCGACAGGAAGCGCTGAATTTTCCGCGCCCGGGCGACGGTCATCTTGTCGTCTTCCGACAATTCGTCCATGCCCAGAATGGCGATGATTTCCTGCAGCGACTTGTAGCTCTGCAGAACTTCCTGCAGCTGACGCGCGACCTGGTAGTGCTCCTGACCGACGAACGCCGGGCTCCATGATCGCGACTGGTCGAATCCAGCGGATCAACGGCCGGATAAATACCCAGTTCCGCAATCTGGCGCGACAGAACCGTCGTGGCGTCCAGATGGCGAAGGTCGTGGCCGGTGCCGGATCGGTCAAGTCATCCGCAGGGACGTAAATGGCCTGAACACTGGTAATCGAACCCTTGGTCGTCGTCGTGATCCGTTCCTGCATGTTGCCCATATCCGTGCCCAGCGTCGGCTGATAGCCAACAGCGGAAGGGATACGACCCAGCAGTGCGGACACTTCGGAGCCGGCCTGCGTGAAACGGAAGATGTTATCAACGAAGAACAGCACGTCCTGACCTTCTTCGTCGCGGAAGTATTCTGCCAGCGTCAGACCGGAAAGGCCGATACGCGCGCGCGCGCCCGGCGGTTCGTTCATCTGGCCATAGACCAGGGCTGCTTTGGATTCGCCATCTGGCACGATAACGCCGGATTCGATCATTTCATGATAAAGATCGTTACCTTCGCGCGTCCGCTCGCCAACACCGGCAAACACCGAATAGCCGCCATGCGCCTTCGCGATATTGTTGATCAGTTCCATGATGATAACGGTCTTGCCAACGCCGGCGCCGCCGAACAGGCCAATTTTACCGCCCTTCGGATAGGGGGTCAGCAGATCGATAACCTTGATACCGGTAACGAGCTGTTCGGTTTCTGTCGACTGTTCGGTGAATTCCGGCGCGGAACGATGAATTGGGAGTTTCATCTTGGTATTCACGGGACCACGTTCATCAACGGGCTCGCCAACGACGTTCAGGATGCGGCCCAATGTCTCGGGTCCTACTGGCATCATCATTGGCTCGCCCGTATCGTGGACTTCCTGGCCGCGAACCAGGCCTTCGGTCGTATCCATCGCAATGCAACGGACCGTGCTTTCGCCAAGATGCTGCGCAACTTCGAGAACCAGTTTTTCGCCCTGGTTCTCCGTCGTCAACGCGTTCAGGATCGACGGCAGCTCACCATCGAACCTGACGTCGATGACGGCGCCCAGAACCTGGGTGATTTTGCCGACTAGATTTTTTTCCATGGGTTTCGCTCCCGTCTTACACGAGTTGGTTGTCTACAGCGCCTCAGCGCCGGAAATGATTTCGATGAGTTCGCTGGTGATCGCGGCCTGACGCGTCCGGTTGTAGGTGAGTGTCAGGCTTTCGATCATGTCGCCGGCATTACGTGTCGCATTATCCATCGCCGTCATGCGGGATGCCTGCTCCGACGCAAATGACTCGATCATCGCGCGGAAAACCTGAACGGAAAGGTTCCTGGGCAGCAAGGCAGCCAGAATTTCTTCTTCATCGGGCTCGAATTCGTAGGCTGAACCGCCCACGGACGAGTCTTCGCCTTCCGTCTCGACCGGCTCGTCCGCCTTGAAGGGGATAAGCTGCAGCGGCGTGACTTCCTGGGTCAGGGCGGAAACGAACTTGTTGTAAATAACCGTACAGACATCGAACTCGCCCGCTTCGAACATGCTCGTGATCTTTGCGGAAACCGTTTCGGCCTGATCAAAGGCCGGTGCGGGTTTCGCAAGATCTTCATAAGCTTCGACGATGCGCGAACGCATATCCCGACGCAGCGACGCGTAGCCCTTGCGGCCGACAACGAGCAATTTGACCGTTTTGCCGTCTGCTTCCAGCCGCATGATTTTCTCGCGGATGTAGCGGAGCACGTTCGCATTGAAACCACCGCATAGCCCTCGATCGGAAGAGATCAGGACAAGCAGGTGTGTGTCATCCCCCCGGGTTGCGAGCATCGGTGGCGCGCTTTCCGGATTGGCGGCGGCACTTGCTGCCAGAGATGACAGCATACGTTCCATACGTTCCGCATAGGGGCGTGAGGATTCCGCCATGTCCTGGGCACGGCGCAATTTTGCTGCCGCAACCATTTTCATGGCCGATGTGATACGCCGTGTCGATTTGACACTGCTTATCTTGGTTCGAAGATCTTTAAGATTCGCCATTGCTTCGGCCCGGGACTCCTACGCCTCTGCTTATATCTGCCCTGTTACGGTCAGACGAACGACTTTGTGAACGCGGAGATAACTTCCGACAACTTTTTATCGGTCTCATCGGAAAGTTCGCGATCATTCCGGATCGTCTCCAACAGGTCGCCCTGTTGTGAACGGCAATGCTCCAGAAGACTGGTTTCAAACCGGCTGACCGCGTCAACGGCGAGGCCGTCTAGGTGGCCACGAACACCGGCATAAATCGAAACGACCTGCTCTTCCACCGCCAGCGGGCTGTACTGGGCCTGCTTCAGCAGTTCCGTCAGCCGCGCACCGCGGGCCAGCAGACGCTGCGTCACCGGATCGAGATCGGAAGCGAACTGAGAGAATGCTTCCATTTCACGATACTGGGCGAGTTCGAGCTTGATCGTGCCGGCAACCTGTTTCATCGCCTTGATCTGGGCGGAAGAACCAACACGGGACACCGACAGGCCGACGTTAATGGCCGGGCGAACACCCTTGTAGAACAGTTCCGTTTCCAGAAAGATCTGACCGTCCGTAATCGAAATCACGTTGGTCGGGATATAGGCCGACACGTCACTGGCTTGGGTTTCAATGACCGGCAATGCGGTCAGCGAGCCAAGACCATGGTCTTCGTTCAGCTTCGCGGCGCGTTCGAGCAGGCGCGAATGAAGATAGAAAACGTCGCCAGGATAGGCTTCGCGGCCCGGCGGGCGACGCAGCAACAGCGACATCTGACGATAGGCGACAGCCTGTTTCGACAGATCGTCATAGATGATGACGGCATGCATGCCGTTGTCGCGGAAGTATTCGCCCATCGCACAGCCGGTATAGGGCGCCAGGAACTGAAGCGGCGCCGGATCGGATGCGGTGGCGGCGACGACGATGGTGTATTCCATCGCGCCCTTTTCTTCCAGAATCTTGACAACCTGGGCAACCGTGGAACGCTTCTGGCCGATTGCGACATAGACGCAGTACAGCTTCTTCGTTTCGTCGTCGCCGGCGTTGATTGTCTTCTGATTGATAATCGTATCGATCGCTACCGCGGTCTTGCCGGTCTGGCGATCGCCAATGATCAGTTCGCGCTGGCCACGACCGACGGGGACGAGGGCATCAAGCGCCTTCAGACCGGTCTGGACGGGCTCGTGAACCGACTTTCGGGGGATAATGCCTGGCGCCTTCACTTCGACGCGGCGGCGTTCCTCGGAGACAATAGGACCCTTGCCGTCAATCGGGTTGCCAAGGCCATCAACAACGCGGCCGAGCAATCCCTTGCCGGAGGGGACGTCAACGATGGAACCGGTCCGTTTGACCGTGTCGCCTTCCTTGATGTCCCGGTCACTACCGAAAATAACGATACCGACATTGTCGGTCTCGAGGTTCAGCGCCATACCGCTGATACCGCCTGGAAATTCGACCATCTCACCAGCCTGGACATTGTCCAGGCCGTAGACCCGTGCCACACCGTCGCCGACGGAGATGACTTGCCCAACTTCGGCGACATCTGCTTCGACGCCGAAACCGGCAATCTGGTCTTTGATGATCGAGGAAATTTCGGCCGCGCGGATGTCCATCAGCTAGCCCCCTTCATCGCAAGTTGCATTTTGTTAAGCTGCGTTCGCAGCGACGTATCTACCATCTGGCTGCCGACACGCACGATCAGGCCGCCAATCAACCCCGGATCGACTTGCGGCGCAACCGTTACCTTGCCGCCAATCGAATTTTGCAGGGTATCCTGCAGTGATTTGATCTGTGCATCCGTCAATGGCTTGGCCGCAGTCACCTCGGCCGTAATTTCGCCCCGGCGACGCGCCAGTTCGGAAAGGAAACCGTCTATCATCGCCGTCAGCGCAAACAGTCGCCTGTTTTGCGCGATCAGTCCGACGAAATTACGGGTCAGTTCGGATACTTCCATCGCTTCGAGGATGGCTTTCAACGCTTTCCCCTGTGCGTCACGGTCCAGCACCGGGCTGCGCAGGACGCGCTGCAGGTCAGTGCTTTCGTCAACCGCGGAAATAATCCGCGCCAGATCGCCGGCAACCGTGTCCAGCAATCCCTGTTCATCCGCCAAATCGAACAACGCATTAGCGTATCGTTTGGCGATTTCGGAAACAGGCGTCATTGAAGCCAACTGGGGACCCCCTGAAAGTCCAGGAAAACGGTCAAGTGACCGCGAGAAAAAGAAGCATATGCTGGCCGCGCCAACAGTTTCAGCGCGAAAGCGAGCGGTGTGTACCATATGCCTTTGGGGCTTTCAAGCGGTCCGCCAGTGCCATTTTGCCGCGCTTGCAAATTGGTGCCGGTGGGCAGCCCCTATAAAGTGCGAATTGTGAGGCAATCGCTACATAAAACTGTAAGGATCGATGTCGATTTGGACTCTTACGGAACCGGGAATTGTGATCTGGCTCAGCCAGTACCTAACCTGGTTCTGAACGGGCGTATTTCGTGTCGCCTTGAGCAGCAGGCGCCAGCGATGCCGCCCCCGCAGCAGTGACATCTGTGCCGGCGCCGGTCCCAAGACCCGAACGCCGTCGCTGCGTGGGGCTGTTCGGGCGAGTTCGCGGGCCACGCGCTCGACGGCGTCGCTATCACGGCCAGAGATGATAAGCGCCGCAAGCCTTCCGAATGGCGGCCAATGCCCGATTTCACGCATTTCGGCTTCTGTCGCCAGAAACCCGTCCCTATCCCCGGCGGCCAGGGCCTGAAGAACAGGATTGTCGGGGTGGTAGGTCTGCAGGAGCACTCTGCCCGGCAGTTCGGCGCGTCCCGCACGACCGGCAACCTGATGCAGTAATTGATAGGTCCGCTCCGCAGCGCGCAGGTCGCCACCGGCGAGACCGAGATCAGCATCAATGACCCCGACAAGCGTCAGTTTGGGGAAATGGTGGCCTTTCGCGACGATCTGCGTTCCGATCACAATATCGACGTCGTGGTTTGTAATCTGCTGCACGAAGGCGTCCGCGTCGGAGGGGCGGCGGATCGAATCACTGGTGACAACGACGAATCGTGCTTCCGGCAGGAAGTTCATGACTTCCTCGGCCATCCTTTCCACGCCCGGGCCACAGGCAACAAGGCTATCGGTTGCGCCACATGATTCGCAATCGTCCGGCCGTTCCCCGGAATAGCCGCAATGATGACATTGCAGGCGCTTGGAAAAGCGATGCTCTACGAGCCAGGCAGTGCAGTTTGGACATTGCAGCCTGTGCCCACAGCTTCTGCACAGAGTCAGCGGTGCATAGCCCCGGCGATTCAGGAACAGGAGCGATTGTTCCCCTGCCGCGAGATTTTCCGCCAGAGCCCGGCGCAAGGTGGGCGAAATCCAGGTCTGCCGCTCTGGCGGATCGCGGCGCAGATCCACGAGTGAAATCGCGGGCAATTCCGCGCCGCCATGCCGGGCGGGCAAATGTAACCGCCGGTAACGTCCCGAATCCGCATTGGATACGGTTTCAAGCGAGGGGGTCGCTGACGCGAGTATCGCCGGGATGTCACCGATTCGCGCCCGTACGACCGCCATGTCACGGGCATGGTAACAAACGCCTTCTTCCTGTTTGAATGCCGGTTCGTGCTCTTCATCAACAATGATCAGGCCGAGGTCGGCATAGGGAAGAAACAGTGCCGAGCGCGCGCCGACGATGACGCGCGCGCTTCCATCGGCGACCGCGCGCCACGTGTGACGCCGACGGGCCTGGGTCAGGTCCGAGTGCCATTCGGCAGGCCGGGCTCCGAATCGCGCTTCGAAGCGACGCAGCCACTGGGCCCCCAGGGCAATTTCGGGCAGCAGTACCAGAACCTGTCGCCCCAGCCGCAGAGTCGCGGCGATCGCTTCAAAATACACCTCGGTCTTGCCGGACCCGGTTACCCCGTCCAGCAAGGTTACCGAAAAAGCGTCATCGGCTTCCGCGAGCGCCTGGACGGAATCGGCTTGGGCTGCTGAGAGGGTCGGACCGGGTCGGTCTGGATCAGGGCTATCCAGAGCAGCTGCCGAGGGCAGCGCTACTTCATCCAGCGCTCCCGCTTTGTAAAGGCCGGTTACGACGCCCTTACTGACTGCTGCTTCTCGTGCGATATCGGACGCGCTGCGGGGTGGCCCGGATTCCAGCAGCGCAAATACGCGCTCGCGCGCTGGTGTCATGCGGATATCGGGAAGCGTGTCTCGGGAAGCGTATGCGATTCGCGGTTTGGGTGGCTCAAGCGCATCAGGAACGCTCATTGCCATACGGAGCACGGCCCCGCGCGGCGCCAGCGTGTAGCTGGCGACCCAATCCACGAGGTCTCGATTCGCTGTCGGCATTGGTATCGCGGGCAAGCGCGAAAAAACGTCTTTGAGGCGGGCGTCGGGAACGCCGTTCACGGCATCATCCGCGATCGTTTCCCAAACGACGCCGATGGCACGGCGCGCGCCCAGTGGGACCTCCACGAAATCCCCCGGCGCCAGCGCCAATCCATCTGGAACGCCATAGTCGTACGCATCCGCCAGCGGCAAAGGCAAAAGCACCTTGACCCGTGGCCGGGCGTTAGGGGATATCAGGGTCGAACAGAGGTTGTGGATGCGCCATCGTTTTTCTTTAACACAATCACGGGCAGGATAGGGCCGGTCCATCGGACAAGAGTGCCGTTTTGTGGTAAAGGTGCATTGATAAGCCATCCCGACACGTTATCGAACACGCGCCATTCGCCGGAGAAAGACATGAAGTTCTTTGTAGACACTGCCAATATCGATGAGATTCGCGAGCTTGCGGATACCGGATTACTGGATGGCGTGACAACCAATCCGTCCCTGATCGCGAAGACCGGCCGGAATTTTCTGGAAGTCGTCGCTGAAATTTGTGAGGTCGTCAAAGGCCCTGTCAGCGCTGAAGTTGCCGCGACCGATTTTGAAACCATGCTGGCGGAAGGCCGCAAGCTGGCCGGTATTGCGGAAAACATTGCAGTCAAGGTTCCGTTGACCCGTAGATGGTCTGAAGACCTGCAAGGTGCTGTCCGAAAGTGGCACGATGGTCAATGTGACGCTGTGTTTTCTCGGCAAACCAGGCGATCCTGGCTGCTAAGGCCGGATGCAACATTTATTTCGCCCTTCGTCGGGCGGGCTTGACGACCTTGCGACGGACGGGATGCATCTGATCGACGATATCTGCCAGATCTACGACAATTACGTGGATTTTGAGACAGAAGTACTGGTCGCTTCCATCCGGTCACCAATGCATATCGTAAACGCGGCCAAAATCGGCGCACATGTCGTGACCGTTGCCGCCGGCGGTTTGTGTGGTCGTTGTTCAACCATCCCCTAACGGATAAGGGCCTTGCGGCATTCCTTTCCGATTGGGAAAAAACCGGACAGTCGATCCTCTGATTAGGGAAACAACGAAAATGACGCGGGCAGAATGACTCAGGAAACCAACAGATCCAGGCGCGACGGCTTAAGCGATGCGCGGGTCGCGGCGTATCTTCGCGAAAATCCGGATTTTTTGTCGAGGCATCCCGATGTCATGCGCCTGTTATCCGCCCCTGACAGGGAACTTGGCGAAGGCGTGTCTGATTTTCAGGCGGCGATGATCGGACAGTTGCGCGGTGAACTGGCGCGGGTCAAGGCGCGCCAGGATGAAATGGTTCTGACAAGCCGGGCCAACCTGAATACGCAGGCACGGGTGCATGAATGCATCCTGACGATTTTGGGGGCGAAATCATTCGAGCAGGCGATCCAGGTCATTACGACGGATTTCGCCGTCACGCTTGATCTTGATATCGTCACGTTATGTGTCGAAACGGAAGCTGATGCGGCTGTGCCCGTAAAAACACCGGGCCTTCGGGTGTTGTCGCCGGGCACCGTGGAAGCCGCGCTTGGTGAGACCTATAAAGTGGTTCTCCACGCCGATGTCTCGGGAGACCCGGAAATATTCGGCGGCGGCGCATCGCTGGTACGGTCAGCAGCGTTCATCCGCCTTGATGTCGCTGAATCGACGCCCCCGGCACTGCTTGCTTTCGGCGCGCGGCGGCCAGGCAAGTTTCACGCCGATCAGGGAACGGAACTGCTTCAGTTCCTCGGCCGCGTGGTCGAGCGCAGCATTCGCATCTGGCTTGGAGTGCCACTCTGACTGCCGACGGAAATACCCTGATATCCATGGCGCCGGACCTCGGCGCCGTGGCGGCGGACTGGCGGCGCTGGCTGACGCATGAAAAGCGGGTTTCACCGCATACCCAGCAGGCTTATGAAACTGACCTTTTTGCATTTTCCGGATTTCTCGTTCGGCATCTTGGCGGGGTCCCTGGGGTGGATGATTTAAGAGATCTTCAGCCGGCCGATTTC
>CALSRA010000005.1 GCA_943788635.1 uncultured Alphaproteobacteria bacterium | reverse complement strand
TATCCCGCGCGGCCCGACAGATCGTGGCCGATCCGCTGATAGGGGTCGCCCAGTTCATCAAGCCAGGCCAGTGCCTCTTTCTTCCGGTCCTTGTAGTTGATGCCGTAGATCGGAATCGTTTTTTCTTCCGCCAGCCGCATCAGTACCGGGTGTTCGGCCCGGCAGGGCACGCACCAGGATGCGAAGACATTCACCAGCACGACCTCGCCGCCAAGGTCGCCCTTGGCCAGTCCCTGTTCGCCGTCCTTTAGTGGATCAAGCGCGAATTCCGGTGCCGGTTTGTCGATCAGCGCGGACGGCAGGATACGCGGGTCCTTGGTCAGGCCGACGGCGAAATAGACAGCGAGTCCGAGAAACAGTGCCAGCGGCACCAGGAACAGGGCCCGTTTCATCGTCTGTTCCTATTCCGCCGGCGCCGGGGTTGCCGTCACCGGCCCCGAACTGCGCCGTGTCGGCGCTCCGACGCGCAGGCGGCGATCTGTCAGAGATACGAACCCGCCCAGAACCGTCAGCACGCTACCGGCCATAACCACGGTACCAGTGGTTTGAAATAGACCTTGCGACCCAGCGGTCGGCACCATCCTGCTGGCCAAGTACGGCATACAGGTCGGCAATGCCGTTGCTGTAAAGCGCGGCTTCGGTGGTTTCGGTGCCTTGCACGATATAGCGTCGCCGATCCGGCGACAGTTCGGTCAGGCGCTCACCGTTATGCCGAACCGTGAAAACGCCGCGTTGGGCAATATAGTTGGGCCCCCGAACGTCATCGACACTGCGCAGGGTGAATTCATATATCGCCAGGCTGACGGATTCGCCGACGCGAAGGCTTTTGGTGACTTCATCCTGCCAGATGGAGGCTCCTGCCGCCCCGGCAACGATGATAGCAAACCGCGAAATGCGCGAGGGTCATGCCCCAGGCGGCGCGGGGCAACCCGGCGGCCCGGGCGCAGGACATCGCCGGGCGATGCCCGTCCAACGCCTATTCGCCCGCCGAACTCGATCAACACAAGCAGTCGCCAACCAGAAGCCGAGCCCCGACACCGAGCGCACCGAAGATGGACCGGCCCCAGGTCAGATAAGCCGTGCCCAACGCCACGAGTGCGATCACGGCGACGACGAACGCGAACTTGAGCCGCGCCATCACGCACCGGCCAGGTCACGCGCGCTTCCACGGCCAGCAGCGGGCCGAAGCCGAGCGCGACGACCAGCGGGATCATGAGCGGCACGAAGGTCGCGTTGAAGAAGGGCGGGCCGACGGAGACCTTCTGCGCCAGTTCCGAAAGCGTCGAGGCAGCAGGGGGTAAAGCGTGCCGATAGGAAGACGGTCGCCGCCGCCGTCGTCAGCAGCAGGTTGTTCAGGACCAGACGCGCCCTCGCGGCTGATCGGCGCGAAACAGGCGCCCGGCTTTGCAGCTGGGGGGCGCGCCAGGCGTACAGCGAACTAGGCTGCCGCCGGTGGCGATGACCAGCATATGCCCAGGATAAAGACGCCGCGATCCGGGATCGGTGGCGAAGGCATGCACGGAGGTCAGCACGCCGGACCGGACCAGGAAGGTGCCGATCAAGCTGAGCGAGAACGTGATGATGGCCAGCAGGATGGTCCAGCTTTTCAACGCGTCCCGTTTTTCGACCACGACGGCGGAGTGCAGCAACGCGGTGCCGACCAGCCAGGGCATGAAGGAAGCGTTCTCGACCGGGTCCCAGTACCACCAGCCGCCCCAGCCGAGCTCGTAATAGGCCCACCAGCTGCCGAGCGCGATCCCGGCGGTGAGGAACGAGCCAGGCCACCAGCGTCCAAGGCCGTACCCAGCGCGCCCAGGCGGCGTCGACCTTGCCTTCGATCAGCGCGGCGATCAGCGAAGGAGAAGGCGATGGAGAAGCCGACATAGCCGACATAGAGGATCGGCGGGTGCAGCGCCGAGCCCGAGATCCTGCAGCAGCGGGTTCAGGACGCTTGCCCGTCGAGCGGGGCGGGGACCAGGCGCTCGAACGGGTTCGAGGTCAGATAGTGATGAACAGCAGGAAGGCGAAGGCAATCATGGCCTGCACGGCCAAGTGTCCGGGCCTTCAGTCGCCGGCGGCAGGTTGCGCCCGAACCGCGGCGACCATGGCGCCGAACAGCGCCAGGATCAGCACCCACAAGCAGCATCGAGCCTTCATGATTGCCCCAGGTTGCGGCGACCTTGAAGATCATTGGCTGAAGGGAATTGGAATTTTGCGCCACATTGATGACTGAAAAATCACTGGTCGCAAAGGCATGGATCAGGCAACCGAAGCTGGTGGCAACGCACAGGAACTGTACGACGGAGGCCGGGCCTGCGACGCCCATCCATCCGGCATCGTTGCGTGCCGCACCGACCATCGGAATGATGGATTGCATGAATGCGATGACGAGCGCCAGAATCACGCGCAAAATGGCCTATTTCCGGAATCATTTTTCAGCCTCCATCGGAGCGGATTCACCCTTCCACTTGCCGGAAACGCTTCAATGCGTCGGCAACTTCGGGGGGCATGTAGTTTTCGTCAAGCTTGGCAAGAACATTGGTGGCGTGGAACGTGCCGTCGGCCTGCAGCCAGCCTTCGCTGACAACGCCTTGTCCTTCGCGGAACAGGTCGGGCAGCAGGCCCACATAGCTGACGGTGGTCGTATTGTTAAAATCAGTAATATCAAAGCTGGTCTGGCCATCGTTGCCGGTGCTGACACTGCCCTCGGCGACAATCCCGCCCAGGCGGATCGATTGGCCTTCTTCGACCGACCTTTTCGATCAGGTCCGAGGGACTGTAGAAGAAACAGGATATTGTCCTGAAATGCGCCTCAGCATCAGGGCGGTCGCAGCACCCCAGCATTATCATGCCGATCAGGACAATTCGCAGCCGCCGTTTCTTTCGAGTGGCAGGTGAACGTCGTGGGGATGCGGTGGCGCTCATGTCTCAGCATCTTTCGTCGTAGCATTACGCCGCTGCTGCCGCAGCGTCTTCGCGAGTTGCTCGTTTCCGTCGCAGGTCGCGCAGGGACAAGGCCGACAAAATGATCAGGACCAATGCGGCGACGCCGTATGAAGACCAGACAAACGCGGCATACCCGCCCATCGCGAAATATTCGGTCAACGCTTCCATCAGCCCTGCACCTGTCCAAGCCGAATGTTGCGAATACGCATTGCGGCGATTTCACTTCGGATCCGGACGATCAGCAAGGTCAGATACAGCAAGCAGAATCCAACAATCATGATCAGCAGCGGCGCGAGAATATCGGAATGAATAGCCGGGCCATCCATCTTCAGAAGGCTCGCGGGTTGATGCAACGTGTTTCCACCAGTCGACCGAAAACTTGATGATCGGCAGGTTCAACCGCACCCACCAGCGCCAGAATACTGGCGGTTCGCTGTCCCCGGCTGGGGTCGTCGAACGCGTCAATAAGCGCGATATATCCGATATATATGAAGAACAGAATCAGGAACGAGGTCAGCCGCGCGTCCCACACCCACCATGAGCCCCACATGGGTTGGCCCCATAATGACCCGGTTGCAAGCGCGATAAGGGTAAAGCACGCCCCGATGGGCGCGCTGGCCTTGGCGGCGAGGAACCCCAAGCGGGTGTTTCCAGATCAGCGCCGTTGCGCTGGCAATGGCCATATTGGCATAGACGAACATGGCCATAATTGCTGCCGGCACATGCACATACATGATGCGGACGGTTTCACCCTGCTGGTAGTCAGGTGGCGACTGAACGAGCCCAAAATAGAGCCCCGTCGCGATGCAAATACCGGTCAGCCATGGCGCACCAGGGCAGGACCGGGTTCGCGATGCGGAGAAACTGATTTGGGTTCGCGAATCTGTGCATGGGCAAACTATATAGGGACCTGACCGGTCGCGTGCCAAACAACTTCTTTGCCAACACTGCGCTGCGCACCAAAATGTTACCACTTCCCAGCATAAGGAAGTAGTCAGCTTTACACTGGAATTCAAGTCTTCCTGCGCAGGATGCGGCGTCATGTCCGTCCCTGCGCCAGATTTGGGCGAAATGGCATGAATCACATTATTTCTGTCATTGCAGCCAAATGGTGCTGCATGAGATGCTTTGATTTCATGTCACCATGGGGTTGCCAGCAAGGTCGAATCCGCGAAACGCCTGAATCCCGCCGTAATAATTGCCTGCGGCGGGCTTGTATTGCTGCTGTCGATCGGGGTCCGGAACAGCTTCGGTATTTTCCTGCAGCCGATTTCGGCCGAGCTCGGCTGGTCGCGCGAAGTCTTTGGCCCTGACCCTGGCAATCCAGAATCTGTTCTGGGGCGTGTCGCAGCCTTTTGCCGGCATGATTGCCGACCGTTACGGTTCTGGCCGGGTCATTGTGGTCGTGGGCGCTGATCTATGCAGCGGGCCCTGCTGTTGATGTCGGTATCGTCGACGCCCGCTTTCCACGCATATCACCATCGGGGTCATGATCGGTATCGGTATCGGCGGGTGCGGGTTCGCCATTGTGCTGGCGTCTGTCGGGCGCAGCGTGCCGCCGGAACGGCGCGCGATGGCGCTGGGGTTTGCCTCGGCGCTGGGTTCTTTCGGGCAGTTTTCGCTGCTGCCGTTGGGACAGGTGCTGATCGACGGGCAGGGGCTGGTCCATGACCTTCGTGGTTTTCGGCGTGATGATGCTGCTGATTGTACCGTTGGCGTCGATGCTGTCGGGACGGCCGGCTTCAACCCCGGAAGCAGAGTCGCTCAGTTTACGTGAAGCGTTGCGCGAGGCCGCGGGGCATTCCGGGTTTCTTTATCTCAACGCCGGCTTCTTTGTCTGCGGCTTTCATGTGACGTTCATCGCGACGCATCTGCCCGCCTATGTCGGTGATCTTGGCCTGTCGCCGACCCTTGGCGCCTGGGCGCTTGGTACGGTCGGGTTGTTCAATATCATCGGTTCGTTGCTTGCCGGTATCCTGGGCGACAGGTTCAGCAAGAAATACCTGCTCAGCTTCCTTTATATGGCGCGTGCCGTGGTTATCACGCTATTTATCCTGACACCGCCTTCGACGCTGACGGTGCTGTTGTTTGCGGGTTCGATGGGGCTGCTATGGCTCAGCACGGTACCGCTGACCTCGGCGCTGGTCGCGCAATTGTTCGGCACGCAATACATGTCGACCCTGTTCGGGATCGTTTTCTTCAGCCACCAGATCGGGGCTTTCCTCGGCGCGTGGCTTGGTGGCCGGCTGTATGTTGAAACCGGTTCCTATGAAATTACCTGGTGGGTGTCCGTTGGGCTGGGTGTGATGTCCAGCCTGTTGCACTGGCCGATTGACGAACGCCCCGCCGCGCGTTTTGCGGGAACCGCCTGACCGTCAGTGCAGGGCCTGGCGCAATGCCGCGGCGCTGGCCCAGGGGGCGAGCGGTAAGGCGGCGGTCAACATGGCGCCCAGGATCAGAAAATAGGGCTGCACCGGCAGGTCCATGATGGCGGCATCAATGGCGGCCGTGGCGAAAATCAGCGCCGGGATATACAGCGGCAATACCAGGATCGATACCAGCACGCCGGCGCGCCTTGCGCCCAGCGTGAGGGATGCGCCGATCGCGCCGATCAGGCTCAATGTCGGCGTCACCAATGCCATGACGCCGATCAGTGTCAGATACCCCGCGTCCGGCAGGTTCAGCATCAATCCGATAACCGGTGCTGCAAGGATCAGCGGCAGACCTGTCAGCACCCAATGCGCCGCGACCTTTGCCAGGACCACCGCTTCCAGCGGCAGGGCCGTCATCGTCATCAGGTCCAGCGACCCGTCCTCGTAGTCGTTCAGGAATATGCGGTCCAGTGACAGCAGCACCGCCAGCATCGCGCAGACCGACACCACGCCCGGTGCGATTCGGGCCAGTACCGCTGGTTCCGGACCGATCCCGAAGGGGAACAGCGCGGCTGTGATGATAAAGAACATCACAACCATCGACAGATCCGACCCCTGGCGCAGCGAGATTCGCAGGTCGCGGGTGAATATCTGCCACCATGCCGTCATTGCAGGAACGGTTCCGTGGCGGTGAAGTCATCCAGTACGAGGGATTTCGGCGCATTGATGCCAAGGTCGATATGGGTTGAGACGACGACCATGCCGCCCCCCTTCCCGATGTCTTGAGATCAAGTCGACGACAGCGGCAACCGAGGCTGAATCCAGCGCGACGGTTGGTTCGTCCAGCAGCCAAAGATTTGCCGGGCTGGCGGCAAGGCGGGCAAGGTTCAGGCGCCGCCGCTGTCCGGCTGAAAGCAACCGTGCGGGGGTGTCTGCCAGCGCCGCGAGCCCAAGTTGTTCCAACGCGCCGCCGACAGGTTGCGGTGCTGTGCGGATCCCGGCCCAGAAGGCCAGGTTTTCCGATACAGTCAGGACCGGTTTAACAGCATCCAGATGCCCGACATAGTGCAGGTCGCTGCGATGTTCCTCCGGCGCTTCGCGGATGTCTTCGCCGTCGCGGAACAATGCACCACTTGCCGGCGGCAGCAGGCCGGCCATCAAGCGCAGCAGGCTGGATTTGCCGCTGCCGTTTGGTCCCGTCAGCACCAATGCGTCGCCGGCACCCATAGCGAATGAAAGCCCGGAAAATACCGCGCGCTCGCCACGAATGCAGAGCAGGTCCTTGCCGGAAAAACCGATTGAAGAAGTAATTGTGTCAGCCATGAACCCGCGATCTGTAACCGCAGTCGGTATAGCACATTGCCTTGTGGTGCGGGGGGGAGGATTTTTGCAATGCGGACCAGAAAAAAGTGGAACGGTTGCCGGGGGTGGGCCGGCAACCGTTCCGGAAGAGGTGGCCGGTGGAAGGCCACCCAACGAGGCTGGTGGCCAGCCTCACTGAGAGGGGAGATCTCAGAAGCATGTATATGAGGATGCATCCGTGGCGTTGGAATGCCTGAATTGAGGCAAAATTGTGATTTCTTTTGCTGCTATCTCAGGAGACGGGTTCGATCGCCGGTGGTGTGAAGATGGTTTTCCGGTCGGCGGGCGCAATCAGGGGGGCCGCGCCGGCGGCGAAGGCCTCCAGATACATGGGGGTCTTTTCAAGTTTCGCGCTGATCGTATGCAAGACATCCAGTTCGTGGCCGCCGATATCTTCCGGCGTGGCGATCAATTGCCATTCCGCGCGCTCGAAAGATGCATGGCAATAGGCCGTGGCGCTGGCCAGGTCAGGGCCGAGCAGATCCAGGCGGTTGGCGTTGGCTTCGAAAACAAGCCGCGCGGCGGAGCGTGGTATTTCCAGTTCTTCAACCGGCAGATTAGCGCCGGCCTGCTGATGCCGGATCTGCCGTTCCAGTACTTCGGCACGGGCGATCAGCCACTGGTTCAAGGCTGCAAGTTCACCGTGAAGGGCCGCTGCGAGGGCCCCGCGCCGTCGTGTCGCGGTCAGATACGCTGCGTGCCTGCCGTCGTTGGCTATTACTGTTGATGGTCGCTCCGACAGCAATCAGAATCGCAACGATGGCAGCTGAGCCCCCTGCAACGGCAGTCACCTCGAAAGGAAACTGATTGAACCACAACCGGGCATCCGGTGTAATCAGGGTGTAGAGCGCCGCGCCGGGCAACAAGGATGACGACGGCGATGAGGAAGGGAAACGGGTGAGGCATGTTTCTGGATCACTCTGCTGCGAATTCTCTACAGTTTAGCGCAATTCGGCGCCAATTCAATCCGTTAAAGAGCGCACAGCGCGCGATAGTTTTGCCTTCCCCGGAGTTACTGGTGTCAAAGAAGCCGTGAATACGTGGCCGTCCGGGGCTCTGTGCTATGATTGCCGGGATGGGTAACGAAAGCGACAAGTCGCGTGACAGTAATCGGCAATGACCGGGTTGCCGTGCGCAGAATATCCGGCGATGCGGGGCGGCCTGTGCTGGTGTTTCTGCATGAAGGGCTGGGCAGTATCGGTATGTGGCGCGACTTTCCGGATGCGCTATGCGCTGCATCGGGGTGTCCGGGGATGGTCTATGACCGGCCGGGGCATGGCGGTTCCAGCCCCGTCGTGAATCCTCGCGGTCCGGATTTTTTTGAGGGGGAGGCGTGTCGCATCCTCCCGGAATTGCTCAAGGCCCATAATGTGGAAAACCCCATTCTGGTTGGCCACTCCGATGGGGGTACGATTGCGCTGCTGCATGCCGGGCGTTATCCGGTGCGGGGCCTGATTCTCGAAGCGGCGCATGTCTTTGTCGAGCAAATCTGCCTGGACGGCGTCGTTGCGGCGCGCCGGGCCTGGGCGGAAACGGATTTCCCCCCAACGTCTTGCCCGGTATCATGGCGACAATACCGAAGCCATGTTTCATGCTTGGGCCGATATGTGGTCGGCGGACTGGTTCCGCGACTGGAACATCGAATCCATGCTTTCACGCCTGCATATTCCGGTGCTCGCCATTCAGGGCGAAAACGATGAATACGGCACGATTGCGCAACTGGACGCGATTGCCGCCGGCGTGGCCGGACCGGCGGAAGTGTCCCTGATTCCCGCAAGCGGCCATAGTCCCCATCTGCAGGCCCGCGATGCGGTGCTGGCGCAAATGGCGACTTTCATCGACAGAATTTGCCGCTGAGAAGACCCTATTTCTGCTGGGGACCGGCCTGGATGCGGCTGTCGATCTCTGCTGCGGTCTCGCGGGCGTGGATCGCCTGGGTCGCCGCAATCGCAGCACATTCCCCGGTATAGGCCGTCGGGTCCAGCAGATCCGAGATTTGCGCCGGCGTCATATGCGCCTTTACGGTCGCGTTCTCGGCAAGCAGGGCCTCGAAGGATTTTCCGCTGGTCGCGGCTTCCTGCGCTGCATCGTAGATCGCATCATGCGCTTCCTGCCGACCGATGCTTGCGCCAAGCGACAGCATCAGCGCTTCGCCCATGATCATCCCGCCGGACAGGTCCAGGTTACGGCGCATTCGCTCCGGAAAGACCGTCAGCCCCGCGATCATCATATGGACCCGCGATAACATGTCGCCGCTGGCAATGCAGGCATGTTCGGTCGCATGCTGAATCATCAGCGCGTTGGCTCGGTCGGCTTCGTGTTCGGTCATCATGGATTCCAGCGCCAGCGGCACCAGCGCCCGGATTTCGGCCGAAGCCGCAATAATGTCCTGGGACAGTTTCGGGTTCCGTTTTTGCGGCATGGTGCTGCTGCCAACCGTGCCGGGTGGAACCGGTTCCTCGACCTCGCCGAATTCCTGCTTCATCAATGTATAGATTTCGCGGGCAATCTTGCCTGCGGTTGCGGCGATCAGGCCCAGGATTGTGACATATTCAGCCTGATGGTCACCGATGGTTCGTGCCGGTGCAGCCATCGGGATCATGTCCAGGTATCTGGCCACCCCTGCCTGGATCTCCATGCCCTTGCCGTCAAAGGATGCCATCGTCCCCGCTGCGCCGCCCAGCAGGACGCGGAATATACGGGGTTCAACGCCGTGCAACCGCTCCACATGGCGGCATATTTCGTCGATCCAGTTGCCGACTTTCAGCCCGAAGGTCGCGGGTACCGCATGCTGACCATGCGTACGGCCCGGCAGGGCCATGTCTTTCGTTCGTTCCGCGAGGTCGGCCATTTCGCGCAGAATTGCTGCGAGTTGTTCCAGGAAAACCCGGTGGGCCTGACGCAGCACCAGCAGATCGCCGGTCTGCACGATGTTCTGGGTCGTGGCACCCCAATGGACGTAATGTCCCGCGTCACCGTCACAGATTCGGGACAGTTCCCATACCAGGGGCACAATGGGGTGGGCAGTTCGTCGCAGGCCTTCGTCAATTCGTTCCCGGTCCATCAATTCCAGGGACGCCTTTTTTGCGATTTCCGGCACGGCTGACGCGGGAATAACGCCCAGGTCGGCTTCGGCGCGGGCGAGCGCCACTTCAACATCAAGCCAAGCCTGCCAGCGGGACTCTATGGTAAACAGGTCGCGGATGCCGGGATCGGATATGCGCATTGATGTTGGATTTGACATTATGATACCAATTTTTACGGTGGATGCCTGATACAATGAATCGTGATATTATTAGGCTAGGCCCTTGTGACGGAAACGAATTTTGAATCTTGCCTAATAATCATACTGCGTGACACATTCACAATCACGAGTATAAGGATTATACCTTGAATGCGTTTCGACGATAGTACGGGCATTTGGCTGTTGGGTGGGCATGGCTTTATGGGGCGACGTCGAAGCGAGTTGCAATTCAGATCAAATAACTGAGGAAATAATGGAAAAGAAAACAACCACGCTGACGCGGGACGAAGTTCGGGAAATTGACCGGCATGTTGGTCGGCGTCTGCGTTACCGGCGTCTGATGATGGATTTCAGCCAAACCTACCTGGCTGAACAGGTCGGACTGTCCTTCCAGCAATTCCAGAAGTACGAGAAGGGCGCGAACCGCATCAGCGCCAGCAAATTGCATGAATTTGCGCAGATCCTTGATGTTCCGGTGTCCTATTTCTTCGAAGACATGCCGACCAAGATCAAGGAAGCGGCACAAACCACGGAACCGTCGCTGGACGATTCGGAAAACCCGTTCTCCGAACCCGAAGTCCGGGAATTCGTTCAGGCCTACCAGAAGATCCCCAGCGGAAACCTGCGCAAGTCGATCTTTCAGGCGGTCAAGGCTGTCGCGAAGTCGTCCGCAGCCTGATTCCTGCCGCTACGCAAGGGCAACGGGGTGATGAAGCTGTCGTTGTCCGTGCGGATCGCGGAATCGCCAAAGCGTAAGGACGTTGCTGCCGTTCCGATCGAGGATCTGGCGCCCCTTGCGCTTGCGGCCGGGTTCCAGGGGCTTTCGATGCGGGCCTCTGTCGTTTCCGTCGAATCGCCACCGACCCGTGTTGCGGCAGTTCGTTCGCTGCTTGGCGGATTGGGGCTTTCGGTTTCTATGGTGACGGGTGACCTGCCTTTGGCAATAAACAATGCCAATGCGACGGACGCTCTGCGCAATATCGGGCCCTATCTGGATCTTGCCGATGGGCTGGGCTGCCGGATGCTGCGCGTGATGATGCACCATGAAGATGATATTCCCGCCGCCCGGACCGCTGCCGATCAGGCCGCGGAACGGGGTATCGTGCTGGCGCATCAGATGCATTGGGGTTCGTTGTTTGAAACCGTGGACGGTGCGGTTGATGTGCTGCAACGGCTTGATCGGCCGAACTTCGGCGTCACTTTTGAACCGGCCAATATTCTGGCATGCGGGGGCCCTTACGGGGCGGCGGCAATCGAGAAATTGTCGCCCTGGCTGCGCAATGTCTATTTTCAGAATATTCGCCTCGACCTCAAGTCTCCGATGACCTTCAACACACGCACCCGCGGACCGGTGGGCGTACAGTTCATCGCGCTGGACGACATCGCCGGAATCGATCCCTCGCCGTTGATTGCCGCACTGAAACATGTCGGTTATGACGGATGGTTCTCCGTGCACCAGCCGCTGCGAGACGGGCAATCGGTGGAAGACGCCATTCAGGAGGCGGCGGGCCTGTTCCTGCCACTGCTGCACGAAAATTGAATCCGAAGCTTGCATGTCGCTGAAAAAGCTTTGAGAATTGCCGATACATGCTGCCAACACGACAGGTAAGGACTGAATCGCCATGACGATCTCGACAGGCCGTAATTTTTTGCATACGCCCGGACCGACAAATATTCCCGACCGGGTCTTGCGCGCCATGGCCCAGCCGGCGGTGGATTTTTCCACACCTGAATTTCTGGAAATGATGCGCAGCCTTTATGCAGACCTGAAACGCGTGTTCCGTACCGAATCCGGCGAGGTCGTGATGTATGCCAGCAATGGACATGGCGCGTGGGAAGCGGCGCTGGTGAATGCGCTGTCCCCGGGCGATCACGTCTTGGTGCCGGGCGCGGGGCATTTCTCGATCAACTGGGCCGAAATGGCGGAAGCGTTCGGCATCGTGGTTGAAACCCTGCCGGGCGATTGGCGCCACGGTATCGATACGGCGGCGGTCTCAGCACATCTGAAGGCTGATACGGATCACAAGATCAAGGCGGTACTGACGGTTCATATCGATACGGCGACGAGCCTGATCTGCGATCTGCCGGCGATGCGCAAGGCGATTGACGATGCGGGACATCCGGCGCTGTTCATGGTCGACACGGTGGCGGCGCTGGGTTCGGTCGATTTCCGTATGGATGAATGGGGCATCGATGTCGCGGTCGGCGGATCCCAGAAGGGACTGATGCAGCCGCCGGGGCTGGCCTTCAATGCAGTCAGTCAGAAGGCGCTTGATGCATCCGACAACGCGACGCTGCCGCGTCTGTACTGGGACTGGAAGCGCCGTATGGACGATGCGTATTACAAATGGTTCTGTGGTACCCCGCCCGAGCACCTGCTGTTTGCGCTGCGGGAAGGGCTCGACATGGTTTTCGAAGAAGGACTCGAGAATGCCTTTGTCCGCCACGCCCGGTTGGCGGAAGCGGTGCGCCGCTGCGTCAATGTCTGGGCACGGGGCAACTGCATTTCGCTGAATGCGGCCGATCCGCGCGAAGCGGCGAATTCCGTGACGACAATCCTGGTTGATGGTGGCCATGATATCGAAAAATTCCGCCTGACCTGCCGCGACCGGTTCAACGTTTCCATTGCCACGGGGCTGGGTGAATCACGCGGCAAGGCGTTTCGGATTGGCCATATGGGATTTGTGAACGAACCGATGGTCATCGGTGCGCTGGCGGCGGTTGAGGCGAGCCTCGGGATTTGCGGCATTCCGCATGAATCAGGCGGCATTACGGCCGCGTCGGATTACCTAGCCAACGGCTGAGGTCAGTCCGCGGCGTTTATTTCATAGGTTGGCGCGCGTTTCTTGACGCCCACGCGCGGGCCCATCAGCGTCTTGTTGGCGAAGGCATCATCCAGCGGCCGGGATTTCGCATGGTTGATCCACAGCCGCAGCAGCAGGCGCTTGCGGTCGGGCTCGTCGTAATCGACGTATTCCGTACGTGAATGCAGGGTGACGTAATTGTTCAGCCACTGGATGTCGCCGGGCTGGAAATCCATCGACATCTGAACGTCGGGCCGCAGGGCGGTTTCGCCGATGAAATTGATCGTGTCCTGCTGCAGTTTTGTCAGCGGCTCATCAATCTTGGCGGCGCCTTCTTCGATGGCTTTCTGATTGTAGCGGCAACTCAACTGTCCCTCGAACCAGCTATAGACCGGCAACGGGTTGGTGACTTCTTTCGGGTGCCCGGTTGGGCCCTTTCCGTCCAGATCAAAGCGATATCCGTGATGGGCTGCCGGCAGCATTTCGGGGTGGTGATCGAAAATCTCATTGTAGATCGTCATGGAACTGCACAGCGTGCTTTCGCCGCCGCTCTTTGATGGTCGGACACATAACAGGCCGACGGCATCGCTGATATCGCAATGCGGGCGCAATTTGGCCGAGGTCATGCTGCCGCGATGTTCCGGCTTTGAATAGTCGAAGCCGTGGTCGCGAACTTCCTGCATGTGTTCGCCCTTGATGTTCTGCGACATCGTTCTGCCCATATGGGTCCCGATGCCCCAGTACATTCGGCGCAGATCCTCGACACTGTACTTTTCGACGGGCAATCCCCGCATCAACACGACGCCACGTCCGAATTCCAGTTCCTCCAGCAGGGCGTCGAGCGTTGCCGCAAAGCCATCCAGCGGAAAATCGGCTTTTGTGACGTCCTGTTCGGCCAGTCCTTTTTCTTTCGAAATGCGCAAGGCGGCGTCCAGTTCGTCCAGGTGCTCCGGCTGAAACTGCCAGATCCAGGACGTGTCGGTTTCCATTTCCCGCGCATACCACGCGCAGGGCAGGTCAATTCGCTGCGGATGTTCGGCGTTTGGCTCCGGTTTGGCTTTCGCTTCCGGCATTCGATCTTCCCCCACTGGACCGGGTTGCGCATACTGGTGGCTGAAACTGAACAGCATTCTTCGGCAATTGGGGGTTGGGTGTCAATTATGAGCACGGCGACGAAACGTCTCAGAGAATTGTTAGCGCGTGATGGTCTTCTGTATATGCCGTCGGTCTACGACCCGTTCGGCGGCCGGATGGTACAGCAGACCGGTTTCGATGCCGCCTATGTCGGCGGTTTCGTCACCGGTGCGTCGCGCGCGGTGAGCGAGCCGTTGCTGACCCTGACGGAGCAGGTTGAAACAGCCTCGGCAGTGGCACGGTCCATTCCACTGCCGGTGATCGCCGATGCGGGGGCGGCGTTTGGCGAACCGCTGCATGCGACCCGCACGGTGCGGGAATTCATCAATGGCGGCATCGCCGGAGTCCATATCGAGGACCAGCTTTATCCCAAGCGCGCGCACTATCACAAGTATGTGGCGCATGCGATTCCCGAAGAAGAATTCCGCGACAAGATCCGCTGGGCCTGCAAGGAACGCGACAAGCTGGACCCGGATTTCGTCATTATCGCCCGCACCGACACCTGCCGTTTCGAAGGGCTGGATGTTGCGATAAAGCGCATGGAAATCGGCGCGGCGGAAGGTGCCGATATGGGACTGCTGTTCCCGACCGACGACGAGACCGCGCGCAACGCACCCAAGCGTTCGCCGATCCCGCTAGTCTATGTGCAGAGCCGTGGCAACCGCGATGGCCGCCCGGTGTATTCGCTGCAGGAAATGGAGGATATGGGCTATGCGGCCTGTATCGACGCGCAGCTGTTCCTGCTCGCCGCTGTGAATGGCGCCCGGCAGGCGCTGCAGGAAATGAAACAGTCCGGCGTCTATTCCGGCTTCAGCACCGAACAGAACGTCGAATTGCGGCAGTATATCGAGGACACGATTGGCCTCGACGAATATTACGCCATTGAGGAAGCGACGGTCGAAAACAAGGATTAGCTGCGGGTTCGCCGGACCGCATCGCGCCAACCGTCGTAGCGGCGGTCGCGTTCGGCGTTGTCCATGGCGGGGTCGAAGCGCGCATCACGCCGCCATCGGGTGGCGAGTTCGGTGAAGCCCGGCATGACGCCCGCCTGCATCCCGGACAGCATGGCCGCCCCCAGCGCCGTGGTTTCCTGTAGCACGGGGCGCTCCACGGGGGACCCCAGGATGTCGGCGAGGAATTGCATCGCCCAGCCATTCGCGGTCATCCCGCCATCGACCCGCAGCGCGGCGGGTGGCGTCGCGCCATCGGCCTGCATGGCCTCGAACAGGTCGCGGGTCTGGTAACTGACCGATTCCAGTGTCGCCCGCGCCAGTTCCGCGCGGCCTGTATCGCGGGTCAGTCCGAAAATCGCGCCGCGGGCATCCGGGTCCCAGTGCGGCGCGCCCAGCCCGGTGAAGGCCGGCACCATATAGACGCCGCTGTCCGGGGATGCGGCTCGGGTCAGCGCTTCGACCTTGGCCGCCTGTGCGATCATGCCGATGCCGTCGCGCAGCCACTGCACCGCCGCGCCGGCGACGAAGATGCTGCCTTCCAGCGCATAGGTCGGTTTGCCGTTGATCCGGTAGGCCAGCGTCGTCAGCAGCTTGTTGGTCGATACGACGGGCGTATCGCCGGTATTGATCAGCGCGAAACAGCCGGTGCCGTATGTCGCCTTGACCATGCCCGGCTCAAAACAAGCCTGCCCGACCGTCGCCGCCTGCTGGTCGCCCGCCATGCCGCGCACCGGGATCGCCGCGCCGAACAGGGCCGGTTCGGTGACACCGAATTCGGCGGCGTTGTCGCGAATGTCCGGTAACAAGGCGCGCGGTACGCCGAAGATGCGCAGCAGTTCGTCGTCCCAGTCCTGCGTGTGAATATCGTAGAGCAACGTGCGGGCTGCGTTGGTCGCGTCCGTTGCATGGACCTTGCCGCCGGTCAGCCGCCATAACAGGAAACTGTCGATGGTGCCGAAGGCAAGGTCGCCGGCTTCCGCCTTCGCCCGCGCGCCGGGCAGGTTATCCAACAGCCAGGCGATCTTGGTTGCGGAAAAGTACGGGTCGAGCAGCAACCCGGTTTTTGCCTGGATCAATGGCTCCAGCCCCTCGGCGCGCAACCGGGTGCACTGGTCGCCGGTGCGCCGGTCCTGCCAGACAATCGCGTTATGGATCGGCACGCCAGTGGTCCGGTCCCAGATGACGGTGGTTTCGCGCTGGTTGCTGATGCCGATTCCGGCGATGGATGCGGCCTCGATACCTGCGGCGGCGATGGCGTTGCGGCACACTGAAACGTTAGCGCCCCAGATCTCTTCGGCGCCGTGCTCGACCCAGCCCGGTTTGGGGAAAATCTGCGGCAATTCCCGCTGTCCCTGTCCCAGGGGCACGCCATCGGTATCGAACACGATGGCGCGGG
Source organism: uncultured Alphaproteobacteria bacterium (assembly GCA_943788635.1). Taxonomy (GTDB): domain Bacteria; phylum Pseudomonadota; class Alphaproteobacteria; order UBA8366; genus MarineAlpha4-Bin1. The sequence goes on along the minus strand of CALSRA010000005.1, from coordinate 72,308 downwards.
TGCTGGTGGTTCCCTGATCGATAGCGAGGATGGTCATGGCTTATATTACATTTAGAACGGCAGCCAGGAATGTTCCTTGTTGTAATGCAGGTAGCCGATATTGGCGCCCGCGCGCAGGCCGACACCCGTGCGGATCGGCGCGAGGATGCTATCGCCCGACTGCTGGTAGTTCACGCCGATGCCGGCGATAAAATAGAAGCTGCCATCGACGCCCGGATAGCGCTGGAACAGGTCTTCGGTATTCTTCAGCTTGTAGATCAGGGTGAAGACCTTGGAGGCATTGCCGCCGATATCCCATCCGATTGATGGACCTTGCCAGTAGACCTTGCGTGAACCGCCGGTCTTGCGGTTCAGTGTGCCGTTTCCATAGCGCAGGCCGACGCCGATGGCGCCGCTGACTTCCTCGCCGGTGATATAGGCGTTGGGCCGGCCGTGATCGGCGAAAACCTTTTCGATTGCCTTGGCCATTCCTTCGGTTGTGTCGCCAAAGAAGCCCTGGGCCTTGGCCGAAATTTCTTCGGCTGAATAGGTGTCGTCCGCCGCCCGGGCCGTTGTTACCGCCGTCATCGCGACGACGCAGAGAGCTAGCAGGAAGCGGGTTGCGCGGTGCAGAATCAAGGCGGGGGTCCAGTTCGGATGATGAGGGGATCACTATATCTGGTCGCGCATTGTGGCGGGAAGAAGGCGGTTGGAAAACCGGGACGTTCAAAGACATTGCACTTGGAATGCCATTGCGACAATCTGCATGGTATTAACCATAGTTTTCCTCACAAATTCAGGCCAGTGCGCGGCTGACGTGTGACGATGAAACCCCAAAGGAACAAGGAAATCGTATGACGGATAATAATAAAATTTTTACAGGTACCAATGCTGATCCCTTTGATCATGGGGAGCTTACAGGTGTTCTCGTTCCCGGCGGTGGCGATATGGAAGTGCTGGGGCTTCGTTGGGACCCTAAGGACAAGTCATATAAAAGGGATAAACCGACAACGGATGTCGCGCAGCAGATTTCGGGTATTCATGAAATCAAGCTGATCAAATCAGATGGGAAATCATTCGAATACACGATATTCATCCTCGGCGGATCGACGGGAAGGGACACCAAGCTGACCTTCACCCTTGAATCCGGCGACACCCATGTGAAGCGGATCTACAAGAAGTCCCTCAACGCCCATTCAATTGATTTCAACAGCGACAAGCCAAATGTCGTCAAGGTCGCATGGGAATTGTGATCGGCTGATCTTAAAGGGTCGCGCAAAGAATATGGCGCCCGGTCAATGCTGGTCGGGTGCTCTTTTTTGTATCTTATCCCAGGTCTGCAATTCGCGGTGCGACGTCTTCCGCCAGTAGGCGCAGGCTTTCGTGGTCCCAGCCGGCATCGTCAGAATCCGCGGTGATGCTCAACAGGCTGCCGAAGCCGCCGGTGGTTTCGTACAGCGCGCGGATTTTGTCGGCACATTCGGCCGGATCGCCGACAATCCACAGGTTTTCCATCAGGTAATCGACGTCCACGGCATCGTCCGGCATGGCGGGGTCCAGCTTGCTGGTGGCGATCTGCACGGTGCCGATGCGGCTGGCATGCTGATGTTCATCGTAGTTGCGGCCCATCGTGGCGCGGGCGCGTTCCCGTGCGATCTTCGGTGTCGGGCCGACGAAGATGTCGCGCGCGACCCGCCAGTCGCTGCGGTTCGCCGTGCGGCCGGCGCTTTTGGCGCCCTCGGCCACCATGTCCCAGTGACCCGGCAGATGGGTCGCGGATAAAATTGCACTCGACATCGGTGACCAGCCCCGGGCGCCGGCAATATGCAACGACCCGGATTTGGGTGTGCTGGCCGCCAGAGAGATTGGCGGGTGGGGCAATTGCAACGGTTTCATGTGCAACCCGCGGCCCGTGGCCTGATCCAGTTTGGGCGCGTCGATGCTGAAATGCTCGCCGTGATGGCTGAAGCCGTTCTCATCCGCCTGCCACAGCCCCAGAATCACTTCGAGTGCCTCTGCCGCCCGGCCGCGCGCGGTGGCGGGATCCAGCCCCATTAGCTGCATGTCGGTCGGGATGCCACCCAGCCCGATACCCCACTGGAACCGTCCATGCGCCAGGTGATCCAGCATCGCGACACGGTGCGCCAGGTAGACCGGTTCATGCATGCCCAGCAGCGTGACCCCGGTGCCGAATTTGATGTTTTCGGTCAGCGCCAGCACCTTGGCGATCATCAGGTCCGGTGCCGGGGCGTTCTCCCATTTCTCGGTGAAGTGTTCGCCCAGCCATGCTTCGTCGAACCCCAGTTTGTCGGCCAGAACGAGCTGGTCGATATCGCGGTCGTAACATTCCGCGACGGGCCGGGTCGGCGGGTGCAGGGGCATCATGAACAGGCCGAGTTTCATGGCGGGTCCTTTTCGCGAAAATCTGTTCCGGGAAGCTTAACGGTCTGCCGGCCCTTAGGGGAAGTTCTTCGGATCGAACTCCATCTCCAGCGGCTCGCCCTTCACGAAGCGCTTGATGTTGTCGAGGAACAGCGTATCCCAGCGGGCGCGGCCACCGTCCCCGGCAAAGGAAGTATGCGGCGTGACCCGGATCTTCGGATGCGACCACAGCGGGTCATCCTGCTGCATCGGTTCCTGGCGAAAGACGTCCAGTACCGCCTGGGCCAGCCGCTCTTCGTCCAGCGCCTTGATCAGCGCGTCGTCGACGATCAACGCACCGCGTCCGATATTGACCAGGATTGAGCCCTTTTTGACATTTGCGAAGAAGCTGTCGTCCACGAAGTCCCGGGTTTCGGCATTCAGCGCGCAGGCCAGCACAATCACGTCGGCATCGGGCAGGAATTTTTCGAGATCCGCTGTGGTCCCGGCGCGGTCGATGAGTTCCGATGTTTGCGGCGAGCGCCGGACGACATCGATCGTGGCGTCGAAGGCCTTCACGCGTTTGGCGATTTCCTGTCCGATCGGGCCGTAGCCGATAATCAGCCAGTTGGTTCGCGATAATTCCCGGAACGGGATGAGGCTCCACTCCTTGCCCGCCTGAAGCTCGCGGGCCTTGTCGATCGGGTGGATCAGGCTCATCACATGCGCCATGACATATTCGGCAATCGCCACGCCTTGCGCGCTGCTGTTGCAGATGCGGGTGCCCTTGTCGGAAATCTCCCGGTAGACCGGGTCGTCCAGCCCGGCATTGAAGGTCTGCAACACGCCGACCGATTTGCAGTCGAGAATGGTCTTGAAGGCCGTGTCGCGCATGCCGTCGGGATTGATGTGGTTGGTCAGCCAGAAATAATCGACGTCGACATCGCCCGGGGACACCGATGCGCCGTCGACCTGGAAATTGCCATCCTTGCCAAAGGGCAGGACTTTGACGTCGAGGCCGAGCGCATCGAGCCGGTCGCTGATCTGCGCCAGCGATTTTTCATACATTGCGACTGTTACGGGCATTCTGGTGACCTTCCGAAAGACATGAGAGTGGGTTGTATACAGGGCAGGGGCTGGCGATGCCAAATACCCCGGCAGGCAGTGCCGTCCCTGTCTGTCAGTTCCCGACCGCGATTTCCGCCGGATCATAGGACAGCCCCGCCGCGCCATAGCCGCCATCGACATTCAGCACATGCCCGGTGATCCATTCGCATTCATCGGATGCTAGGAACAGCGCCGCGTTGGCAACCGAATCCACCGTGCCGTATTTCCCCGCCGGAATCCGGTCCAGATAGCCCTGCTTGCGCGTCGGCCCATGCACGCTGAGCCCTGTTTCGATGGGGCCGGGGGCAATGGCGTTGACCATCACGCCCTTGCCGGACAATTCCACTGCCAGAACCTTGCAGACATGCATGACCGCCGCCTTGGAGGCGCCATAGGCGACGCCGCCCATATTGCCGCGCTGCCCCGAAATCGAACCGATCTGGATGATGCGGCCGGATTCCTGTGCGGCCATGCGGCGCGCCGCTGCCTGCGCGGTCAGGAACGAACCGGTCAGGTTGATCCGCAGCACGCGTTCCCAGTCCTCAATGCTGGTATCCAGCGCCAGCCGGTGCAGCCCGACCCCGGCATTATTGACCGCGATGTCGATGCGGCCATAGCGGCTGACCGTTTCTGCGACTTGCGCCTCGCAATCGGCGGCGTCGGCGACATCGGCGGGAAAGGCACTCGCGGTGCCACCGGCACCGGTAATGGCCGCGACCGTTGCTTCCGCCTTCGACAGGTCCCGATCCGTGCACAGGACGGACGCGCCCTCTGCTGCAAAGCGCCTTGCAATTCCGCCGCCCAAGCCACCGCCTGCGCCGGTCACCAGCGCCATTTTTCCTGAAAGCCGCATTGTAATCTTCCTCCCCTGTCATATTCAGATCGTCGCGTTGTCCAAGATTAGGTCGGCGGGCGCCGAAAAGCGACAGGCCGGCCTTCCGGGCCTGGGTTGGGTCGTAACCTCCGCCGACTTGTCTGGTGTCGCGCCGCCGGGCAGACTGTTGCGAAACGCCGTGGGAGGCACATCATGGACGAACCGGTACTGACATCTCTTGGGCCCCATCTTGGCGGGCGGGTCGATGGCATCGATACGGGTGCTGCGCTGGACGATGCGACAGTGGCATGGATTCGCGATGCCCTGATCGACCGTAAAGTGCTCGTCTTCCCGGGCCAGAAACTGGATGCTGCGGGTTTTCATCAATTCGCCCGTCGCCTGGGGTCACTGCAACAGCACGTATTGCGCAAATACCGGCATGACGATTTTCCCGAACTGTCCTGGCTGACCAACGTTGCGAAGGACGGATCGGTTGACGAATTCGGCGTGATACGGGCGACCAGCTGGCACACCGATGGCAGCTATACGCAGGACCCGCCGATGCTGGGTATCCTCTATGCGCTGGAAGTGCCGTCTCGGGGCGGCGCGACGATCTTCGCCGATATGTGCCATGCCCATGACAGCCTGGACGAGCCCACCAGAACAAAACTTGCAGGGCTGACCGGGCTGCACCTGCATGGTGCGGGCCCCGGCGGCGACATGTATGACGGTTCGCTGGCCGACGATCAGGAAGAAGGCTTCCGCGATGCGGTTCATCCCGCCGTCGGCATGCATCCGCTGACGGGGGCAAAGCTGCTCTACGTCAACGCGACCCATACCCGGAAATTCGCTGAAATGGAAACCGGTGAAAGCGTGGCACTGCTCGAGGGCCTGATGGCCCACGCAACGCAGCCGGAGAACCTGTATACGCATGACTGGTCGGTGGGGGATCTGCTGATCTGGGACGAACGGTCGACCATGCATCGCGGCGCCGGCGACTACCCGCCGACGGACCGGCGCATCAAACTGCGCGCCATCGTGCAGGAATTGGGCACGTAACTTCCCCTTGCGTCGTGGCACCGCCCCGTCGCAAAAAGGATGTCTGGTAACGCGAGGATGTCATGGCCGGAAATCTGGATATTGCGGAACTGACGCGGCTGATCGACAGCGGCGAGATCGATACGGTGCTGGTCTGTTTCCCGGACATGCAGGGGCGGCTGATTGGCAAGCGGATTACCGGGCGGTTTTTCCTCGATCACGCGGTGCATGAAATGCATGTCTGCGATTACCTGCTGACCGTCGATATGGAAATGGAGCCCGTGCCCGGCTTCGCGGCGGCAAGCTGGGATACCGGCTATGGTGATTTCGGCGTAAAGCCCGACAAGACGACTCTGCGCCGAATTCCCTGGCTGGAAGCAACGGCGCTGGTGATCGGTGATTGCGTCGATGCGGAAGGCAATGAATTGCCGCACAGCCCGCGCGCGATGCTGAAGCGACAGGTGGCGCGGGCGCGCGATGCCGGGCTGGATATCAAGATGGGCTCGGAACTGGAATTCTATATCTTCGACGAAAGTTACGAGTCGGTATCGGACAAGGGTTATGCCGGGCTGCGCACCGCCGGGCGCTATATCGAGGATTACCACATCTTCCAGACCACCAAGGAAGAAGGGCTGGTCCGCGCCATCCGCAACGGGATGGAAGGCGCGGCGGTGCCCATCGAATTTTCCAAGGGTGAATGGGGGCCGGGACAGGCCGAAATAAACCTGCGCTATGCCGACGCGCTGGAGATGGCGGACCGCCATGTGATCTACAAGAACGGGGTGAAGGAAATCGCCTGGGCGCAGGGCAGGGCGGTCACCTTTATGGCCAAGTTCGATACCGATCTGGCGGGGAATTCCTGTCACATCCATGCGTCATTATGGGATGCCGAAACCGATGCGCCGCTCTGCGCCGATGCGAACGGGCAGCATGGGTTGTCGGAAAAATTCCGCCACTGGATCGCAGGGCAGCTTGCGCTCAGCCCGGCGCTGACCCTGTTCTTCGCACCGTCGGTAAACGCGTATAAGCGGTTTCAGTCGGGCACGTTTGCACCAACCCGCATCGCATGGAGCCGGGATAATCGTACGGCGGGTTACCGGTTGGTCGGATCCGGGGCGGGGCTGCGCGCGGAATGCCGGATACCGGGTGCGGATTGCAATCCCTATCTTGCCTTCGCTGCGACGATTGCGGCGGGGCTGCACGGGATCGAGGCAGGGCTGGAACCGCCGGAAATCATCAGCGGCGATATCTATGCGCGCGACGATGTCCCCGAAGTGCCGCGCACGCTGCGCGATGCCATTGATGCGCTGGATGCCAGCACCGAAATGCGCGCGGGGCTCGGCGATGCTGTGGTCGACCACTACCTGCACGCGGCGCGGTGGGAGCAATCGGAAAGCGACCGTCAGGTCACCGATTTTGATCGCCGCCGCATGTTCGAACGCGGCTGACCGGCGTGACCGAAACCCTGCAATGTATCTCGCCGGTCAACGGAGGGGTTTTCGCCGAACGGCCACTGGCCGACGATACGGAAATTGCCGCGGCGCTGTCCCGCGCAGCGGCGGCCGGGCCGGGCTGGCGCGCCACACCGCTGCGGGAACGCTGCGCGATCCTGAACCGCGCCGTCGATGCCTTTGCTGAGGATACGATGGAAATCGCGCAGGAACTGACCTTGCAGATGGGCCGGCCGATTGCCCATACGCCGGGTGAGGTGGCGGGCTTTGCTGAACGGGCCCGGCATATGATTGCGATTGCACCGGACGCCCTGGCCGATATCGAGGCCGCGCCGGTACACGGCGTCACGCGGTTCATCCGGCGTGCACCGCTGGGGCTTGTCTTTGTTGCCGCCCCCTGGAACTACCCCTATCTGACGGCGGTGAATTCCGTCTGGCCGGCGCTGCTGGCCGGGAACACGGTTATCCTGAAACCGTCGCATCAGACCCCGCTGACGGCGGAACGTTTCGCCGCCGCGCTGGCCCGGGCCGGCTTGCCGGAAGGCGTGTACCAGCCGCTGCACCTGTCGCATGCCGGGGCGGAAACGGTGATGCGCACCGCCGATTTCACCGCGTTCACCGGTTCGGTCGCGGGCGGCCATGCGGTGCAGCGCGCGCTGGCGGATGGGTTCAAGGGGGCGGGGCTGGAACTCGGTGGCAAGGATCCCGCCTATGTGCGGCACGATGCCGATATCGCACATGCGGTGGGCCATCTCGCCGATGGGGCGTTCTTCAATGCGGGCCAGTCCTGTTGTGCGATCGAACGCATCTATGTGCATGCGGATGTCTATGACGATTTTGCCGCCGGGCTGATCCGCGCCGCACGGAATTACCGGCTGGGCGATCCGCGTGATCCGGAAACCAATCTGGGGCCGATGGTGCGCGCAGGCGCTGCCGATTTCGTCCGGGGCCAGGTCGCGGATGCGGTTGCCGCCGGTGCGCGGGCGATGGTTGACCCGAAAACCTTTCCGACGGACAAGCCAGGCACGCCCTATATGGCGCCGCAGGTGCTGATAAATGTCGACCATTCGATGCGGGTGATGACAGAGGAAAGCTTCGGCCCGGTTGTCGGTATCATGAAGGTGGGTTCCGACGACGAAGCCATCGCCCTGATGAATGACAGCGATTACGGGCTGACCGCCGCCGTCTGGACCCGGGATGAAGCAGCGGCGCTTGCCATCGGCGAACGCGTTGAAACCGGCACCTGGTTCATGAACCGCTGCGACTATCTGGACCCGGCGCTGGCCTGGACCGGGGTGAAACATTCCGGGCGTGGCTGTACTCTGTCGCCGGTTGGTTTCGAACAACTGACGCGGCCGAAATCGTTTCACCTGAGGATTCAGACATGATCATGGGCAGCATTGACCCGGCGACATTGCGCGGAAGCTGGTCCTACCCGACGCAGGTGCGGTTCGGGCCGGGACGCATTCGCGAAATGGCGCGGGCCTGTGGCTCGCTCGGCATGACGAAGCCGCTGCTTGTCACCGACCCGGTGCTGGCCGCGCTGCCAATGGTACAGGCGGGGCTGGATGCCAACGCGAAATCGGATATGCCGACCGGTTTGTTCACGCAGGTTCAGGGCAACCCGGTTGGTCGCAACGTGATGGATGGCGTCGCCGCGTATCGCGACGGCGGCCATGACGGGGTGATCGCTTTCGGTGGCGGCAGCGCGATTGATGCGGCCAAATGTATCGCGCTGATGGCCGGGCAGACCCGCCCGTTATTCGATTTCGAGGATTCGGGCAGTAACTGGAAACGCGTTGATCCCGCTGGCGTGGCGCCGGTGGTGGCGGTGCCGACCACGGCGGGCACGGGGTCGGAAGTCGGCCGGGCCTCGGTCATCATCGATGAAGACACCGCGACCAAAAAGATCATTTTCCACCCAACGATGATGCCCGGCGTGGTGATCGCCGACCCGGAACTGACGCTGGGCCTGCCGTCGCATGTCACGGCGGCGACCGGCATGGACGCGTTGGCGCATTGCATCGAAGCGCTGTGCGCGCCGGGTTTCCACCCGATGGCGGATGGTATCGCGCTGGAAGGCATGCGGCTGGTGCATGACTGGCTGCCCGCCGCCCATGCGGATGGATCGATTCTTGCGGCACGGGCGCATATGCTGGTCGCGGCGTCGATGGGCGCGACCGCGTTCCAGAAGGGGCTGGGCGCGGTGCATTCGATCAGCCATCCGGCGGGCGCGATGTATGGCGTGCATCACGGGCTCGCCAATGCGGTGCTGCTGCCCTATGTGCTGAAATTCAACCGCCCGGCGATCGAGGACCGGATGACCAGGCTGGCGCGGTTGCTGGGCCTGAACGACCCGGGGTTCGATGCGGTGATGGCGTGGATTCTGGAGCTGCGTGAAACGCTTGGCATCCCGCACAGCTTCGCCGAAGCGGGCGTGCCGGAAGACGATGCGGATACGCTGGCGGAAGCTGCGGCGAAGGACCCGACCGCGCCGGGAAATCCCGTGCCGGTGGACGCCGCGGCGCTGAAAGGCATATTCCTCGACTGTGTGCGCGGCAATTTATAAAGGGGACGACATGACAATCGAATTGCAGGCGGTGGGCACCGTGGTCGGCGGCCGGGCCGAACCGACCGATGATGACTGGGACAGTGAGACGGCGGTCATCGCGCTGGACACGTCGCGTTTCACGGCGGAATCGCTGGCCGGGCTGGATGCGTTTTCCCATGTCGAGGTGGTCTTCCATTTCGACCGCGTGTCGGAAGACGATATCCAGTATGTCGCCCGCCACCCGCGCGGCAATACCGATTGGCCGAAGGTCGGCATCTTCGCCCAGCGCGGCAGGGTGCGGCCCAACCGGATCGGCGTGACGGTCTGCAAACTGCTGAAAGTGGAAGGTACGGAAATCACCGTGCAGGGCCTCGACGCCATCGACGGCACCCCGGTGCTCGACATCAAGCCCTACATGACCGGCTTCCAGGTGCGCGGCGCAGTTGAGGAACCGGAATGGTCGAAGGTGCTGATGGCGGAGTACTGGTAGGGCGATATAGCGCCTAAACCCGGCCCGCCCGCGCCAGCAGGGCATGCATCAGCACGTCGGTACCGGCGGCAAGGTCTTCGGGGCGGGCGTTTTCGGCTTCGTTGTGGCTGATGCCATCCTCGCAGGGGACGAAGATCATGCCGGCGGGGCAGGTTCGCGCCAGGTAGATCGCGTCATGCCCCGCACCGGAATAGATATCCATATGCGGAATGCCGAGCGCATTTGCCGCGTCGCGCACCGCCTGAATGCACTGCGTATCGAAGGCGACGGAATCGCGGTGGCCCTTGACGTTGATCGACAGGCCAAGGCCCTGCGTATTTGAAACTTCTTCACAGATCGCGACCATTCGGGCACCGGCGGCCGCCAGCGTTTCGGTATCGGGATGGCGGCTGTCGATGGTGAAAACGACCTGACCCGGAATCGTGTTGCGCGAATTGGGGCGCACCCGGACATGCCCTACCGTGATCACCGGGTAGGGCTCGAATTCGAAGGCGACATCGTCGACCCGGTGGATCATTTCCGCCGCGCCCCGCATTGCGTCCTTGCGCAGGGTCATGGGCAGGGTGCCGGCATGGCCTTCCTCGCCGGTGATCGTGATTTCGTAAACCGTGGCGGCCTGTGCGCCCTCGACCGCGCCGATCTGCAGCCCGGCGTTTTCCAGAATGGGGCCCTGCTCGATATGCACCTCGAAGAAACTGTCGACGGCATAACCGCCTACCGGTTCGGGCCCGGCATACCCGATGCGCTGCAATTCCGACCCGACGGAGAGGCCGTCCGCATCGGTCATGGCGAGTGTTTCGGCAAGAGTACGGCCACCCGTAAACGCGCTGGAGCCAAGGCAACCATCGCCGAAACGCGAGCCTTCCTCGTCGGTCCAGCAGACGATATCGATTGGTTTTTCGTGGTGGACGTCCGCGTCGTTCAGTGCGCGGACCGCTTCCAGTCCCGCCAGCACGCCGAATATGCCGTCGAAGCGCCCGCCCAGCGGTTGCGTATCCAGATGGCTGCCGGTCATGACCGGCGCCGCTGCCGGGTTGGTTCCGGCCCGGCGGGCAAAGATATTGCCGACACCGTCGATCCGTATTTCGCAGCCCGCTTCCCGGGCCCAGGTCACGAAGAGATCCCGGGCCTGCCTGTCTTCATCGGTAAGGGCCAGCCGCCCGACGCCGCCACTAGGCGTCGCGCCAAACACGGCCATCGCCGTATGGGCATTCCAAAGGCGCTGTGAATTGCATCGTAGGTCGGTCATCGTCGGGCCCCGCTATATACTCCGGTTCCCCCCTGAGCCTGTTTTCTTCCCACAATTCGGTTTTGCCGTAAAGTGCAATTCCGCCATGTCGCCCGCACCGGGGCGACAGCGGTCGGTGCGCTTTTGCCTATTTCCCCGCTTTTGGTTTCTTGGCGGCTTGGGTGTCATCGGAAAACAGCTGCATGCCGGCCTTGACCAGTTCGGCGTTGTTTTCCTGAAAATCCTTCAGCGCTGTCTCGTACCATTGCTTTTGCAGGTTCATGAAATCTTCCGGCGTTTTGCATTGTGCGAGTTCCGCCATGTGGTTCATGTCTGACTGAACACGCGCCTGACCGAATTCGAACATCCGGTTGGCAATCGTCGCTGTTTCCTCAAGCACTTTGGTGTTGCCGACAGTGCTGATATTCTGCGCCATATCCATCGGAAATTTCGGCATTCCCTCCCAGAACTGGCGCACTGAATCCAGGAAATCCGCGCCCGGCATAGCACCGGCGCTTCCGCCCTGGCCTTTTTCCTGTTTCCTGTCATCCGTCATCGTTGCGTTCCCTGATTGATCCTGTCCGTTTCAACGGCACCATCGCCGGGTCATCGCCGGGTCCTCGTAATGGCCGAACCCGCGTCATGCACTGCCGTTTATGACACAATACCGACTCTATATTCCGGCCGATGACGCTGCTGTGATGCAAATCAGGCCGGTGCTGTTATCCCGCCAGTTTCATATGCAGGGGTTCCTGCTCGTAATAGGTCTCGCGGTAGCGTGTCACGGCCATCAGATGCGCGGCGATGGCATCATCGTCCAGTTCAGCCTTCGGCGGGGTCAGTGGTTCGAAATGCCCGTAGCGGTCTTCGCCGCGCACCAGCATCGCCGCTGTCTTGTATTTGCCGCGCGGCTTCTCCGTCGGCGGCATGAAGTTCATGCCCAGCCCGATACGGCGGTGACCCAGTGTGTTGGGGCCGGACCGGTGCGGGCACAATCCGTGATGCATTGAAAACTGTCCCGGTTTCAACGCCATGGTTTCCACACCGGATTCATCCAGCGGGTCAGTGATGACCTGCCCGGCGCGGTTTGACGCTGTTTTCGACCACATTTGCCACATGCTGCATCTGCCGTGGCCCGTCGCCGTAATAGGGCAGCACATCCATGCAGCCGGCTTCATGGCTGGCTTCGGTAAGTGCGACCCAGGCGGTCACGACTTCCGGCGACCGGCCGATCCCGAAATAGGTTGAATCCTGATGCCAGGCGGCATTGGTCGGGGTGTTCGGTTCCTTGATGAAGAAGGTGCTGGTGTAGACCATGATGTCCGGTCCGATCAGATCCTCAACCTTGTCCAGGATACCGGGATGCTGCATCAGCTTTGTGAACCAGGGCAAAGTGATATGCGGCATGGTCCGCCATTTCAGGTCCTTGGAGGCATTGACCGGCGATCCCAGCCAGTCCTCGAACCGCGCCAGATTGGCCAGGCAATCCTGCCGCTCGTCTTCGCTCAACAGGTCGAAGGGATACAGGAAGCCATCGCGCTTCCAGTCCGCGATCTGTGTATCGGTAAGTCCCTTGCCCATCGGTCTTCCTCCCGCGAATGTTTGACCACGAAGGAAACGCTAGCGCAGTGGCGCGGATGCGGCAAGAAGGGTTGGTTGGCGGGTGGTTTGGAAAATGTGCCGCGACAGCGTTACATCAGCCGTGAGTCACGGAAACTTTCCAGAAACGTCGTAACGAAGACGGCCGCATTCTTGTCGTGCAGAAGTTCGCGCATTTTTTCGGTATCGCGCAGCGCGGTCAGGTCGATATAGCTCTTGCGGCAACCCGGCGGTAATTCGGCGAATGGCACATAGGCCATATCCCATTCGCCGAACTGGCGCGCCGGAACGTCTTCCGACTGCAGTATGATGCAGCCGCTGTGGCGCGTGTCCCGGTTGATACGCCGATAGCAGGTAAGGACGTTGTCCTTTTCCCCTTCCAGGATCTGAAGGAAACTGCCATCGCGGAAGATCAGCAGCCCGGTGATGTGGTCGCGGGCATTGTTCTGTCGCGACTTGGCCAGAATGCTTTGGATATCGTCCGGCGAAATCCGGTTCGGTGTCGAACTCAGATAAATCAGGCGGTGGATCATTCTTCAATCCGTCTAGGGCGGGTGTTAGCGGACGATATCATGAACGTTCTAAAGGCAGGTTAATTGGCCTGACACCCGGCCAGTCATCATGCCTTTTTGCTGACGGAATCCAGCGTCGGTATATTGTAGCGGTCTGCCGGATTCAGCCAGCCCTTAAAGTTCGGCTTGCGCTTTTCGGCGAACGCCTTGCGCGATTCCATCCGGTCCGACTGGTCGCCATGGGCGTGCAGCGCCTCTGCCAGTTTCTCGATTTCGGGGGATGGCTTCTGGCGCATCTGTCGCATCATGTAGACCGTATTGACGCGGGCGGCCGGCGGCAGGGTCAGCAGGTGTTCGGCCATCTCATACGCCGTGGGCAGCAATTCGTCGGCATCGACCAGGCGGTTGATGAAGCCCAGTTCATACAGCCGGTCCGCGGTGAAACGATAGGCAAGCGCCATTTCCATCGCGATCGGATGCGGCAGGTCGGCGACCAGCCCGTGATTGTATCCGCCCAGCAGCCAGCGCTTGGCTTCCGACATCTCGAAGACCGCACCGCGCACCGCAACGCGCAGGTCGGTATTTTCGACCAGCATGAAGCCGCCACCCATGGCAAAGCCGTTGATCGCGCCGATAACCGGCTTTTCCAGCGTGCCGTCCATGAAGGGGTTGGGCAGTTCGCGTTCGTCCAGCCCGGGCGCTCCGCGTTCCAGCGATTCCTTCATGTCTTCGCCGGCGCAGAAGGCCTTGCCTGTGCCGGTGAACACCGCGACTTCCAGGTCCGGGTCGGTACGGAATTCGGTGAAGGCTTCGGCCATCTTGGTCCGCAATTCAAAGCCGATGGCATTCATGCGTTCGGGCCGGTTCAGCCGGATCGTCATGATCTGGCCGTGACGTTCGGTTTCGACAACGCTCATCTTGTTTCCCTTCGTGTTACTGGTTTGTCGCAAGGGTAGTCTGCCGGACGCGTCGATTCAATTGCCTGGCTGTGGTTCGCCTGCCTTGATTTTTCCTCAATACCGGGCCGGTTCGGCCCTTTTTCATCGCTACCCCATCGCGTGCTGCGAATTGCGCAGCGGGAATTCCATCCAATGGGGGAACGCAAATGAACAGAACGGGATTGGCGGCCATCGTATTCGCCGCGTTGGTCGTGACGGCCTGCGAAGTTGACATGAGGTCTTCTCAGGAACTGTCCACAGCCGCGCCGGCGCCGCAGTTGATGTCGAGCGGAAGCGTCGCGGCGCACCGCAAAGCTGCAGCAAAGCATCATGCCGCGCCGCCGGTCGCTATGCCGGCAAGCCGGGACCAGTTCCAGGAAATCGAACGCAATGCCATCAAACGCGTCGCCGATGCCCCGGTGTCGACTTTCTCGGTTGACGTTGACACCGCGTCATATTCAACCGTCCGGCATATGCTGAATCGCGGTGCGATGCCGCCGTCGGATGCGGTGCGGGTGGAAGAACTGGTCAACTATTTCCGGTACGATTACCCGCTGGCGACATCCCCCGATGAACCGTTCCGCCCCAGCGTCACCGTGATGCCCAGCCCGTGGCGGAAGGGAAACAAACTGATCCATATTGGCATCCGGGGATACGATATCGAAGCGAGCCAGAAGCCGCGCAGTAATCTTGTTTTCCTGCTGGATGTTTCAGGTTCGATGAACGCGCCGGACAAGCTGCCACTGGTCATCCAGTCGCTGAAGCTGCTGCTGGGGTCGCTGGACGATGACGACACGGTCGGAATCGTTGTCTATGCCGGGGCGGCGGGCATGGTGCTGTCGCCGACAAGGGTGGCACAGAAGCATCTGATCCACGCGGCGCTGGACAATCTGCGTGCCGGTGGGTCAACCGCAGGGGGCGCCGGTATCCGGCAGGCCTATGCACTGGCGCGCGAACAATTCGACGAAAAATCCGTCAATCGGGTCGTGCTGGCGACCGATGGTGACTTCAATGTCGGCGTCAGCAGCGCGAAGGACCTCAGGGCGCTTATCGAGAAACAGCGTGATACGGGCGTCTATCTCACAGTGCTGGGTTTCGGGCAGGGCAATCTGAACGATCATGCGATGCAGGCGCTGGCGCAGAGCGGCAATGGCGTGGCCGCGCATATCGATACGCTGAACGAAGCCCGCAAGGTGCTGGTCGACGAGGCATCCTCGACCCTGTTTCCGATTGCAAAGGATGTGAAGATCCAGGTTGAATTCAACCCGGATACGGTCAGCGAATACCGGCTGATCGGTTATGAAACCCGTGCGCTGAAGCGTGAGGATTTCCGCAATGACGCGGTGGACGCGGGCGATATCGGCGCCGGCCATTCCGTGACTGCGATCTATGAGATCACCCCGGTGGGTAGCGATAGCGGCATGATCGGGGAAAACCGGTATCAGGAAACACAATCAGCCTCGGCAAAAACGGATAGCGAATACGGCTTCCTGAAAATTCGCTACAAGCTGCCTGAAGAAGAAGACTCCAAACTGATATCGGTTGCATTCGGCAAGGCGCAGGAACGCGATGACCTGGACGCACCGGCGGAAACAGGACGCCTGCGCGAGGTGCGCTGGGCGACCGCCGTCGCCGGTTTCGGGCAGATCATGTCCGGCGGAAAATACATCGGCGGGTTCCGCTATGACGACGTCATCAATCTGGCGAAATCGAGCAAGGGCGCGGATGAATACGGGTTGCGGGCTGAATTCATCAACCTGGTGCGGCTGGCCAAGGCATCATCGGCAGTAGCGGCAAGGTAAGCGAATGGCGAAGACGGGGCGGGGATAGCGTAATCCCCGTCCCGCGACGTCGAGGGATGCGGAAAAGGCCGGGTCACTGCAGGTTGTGGACGCAAAGAATGCCCCGTCGTGTCAGGCGAAGCGTGCTGTCTTTCAAGTCGCGAAACCCATGCTCAAAACGGCTTGGGAAAACCCCGAATCCAGATGGCTTGTTGCATTTACGGGGAGTTTCCCTAGGTTTGGCAGCGAATACAGCAAGCAATTATTGGAGAATTTCACGTTATGTCAGCACAACTGGCGGAAACGGCGGAAGACGTTTCACGCATCGCTTTCGGGTTTATGGCGTCCAAGGCCCTGTTTGCCGGGTTACATATCGGCGTCTTTACAAATCTCGCGGAAGGCCCGAAAACCGCCACCCAGGTCGCGAAGGAAACCGATGTGCCGGTCAATCGGGTCACAACGCTGCTGACGGCGCTGACAGGTATCGGACTGGTTGATCGGGAAGAAGAAACCTACGCCAATTCGCCGGGCGCGGAGGCATTCCTCGTTCATGGCGCAAAATACGATTTCGGCGACTACCTGCGCTATCAGATCGATGGGCAGATGTATCCGTTCCTCGACCAGTTGAACGATGTGGTGGATGGCTCGCTCGATCCGAACGCAGTGGATTCCTACCAGCACTGGATGGCCGACCCGGAAGAAGCCGCGCTGTACAGCAATGCGCAGCAAGCCGGCTCACTGGGGCCCGGGCGGACGCTGGCGCGGCTGGTCGACCTGTCCGGCGCGAAGAATTTGCTTGATATCGGCGGTGGTACGGGCGCGATGAGTATCCGCCTGCTGGAAGCCAACCCCGACCTGGTTGCGACCATTATCGATTTTCCGAACGTGGCGGAGATTGGCTGGCGCTTCGTGACCGAGGCCGGCATGGTCGACCGGGTACGGTATATTCCTGCCAATGCGCTGCAGACGGAATGGCCGACAGGACAGGACGCGATCCTGATGTCCTACCTGTTCAGCGGCGTGCCGGGAACCGAAGTGCCGCGTCTCGTAAAAGATGCCTTCGACTGTCTGGCGCCGGGCGGGCACTACATGGTGCATGACTTCATGGTCGAGGACGACCGCAGCGGCCCGCCGATGGCAGCGCTGTGGCAGCTTCAGCACATGGCGTTCACGCCGGAAGCGCGCTCGGTAACGCCGGGATGGCTGAAGGGGCAGATGGAAGAGGTCGGATTCACCGATATCCGCGAAGAAGAAATGATCCCGGGCCTGACGCGGCTGCTCCACGCGCGCAAACCGGGCTGAGCCCATGGCCCGGTCCGAGTTTCGGTTTTCCTGGCCGTTTCGCGTCCGTTATTCGGAAGTGGACGGCCAGAAGATTGTCTTCAATGCCCATTACCTGACCTATTTCGACACGGCGATCACCGAATATTGCCGGGCGCTGCCTTATGATTATATGGGGCAGGTCGAACGAACCGGTGAGGATTTCCACACCGTTCGCAGCCTGGTCGAATACCAGCAGCCGATCCTGTTCGACGAGGATATCGAAGTCCATGTCCGGGTCGCGCGGCTGGGCCGGTCGTCGGTGACGTTCCTGCTGGAAATTCACCCGGCAGGCGCGGAGGATCTGCGCGCCACCGGCGAGGTCGTCTGGGTAAATACCGATCAGGCCGCCCATAAATCCGCAGCGCTGCCTTCGGAACTGGTGGCGAAAATCACCGTGCTGGAAGGTGACAGGCTCGGCGCCTGACTATCCTCGGCGGTGCGCGCCAGATGGCCGCATCTTGACAAGATTCGTGCGAAGACCTTTGCTTGACCGACGGGAAGACGCTGCGTTCGCGCGTTGCCCAACGCCTGCGATGGGGAAATACCATGGATGACGTCGATCTGACTGCGTTGAGCCAGCGGCCTGCTGCCAGCGATACCGATCTGGTGACACACTGGCTGGGTGCGTTTGAAACCGCGCTGGGCAGTGGCGATGCATCTGCGGTTGCGGCGCTGTTCCAGCGGGACAGTCACTGGCGTGACCTGCTGGCCTTTACCTGGAGTATCAGTCCGTTCGGCGGCGCCGATGATATCGCCGCCGGGCTGATCAATGCGCAGGCCACGGTTGGTGCGCGGGGCTTTCGGGTTTCCGAAACCCGCACCGCACCGCGCCGCGTAAAGCGGCTGGGCGTGGAGGCTATCGAAGCGATGATCGAGTTCGAAACCGAAACCGGCCGGGGCAATGGCGTCGTTCGGTTGATCCCCGGCGAGGGCGCCGGACCCCTTGCCTGGGTGCTGATGACCGCGCTGGATGAGATCAAGGGGCATGAAGAACATGTCGGCGTGCGCCGTCCGACCGGCGATGCCTATTCCCGTAATTTCGGGGGTAAAAACTGGCTCGACCAGCGCGTCAAATCCCGTGAATACGCGGATCGTGACCCCGCCGTGCTGGTGGTTGGTGGCGGCCAGGCAGGATTGGCGATTGCGGCGCGGCTCAACCAGCTTGATGTGGATACGCTGGTCGTCGACCGGTTTGAACGTATCGGTGACAACTGGCGCAAGCGCTATCACTCGCTGGCGCTGCATAACCAGATTGTCGCGAACCACCTGCCCTATATGCCGTTTCCGCCGACCATGCCCAAATATATTCCCAAGGACATGCTGGCGAACTGGTTCGAATGCTATGCCGAAGCGCTGGAAGTCAACTTCTGGACCGGCACCGAATTCATCGGCGGTTCTTATGACGAAGCGGATAAATGCTGGACCGCGACCCTGCGCAAAACGGATGGGACCGAACGCACCATGCGGCCGCGCCATGTCGTCTTCGCCAATGGCGTCAGCGGCATCGCCCGGATTCCGGACCTGCCGGGGCTGAAGGATTTCGCCGGTGAGGTTGTCCATTCGCACAGCTTTACCGACGGCAAGGCCTGGAAGGATAAAAAGGCGCTGGTGCTCGGTACCGGGAACAGCGGCCATGATGTCGCCCAGGATCTGTACAGTCACGGCGCGGACACCACCATCATCCAGCGCGGTTCGGGCACGGTGGTCAGCATCGATCCCAGCGCCAAGCTGAACTACGCGCTGTATGAAGAAGGCCCGCCGCTCGATGATTGCGACCTGCTGGCGACGGCGGCGACCTATCCGCTGATCGTCAAGGGCTACCAGATGGCCGTTGAACGCATGGTCGAGATGGACAAGGACCTGATCGCCGCGCTGAAGGTGAAGGGGTTCAAATACGATATCGGCGAGGATGGCACCGGTCACCAGATGAAATATCGCCGGCGCGGCGGCGGCTATTACCTGAATGCCGGCTGTTCGGACCTGATCATCGAAGGCGAAATCGGGCTGATGCATTTCGACACCATCGAACGCTTCACCGCCGATGGCGCGCTGATGAAGGATGGCAGCACCGTGCCGACAGACCTGATCGTGTTGGCAACCGGCTACTATACCCAGCAGGAACTCGTCCGCCGCCTGCTTGGTAATGATGTCGCCGAAAAGGTTGGCGAAATCTGGGGCATCGGCGAAGACGGCGAAATGGCCAATATGTGGAAGCGTACCGCGCAGGACGGGCTGTGGTTCATCGCGGGCAGCCTGGCGCAATGCCGTATTTACTCCAAGTACCTTGCCCTGCAGATCAAGGCGTCCGAGGAAGGGCTGATCGGCCCGCTCCCGGTATAGATATTGCCGGGAACCGCGTTCGGCTGCCCTAGTTCAGTTAATTTTGACGTGAATCTTGGCGGCAGCATCGCCATATAACCCGTAATATGCCAGATACGACCGAACATAATCGCGGCACTGCTACGGCTGACGCTCTGGAACCTCCGCTTTCAGAGAAGCAGGGTGCTGTTGCGATGAAGGGCGCCCGCCTTTCCTATCCGACGCCCGAGGGTGAAATCGAGGTGCTGCAGGGTGTTGACCTCGTTGTCACCCCCGGCGAGATCGTTGCCGTCACCGGGCCTTCCGGTTCCGGAAAATCTTCGCTGATAGCTGTGATTGGCGGGCTGGAGGTACCTTCGGGCGGAACGACTTGTGTCCTTGGTCTTGACATGATGACGGCCGGTGAGCAGGCGCGTACCCGGTTGCGGCGCCGGGACATCGGCGTCGTGTTCCAGTCCTATCACCTCGTCCCTGCCATGACGGCGCTGCAGAATGTTGCGCTGCCGCTGATTCTCGCCGGCGAGTCATCGGCTGAGGACCGCGCGGCGGCCCTGTTAAAGCGGGTTGGTCTCGAAGACCGGCTCACGCACCGTCCATCCGCTCTTTCCGGGGGCGAACAGCAGCGGGTGGCGATTGCCCGGGCGTTTGTCGTTGGGCCGCGCCTGATCCTCGCTGATGAACCGACCGGCAATCTTGACCAGCGGACCGGGCAGGTCGTCGCGGATACAATGTTTTCCCTGGCACGGGACACGGGAGCCGCCATGCTGCTCGTCACGCATGATCCGGCACTGGCAGACCGGTGTGACCGGACCGTCGCCATCGATGGCGGCCGCATCGTGAGCTGAGATGGCAGTCATGCGTGATGGTGACCTGACGCCTGGTATCCTGTTGACCCTGCTGCGTGCGGAACTGGCCGCCGGGATCTACGGGTTGCGCCTGTTCATTGCCTGTGTCGCAATCGCTACGGCCATGCTCGGCGCGGTGTGGATGCTCGGCGACGGGCTGTCGCGATCGCTGGAGCGGAGCGGGTCAGCAATACTTGGCGGCGACATTGCTGTTTCTGTTGTCAATGCGCCGCTGGACGAATCCCTTGTCGCCCGTATTGCAGAAAACGGAACCTTGTCCCGGGTGGCGGAATTGCGGACATCAGCGACTGCGAAAGGGGTGCGTGCGCCGGTCGAAATGAAGGGCGTCGACGCCGCCTATCCCCTGTACGGTAAACTTGTCCTCGCCGAGGGGAGCATGGCGGACTTCCAGGCTGCCGCAAGCGACAGGCGTCCGGGGGCTCTTGTCGAACGCGAACTCCTTGCCCGGTTTGGTGCCGCGGTGGGCGACCCGATTCGCCTCGGCCAGACCGAATTCATCATCCGCGGCGTGATCGAGACGGAGCCCGACCGGCTATCTGCCGGACGCTTTCTGGTTGGCCCCCGCATCATCGTCGGTCTGAAGGATTTGCCGGGGACAGGGTTGCTCGCCTTCGGGTCGCTGGTCGATTTCCGCTATCGGCTGAAGGTTCCTGACGGCAGCGACATTCAGGCGGCGCTTTTGGATCTGCGCAACCTGACCCCGGAAGGTGGCTGGGAGCTCGAGACCTCCAAGGATGCGGGTGACCGGGTGCGGCGAACTGTCGACCACACGACGACATTCCTCGGTGCCGCAGGTATTGTTGCGTTGGCAGTCGGCCTTGCCGGGGCGTGGGCCGCGGCCAATGTGTGAGTTTCCCGCCGCTCGCGGACGATTGCGCTGCATCGGCTGTCCGGGGCGACGCCCGCTGTTGTGGTTGCCCTGCACGGCATGGTCATTGCGATTGCCGCCGCCGCCGGCATGGCCTTCGGCTTTGCAGTTGCGACTGTGACGACCGTCGTGTTGATGGATATTGTCAGTGCGCGGCTGCAACTGCTGTGGCATGTGGAGACGCTGGCGATACCCGCGCTGCAGGTCGCCGGGGTCCTCGTTCTCGGTCTTGCCGGTGCTTCGAGTGCCGCCCTTTCCGGTGCCGCGCATCTTTCTCCAGGTGCTGCAATGCGCAGCGGCGACGCGCCGCTCTCTTCACATCCGCGCCATCTTGCCTTTGGCGCTGCTGCGATGGCTGGCGCTGTCGCCCTCGCGATTTTCAGCTTGCCGATACCAGGACTGGCTGCGGCTGCTGCCGCAGGTCTTGTCCTGGCGGCGGCAGTGCTGGGCCTGTGCGGCTGGGTGCTGGCGCGTTTTGCGATGTGTCGCCAGCCGCGCGGTTTTGTCGGCCGGGTCGCGATGCATGGCCTCGCGATTCCCGGCGCGGTGGCGACAAAGGCAGTGGCGATTGGCATTGGCATTGCCGGCGTGACGGCGATTATAGCGGCTCAGAACTCGCTGGAAGTGTCGCTGCGGGCGGAACTGCCCGAACGTATCCCTGATCTGGTGCTGCTCGACATCCAGCCTCACCAAGTCGAAATGGTCCGCGCCCGGATAGATGGCGACCCTGGGCTTGGCGACCTTCAGGCCTCGCCCTTCATGCGGGCAACCATCCTCAAGGTAAATGGTGTTCCCGCGGAGGAGGCGTTGCGACTGCCCGGCAAGTCCTGGGTCATCGAGGGGGACCGCAGTTTCGCCTGGTCCGCCGCGCCGACGGGGGCGGAGCTCCTGGCTGGCGAATGGTGGCCGGAAGACTATTCAGGTCCGCCGGTCGTTTCCGCGGAGGAGGACGTGCAGGAGGCATTCGATCTCAAGCCGGGCGATCGTCTGACCTACAGCGTGCTGGGCCGGACCTTTACTTCTGAAGTGGCCAATATCCGCAAGGAGTATCACAGGACCTTTCGGCCGGAATTCCTGCTTGTGGCCTCGCCGCAGCCGTTTCGCGAAGCGCCGCACAGCTGGGTGATGAGCCTTGAGGGCAATACGGACGATTCGGTTGATGCCCTGATCCGCGACCTGGCAGCGACCGCACCGAACGTCACCAGTATTGATATCCGCAAGATTGTAACCCGCGTGATCGAGGTGATAGACGGCGCGGTGCTGGCGTCCCTCGCGGTCGCGGCGACGTTACTCGCTGCGGGCGCACTGTCGCTGGCCTCGGTCGTCGCGGCTGATGTTGATGCGCGCCGCCGCGAGGCGCTGGCCTTCGTCCTGATCGGCGCATCGCGAATGGAGGTTGCGATGGCCAGACTTGGCGAGGCCGCCTGCGTCGGTGCGCTGGCTGCGGTGCTTGGCGGGATTGCGGGGCAAGCGGGTGGGTACTGGCTCGTGCAGCAGGCGCTTCGAGTCGATTGGTCGCCGGGGGCGGTATCCATTGTCCTGCCGCTTCTGCTTGGCGTTCTGTCGGCCCTGGCTGCTGGTGCCGCCGGAGGACTCGGCGCAGTGCCGCGAGGGCGTGGACAGGTCGCGCGGCTGCTCACTTCCTGAACCTGTAACTTCAATCAATATGGCTGCGCATGACTGTCGCCAGCCCTGTCGCCGGTGATATCATGCCGCATGACGCGGGCATGCCTGCCCGAATTTGACTGAGGGGGTGTTCATGAAAATTACCGGGGTAAGATGCATTCCGCTATCACATGCAGTGCCGCCCGAAAAACGGCAGCGCAGCGATCTCGGCACGCGGGTGAAGAACGACTCGACCCTGATCATGGTGGATACCGATGACGGGCTGACGGGCATGGGGGCAGCGCTGGGCAATCCTGAAGTGGTCCGCGCCATCGTCGAATTCGAACTGGCCCCGGCGCTTATCGGCATGGACCCGATGTTCTCCGAACGGATTTACGAGGTCATGTATAACGGCTCGCGGGCAATCCCGGCGATCCGGCAGGGCTGGGCCCAGCCGGAACCGACGCGCCGCCGCGGCACCGTGATGGAGGCGATTTCCGGCATAGACCTGGCCGTGTGGGACGTGAAGGCGCAGGGGATGGGCGTGCCGATCTACAAGGCGCTTGGCGCGGTGCGCGATCAGGTGCGCAGCTATGCATCCGGCGGCTGGGCGCCTGGCGACGAAGCCGAAGCGGAAATGGCCGGCTATGCCGCCAAGGGCTTTACGGCGGTAAAGATGCGCGTCGTTGGCCATGACGGATTTTCATTTGAAAAAGCCGTGCGGCGGATTGCGGCAGCGCGACGCGGCATCGGCCCGGATGTGGAGCTGTTCATCGATGCGCATGGCGCGCTGGACGTTTCCACGTCGATCCGGCTGGCGAAGCTGGTTGAGGAATACGATATTTCCTGGTTCGAGGAACCGATCTCACCGGATGATCATGCGGGATTGCGGCTGGTGCGGCAGGCGACGTCGATCCCCATCGCGACCGGCGAACGCGAATTTACCCGCTTTGACTTTGCCGACCTGCTGGATCATCAGGCGCTGGATATTGCCCAGCCCGATATCGGCCGGGCCGGCGGTTTTACGGAAATCCGCCGCATTTCGGCCCTGACTTCCGCCCGGCAGGTGCGGCTGGCACCGCATGCGTGGAGCAACGGGGTGCTGTTCGCGGCCTCCATCCATCTCGCCTGCCATTGTCCGAACTGCCGCATCCTGGAAGTCAGTCAGGCGCATATGCCGATGATGTATGAACTGTTCGAGGAACCGTTCGATATCGGCGCGGATGGCGAAGTTCGACCGCCGGAGAAACCGGGCCTCGGCTTCACCCTGCGCGAAGACGCGCTGGAACGCTTCAAATATATCCCGGGGCCGTCCTCGGTCTGGTAGGCGGGAGAGCGGATTCGCTCTCCCTTATTATTTTTTCCGGCAAATACGTCGTCGCAGACGATTCCGTCTGCTCGGGATGTGCTCTATTCCGGCAGCGACACCCGTTCCAGAATCATGTGCAAGGTGCGCAGTCGGTGGCGGTGGATACGTCGGATCCAGGGTGTCTGGTTGGCCTCAAACCAGCTGGGTTGCTTGTACACCTCAGGCGTTTCCAGATGGTACACCGCGACATAGCGCGGCAGCCCGCTGACCGCACGGAAACGGCGCGCCGCTAGCATGCCGGGTACCGCGTCCATCAGCGGCATGTGCTCTTCATTGTACCACTCGTTAAATTCTTCCTCGATGGCAGGGTCGACTTCCATCGCCGAAATGCATAATCCGCCCGCCGCATCTGGCGAGGGCGTTCCGCCCGGGCGGATCTGTTCCAGGACCCATTCATGCGCCGGCGGCGCGGGGCAGGCGGACCACAGGTCTGCCGGAAGCACGGTGAAATCCGCATAGGGCGCCTCGACCAGCACGACGCCGCGTTTGGGATGATCGTCAGACGGTGCGCGGCTGTTCCGGTCGGTCACCCCGCCGATATAGGCCTGCACAGTGGGATCGACGCCGCCTGACGTGGCCGGATAACGAAACGCCAGCGCGCTTTCCGCCGGTACGAAGGTGCCGATCCGCATGCCAAGACGCGATTCCATATCGATAGCCATTACCGCCCCCCATGATGTTGTCCTGCGGGACAGTATGCGTCAGTGCGGCGGTGCCGTCATGGTCTGGTCGTTTGACCGTGACGGACGGCTATTTCTTGCCTTCCATCCGCTTGCGGGCATGCTCGGCGGCTTCGCTGATCTCGTCGACGGCTTCGTCGATATGCTCGCAAAGATGTTTCCACGCATTCTCGCCCGCTTCCTCCAGTTCTTTGAGGAGCTCGTCGAGACGGCTGCGCTTCGCCTTGACCCGTTGCAGGGCGGCTTCGTTTTCATCCTCGGATGTCGATTCGGTGGATTCCAGGTGGCGCTCGTGGTGTTCCATGGCTTCATGGATTGCCTCGATCCGGGCATTCACCCGTTGCTGATAGCTGTCCTTGGTTGGCATGGTATTCCCTGCTGATATCGTTCCGGTTCAATCGTGTTTCTTGAAAAAAGCGTATGAGAGTCGTTAATACGCCGGATTGTCGGATATTATCGTTGATCTGTCTCATGGTTGAAGGTTTCGGTTTTTTCTTGAATCGGCGCAAAAAGGACTTACATCCTATATTGGTTTGGGGGGATGCCATGGGCCGGGCCGGGTGTGAAAATGTAGACAAATGTAGACATTTTGCGGCGATTTCCCCTGTGTATTGAATGGAATCAACGTATTAATCTGATTGAATCGACTATTTTCTGTTTGGAACCGGTCAAAACCGTATTCGGAATGACCGAAACCGTAACAATGGGAGTTGTTTACTGATGCTTGTGGATGGGGTGGCCCACCGCACGATCTGGCTCGCGCCGGATGGCCGGGACGTGGAAATTATCGACCAGACGCGCCTGCCGCATGACTTTGTGATCCTGCGCCTGGAAACGGTCGAAGCGGCGGCGCATGCGATCCGCAGCATGCAGGTCCGCGGCGCACCGCTGATCGGTGCAGCGGCCGGATACGGCATGGCGTTGGCCATGCGGGCCGGCCCGTCGGATGGTGGATTGCAGGGCGCGTATGACCTGTTGATGGCGACGCGGCCAACCGCGGTCAACCTGCGCTGGGCGCTGGACGATATGCAGCGCCTGCTGGCGCCGCTGGCGCCGGATGCGCGGGCGGATGCGGCCTATGCGCGGGCGGCCGAAATCTGTGATGAGGACGTCGCGATAAATCGCGGCATCGGTGGTCATGGGCTGGACCTGATCAGGGCGGCGCAGGATCGCAACAACGGTGCCACCGTCAACATCCTGACCCACTGTAACGCCGGCTGGTTGGCCACGGTTGACTGGGGCACCGCGACCGCGCCCATTTACCTGGCGCATGAAGCCGGTATTCCGGTGCATGTCTGGGTAGATGAAACCCGGCCACGGAACCAGGGCGCCAGCCTGACCGCGTGGGAGCTGGGGCATCACGGCGTGCCGCACACGGTCATCGCCGACAATACCGGCGGGCACCTGATGCAGCACGGCATGGTCGATCTGTGCTTTACCGGTACCGACCGCACCACCGCGACCGGCGATGTCTGCAACAAGATCGGGACCTATCTGAAGGCGCTGGCGGCGCATGACAACGATGTGCCGTTCTATGTCTGCCTGCCCTCACCGACGATTGACTGGACACTCGACGACGGTGTCGCGCAAATTCCGATCGAACAGCGTGACGGTGCGGAGGTGTCGGAAATGACCGGGCGAACGGCGGACGGGCGGATCGAAACCGTGACGATCACACCGGATGGCAGCCCGGTGGCCAATTATGCCTTTGACGTCACCCCGGCGCGGCTTGTCAGCGGGCTTGTGACCGAACGCGGCATCGCCGACGCCAGCCATGAAGGGCTGCGCGCACTGTTTCCCGAACAGGAGTAAGAACGAAACGATGGAAAGTCTGTGGTCCGATAGCGAAGCTGAACGCTTCGTCGAACGTTATGCCCAACAGGGTGAAAACCGGGATACGGCATTGCGGGTCTATACCACCCGCCTGCTGGGTGGCGATCCGCGGCTGGTGCTGCATGGCGGCGGCAATACGTCGGTCAAGACCACCGCACAGGACCTGCTGGGCGATGACGTGCCGGTGTTGCGGGTCAAGGGCAGCGGCTGGGATATGGGCGATATCGAACCGGCGGGCCTGCCGGCGGTGCGCCTTGAACCCTTGCGCCGGTTGCAGGCGCTGGACGCATTGACCGACGAGGATATGGTGAATTTCCAGCGCGGCAATTTGCTGGATTCCGCGTCGCCGAACCCGTCGGTGGAAACATTGCTGCACGCCTTCCTGCCGCATAAGTTCATCGACCATACCCATTCCACAGCCGTGCTCAGCCTGACCGACCAGCCCGATGGCGACGATATCTGCCTGCAGGTATATGGCGACCGCATGGGTTATGTGCCCTATATCATGCCGGGTTTCGACCTCGCGAAAAGTGCGGCTGAATTCCAGGCGGCGTCACCGGATGTCGAAGGACTGATCCTGCACAAGCACGGGATTTTTACTTTTGGCGAGACGGCACAGGAAGCCTATGAGCGGATGATTGATGCGGTGACGCTCGCTGAAACCCGCCTGCAGAAGGGCCGCAAGCAGGTTTTCGTCGCCGCCCGAATGCCCGAACAAATCGCTAAACTGTCCGAGGTGGCGCCGGTGCTGCGGGGGCTGGTTGCGGACGACCTGGGCGCCGATGGCTGGCGCCGCATGGTGCTTGACCATCGCACCGGGCCGGAAATCCTGAACTACGTCAATGGCGCCGATGTCGCCCGCTACAGCCAGACCGGCGTGGTCACGCCCGATCACAATATCCGCACGAAGAATTACCCGCTGCTGCTGCCGGCGCCGGAGCAGGACGGGCTGGCGGCATTCCGCGAATCCGCCGAGATTGCGCTGGAGACCTATATTGCCGACTACCGCGCCTATTTCGAGCGCCATAACCCCCGTCAGAAATCGCCAAAGACCATGCTCGATCCGTTTCCGCGCGTGATCCTGGTGCCGGGGCTGGGCCTGTTCGGGGTCGGTGCTGACCCGAAAGCCGCATCCATCGCCGCCGACATCGCGGAAAACACCGTGCAGACGATCACCGATGCGGAAGCGATCGGCGTGTATGAATGCGTCCCTGAAGACGACATGTTCGATATCGAATACTGGTCCCTGGAACAGGCAAAACTGGGCAAGGGCGCCGAAAAGCCGCTGGCCCGGCGCGTCGTTGCGGTGACCGGCGCGGGCGGCGGCATCGGGTCCGCCATCGTTCAGGCTTTCGCGCGGGAGGGGGCCTCGGTTGTCGCGCTGGACCTTGATATCGCGGCGGCGACGCAGGCGGTGGATGGCATCGGCGGGCTGGCGCTTGCCTGCGATGTGACGGACCCGGCTTCGGTTGACGCGGCGTTCGATGCGGTCTGCGAACGCTATGGCGGTGTCGATATCGTCGTGTCCAATGCGGGGGCTGCCTGGTCTGGGAAAATCGGCGAGGTCGACGACGATGTGCTGCGTCAGTCCTTCGAGCTGAATTTCTATGGTCACCAGAATATCGCCCGGTCGGCAGTGCGGGTCATGAAAGCGCAAGGCACCGGCGGTGCGTTGCTGTTCAATGCGTCCAAGCAGGCCGTCAATCCGGGGCCTGATTTCGGTCCCTATGGCCTGCCGAAATCGGCGGCGCTGTCGCTGATGCGGCAATACGCCATCGATTACGGCGCCGATGATATTCGCGCCAATGCCGTTAATGCCGACCGCATCCGCAGTGGCCTGCTTGACGATACGATGATCGCCGCCCGGTCGGCGGCACGCGGCCTCAGCGAGGTGGATTACATGGGGGGCAACCTGTTGCACCGGGAAGTCCGCGCGGCGGATGTTGCCGACGCATTTGTCTTTCTGGCCAAGGCGGAACGGACGACAGCGGCCATTGTCACGGTCGATGGTGGAAATATTGCCGCAGCATTACGTTAAAACGTGCCGCAAGGCGTGCCAAATGAAGGAAAGGGCTGTAAGTTGAAAAGACTGTTATTATCAATTGTTACTGTATTGGGAATTGTGTCGCTGGCGGGAGCCGCCGGGGCGCAGGACAAGGAGAACATGCTTTATCTCGAACTGAAAGATGGCCGCGTTGTCATCGAAACCCTGCCCGACCTGGCGCCGAACCATGTTGCCCGCATCAAGGAATTGGTACGTCAGGAATTTTATGACGGCATCGTCTTTCACCGCGTCATCGACGGATTCATGGCGCAGACCGGTGATCCGACCGGCACAGGCACCAGCGGTTCCGGCCAGAAAATGGCGGCCGAATTCAGCGCTGAACCGCATGTGCGCGGCGTCTTGTCGATGGCACGCTCATCGGACCCGAACAGCGCCGACAGCCAGTTCTTCATCGTCCTTGCTGATTCGGCCTGGCTTGACGGCCAGTACACCGTATGGGGCCGTGTCGTCGAAGGCATGGAACTGGTCGACAATATCAAGAAGGGCCATCCCCGTACCGGTGCGGTGGACGAACCCGACAAGATTGTCAGCTTCCGTGTCGCGGAGGATGTGGACTGATACCGGTTCTCGGCTGAACCGGTGTTAACCTTTGGATAACGATCACCCGATAAAGTGTTCGATACGAATCACAGATAGGGCCGGAATATCATGGCAGCGGAAATAGCACTCAGTGCACAGTTGCAGGGCGGATATCAGGCAGGATTGCAGGCGCTGAAAGTGGCGGCGCAGTCCGAAGCGGCCGTCGTCAGTCTGGTGACGCAGGCGGTGCAGGATGGCCAGTCGCTTTCCTCGCCGGCCACGGATCCCAGCCGGGCGCTTGATATCGTCATCTGACGTATCGATTCCGACTGAATTCGGGTATCGTTGACACCGGCTGCGGGCAGGGCTCGCAGCCGCTAC
Organism: uncultured Alphaproteobacteria bacterium; assembly: GCA_943788635.1. Classification (GTDB taxonomy): domain Bacteria; phylum Pseudomonadota; class Alphaproteobacteria; order UBA8366; genus MarineAlpha4-Bin1. The sequence goes on along the minus strand of CALSRA010000005.1, from coordinate 42,631 downwards.
CTTTGTTGAAGGGATGTCGCGACGATGACCGAATTTGGCCCTCAATCACGTATCTTCGTTGCCGGCCATCGCGGGCTGGTTGGTTCCGCCATCGCCAGGGCACTGGTTCGGGATGGATGTGCGAACCTGATTACACGCACAAGCGCGGAACTGGACCTGCGGGACCGTGCGGCGGTTGATCGGTTCTTCGCCGATGAAAAACCTGAATTCGTTTTTATCGCGGCGGCAAAGGTGGGCGGCATCCACGCCAATAATATCCAGCCGGCGCAGTTCATCTATGACAATCTCGCGATACAGACCAATCTGATCGACGCGGCGTGGAAAAGTGGCGTGACCAAGCTGTTGTTCCTCGGCTCGTCCTGTATCTATCCCAAACATGCGCCGCAGCCGATCCGGGAAGAATACCTGCTGACCGGCGAACTGGAGCCGACGAACGAATCCTACGCAATTGCCAAGATTGCGGGGCTGAAAATGTGCGCGGCGTATCGCAAGCAATACGACTTCAACGCGATTTCGCTGATGCCGACCAATATTTACGGGCCGGGTGATAATTTCGACCTGGAAACCAGCCATGTCATCCCGGCGCTTGTCCGAAAGGCACATGAAGCCAGGGTCCGGGGCGACGCGGAAATGCCCGTCTGGGGGACGGGAACGCCGAAGCGCGAATTTCTGCATGTCGACGATCTGGCAGAGGCATCGGTTTTCTGTATGCGCCATTATGAAGATTCCATCGCGCTGAATGTCGGGGTTGGTGAGGATGTGACAATCCGCGAACTGGTTGAAACGGTTTGTGATGTGGTTGGGTTCAAGGGCAAGCTGGCGTTCGATACTTCCAAGCCGGACGGCACGCCGCGCAAATGGCTGGATGTCGGACGGCTGAATGCGCTGGGCTGGAAGGCCCGGGTCGGTCTGCGGGAAGGCCTCGAGGAAACCTATAGCTGGTATACCAAACAGGGCGGCGCGCTGGCCGCGGAATAGGCGCTATGCCGGAAATCAAATCCAACGTTGCCATGTCGGCTGCACCGCCGGAAGGGCCGCGCGTCCAGGCGCTGAGCGACTGGCTGGTGCAGCAGGGCTTGCGCGGCGCTGCTTTGGAGGATCTGGTCAAGGGCTTCTGCGAGGGGTTGCGCGACCTGGGCATTCCGCTGTGGCGTTGCCATGTTTCCATGCGAACCCTGCACCCCAGCTTTGAAGCACTATCATTCCAGTGGCACAATGAGGAAGGCGTGGTGCGCAATGCCATCGCCTATACGGAACTGCCGACCCAGGAATGGGCGCAAAGTCCGTTTTATCACATGTTGCAGACCGATAATTTTGTGCTCCGCCGGCATCTGGATGGTGCGGATGCCAGGGTTGATTTTCCCTTGTTGGCAACGCTGCGGGATGCGGGAGCGACGGATTATGTTGCCCGGATTCTGCCGTTTGGTGACGAAGGCATCATTGATGGGCGGACGGGGCTGCTGATCTCCTGGGCAACAATGCGGCCCGGGGGATTTAGCGCGGCCGAAATCAACATCATGGATCGGTTGCTGGCCCGTCTGGCGCTGACGGTAAAGACGATCCTCAGCCTGGAAATAACCCGCAACGTTGCGGATACCTATATCGGGCGCGCCGCCGGTCGGCGGATCTTGCGGGGTGAAATCCGGCGCGGCGTCGTTGATGTCATCCACGCGGTGATATTTTTCGCGGATCTGCGCGGGTTCACGGCGCTGACGGATCGGCTGCCGCGCGATGAACTGGTGCCGTTGCTGGATGAATACCTGGAGTGCATGGTGCGGCCGGTCGTTGACCGGGGTGGCGAAGTGCTGAAATACATGGGGGACGGCTTGCTGGCGACATTTGACCTCAGCGAGACGGGACACGATTCGATTTGCCGGGTCGCGCTCGATTCCGCCGTTGAAGCCTTGCAACGGACCGCGGCGCTGAATCATGAGCGGACGAGCGCTGGGAAGCCGGTGACGGAACTGGATATCGCCCTGCATCAGGGCGATGTTCTGTACGGCAATGTCGGTGCGATGGACCGGCTGGATTTCACGGTCATCGGTCCGGCAGTGAATGAGGCAAGCCGGATCGAAAGCCTCAGCGATTCGCTGGGTCGCCATCTGCTGATATCGGAGAGCTTCGCGGGCGTCGCGACGCAATGCACCGGGCGGCTGGTCTCGCTCGGGCGACATAGCTTGCGGGGCATCGACCGGGAGCAGGAAATTTTCTCGCTGGATGTGCCGGAAGCGTTAGCATGACAGTGGGGCATACCCGTAAAGAAACTGGCTGGAGTATTGAATTGTGAGTATCGCCAATCCCTATCTTATGTTCCTCGGCGACGCGCCGGATCAACTCGCCGCGAAGACAGCGAATGGTGTTGCCAAATGGCGTCCTGAATGGTGCGTCGGGCAGCTGCGGCTGCCGGGCTGCCAGGCCGATATCGGTTTGCAGGACATGACGCTGGAGGAAGGCGTGGCAGCGGGTGCGAAGACCCTGATCGTCGGCGTGGCCAACCAGGGCGGGTTCCTGCCGGAAAACTGGATCGCAACGCTTGAACAGGCGCTCGACCTGGGCATGGATGTGGCCAGCGGACTGCACATGCGGCTGACGGACCTGCCGGGCTTTGGGGAAAAGGCGGCGAAGCTGGGCCGCAGCCTGTTTGATGCCCGCCATCCCGCACGGGATTTTAGCGTCGGGAAGGGGAACAAGCGGACCGGAAAACGGCTTTTGACGGTGGGAACGGATGTGTCCGTCGGCAAGATGTTCACGTCGCTTGCGATCGAAAAGGAAATGAAGGCGCGTGGCATGAACGCGGATTTCCGGGCAACCGGTCAGACCGGCATCTTCATCGCCGGGTCGGGCGTATCGGTTGATGCCGTTGTGGCGGATTTCATTTCCGGGTCGGCTGAATGGCTGTCCCCGGATAACGACGCGGACCATTGGGATCTGGTGGAAGGGCAGGGATCGCTGTTTCATGCGTCCTATGCCGGCGTAACGCTGGGGCTGCTGCATGGTTCGCAGCCGGACGCGATCGTGCTGTGTCATGAACCGACACGGCCGCATATGCGCGGTACGCCACAAATTCCGATGCCCGGATTACAGGCGGTCATTGACGCCAATATCGCCGCCGGGCGACTGACCAATCCGAATATTCGCTGCATTGGTGTTTCAATGAATACCTCGGCACTTTCGGCGGACGAAGCGGACACGGTATTACGCGCAGTGGAAAGCGAGCTGGGATTGCCCTGTGTCGATGCCTTCCGGCAGGGTGCCGGTCGGCTGGTCGATGCGTTGGATTGAACAATGCGGCAACTGACAATACGGCACGAAACCTGGCCACTGGCCAGGGCCCTAACAATTTCACGTGGCAGCCGTGCCAGCGCGGAAGTGGTGGTCGTTGAAATTTCCGACGATGGTGCCCTGGGCCGGGGCGAGTGCATGCCCTATGCGCATTACGGCGAAACGGTAGAAGGCGTGATCGCCGAAATTGAAGGGCTGCGCGAGTATCTGGAAGGTGACTTGGATCTTGTGACCCTGCAGGGTGCCATGCCGCCGGGCGCGGCGCGTAATGCGGTCGATTGTGCGTTATGGGACCTGGCGGCCAAACAGGCCGGGAAGCCAGCCTGGCAAATGGCCAGGATGACGGCGCCGCAGCCATTGGTCACCGCTTACACGCTGGGTGTGGATACGCCGGATGCGATGGCTGCCGCGGCACGGGAGGTCGCCTGGCGGCCCCTGATCAAACTCAAGGTAACGGGTGAGGGCGATATCGACCGGATCGCGGCGGTGCGTGATGCGGCGCCCAATGCCGGTCTGATCGTCGATGCCAATGAAGGCTGGAAGTCCGATATGGTCGAACCGTTCAGCGCCGAACTGGCGAAGCTGAACGTTCTGATGATCGAACAGCCATTGCCGGCTGATGCCGATGCCGCACTGGCGGATATTCCGCATCCTGTGCCGATCTGCGCCGATGAATCCTGCCATTCACGCGACGGGCTGGAGGATCTGGCCATCCGGTATGACATGGTCAATATCAAGCTGGATAAAACCGGTGGATTGACGGAAGCACTGGCGCTGCGCGACGCGGCGCGCGGTGCCGGGCTGGGCGTTATGGTCGGTTGCATGGTGGCAACCTCGCTGGCCATGGCGCCGGCGTTTCTCGTGGCGCAGGGGACCGAAGTCGTCGATCTGGACGGTCCGCTGCTGCTTGCTGACGACCGGGATGATGGAATGGTTTATGACGGCAGCACCGTAATGCCGCCGGATCCGGCGCTGTGGGGTTAAGACGCGACGGCGTCGATTGCTTCGCAGAACCGGTCGACTTCGGTGTCGGTATTATAGTAATGCACTGATGCCCGGACCATCGTTTCCAGGTTCTGCGCGGTCATGTCCAGCAGGGTGGAACTGCGGCGTGATACGGTTACGTTGATTTTTTGGTCTGCCAGCGCCTGTTTGATATCTGCGGGGTCGTGGCCCGCGCCGGAAAAACTGACGATGCCGCATTTTTCCACGCCCTTGTCCTGCACGGTATAGGCCGGAAGCGATGCAAGCCCGTTGCGCAGTCTCGTCGCACGGGCATAGACGGCATCGCGAATTGCGGGCAGGCCGAGGTCGAGCGCATAATCGATGGCGGCGCCGAGGCCGAGTTTGCCGGCGACATAGGTTTCCCAGTTTTCGAAACGGCGGGCGTCCGGCTGGATTTCGAAGCTGTCCGGGCCGGTCCAGGTGGCGGCATGCAGGTCCAGAAAAGGCGGTTCAAGCTTTTCGATCCAGTTGCGCCGAACCCACAGGAACCCGGTCCCTCGCGGCCCGCGCAGGTATTTCCGCCCCGTCGCCGACAGCATGTCGCAGCCGATAGCGTCCACGTCGATAGGCATCTGGCCAACCGACTGGCAGGCGTCGAGCAGGAAGGGGATATCATGCGCTTTGGCGATTTTCCCGACCGCGGCGGCCGGGTTGACCAACCCGCCATTGGTCGGAATATGAGTGATCGCGATCAGCCTAGTGCGGCTGTCGATCAAGCGTTCCAGTGCCTCGACTGAAATCTGTCCGTGTTCATCGTCGGGAACCGCAACGACCTCGACGCCGTATCGCTGCGCGACCTGCAGGTACGCGATGTAATTGGAGACGTATTCCGCCTGCGCTGTGAGGATGCGATCGCCGCGCTGCCAGTTGAACCCGTAAAATGCCATATCCCAGGCGCGTGTCGCATTTTCGATAAAGGCAATTTCGTCCGCTGCGCCGCCGACCAGTCGCGCCGCGGAATCATAGGCTCTGGCTGTCGCATTCCCGGCTTCCGCGGCGGCTTCATAGCCGCCGATTTCAGCTTCGCGCCGAAGGTGCCCGATAACGGTTTCCAGCACCGGTGCCGGCGTCAGGGCGGCGCCTGCATTGTTGAAATGAATCAGGTCTTCGCAGCCGGGCGTATCGGCGCGGATGCGGCTGATATCTATGGTCATGGTATACCGTTACTGGGTGTTCGCGCGCTGTACAAGTGTCTTTGCCGGGAAGCGGATTGTTATGGTCGTACCGACATTGATGGTGCTGTCGATTGCGACGTCGGCGTCGTGCATATCGGCCAGTGACTTTACAAGCGACAGCCCAAGTCCTGCGCCATTGGACTGCGCCGGGCGGCCGGTATCGACCTGAACGAATGGTGTGAAAATCCGCTGCTGGTCGCTCTTTTCAATGCCGATTCCGTTATCTGTGACCGCAAGATCCAGGCCGCCATCGGAGTTGATGGCGGCAGTGACAGTGATGTTGCCACCGGAATCAGTGAATTTTACCGCATTTGACATCAGGTTCAGGACAATCTGTTTGACGCTGCGCTCCTCGCCGTTCAGCAGGGGCAATTCCGCGTTCGGTTCCAGAACAAGGGTCAGTCCGGCAGCTTGCGCACGGCGCTCGATCATCCGGGCGGCGGAAGAAATGGTGCCGGCGACATCCATGATTTCGGGCTTCAGGTCACGGTGACCGACTTCGATTTTCGACAGGTCGAGTATGTCGTCGATAATGGCCAGCAGGTGCCGCCCGCTGTTATGGATATCATTGACGAAATCCTTGTATTCGGGACTGCCCAGCGGCCCGAACAATTCGTCGTGTAGCACTTCGGCAAAACCGATGACAGCATTCAGCGGCGTTCGCAGTTCATGCGTCATATTGGCCAGGAATTCCGACTTTGCCCTGTCCGCCAGAATCGCCATGTCGCGGGCATCCACCAGCGTTCCCTCGGACTGTTTCAGGTCCGTGATGTCGACCAGTTGAATCATCGTTGCGAATTCAGGGGTACGGTGCAGACCGATACGAAGCCAGCGGGAATCGATCCTGCAGTCGATACCCCCGTCCTGCGACAGGTCAAGCTTCGGAAAGAGCCCGGCGATATCGATCAGTGTAACCGGTTCATCAGCGGCTTTGGAGGCAGGCGGCATGAAGGACCGTGCGACCGCATCACCATATGTGAGGATACCGTTTTCGTTAAAAACAAGGACGCCCGTAGCGGCAATACTGTTCGCCGTGACAGCGACCGTGGCATCATCCGCAGGCAGCAATTTTTCTGACATCATTACCCTATTCAGGAAAAGCCAGTTATATCAAAATTCTCTACCCTGCCATGACAGGTTAGACCGTTCGAAACAAATTGTATATCAGGCTGTCGTGCGGGCGGCAGCGCACCGGATCAGAAAGTTGCCAACCTATTTGGGGCTGAAGGCCCAGGCACGTGCATTCATCTGCATCTGGCGCTGCTGGCGGTAGTCCCGGGGTGGCCATGTCGTACCCTTGCCGAATTGGACCGACGAACCGGCTGCATTGTCATCGGTTGGTTCCGGTGTCGCAATGCGCGCTTGTCGTTTGGCGTCCACACGTTTCTTCCGTTCGGCGATATGGACCTTTCTGTCCCGAATCCGGATCTGCTGCCAGGCGCCATAGACTTTCTTTCCGTAATACGCCTGTCGCTTGGTATCGGATGAATGGTAGAACCGGACAGCCCGTGACCAGGACCGTCTGGTTTTGCGCAGATCATTCAGGAATGTTGCCGCATAGGCCACGTTTGTTTCTGGTTCGAAAGCCTCATGCAGCGTTTCGAAAGCATCCGGGTGATAACCCAGATTGATTTGCATGCAGCCGACATCGATGTTGGTAACGCCATTGCCGATTAATGTTTTGACGGCTTGGATGGCTTCCTGCCGGGTCGGGTAAAACTTGCCTTCGCCAAGCGAGGTAACGGTCCAGGGCCAGGCAATGTTTGCCTTGGTTTCGGCGTCCCAGCGGCCAGATTCAACCGATGCAATAGCGTAGAGAAGCCGCGACGGGATTTTGCTGACGCGTTCCTGGTTTCGGGTCGCCGCATCGCACAATGCCTCATTCGCGCCGGCAGGGGCGGAATACAGCATGATCGGGGCAATCGCCATGAAAACTGCGATTCTGACGGTCCACCAACGCGGCCAATGATGATTTTTGCTTCGTTTCATGATGGTGAAACACTTGGCAAGGATCATGCCATTTGCCGGGCGATTTCATCGTTTTAAGCCGTTTAAAATATATTTTGCTGTTAACCCCTTTTTTTCACAGATCAGCAATTCCTATGAGGGTATTTGAGTAATCATGACTGGAGGCCGGTTGGCTCTTACTATGTAAACGAGCGGTTTTGATGAAAAACGAAAAAATTGAAACAGCGACCAGAATTCTGATCGCGGAAGACGATGAGGCCATGCGCATTTTTCTTGAAAATGCGCTGAGCCGGGCGGGGCATCTTGTCAATGCGTTGCCAAATGGGGAATCCGCCGCATCTTGTTCTGAGCTTGGTGGCTACGACATTCTGGTGACGGATGTGAAGATGCCGGGCATGGATGGTGTTGATCTTGCGCGCCTTATGCTGGCGGAGTCGCCGGATCTGCGGGTTATGTTCGTAACCGGTTTTGCGACGTCCGCATTGCAGGCAACTGACCTGATCGCACGGGGGGCTCGTGTCCTGTCCAAGCCGTTCAAATTGGTGGATCTGGTCGGTCAGGTGGAAAGCATGATCGCCACACCGGGTTGAACCGGTGAAACGGGCACGATTCCGTGGCCGAATAAACTTGATGCACGAACACTTGCATTCGCGGCCTAAATGGATATAACCGCTCCTCAGGATGGGCGCGTAGCTCAGCGGGAGAGCACTACGGTGACATCGTAGGGGTCGTAGGTTCAAACCCTACCGCGCCCACCATTCCTCTAAATACATAGAAGTTCAAAAGGCCCGGCGGCGGCATTGGCCGATTTGTGATTTGCGGCCACAGGATTGCGTGCGACACGTGTGCCTTCGGCAGCAAGCGCACGTCATTAACGATTTTCTTCAGGTTATCACGCTATTGTCGGATCGCCTTAGGAACGCGATACCTGAATTTGGCGCCGGGAAGGGCATTTGGAAAGTCCAGGCCGTATGGGAAGAATATTTAACGTTGGTCTCTCGCCCTATTGCTGGTGCGGCTTTTTCTTCCTGTTGGGAGGGGGGCTTGTCAGCACCTTGGCCTATAACGTTATGGGGCGCACGATCGGGTTCGAGCACATCGGGATTACGAACCTCATTCCCGGGTTTTCAGTCGGCGCCGCTGCGGGGCTGGCGATTTCGTACCTGGTGATTCGCAACCGGCAGGTTCTGCTGAACCGATTGAAGTCGGAGCAGACGCTGACGGAGAAGTTGAAGACCGAAATTGTCGAGCGCCGGGATGTTGAGACCGCGTTGCGCAAAAGTGAGGCGCAATTGCGGCTGGTCACCGATAACATTCTTGCGCTGGTCGCCTATGTCGATTCCGATTTCATTGTTCGGTTTTGCAATCAGCCCTATGCGGCGTTCTACGGCAAGGTACCGGACGAAATCCTGGACCGGCCGCTGCGGGATATTCTGGGCCCGGAAATCTACGAGGAAGACCTCCCGGGAATTAAACAGACCCTCGCCGGTGAACCGACCTCCCATGAAGGCGTTCGGGAACTGGGGGATGGCAAGGGCCGCTACCTTCGGGAAACGCGTGTGCCGCATTTCGGCAATGACGGCGCGGTGCTGGGCTGCTTCACGATTGTCAGCGACCTGACGGAGTACCGCAATCGCGAGCAGCAATTGCAGCAGGCACAGAAAATGGAAGCGGTCGGCCAGATGACCGGGGGGGGTGGCCCACGATTTCAACAATATCCTGACGGTCATCCTGGGAAATCTGGAGTTTCTGAGCGAGAAGGAAAATGCGGATGACGACAGTCACTTGATTGCAAATTCGATGGCTGCGGTGGAACGGGCTTCCGACCTGACGCGTCACTTACTGGCCTTCTCGCGCAAGCAGCAGTTGGAACCGCAATTGCTGGATATAGGCGAGCATGTCGAGCGAATGGCCCAATTGCTCAAACGAACGCTGGGGGAACGAATAGCGTTACGGACCGACGTTGAACCGGGATTATGGGCCTGCGTGGCCGACCCGGCACAACTGGAGAGCGCGATCATGAACCTGTGCATCAATGCACGCGATGCCATGCCAGCGGGCGGGGAGCTTACGATCGAATGTCGAAACGTCAGCGCCGACAGCGCATCAGATGCCAGGCCGGCGGATATTTCCGAGGGAGAGTATGTGGTCATATCCATCACGGATACAGGCCAGGGCATGGCGCCGGAAACGCTGACGCGCGCTCTGGAACCGTTCTTCACAACCAAGGATGTCGGGCATGGCAGTGGTCTCGGCCTTGCCATGATCTATGGTTTTGCAAAGCAATCAGGCGGCGACGTTGCATTGGAAAGCGAAGAAGGCCGCGGTACGACGGTGAACCTGTATCTGCCGCGTGCAGTGAAAACCGCGCGTCTGGTGCAGAAAGAAGAGAAGCAGGCGGTTTTACCCGGTGGCGGTGAGACGATTCTGGTGATTGAGGATGACCCGGACGTCCGAAAGCTTATCATCCATATGTTGCAGGAGATGACGTATATCGTCATCGATGTGCCTGATGTTGCGGGTGCGAGAGATGTTTTGGACGGTCGGGACAGGGTCGATCTGGTGCTTTCAGACGTTATCCTCCCCGGTGGAACCAGCGGTCCGCAATTTGCCGATCAGATGAAGGAACGTCGTCCGGGTCTCAAATTTATTTTCATGTCCGGCTACTCGCCGGAAGCGGCAATGGGGGCCGGGTTTCTCACCTCCGGCAATACGCTTCTCAAAAAGCCCTTCCAGCGCCAGCAACTGGCGGCGGCGGTTCGCGAGGGGTTTGACGTGGAAATCGCCCCATCTCCCCAATCGTCCGGGACAGGTATCGCGTCTTAACTATTATCATGGGCCCCGAACCGGCTTTTGTTACTCGATCAGGTCTCCGATATCGACGTTCAGGGCGACGGCCAGCAAGCGGTAGACGCGCGTAGAGCCGCCACGTTTGCGGGTCTCGATCTGCGACAGGTATGTTGCATTGAGGCCCGTGCGTTTCGCCAATTCCTTTTGCGAGAGGCCGCGATACCGGCGAAAGACCTTGAGGGGGTGTTCTCCATCAAGCAAGCGGTCGAGCACCGCCAGCGGGATGTCTTCCTTTTCCCCGAATTCGTCGTCGCCGGAAAGCGCATTCGGATCGGGGTCGTCAAAGGGGCTATGTTGGTTCAGTGCTTCCAGCATTGACGTATCGGCAATGCCTCGAATCTCGATATCGTCCGCCGCCGCCTGCGTTCCGTTCACCGCGTGGCTGGCGAGGTCCCGCAAGCGCAGGAACAGCGGCCAGGGCATGACAGCGAAGGCAGGTGTTCCCGTGGGCGGCAGTGGCGTCACCCAGTCGCTGCCATCCGGTGCCGTGATTTCCGGACCGTTGTCGTTTTCGACTTCTTCATCTGTCATCGCTTGCGACCTTTACGCTGCGACTGTGAAAACCGGGAATCTTATAGCAGATTGCTATAGTTTTGTCGCCTGGTGGTCTCAGCCGCAGCAGGTCGCCGTTCAGACAGCCGAGGTGTAGGGCGGGGCGGGATCGTACTCGATCCGTTTTTGCACATCGCGGGCAAAGGCCGGACTATCGGTCTGGCCGATAACCCAGAGCGACATGTCGATGCCGGCGGAAACACCGGCGGAACTGACAACGTTGCCGTCGCGGACGAAACGCATGTCGTCGATTACTTCCGCTGCGCCACCGCGCTCGCGCAGCGTGTCGACGAAGGCCCAGTGCGTTGTCACACGCTTGCCGCGCGCAGGTCCGGCTTCGATCAGTAACATGGACCCGGTGCAGACGCTGGTGACCCAGGTACAGTCCGGGGCCACCTTGGCGATCCAGTCGATGACCGCCTTGTTGTCGACCTCGGTTCTGGTACCCATGCCGCCGGGGACCAGGACGATATCGAGTGGCGGGGCGTCGGCGAAGCTGTGGTCTGATTCAATGCGAAGCCCCTTGGCGCATTTCACCATGCCGCCATGTTCCGAGATGGTGACGACCTTGCCGCTGCCGCGAACATCGGCGGCCATCGTAAAGACTTCCCACGGGCCTATGGCGTCGAGTTCTTCCAGCTGGTCGAACAGCAAAATGCCTGTTGTATAGGTCATGCGGCGTACTCCTTGGTTTGATGAAGGACTAGTTATCCTGGGACACCGGCGCACGGAAGCGCCGACGATAATCCTGTGGGGAAATCCGAAACTGGCGTTGGAACGACTTGCGTAACCGTTCGGCGCTGCCGAAGCCAGCGTCGCGCGCCAGTGTCTCAAGCGGTTGCGGTGATTCTTCCAGCCGGCCACGGCAGAAGTCGAGCCGGATGGATTCGACGAACTTGGCCGGGGTTTGCCCCGTTTGCTGTGTGAACACGCGCGCGAAGTTGCGCGGACTCATGGCAGCGCGATCTGCGAGCGACGAAACACTAAGGTCCTCCGTCAGATTTTCCAGGATCCATCGCTGCAATGCACCGAAAGGACCTTCATCGCCAATCTGTGCGGCCAGTGTGGCGCTGAATTGTGATTGTCCGCCGGGACGTTTGAGAAACATCACCTTGTCGCGTGCAACAGCCAAAGCCAGATTTCGATCATAATCTTCTTCGACGAGCGCCAGTGCCAGATCCATTCCGGCGGTAACACCAGCCGAACTGTATACATGGCCATCCTTCACATGGATTGCGTCCATGTCGACATCGATGCTGGGATAGGCACGGGCCAGCCGCGTGCTGTAACGCCAATGGGTCGCGGCGCGCCGGTTGTCCAGTATGCCGGCTTCGGCCAGAAGAAAGGCACCGGTGCAGACGGACGCAATGCGGCGTGTCCGGCGTGATGCCTCCATGAGCCAGCGCGTCAGGGCCGTATCCCGCAATAATGAACCAACGCCTGCGCCACCCGCAACGATAAGGGTGTCGATCGATGACAGGTCGCAGTCGGCATAGTGCTGGTCAGGCAGGAGTCGTATACCACTTGATGTTTTTACCGGCCTTGCATCCGCTGCCAGCAGGGAGGTTGAATAGGCTGCGGGGAATGCTGTGCCCGCAGCCAGAAATTCGGAGGCCGTGGCAAAAACGGAAATTGGTCCGGTGACGTCGATCACCTGTGCTTCCGGGAAGCAGAACATGGCGATATTGCGGGGTACAATACGCTGCGGCGGCGCATGCCTGTAGGTGTCGATCTGGTTCATGCCGCGAAAATTCGCACGTATACTGTCTGGCGGCAATGACAAGGAGGCAGTTTTTTCTGCCAGATTTGAAAAGCCGTTTCAGGCTATGGGCGCAGCGTGTAGGCTGAACGCTGTAAACGGAGGGGAAGACCATGAATCTTGCGCATCACGACCATGCCCGCTGGGGTGCGACAGACCGGATCGGCGCTGCCAATCTTATCACGCCGGCAAGCCGGCTTGCGGCCCTGTCGCTTGTGAATACCGGGCAGGTTTATTCATTGGGACGGCAGATCAGCGCGGCGTCGCCGTTCCTGGCGCCAAACCAGACCCCCTTTGTACTCAGCACTGCGGCGACATGGCGTAACACGATCAAGGTCCGGCGCAACCTCGGCGCGGAGAATGATGCTGGCTCGAACCTGGAACGCATCGAAATGAACGTGCATGTCGGCACGCATATCGACGCGCTGGGGCATTTTTCGATTGGCGACGAACTATATGGCGGCCGCGATGCCTTTGAAGCCGTTGGTGATCACGGGCTGGTCGACCTGGGGATAGAGAATTGCCCGCCAATTATCGCCCAGGGCATCTGCCTGGACCTCTCCGGCCTCGATGGGGGCCCGCATCTTGACGCGGGCCGGGCCATTACGGCGGATGATCTTGCCCGGACCGCTGATGCGGCTGGCGTCGAAATCGGTGCGGGGGACGTCGTTTGCCTGCATAGCGGCTGGGGACGGTATTATGTCACGGATAATGCAAAATACTGTTCCGGCGAACCGGGCATTGACGAATCGGCGGCCCGCTGGCTGACCGGAAAGGATGTCATCGCGATTGCTGCTGACTGCATGGCGGTAGAGGTTCTGCCCAATCCTCAGCATCCAAAACTGATAATGCCGGTGCATCAGCACTGTCTTGTTGAGTCCGGCGTGTACCTGATCGAAAATCTGTTCATGGATGAACTGGTTCGCGACGGCATTACCCGTTTCTGCTTCATATTGCTGCCTGTACCGTTCAAGGGGGCGACGGGAAGCCCGGCGCAGCCTATCGCGATGGTATGACGGCAATGGCCATGACTTCGGCGCATCACAATTTCGCGCGGGAAAACAGGCTCTTGGTGACTTGGTAAGCTTTTCGCGGTACTTTTCTGTTCTTGTCTTTCGTCTTGTGAGCAGTAATTTGAATGCTTAGGGCCCTCTCGAAAAATTTGTTAACCGGCTTGCTGCTTGTTGCGGTTGCCGGCTGCACTAATCTGCGTGGCACACCGGGTCCGGAAGCGCGGGCGGCAACGGACCGGCTTGTTGCGCAATCTGGTGTGGTTGCGCCTGCGGACCGGTCCGAATTCGAATTGTTTGCCCGGGTCTTTGATCAGGTACGCGTTCTGTATGTCGATCAGGTCGATGAAACGAAGCTGCTGCAGGCGGCGGCGGCAGGCATGCGCAAGGATTTTCCCGAGCCGGGAAATGTCGATGACCAGAAACTGGTTTCGGCCGCTGTAAACGGCATGTTGTCGTCACTTGACCCCTATAGCGCTTATCTGGATCAGGCCGCGTATTCCTCGCTTCAGGAACAGACCCGTGGCCAGTTCGGCGGAATCGGCCTGCAGGTCGCGCTGGAAAACAGTCTGGTCAAGGTTATCTCGCCGATAGACGGCACGCCTGCGGCATCTGCCGGCGTACAGCCCGGGGACTATATTACGCATGCGGATGGGTTCTCGCTGGGTGGGCTGACATTACGCGCGGCGGTTCTCCGATTGCGCGGCAGCGTCGGGACAGCGGTCAATCTGACGATCCAGCGAAAAGGTCTGGCGCCGTTCGATGTCGCCATAACCCGTGCCGTGATACAGATTCATCCGGTTCGCTGGTCGCTGGAAGACACCGTCGGCTATATCCGGATATCGACGTTCAATGCCCGGGCCTCGGCGGAATTTGTGGAGGCCATTCAGGAGATTCGGGCCAAGGCGGGTTCGTCGCTGACCGGGTTCATCATTGATCTTCGAAACAATCCGGGCGGGTTGTTCGAACAATCCGTATTCATCTCGGATGTATTGCTTGAGAAGGGTGAGATCGTATCCACCAGAGGGCGGACTTTCCAGCAGAGCCACAGTGCCGTGCCCGGTGATATGACCTCCGGATTGCCCATCGTGGTCCTGATCAATCACGGCTCGGCGTCAGCGTCGGAAATTGTTGCTGGTGCGCTTCGTGATAACAACCGGGCAGTTCTGATCGGCGGGAAATCATACGGCAAAGGGTCGGTCCAGACGATTATTCCGTTCTCCCATCGTGACGGGCTCCGACTGACAACCGCGCGCTATTACACCCCGTCCGGTGCCACGGTTGAAGGGGGGATCATCCCCGATATCGAAATCGCCAATGATGATGCGCGTGACGGTGATGAGCAGCGCGAACGCGCCATCGTGGAACTCAACCGGCTCGCCCGGCGCTGATATTCACGATTCCAGGTCAACCGCGTTTTCGGGCGGGGGGCAGTTCGCCCATCGCCAGGTCGATATCCGTCTTGTGTGGTATGGCGGACTGTGCGCCGGCTTTCAGGCATGTAAGGGCGGCCGCGACGTTGGCACGGCGTGCCGCATCGACAATGTCCGCACCGCTATCCAGGCAGCCGGCGAGAACGCCCACACAAGTATCGCCGGCGGCGGTCGTGTCGTGGGGTGATATGGACAGGGACGGGATGTCCCAGCCGCCCGCCGCACCGTGCAGGATTGCCCCACGGGATCCCAGTGTCAGAACGCAGGTGAAGCCGTATTTTTCGAAAAGGCGCTGCGGCAGCGTGTCTGGCGGAACCGCGCCAATACCGCTCGCACTGGCGATTGCGGCACCTTCGATTTCATTGACGATCAGAATGTCCAGTGCGTCAAGCACGCTTTCCGGTACGGGGGCGGCGGGGGCAACGTTCAGGATGATCCTGGCGCCGCGTGCCTTTGCGCGCTCGACAAGCGCCCAGTTTTCCGCTGGCGGGACTTCCATCTGCAGCATGACGATGGTTTCTGGGCCCAGCAGGGTGTCGGGGACCTGCGAAGCCTTGACCGCGCGATTGGCGCCGCTGGCGACAACGATAGAGTTTTCGCCGTGACCATCGACCCAGACGGCGGCACAGGCGGTCGGCGTATCGGTCTTAATGACGGCGGATGTATCCACGCCGGCGCTATGCATGATGGCCAGGGCGGGTTCGGCAAAGGCATCGCGCCCAACGCATCCCAACATGATAACCTGTGCGCCATCACGAGCGGCGGCGACGGCCTGGTTCGCGCCCTTGCCGCCCGGGTTCATCAGGTAGGACGGGCAGAGTACGGTTTCACCGGGCCTCGGCGGTTGGTCAACCGCGAAGGCCAGGTCGATATTGATGGACCCGAATACGACGATCATGGGCCGGTCCGGCGGGCTAGGCCGCTGCGGACCGAATGCTGTCTCGTTCCTGCAACGCCGTGCCGAGGAACTGCGCCAGGGCACCCATGCCGGATCCTGCTGTTCCCGCGAGACCCGCGACCGTTTCCGCGTCGGAATTGTAGTTGGTATTGGTGTTCACGTCATAGGTCCAGGCGGTACCATTCTCGTCCAGGATCATTTCGATTCCGGCGACTTCAATACCGTTGGCGGTCATGAAGGCGATGAATTTTTCATGATTGGGATGCGTGAAGTTATCCAGAACCTGGAATTTTGCGGCGGGGGCTTCGCCGACCGGGCATGCCAAATCCTCGATTGCGCAGACATCCGCGGGGCATAATTCGAAACCTTGTGAGGTATCGACGCGTACGGCATAGACCAGCTTCCGGTTCACGAATTCATTGCGAATAATCGAGGAATCAGCCGCACGGATGTATTCCTGAACAAGTACGGTGCCGTCTGGTCCGACTTCGTACGCGTCGCTATCCAGATAGGCGTCGACCGCGTCCAGGGACTGGAACAACTGTACGCCCGCCCCTTTGCCGCCCCGGTTCGGTTTCAAAATCAGCGGTGCGCCGAAATCATGGGCTGCCGTGCGGACGGCCTCACGACCGACCGCCACAACGGTGCGGGGGATACGCACGCCACAAGCGGCAAGTGCTGCATATTGTTTGACCTTGCTCAGTTCCAGTTCAAGCGCGCGCCCGTCATTGATGACCCGCCGACCGTGATAGGTCAGCCAGGCGAGGATGCTGGCCGTATACTCAGGCGAATGATCGTGTCCGCGCGTATGCGACGAGGCGCTCATCCGGTTGTAAAAGATCCCTTCCGGCGGTGGTGCCGAAAAATCGAACGATCCACCATCCAGCAACCATTCCTCGAACGGAACACCGGCGGCATCAAGTGCGGCTGCGAGTGGCGGCAGCCATTCCGGGTTTTCGTGAATGATGTGAACCTTGCCCATGGCAGCGTCCTTTTGTGTGGATTAAACCTAAATACCCTAAATCTGTGTTGAATATAGAGCGGACAAAAAATTAGACAAGACCCCGTATTTGTAAAGGGTGATGCGAGTTTCGCGGCGATTGGCTGGTTTCAAAGTGTTTCCGGCGGGTGTAGGCTTCGTTCCGTAAGTGCAATTCTTGCCAATCGAGGACGCGCCATGACCCAGCATCCCAATTCTCCCGAAAGTCGGGACATTGCGACACTTGTCCATCCCTACACCAACCTGAAAAAGCATCAGGAAACTGGCCCGACGATCATGCGCCGGGGCGAGGGAATCCGGGTTTTTGACGATACCGGCAAGGGCTATATCGAAGGCATGGCCGGATTGTGGTGCGCGTCGCTGGGATTTGCCGAGGAAAGGCTGGTTGCGGCCGCAACCAAGCAGATGCAGGAACTGCCGTTCTATCATTTGTTTGCGTCAAAATCGCACCATCCGGCAATCGAACTGGCGGAACGCCTGCTGGCGCTCTCCCCGGTCCCGATGTCGAAAGTGTTTTTCGCCAACTCCGGGTCGGAAGCGAATGACACGGTCGTCAAGATGGTCTGGTACTTCAACAACGCGCTGGGCCGGCCGGAAAAAAAGAAAATCATCAGCCGGCTACGCGGCTATCACGGCGTTACGGTTGCCGCCGCCAGCATGACGGGGCTGCCGGCAAACCACATCGATTTCGATCTGCCGATCCAGAACATCATCCACACGCTTTGCCCGCATCACTATCGCTATGGTGAGGACGGTGAATCAGAGGAAGATTTCGCAACCCGAATGGCGGACAGCCTGGAAGAGCAGATTCTCGAAGAAGGGCCGGATACTGTCGCTGCCTTTATCGCTGAACCGGTTATGGGCGCCGGTGGCGTGATCGTGCCGCCCAGGACCTATTTTGACAAGATCCAAGCCGTTTTGCGGAAATACGACGTGCTGTTTATCGCCGACGAGGTGATTTGTGGTTTTGGCCGGACCGGAAACATGTTCGGGACCGAAACCTATAACCTGAAGCCGGACATCATGACGATGGCCAAGGCGCTGTCGGCAGCCTTTATGCCGATCTCGGCAGTCATGATGAATGACCGGGTTTTTGACGTCATCAGCGCCAATAGTGCCAAGGTGGGGACCTTTGGTCATGGATTTACCTATTCCGCCCATCCCGTACCGGCGGCCGTTGCGCTGGAAACACTCAAAATCTACGAGGAACGGGACATCGTCGGGCATGTTCAAAGTGTCTCGGGCCGGTTCCTGCAGCGCCTGCAGCAATGTGCCGCACATCCGCTTGCTGGCGAGGTTCGGGGGGTCGGCCTGATCGCCGCGGTCGAACTGGTACAGGACAAGGCGACAAAAAAGCCCTTTGATCCGGCTGTCGGCCTGGGGGCGTTTGTTGGCGCAACCGCGCAGGAAAACGGCTTGATTGTGCGCCCGTTGGTGGATTCCATCGCATTGTGCCCACCGCTGATCATCACCGAAACGGAAATCGACGAGATGTTTGACAGGCTTAATGAGTCGCTGGATGCCGCCGCGAAGATGGTGGAGACACTGGATTAATGGCTCCAAGTGCGGCGTTTTTTAGCAGTGGTATCGGGAAATAAATAATCTAATATTTATCATTAACGGATTATCGATGGGCCGATGACCAAACTTTCGCGATCCTGAAGGGTGGCTAATGGACTACGAAAAGTTCTTTTCCGACAACTTGTCGACAATGAAGCAGGCTGGCAATTACCGGGTTTTCGCCGATCTTGAGCGGGAAGCCGGTGCCTATCCGAAAGCGGTGTTCCGCGAAGGCGGGCAGGAATCGCCCGTTACGGTGTGGTGTTCCAACGATTATCTGGGGCAGGGTCAGAATCCCGAAGTGATTGCGGCGATGCATGAAGCGCTGGACCATTGTGGTGCCGGTGCAGGCGGAACGCGCAATATTTCGGGTACCAACCATTACCATGTGCTGCTGGAACGTGAGTTGGCGGATCTGCATCAGCGTGAAGCGGCGCTGCTGTTTACGTCGGGCTATGTCGCAAATATGACGACATTGTCGACGCTGGGAATGCGGTTGCCGGGCTGCCTGATTTATTCCGATGCCTGGAACCACAATTCCATGATCGAAGGCATTCGGCACAGCCGCGCGGAAAAGCGGGTTTTCAAACACAACGATCCGGCGGACCTGGAACGGCTGATCAAGGCGGATGATCCCGATGCGCCGAAGATCGTTGTCTTCGAATCCGTCTATTCGATGGATGGCGATATTGCGCCGATCGGGGAAATTCTAGATATCTGCGAACGCTACAATGCGCTGAGCTATCTGGACGAGGTCCATGCTGTCGGCATGTATGGCCCGACCGGCGCGGGTGTCGCGGAACGCGATGGTGTCATGGACCGGGTTTCGGTCATGCAGGGCACCTTGGCCAAAGGCTTCGGTGTTGTCGGCGGTTATGTCGCTGCCTCGACGGACCTGATCGACTATGTGCGCAGTTTCGGCAACGGGTTCATCTTTACCACCTCGATGCCGCCGGCTGTCGCCGCGGGAGCGCTGGCCAGTATCCGCTATGTGAAGGGCGCGCAGCATCTGCGGGACCGGCACCAGGAACGCGCCCGGACGCTCATGGGGAAGATCAAGGATGCCGGTTTGCCTCTGATGCCCTCGATTAGCCATATCGTTCCCGTTCTGGTGGGGGATGCGACGATGTGCAAGCAGGCAAGCGATCTGCTGATGGACCGGCACAATATCTATGTGCAGCCTATCAACTATCCGACGGTGCCGCTGGGTACCGAACGTCTGCGTATCACGCCATCACCGCTGCATACGGACGAGATGATGGATGATCTTGTTGCGGCATTGGCTGATGTCTGGGGAGACTTGTCATTGAAATGGGCGGCATAGAAGATTCACTGATCCCGCATTCGGGTGATGTTTTTCCTGCCGGATAGACTATATAGTCAGATACTGCATCCGGGAGCGTCACGGCCATGTATCGCGACAATACATTAATACCAACAGAAGCCATTCGTCTGGCTGCCCTTGGCAGTCTGGTGGAAGGTGAAAAGCGTTACGCCGACCTGGCCAGTGAAATTCGCTATTTTGCAGCTCGTGTCGCCGGTCCGTCGCTTGATCTGCTGGGATCGTCGCTGGAACTGCTTTGTTATGAAGACCTCGCCGCAATCGCAAATGGTGACGCGATGGAAGCGGATGCCGTGCTGCGGATTACCGAAGCGGGGCGCGAGGCGTTCCATACGCTCATGACCTCCAATGTGCGTGCACCGGTCAATGATGTCAGCAAGCTGGTCATCGCCCTGAAGATGCGGTTTCTGCACCTGATGTCGGGTGAAGATCGTGCGGATCAGACCGATATGTTGATGGAAATGTGCGAAACGGAACTGGCGCGTCTTGTTCAGCTGCGCGGCGAATATGATGAAGGGCAGCTGGCGGGCTGGCTTGATCTCGAAATTTCCCAACTTCGCGAGCGCCTGACCTGGTTCGAAACGCTGGACGTCTGAAGGCTGCCGCTACCCGTTCAGTAAACGTGCTGGCCGCCGGTAACGAAAATTTCTGTCCCCGTTACATAACTGAAATCGCTTGAGCATAGCTGGAAGACGCATGCCGCGACCTCTTCGGGCGTGCCCATGCGATGCATCGGAATCCGGTTGATGAGCGGTTCATATTCCGCACCGACCATGTCGGTTTCGATTTCACCGGGGGCGACGGCGTTGACCCGAACGCCCAATTGGGCAAATTCGACGGCCATTTCCCGCGTCAAGGCGGACAGGGCGGCTTTTGATGTCGAATAGGCGGAACCCGCGAACGGGTGAATCGCGTGCCCCGCGATGGATGTGATATTGACGATAGAGCCCCCGCCCTGCTTGGCACCGCGCCGCAGCGCCGCCGCAAAACCGCGCGCAAGCACCAGCGGCGCGAAAAGGTTAAGCTCGAAAACCTCTCGCCAGCGGTCCAGGTCGCCATTCAGACAGCCCAGCCGTTCCTGATAGGGGGTCTTCGGCGAAATCGCGGCGTTGTTGACCAGCGCGTGGACCGGGCCGTTGTCGATAAGCGCGTTGGCTTGTTTGACGAAGGCATCCACGGATGCCGGCTCCGCCAGGTCGGTGGGGAAATGGTGCACCCAGTTCGGGTCGCGTTTGCAGTGATCGGGAATGTCATCGCGACTGCAGCTGATAATCTGCCAGCCTTCATCGGAAAACCGCTGCACTGTCGAATGGCCAATGCCGCGACTTGCGCCAGTCAGGATGACGGTCTTCTTTACCTGTTCGGTCATGAGGCGATTCTATCGCGAATCTGCCAACCGGTCATGTGAACATATTTATCGGTGCAGGCGATGTTCTTCCTCCAGTCCTTCCGGGTCCTGGTGAATCAGCACTTCTGCGCCTTCGAAGGCTTCCTGAATTTCGTATTCCACGAGGTCGGCAATGACATGCGCCTTTTTGAGCGGCATGTCGCCATCCATCTCAAGGTGCAGCTGGATAAACAGGTCCGAACCGGAACGACGGGTGCGCAGGTCGTGCAGGCTGGCGACGGCGGCATGTTTCGTGGCAATGGCGCGTATCTTCGCGCGATCCTCTTCGGGCAATTCCCGGTCCATTAACATATCCAGGGCGTCGCCAACGATGCGCCACGCACCGTAGAGCAGGTAGGCGGCGATGCCGGCACCAGTCAATGGATCCAGAAAAGGCATGTCCAGAAACGGCGTGAGTACCAGTGCGCCGATAACGGCCAGGTTGATCAGCAGGTCACCCTTGTAATGCAGCGAATCGGCCGAAATCGCGATGGAACGCGAATGACGGATGACATAGCTCTGAAACAGAACCAGCCCGAGTGTCAGCGTAATCGAGAGAATCATGACGGCGATGCCGATATCCGTTGCCGCCAACGGTGTGGGCTGGAACAGCCGGCTGCCGGCATGAAAGACAACGATAACGGCGGAACCAGCCACAAAAGCAGCCTGCGCCATGGCTGCCAGGGCTTCCGCCTTGCCGTGCCCGAACCTGTGTTCCCGGTCCGCAGGAACAAGCGCCTGGCGCACCGCGATCAGGGTCACCAGCGACGCGAGGCCATCAAGCATGGAATCGACCAGCGTCGATAGCATGGCCACCGACTCTGTCAGAGACCAGGCAACAAGCTTTGCGCAGATAAGGATGATTGCAACGCTAAGTGACGCGTATGTCGCGCGCCGCATCAGCAGGTCAGAATCGGGCAGTTGATCCGTCGTCGTGGTCATGGGAACAGCCGTTCGGTAGCCCAGCCTCCGTCGGTCGGCGCAAAAACAATGCGTTCATGCAGTCGAAACCGGCCTTCCCGCCAGAATTCGAACGCATCCGGCACGACACGGAATCCGGACCAGTACGGCGGCCGCGCGATTTCCGAAACGCCGAATTTGGCTGTATAGCGCGCGACTTCCTTTTCCAGCTCATGCCGCGTCGCCATGGGGCGGGACTGTCGGCTGGCCCAGGCACCAATGCGGCTGCCCCGGGAACGGCTGGCGTAATATGCGTCGGCCTCGGCTTCGCTGACGGGAACGACGGCACCTTCGACCCGTACCTGTCGTCGCAGCGATTTCCAGTGGAACAGCAGTGCGGCAAACGGGTTTTCCTGGATTTCCAGGCCTTTTCGGCTTTCCAGGTTCGTATAGAAGACAAATCCGTTTTCGTCGAAATGCTTCAACAGAACCATGCGGGCGGAAGGGCGGCCTTGCGAATCAGCCGTCGCCAGCGTTACTGCCGTCGGTTCACTGTCTTCCTTCTGCTGTGCTTCGCCATACCAATCCCGGAAAAGCGCCAGCGGGTCGTCTGTGTTTGTATTTGTCATCGACAATAAATATATACAGCTGTGAGGTAATTATAACCGCAGGTGCGAAACTTCTGTCATATCCGGTAGTTCGCTGCATGATATGGCATTTGTGGGTGTCTGGCATTTTAAAAGCCTTGGAAAGCCGTAAAGATATGCAGGGGCGGGTGGCGCTTGGTTGTTCAAACAATATTAAGGATGCGAAAATGCGTAAAATTGCTTCCCTGATTGCCATTGTGTTCCTGCTTGGCGCCTGTGCCGAGGGACAAGGCAACAAACAGACCGGCGGTACGCTGCTTGGCGCCGGGCTTGGCGCGTTGGCGGGGTCCCAGATCGGTGGTGGTCGCGGCAAGTTGGTCGCGGTTGCTGTTGGCGCCCTTGGCGGCGCCTTTCTCGGCAGTGAAATTGGCAAGTCGCTGGACAAGGCTGATCGCGCGGCGATTGCAAATTCGACGCATCAGGCGTTGGATAAGACCCCATCGGGCCAACAGGTCGCGTGGCGCAATCCCGATTCGGGAAATTCGGGCACGGTTGTCGCCCAGCCGGCCGTAAAGGCCGACACCGGCGAGTATTGCCGCGAATATGCCCAGACAATACAGGTTGGCGGGAAAACGGAAAAAGCGTATGGCAAGGCCTGTCGTCAGCCGGATGGCACCTGGAAAATCATAAACTAGTTAGGCCAGTCGGCTGTTGGAGCAGATATCGGTGGCGCCTGACGCATGAATGATCCGTACCAGATTCTTGGCCTCAAACCCGGGGCCAGTGATGCAGAGGTAAAGTCGGCCTATCGCAAGCTGGCGAAGGAACTGCATCCGGACGTTAATCCCGGTGACACGATTGTCGAGCAGCGGTTCAAGGAAATTTCCGCTGCCTACAGTATGCTGTCCAACAAGGATACGAAGGCACAGTATGACCGGGGCGAAATCAATGCTGACGGGTCACCGCGCATGGATAACATGTTTCGTCGCGGCGCCGGTTCCGCGTCTGCGGGGCAGGGTGCTGAATTCGAGGATCTGGTGGCCGACCTGTTCGGGCGCCGTCGACAGCCCCGTCAGCCCCGTCAGGCAAAGGGACAAAATGTAACCTATGCCGTGACGGTTCCGTTTCTGGAAGCAGCTTTGGGAGGCACGCGCCGGATACGCCTGCATGACGGCAAGAATATTGAAGTGAATATTCCCGCTGGTACGAAGGATGGGGATAATCTGCGCCTGAAGGGACAGGGTATGCCCGGTGTCAATGGCGGGCCGGGTGGTGATGCGTTCGTTGAGATTCAGGTGACTCCGCACCCGTTTTTCAAGCGCGATGGCCTCGATATCAGGCTCGATGTGCCGATTACCCTGACAGAGGCGGTGTTAGGCGCGAAAATCAATATTCCGACTATTCACGGCCCGGTCAGTATGGCAATTCCGCCTGGCACTAATTCCGGAAAGGTGCTGCGGCTTAAAGACAAGGGAATTGCCAAAGGCAGTGGCGCGACTGTCGAGCGGGGCAGCGAATATGTGCTACTTAAGGTCGTGTTGCCGGACGAGCCCGATTCCAAGCTTCGCGACTTCGTTCGGGAATGGACGAAAACCGGCGATTATGATGTGCGGCGCAAGGCCGGGTTGGAATAAGACGAAGCGGTAGCAGAATATTCAATGCTTGCCTTGGACGCAGTTGGTGAGTGTTGGTAGGATAACCAGAAGAACGAGCAGGGAAAGAAGGGTTTATGAGCGACATGCAACCGATCATGGCGGGTAAAAAAGGCCTCATAATGGGGGTCGCGAACGACCGGTCGCTGGCATGGGGAATTGCTCGTGCCGCTGCTGCTCATGGTGCAAAACTGGCGTTTACATATCAGGGCGATGCGCTTGAAAAGCGGGTGCGGCCGCTGGCCGAATCTGTTCAGTCCGAACTGGTAATGCCCTGTGACGTGACAGATGATGCCAGTATCGATTCGGTTTTTTCAACCATTGGCGAAAAATGGGGCGGACTGGATTTTGTCGTACACGCGATTGCCTTCTCCGATAAGGATGAACTCAAGGGCAAGTATATCAATACGTCGCGCACCAATTTCACACGGACGCTTGACATATCCTGTTATTCGCTGACCAGCGTGGCGCAGCGCGCCGTTCCGTTGATGGGCGATGGCGGCAGCCTGCTGACGCTGACCTATTACGGCGCGGAACGGGTCATGCCGCATTACAATGTGATGGGCGTTGCTAAAGCGGCACTCGAAGCCAGCGTCCGGTACCTCGCGGCTGATCTTGGCAAGGACGGCATCCGCGTCAATGCGGTATCGGCTGGACCCGTGAAGACGCTTGCCGCCGCCGGCATTGGTGATTTCCGCTATATCCTGAAATGGAATGAACTGAACTCGCTATTACGCCGGAATGTCAGCCTGGATGAGGTTGGTAATGCCGGAATGTATTTGCTGAGTGACCTGAGCAACGGCGTAACCGGTGAAATCCATCATGTCGATTGCGGTTACAACACTGTCGGTATGGTCGCGGTTGATGCCGCAGAGGAAGTGTCCGAATTGCTGGCGGGCATCAAGGGAAAATCCTGAAATTGACGGGCTCCATCTGCTATGTCGGCAAATAGTTTCGGCACGCTGTTTCGCGTCACGACCTGGGGTGAAAGCCACGGGCCGGCGATTGGCTGTGTAATCGACGGTGCGCCGCCGCTGCTTGCCATCGACGAGGCCGAAATCCAGCAATTTCTCGATATGCGCCGTCCCGGCCAAAACCGGTTCACGACCCAGCGCCGGGAACCGGATGCCGTTCGGATTCTTTCCGGCGTATTTGAAGGCAGGACGACCGGCACACCGATTGGGCTGATGATCGAGAATGTCGATCAACGGTCCCGGGATTATGGCGAAATCGTCGATAGTTTCAGGCCCGGCCACGCGGATTATACCTATTGGAAAAAATACGGCATCCGGGACTATCGCGGCGGCGGTCGATCATCCGCACGCGAGACGGCGATGCGGGTTGCCGCGGGGGCCATTGCCCGCAAGGTATTGGGCGACGGCGTGTCAATTCGCGGCGCGCTGGTTCAGCTGGGGCCGCATGAAATCGATCGCAGCCGCTGGGATTGGTCTGAAGTATCGAATAACCCGTTCTGGTGCCCTGACCCGGTGGCGGCACAGGAATGGGAAACTTACCTGGATGGAATTCGGAAATCTGGTTCGTCTGCGGGCGCTGTGATTGAACTGACGGCGTCGGGTGTACCGGCGGGCTGGGGCGCACCGGTATACGGAAAGCTCGACGCTGATATCGCCGGTTCGATGATGAGCATCAATGCGGTTAAAGGGGTCGAGATCGGTGACGGGTTTGCGGCGGCATCGCTGTCAGGTGAAGACAATGCCGATGAGATGCGCATGGGCAATGACGGCAATGTAAGGTTCTTGTCCAACTCTGCCGGCGGCATCCTGGGCGGCATTTCGTCGGGACAGGATATTGTCGTCCGGTTTGCGGTGAAGCCAACGAGTTCCATTCTGACGCCGCGGCGTACGGTAACAAAATCCGGTGAGGAGACTGAAATCTCGACAAAGGGGCGGCATGACCCCTGTGTCGGCATCCGGGCCGTTCCTGTCGGCGAAGCGATGCTCACCTGTGTCCTTGCGGACCACATGTTGCGACACCGGGCGCAATGCGGCTGATCGGCCGAATTGTATTATGGTTTTTTGCGCTGATCGGCATGACTGCTGCGTCGGCTGTGGCGGTTGGAATCGTATTCGCCGTTTTCTATCACGATAACGAACCTGTCATGCCGGAGCGCGTGGTTCTCTGGCTTGATCTGGATGGCGGTGTCGCGGATACCCAATCTGAAGCGCCCTGGGCTTCTTTTCTGGATGAAAATACACTCACCCTGCGGTCGGTTGTAACGGCACTGGAAGATGCGAGCCGGGATGACAGGGTTGCCGGGGTCGCGGTGCGACTGGGCGCAGCACCTATCGGCATCGCGGCTGCACAGGAATTGCGTCAGGCCTTCCTGGAGCTTCGCAAGCAGGACAAGTTCGCCGTCGGGTTTTCGCCGAGCTTTGACGGTTCTGAAAACATGATGGCTCTGTATATGCTGGCAGCATCATTCGACCGGGTTTCGATGCAGCCTTCGGGTACGCTGGCGTTGACGGGCATTTCGATCGAAATGCCCTTTGCGCGGGAAGCACTGGACAAGGTCGGGATCAAGCCGGAATTCGAACAGCGTCACGAGTATAAATCGGCGGTCGAAACTTTTACCCGGTCCGGATTGAGCGATCCGGCACGGCAGTCGCTGGAGCTGGTCGTCGATTCGTGGATGCGCCAAATTCTCAACAGTATTTCGTCAGACCGGAATCTGCCGGTCGGCCGGTTGCGCGACATTGTCGACCGCGCGCCATTACTGGCGACGGAAGCACAGGAAAGCGGGCTGATCGACGCGCTTGAATACGGCGAAGATTTTCAGGCTGTTGTGCTGGCGCGAGCGGGTGCGGATGCGGCATTCATGAACTTGCTCGAATATGCTGATTTTGCGGAACCCCCGCAGGACAGCCTGGCGAATGTTGCCCTGATTTATGGCTCGGGCCCGATCGTTGCCGGGAAGAGTGGCGACGAATTTCTATCCGACGACCAGTTTTCCGCTGCGTCGATCGCCGGGACGATCGGGGATGCGGCCGATGACCCGGAAATTGGGGCCATCGTCCTTCGGATCGACAGCCCGGGGGGCGGCTATGTCGCTTCCGATACGCTGCGCAGCGCGATCTTGCGGGCGCGCGAAAAAGGCAAGGTCGTAATTGCCTCGATGGGTGCGACTGCCGCGTCGGGCGGGTATTTCGTGGCAATGGGGGCGGACAAAATCATTGCGCAACCGGGAACCCTGACTGGCTCGATAGGGGTGTTCGGCGGCAAATTCGTTACAACCGAATTGTGGGACAAGCTTGGTATCAACTGGGCGAAGGTCAGTGTCGGTGCGAATGCCGGGATGTGGAGCCCGATGCGGCCGTTCTCCGAAGGGGCGGCAGGGCGTCATCGTGCGGTGATGGACTCCATTTACCAGGATTTTACGGGCAAGGCGGGGGCTGACAGAAATATTTCCGATAGTGGCATTGATGCGGTGGCACGCGGCCGCGTCTGGACCGGTGAAGATGCCCGCAGGGTCGGCCTTGTCGATGAATTGGGCGGCGTCTCGGCGGCGCTTGATGCCGTGCGGGAAATGCTGGCACTGCAGGAGGATGCCATCTTGAATGTCATCGTCATGCCGGCACGCCAATCACCATTCGAGCATCTGCTGGAATTCCTGGATGTAAATGGTTCTATTTCGCACGCTGTCGCAGGCGTTGTTCGTTCCATGAAGGGCGATTCGTATAGATCGCTGCGGCATCAGCTTGGGCCGATTATGAAGGATATTGAATTGCTGCGACCGCCAACGGGCGTCTTGCAGTTTCCGCAATTTCGGATTGTTCCCTGAGGGAACCTTTATTCTTCGACGCGACGTTCTGCGGCGACAAGGTACTCCACATTCCCTTTTGCGCCGGTTATCGGACTTTCCGTAACGCCAAGGACCTTCCAGCCTGTCTGCGTGCCCAGCCATTGCACGACAGTATCGCAAGCTTCCTGACGACGGGCCGGGTCGCGAACGATTCCGCCTTTGCCGATAGCGCCCCGGTCCAGCTGAAATTGTGGTTTGATGAGGGCGATAAGCCGGGCGCCTGGCGCTGACAGGGCCATCGGTGCGGGCAGGATTTTTTCAAGTCCGATGAAGCTAGCATCGCAAACAATCAGCTTTATCGGGTTCGCAACGTGCTCTGTCGTCAGGTGTCGTGCATTCATGCCTTCCAGGACCAATACGCGTGCATCTTCGCGCAGTTTCCAGGCCAGTTGCCCACGACCGACATCGACAGCGACGACGCTTGCTGCCTCTTGGGACAACAGCACGTCCGTAAAGCCGCCGGTTGAGGCACCGACGTCCATGCAATGCAGCCCTTTTGCTTCGATCTTGAAATGGTCCAGAGCCTTGGCCAGTTTCATGCCGCCCCGGGATACCCATGGATGTTCGGGGCTGCGTACTGAAATCGGCGCATCGTTGTCTAACGTGTCGCCTGCCTTCTTGATCTGCTTTTCCCCGGAATAAACCTTACCCGCCATAATGGACGCTTGCGCCCGGGCCCTGCTTTCAACAAGCCCTCGTTCGACCAGAAGTACATCCGCGCGGGTTTTGGGCACGGCCCTAGCGCTCCCTGTCGGCTAGAGAATTGATTGGTGTGGTGCAGATTTCCAATTGGCGTTCCTGTCAGCATGAAGCAGAGAAGATGGAGTTTATGGCTGTAACGCCAGATCTAGGGGTTTTCCAGCGCAATTGTCAAAAGGCGACAAAATTTTCTGTTCCGTTGATGGTGCATGGCCATCTGGCGCTGTTGATTTGTGGTTGCGCTCCGCTTTGGAGTTTCTGCAGCAACGGCGGTTATCTAATAAGTAGAAAATAGTATGCATGTAAAAGTATAGGTAGATTAATTTGTTGATTTTTTAATAAATAATCGCGATACCTTATTGGTCTAATACAGTACCGTAACTTAGCCTTGTGTTATTGCTAGCCTCGTTGAAATAATGAGGGCGGCGCGTGTTTTCATATCTAGGTTGCAACGAAAGGATCTACATTCTATCCAGCTCAGAAAAATAAGCATAAGTGTCCGGCCCGAAATGAGTTGAGTGATTTCAGTAAGTTGTGATTCTCTCGTTTGTGTTGAAGCAAATGAGGAGACACAACATGTGGACTGAGATCACCCGCCCGCAGTTTGATCGTTCGAGCCTTCGTTACGCAAGCGACTTGACGGATAAGGAGTGGCGTTTGATTTCGCCATTATTGTCCCCGCCGCGTCGATTAGGCCGCCCGCGAACCACGGATTTTCGAGAAGTGGTGAATGGGATTTTTTATGTGGCGCGCACCGGTTGCCAATGGCGCATGGTGCCCCGGGAATTTCCGCCACGCAGTACGATCCAGCGATATTTTTACGCTTGGCGCTCGGATGGAACCTTGCACGTCATCAATCGCCAACTGGTGATGTCGATGCGGGAAACCTCTGGGCGCACGACCAGCCCGACCGCCGGGGTGATCGACAGCCAGACGGTGAAAACCACGGAAAGCGGCGGTGTTCGGGGCTATGACGCGGGAAAGAAGGTCAAAGGGCGCAAGCGTCATATCGTGACCGACACAGGCGGCTTTCTGGTCGCCGTCATGGTTCACGCCGCCGATATCCAGGATCGCGACGGCGCGCCCGCGCTGTTGGCGTCGATACGCCACGCCTTTCCCCGGTTGCGCCATGTTTTCGCCGATGGTGGTTACGCGGGACCGAAGTTGCGCGACGCGCTGGCCAAACTTGGGAAGTGGACCGTGCAGATCGTCAAGCGCTCCGACGCCGCCAAGGGGTTCGTATTGTTGCCCCGCCGCTGGGTGGTTGAGCGCACCTTCGCTTGGCTCGGTCGTAACCGCCGTCTCGCCAAAGATTTCGAGGAAACCATCGAAAGCGCGGAGGCATGGCTCCTGATCGCCAGCATTCAACTGCTCGCCCGACGATTGGCAAGAGCATGAAAACATGGATATCATTTCGAGTCAGACTCTAAGAATTTGAAATAGAATATTTCTGTTACTGAGATATCGAAAAATTGCGGGACATGGAAAAAATTTTAGAAACAGTAACGGGTCAGGAAGGAGACGATGTACAAAAGCGAGTTTTGTATGATTTGATGACAATCGATACGCGCGAAGCGGATACTCTCCTCGACTTCCTTTTTTATTACTGGAGCGCCCTGAATGCGGGCGCAAACAAGGTTCCCGCTGTCGCAGATTTTCAGGTTGAGAAAATTTTGCAACCAGCCGCACTCGAATACACGGGGTGGGTGGACACCGCCGAGGATGACCCACGCAGTTTTATCCGACATTCCCCAAGTAGAATGCCCTTTCTTGCATGTTGTCGATGTTTTGTGCCCCGAGCAAGCCGCCTGTACGACTTTCGCTGTTGTTTGGGCACCTGACCCAGGAACTGAGCGCGATTTCTGGTCTCGACAGCTTGGTTAACCCGGATTTTGTTGTGATCAACACCCCTTTGGACGGACCAATCGCGCCGCTTTTCCTCCGATTTTGTTGCTGAGGTCATCATCCTGGAACCGGTGGTGAGCGAAGGCGATGTATGGCTGCAAGGATGCGAGTGAACAGGTCACAGCTGACCGCGACTTCGGCCAGTTGGAACGTGATGGCCCGAGCATGACGCACCACCCTCGCTCCAGTTTTGATCAGCCTTGTTTGGAGGCTGGTCAGAGACCAATCAGCCACCTCTTCGGGTAGTTCGGTCCCTTGCAGTAAAACGCCGAGATTGTAGGCCAGTGCATGAAGTTGCAGGCGGATCTCGTTCTGCGCCATCCCCTTGCAAGATAACCGTGTCCAGTTGATCGCTTGCTTGCCTTCTTTGATATGCTGCTCTGCCGTTCCGCGTTGGTTGTAGAACCGGATGATCCAGTCTGGTTCCATTGGCAGATTGGTGACAACGAAGCCGACGCGAGGGAACAACTCGCTGGGATGCCATTCCACCTTGGCGATGACACGACGGGGTTTGTCCCAAGATGCCGCCTGATACTCGAAGTCGCCGTAGATGCGCTTCACGCCTTTTGGCGGACGACCCACAGGGCGCTTGAGCAGATGCGCAATCTTGCCCTGAAGAACGCGATTGGCCCGAAGGCGGATGGCGTAAAAATAGCTTTCCGCTTCCAGAGTTTTGTATAACTCCGGGATGGCGAACGCAGCATCCCCCCGGAAGAACCGCATCAGGTGACGATCCGCATATCGCGCGATGACGGGCTTCAGAACCGCTTCCCAGCCGTCGGCACTGTGGACGTTGCCGGGGCGCAGGGCGCAACGTTCGAGGTGCCCGAACTGGTTGAAGACGAACAGCGGGTGATAGCACATGCAGCCGAAATGCCCGTTCCAAGCCGTTCCTTCCTGTGCGCCGTGGGTGGGACTGACGGAACTGTCCATGTCCAGTGTGATCCACTTGGGTGGGTTGCGGTCATGAACCCGGTCGATCCAGTGTCCTGATAAATCCGCCAGCACAGTGCGATTGTCGGTTGCCGCCAACACCTCGGTCTCGAACCGGCCCATCTGGCTCGCGGACGCGGCCTTGGCATCAACGGCACGCCCTCCAACGACCTGCCGCATCACCGGATCAAGCGATAAACGGTCTGCGTCATTCACATCATCATATCCGGCCAGCCGCCCAAAGACCGACTGGCGCAACAAGCCAACCAGTGAGTGTAGGCGATTGTGGCCAGTTCGCGTGTCTCTCAGAAATCCGCCCGCAATGTCGTGCAGGCCAAGCACTTCATCCAATTCCCGGAACAACAGTAATCCACCGTCCGAACTGATCTTCGAACCATGAAATTCCAACCGGACCCGTCGGTCAAAACTAAGCCGCGCACCATCCGTTTCGCTTGCACCCTTTGGGTGATCCATGATCCGCCGCCTTAAGCCCACTTAACATGCTGCAATATAACACATTAATTGTCGTCAGAGGAGTGACTTCTCCCTTTTACTTGGGAAATGCGGGATAAAACTGCGTTGCCACCGGAAGTATTGCGCAATGTCTGCTGGGCTGACGTTACGCCGGATGACCCGTTTAATTTTGTCACGCAAGATCATGCAAAATTGACGGCGTTCAGTGACGCTTCAAATCGGCGTCTTGGCCAACATCAGAGCCGGATGCATTACCGGGCCTGTGCATCAGAATACCTGATCAGTATTCGAGAGCGCGTTCCCATCTACCACGAAATTGACCAGGCCATCGGGGACATCAGCCGGCACTATGTCCGGCTGATGCTACCCGTTGTGGATAAGATGGGGCGAGTGGTTCGCCTCGTTTACGCTGTCCGTATCGTCAAAGGTGCCACCTCATCCAGTTCTTGATTGGATTCATCGACAATCTGGTTCATCAACTCTCCACGATGCATCCAGTAGATATCAACGTCTAGGTCGCCACCGCGGCCCGGATACATTCCCGTTAACAGATGACGGCGATTTGTGAGTCCCTGCCGGTTTGGTCCGTATTTCCGGTGGTTGGGCGTCGCTGAAATGAAGCCGATATAATAGTCGATCAAAAAATGGCGTAGTGCCAATGTTCGGCCAATACGGTTCAGATAGCCACTAAGAGCCTGCCTTCGCCAATCCGGGTGAACCCAGCCACCACCGCCAAAATTGATCTTGCCCCGCAAGACCGGGACGGATTCCACAAGGTGAACAGGATAGTGTTGCAGCGTGGGGCACCGGTTTCCGAAGAAGCGGTGGGTTGAAACGTATTCGCTGACGAAGTCCTCGGTTTCGAGGTAACGATTGGCCTGACAGGCGATGATTTCGCCTCGCTGGTCCGTCAGGTGAACCCAGAAGGAATTCCCCGGTTGCACGTCGTTCAACAGTGGATCGAGCGTTTTGGATGCGCCGACGGTACCGGCGGCACTGTTCATGAGTTCCCGCCACTTCCACATATCATCATCGACGTTCAATTTCAGACCGAGGTCCGCAGCATACTCAATTTTCTGGTCGATGAATTTTTGGATATCGTCTAGTTCTTGAGAGGTCAGCGTTGTCATAGTCATTCTCCTGTTTGACAGATTTATGGTTAACAGGAAAATCGTCTTCTTTCTGAGGTTGTAACTAAAGGCCTTTTGTCCCTATTTTTAGTATGGAAATTGTTTTTGCGATATTGTGAATTTTCGTCGCTGCCAGGCGACTTGGCTGGAAGCGAGAAGATTCTTTTTAATCAGTAATCTAAGGTTGATTAAGCGCGGTTGGGTCGGCTTCGAACTGCACAGCAGCAGCGGCGCACGTACCGACGGTGCGCTGCATTTCATGGCGTGAAAGGCGATGACTCGTCATTTGCGTCCGTATAGGCGCAAATGATTCGGTAACGGATTACCCCAAAGCATTCGTCATATGCGGCGTAGAGCGTCCAGGTCAGGCGCGAACCGGTTCCTCAAGGGAATCGCGGCCAAGTGCTGTAAGCGCTGTGGCGACGATATGCCGAGCATTCAGGCCAGCGATATCATACTGGTTGAACTGACTATCCTGCTCGATAAAGATGTCCGGCAGGCACATTGGTCTTACCTTCAGGCCGGAATCGAGCAGGCCATCCATTGCGAGAAATTGCAGGACGTGGCTTCCAAAGCCGCCGACAGATCCTTCTTCGATGGTAATCAGCACCTCATGCTCCGCCGCCAATTGCCTGATCAATGATTCATCCAGTGGCTTCATGAACCGGGCGTCGGCCACGGTTGTCGATAAGCCACGGGCGGCCAGTTCCTCGGCAGCCTTCAGCGATTCGCCCAGTCGGGTGCCAAGAGACAGGATCGCAACCGTGCTGCCTTCCTGGATAATTCGGCCCTTGCCAATTTCCAGTGCCGTGCCGGTTTCGGGCATTTCGATACCGACACCGTCGCCGCGTGGATAGCGGAAGGCTGATGGTCGGTCGTTGATGCCAACAGCGGTCGCAACCATGTGCATCAATTCAGATTCATCAGCCGCTGCCATGATGACGAAATTGGGAAGGCAACCAAGATAGGCCAGGTCAAATGCACCGCAATGGGTATTGCCATCTGCACCGACAACACCGGCTCGGTCGATCGCAAACCTCACAGGCAGGCTTTGAATCGCAACATCGTGCACGACCTGATCGTAACCGCGTTGCAGGAATGTCGAATAAATTGCCGTAAACGGTTTCATACCTTCGGTCGCCATGCCGGCGGCGAAGGTAACACCATGCTGTTCGGCAATGCCGACATCAAATGTGCGTTCGGGGAAGCGCTCGGCAAACAGATTAAGGCCGGTTCCGGATGGCATTGCTGCCGTTACCGCGCAGATACGGTCATCGATCTCCGCTTCCTTTACAAGGCTTTGGGCAAACACCTTGGTATAGGACGGGGCGTTCGAGATACCCTTCTGCAGCGTGCCGGTGATGACATCGAATTTTCCGACACCATGATATTTGTCGTCGGATTTTTCTGCAGGTTCGTATCCTTTGCCTTTTTGTGTAACGCAATGGATCAGGATTGGCCCGGATTCCGTGTCGTCCCGCACGTTCTTCAGGATCGGGATCAGGTGTTCCAGGTTGTGCCCGTCAATGGGGCCGACATAATAGAAGCCGAGTTCTTCGAACAATGTTCCACCGGTGACCATGCCGCGTGCATATTCCTCGGCTTTTTTGGCGGCCTGCTCAACCGATTTGGGGAACTTATGCGCGATGACCCCACCGAGATGGCGCAGTGACCGATACTGTTTTGATGAAATCAATCGCGACAGATGCGCGCTGAATGCGCCGACCGGCGGTGCGATCGACATATCATTGTCATTCAGGATCACAATGAGCCGGGCGTCCATAGAGCCGGCATTATTCATCGCTTCATAGGCCATGCCGGCGCTCATGGCGCCATCGCCAATGACGCAGATTGCGTTACGTTTGACGCCCTGCAAGTCGCTGGCGACCTGCATGCCCAATCCGGCGGAAATTGATGTGGAACTGTGGGCGGCACCGAACGGGTCGTATTCGCTTTCCGAACGCTTCGTAAACCCGGACAGACCGCCTGCCTGCCGCAGCGTGCGGATTCTATCGCGCCGGCCGGTCAGGATCTTGTGGGGATAACATTGATGGCCAACGTCAAAAATCAACCGATCATGTGGGGTGTCGAATACGTGGTGAATTGCGACCGTCAATTCGACAACACCCAGCCCCGCGCCAAGGTGACCGCCGGTTTGGGAAACTGCATCAATGGTTTCCGTTCGCAACTCGTCTGCAAGCTGGCGAAGCTGGGATTCTTCCAGCTTACGAATATCGGCCGGAAAACTAACCGTGTCCAGCAGTGGCGTATTTGGACTCACGCCGTATCTCCTCGTTTGTCTAGCTGCGTCTCTCGACGACGAACGTCGCAGCGTTTCTCAGCAGGTCGGCTGCGCTATCGAACATCGCGAGATGTTCGACTGCCTGTGCAGCAAGCAATTGGGCCTGGGCTCTTGCCCGTTCAGCGCCAAGTATTGACACGAACGTAGCTTTACCCGCATCGGCATCCTTGCCTACAGCCTTCCCTGTTTCCTCTATCGTTCCCTCGACGTCAAGCAGGTCGTCAGCAATCTGGAAGGTCAGCCCAAGATCATGGGCATACCCCCGTAGTGCTTCACGCGCATCCGTCGATGCGCGCCCCAGAATGGCGCCGGCTTCACATGAAAATGCAATCATTGCACCGGTTTTCAACCGTTGCAGGCGCGTTATTGCGCCGATGTCCAAATCCGTCGTTTCTGCTGCAAGGTCCAGTATCTGGCCACCGACCATGCCGCGGCCTCCGGCGGCCTTCGCCAGGGCGGTGACAAGCTCCGTCCGGACTTCTGCATTTTCGTGCGTCCGGTGGTCTGCCAGTATTTCAAACGCCAGGGTCAACAAGGCGTCACCGGCGAGTATCGCAGTAGCTTCGTCGAATTTCTTGTGGACCGTGGGCTGACCGCGTCGCAAATCATCGTCATCCATTGCCGGCAGGTCGTCATGAACCAGGGAATAACTGTGGACGAGCTCAACCGCTGCTGCGACCCGCAATGCCGCAGCCTCCTGAACAGAAAACAGTTTCGCGCTTTGGACGACCAAAAACGGCCGAAAACGCTTGCCGCCGCCCAGGGTGGCGTATCGCATCGATTCGAACAGGCGCGCTTCTGGACCCTCGCTTGCGGGAAGGGTACGCCCCAGAACAGCGTCGACATCACGTGCCGTATCGCGCAGGGATTTTTCCAACGCCAGTGCTGCGGGGACTGTGCTAGCCAATGTTCGCGGGCTCTGTATTGGCGCCATCGCTGCTGAACGAAATACGCTCAATGCGACTTTTCGCTTCTGTAAGCTTGGCTTCGCAATGCTTTTTCAGGGCGGCACCACGTTCGTACGATGTAATGGCGTCATCCAGTTTGGCATCACCTGATTCAAGCGCCCGAACAATCTGCTCCAATTCCTTCAGGGCCTCTTCGAACCCTAACTTGGAGATATCTTCGGGGGGACTTTCCGCACCGGTCATCGACCGCCTCTTCTTTACCACACCACCTTGCTGGAGGCGGAGTTTAGTCCTGAGGCGGGGATGTGTCCAAGGCTATGTTCCCTATTGCCAGCGGGTTCCTGGCAAGGCGTGCAAATTATGGCGCCTGCGTGGTGCTGATCAGCTCTGCAATGGTTAAGTTTCGTCATTACATTGTGTTAACTGTTCATTTATCTGTTTTTAGTAGCGTTTTAGTCTGGTGGGGATTTTGCCCCGCGCGTGAACAGTTAAGGTTTTTGGCATGAAATCATGTCTGGTCGTCGATGACTCTTTGCCTGTTCGGAAGGTTGCACGCCAGATTCTTGAAGGTCTGGAATTTTCGGTTGTTGAGGCCGAGGATGGTCGGTGCGCGCTGGATACCTGCAGCAAGTCCATGCCGGATGCGATCTTGCTGGACTGGCACATGCCGGTGATGGACGGGATAGAGTTCCTGCTCGCGCTGCGGCAGTGCGAAGGTGGCAGTCTGCCAGTTGTGGTTTTTTGCACGGCGGAGACCGACATCGGGTACGTGCAGGAGGCAATTTCCGCGGGCGCCGACGAGTACATCATGAAGCCAATCGACAACCGCACGGTCAAGTCCAGGCTTATGCATGCCGGCCTGATCGACAAGTAACAGTTTTACAGACTTCGTCAGGCTTCCATTAGTGTCGCAACATGGATTGCCGCACTACGCGCCAGAGCATCCAGGTCGTATCCTCCTTCGAGTGCCGATACCAGCCGGCCGCCGCAGCAGTTGTCCGCCAATTCCGCCAATTCATGTGTTACCCATCGAAAGTCGTCGTCGGTAAACCTTAGTCCGGCAAGCGGGTCGTCTTCATGTGCATCGAATCCGGCAGAGACAAGAAGCAGGTCGGGTGAGAACCGGCGCAATTCCGGCAGGATGCGATCTGTCATGGCATCACGAAACATGTCCGACCCGGCGCCGGGTGGCAGCGGGGCATTGACGATATTGTTCTGGCAGCCCTGTTCATGAACGGATCCTGTCCCGGGGTAGAGTGGTGCCTGATGGGTTGATGCGTAAAACAGGTTCGGGTCGTTATAAAAGGACGCCTGCGTGCCGTTGCCATGATGGACATCGAAATCCACAACGGCGACGCGCTCCAAGCCATGTGTTTCCCGGGCATGCGCTGCGCCAACGGCAACGCTGTTGAATATGCAGAAACCCATGGGGATTTCCGCCACGGCGTGATGGCCCGGCGGCCTGACGGCGCAAAAGGCGTTCTTCGATGTACCTGACAGAACGAGGTCGATAGCAGCGCAGACAGCGCCTGCCGCGCGCAATGTGGCGTCCCCTGAATCGGGTGAAACGACGGTGTCGCCATCAAGCCGAACATAGCCATGCGCCGGAATGCTGGCGAGAACCCGCATCGCATGGTCCCGGGGATGGATTCTGGATATCTGCTCAATCGTCGCCTGCGGCGCTTCCTGCCTTGCGAGCGCTGCGAAGGCCGCATCATCCAACGCGGACAATACGGCTTTCAACCGGGCGGTCGATTCCGGATGCCCTGCACCCGGATCGTGTTGCGTGCAGGCTTCATGCGTAAAAAGTGTGGTCGTCATCGCCGCTCCAGAGTTTGGGGAAAAATATGTTGCGGTGCAGCAAGGTGAGGCAATATGATGCCATATCTCCAGTCTAGAACGATACGCCAAAGCGCGGGGCAGACTAAATGACCGTCGCAGCAGTGATTTGTTTGCTTTTTTGTGTTTATTTTTGCAATTAGTTTTATGTATAAGGCGGCGAGCTGTGAAGCGTGCCTGCCGATTTGAGGTTCTTTGATGAGTGGAAGTACCATGGTGGCATTGCGTGCCGCATTCGTTGTTTTTGTCGGCTTTGCCAGCGGTGATCAATCCCGGATCAGCCGTCGCGCAGAATTTTGCTGCTGCCGTCAAGGTGGATGTGGTTGTTGAAGAGCCCTTGTCGCAGACCATTGCCGGTGATTGGCCGGTTCGCCGCGACCCAGACTGGCGTCGTTGCCCTCGTTGATGCGTGGCCCGGTTGGGGAAATAAAGGTCGCGGTTGGAAACAGGGTCAAGAAAGGCGATGTCCTTGCCAGTATCGTTCCCGAGCGTATTCGCTGGAGCCGGGAACTCGCGGCGGCTGTTCTGAAATCAAAACAGGCTGGCCTGCGGACTGCAAAGGCACAGCTTGCCCTGACCGAGCAGGAACTGGCACGTCTGCAGAATTTGCGGAAATCTGCGGCATTCTCGCAGGCCCGTTTCGAAGACAAAAGCAACGAAGTGACGAAATTTCGCAGTGAGGTAGCCGAACGCGAAGCCGATGTCGGCAGCGCGGCGGCCGAACTCCGTCTGGCGGAGATTGACCTGTATAACAGTCAGATTCGCGCGCCTTACAATGCGGTGGTTTCCGAGAAGCATACGGTGGCCGGGGCCTATCTCAATGTTGGCGACCCGGTGGTGACGCTGATCAATGAAGAAGCGCTGGAAATCGAGGCGCATGTACCGGCCGACCGGGTTGGCGGTCTGATACCGGGGCATAGCGTGAAGATCGTCCTGGATGGCGGGATGGTCCGCCAGGCAAGCGTTCGTGCGCTGGTGCCGAGCGAGGATACGTTGACCCGAACCCGTCCTGTTCGTTTGGTACCGGATTTTAACGGTGCCGTTGCAAACGAGCTGGGCCTTGCGACCAACCAGAGCGTGACGGTCCATGTGCCTATCGGCAAGTCACGGGTTGTTATGTCCGTGCATAAGGACGCCGTTATTCCCCGTGTTGGTCAGGTTATCGCCTTTGTTGTTGAAAACGGCAAAGCGGTAGAGCGTGTGGTGACGTTGGGCAGCGCCGTTGGCAACCGGTTCGAAGTGACCGGCGGGTTGGTGCTCGGCGATGTTACCGTCATTCGCGGGAACGAAAGGCTGCATCCCGGGCAAAGTGTTTCCTATGAAGGGATGCCGGCGCCTGAACCAGACGCCGCCGCACCCGACAAGTCTTAAGACAGGTATGCTGGCATGAATCTGATTCAGCTTTTCAATTCAACGGCCGATTGCTGTCCTGGCTGCGGTGATTCTGGCGGTCCTGTTCGGACTCGTTGCCTTGAATACCATTCCGATTTCAGCTTGCGCCGGATCTGCATCGCCCTGTCATCACGGTTACGACCAACTGGTTCGGCTGCGGCGCCCTCCGAAGTCGAACGCGAAATCATCAATCGCCAGGAAGAGGCATTGAAGGGGCTGGAAGGCCTCAAGCGGATGGGTGCCAGTGCCGAGGACAATCTGGGGCAGTATCGAGCTGGAATTCGATATATCGCAGAATATGGACAAGGCGCTGCTGCTTGTTTTCGAACCGGTTGTCCCGGGTCAATGGTTACCCCGGACGAGGCCGATGAGCCGACCCTCAAAACGTCGGGCGCGGATGACAATGCCATCGCCTGGTTTCGCCTGTCCCGGCTTCCCGGGAACGACCGGCAAATCCACACATTCGGCGATTTTGCCGAGGACGTGGTCAAGGAGCGTATCGAGCGTGTGGCCGGTGTGGGGCGCGTCGATGTCTACGGGGGCGGCGACCGCGAGTTGCAGGTCATCGTCAATCCCGAAAAGATGGCACGATATAATTTGACGGTGTCCGATATTGTCAACCGGCTGCGCGCTGCGAATGCGTCGGTCAGTGGGGCGATGTTCTGGAAGGCAAACGTCGATACATCGTCCGTACCGACAATGAATTCAAAACGTCCGAGGATGTCGGGGCTGTTGTGGTCCGTTCTGACGATACGCCGGGCCGCTCGCAGGCCGGACGGGTGACCATTGCCGATATCGCGACCGTCCAGTTTGGATACAAGAAGCCGACCGCACGGATACGGACGCTGGGCGAAGCATCGATTGCCTTCGCCGTGAAACGCGAAACCGGTGCGAATGTCATCGAAACGATGGCCGGTGTGCGCGAAGCGGTCGAGGAACTCAAGCAGGGTATCCTCGCTGCCGAGGGGCTGGAGGTCGAACAGCTTTACGACGAAACGATCTATATCCAGTCGGCGATCGATCTGGTCATTCAGAATATTTACGTCGGTGGCGCGCTCGCGGTGATCATTCTGCTGATCTTCCTGCGATCAGGCCGGGCGACGCTGGTCATCGGGATGGCGATCCCGGTGTCGGTCATCGCATCATTCGTGGCAATGGCGATGCTTGGTCGGTCGCTTAACGTCGTGTCCCTGGCGGGGATCGCGTTTGCGGTCGGTATGGTCGTCGATGCGGCAATTGTTGTGCTTGAGAATATTTACCGGCATCGCGAACGCGGCTTTTCCGCGCCGGAAGCGGCGTATCGGGGGGCACAGCAGGTGTGGGGCGCGATCCTGGTATCGGCGCTGACAACCGTTCTGGCCTTCGTACCGATTCTGATCATGCAGCTTGAGGTCGGGCAGCTCTTTCGGGATATCGGCGTCGCCATATCGGTGGCGGTTCTGTTGTCGCTGCTCGTGTCGATTACCGTTATCCCGGCGCTGTCGCAGCGGCTGCTGGCGCATGACGTGAAATCGCCCGGCGAAGGAATTCGGATCCCGGTACTCGATGACTTTGCGCGATGGTTCGTGACCGCGGTGACGTCGCTGGCAGCCCTGGTCATTCGCAACCGTATCCTGGCCGCCGCGCTCGTATTGGTGCTTACGACAGTGACAGCCTTTGCAACCTGGCAGTTTCTGCCAAAACTGGAATACCTGCCGAAAGGTAATCAAAACCTGATTATCGGCTTTATCCTGCCGCCGCCCGGTTACAACCTGGAAACGACGATGGGCATTGCCCAGGATCTCGAAAATGCGGTGCAGCCTTACTGGGCTCAGGAAACGGGGCCGGAAGATGCAGCTGACGGTACACCGAAGATGGAACATTTCTTCTTTGTCACCTTCCGGAAATTCACCATTGTCGGCGCCCGTGCGCTTGATGGTATGCGGGCGGCTGAATTGCTGCCGGTTTTGCAGAAACCCATCTTTCGGGAACCCGGTACCTTCGGCGTCATGTCGCAACGGTCGATCTTTGGCCGGGGTGTGCGCGGGTCACGTTCGATTGATATCGATATTTCCGGCGCTGATCTGGAAACCGTCATCGGCGTTGCGCAGCGGGCGAATTTCATGGTCCAGGAAGTATTGCCACGGCAAGAGGGCAACCAGTTGCAGCCGAAGCCAGGACTGGAGCTGGGTGCACCCGAGGTGCGGGTCAATCCCGATCCTGTCCGGTTGGCCGACAATGGCGTGACCGCGCGTGAACTGGGCGACACCGTCGACGCCTTTAATGACGGGCTACGGGTCACTGAAATCACGATTGGCGCGGACCGGCTTGATCTAATGCTGACCGGGCCGGATGCGGCCATCGGCCAGACCCAGGGGATCGGCGATATGCCGATTGTCACGCGGTCGGGCACGATCCTGCCGCTGCGGTCGCTGGCCGACATTGAAATTACCGCGGGGCCGACCTCGATCCGCCATGTCGAACGGGTGCGGACGATTACGCTGGAAATCCAGCCCAGGGATACTCTGGCGCTGGGCGAAGCGGTCGAGATACTGCAACGCGGTGTCGTCGATAGACTGAATGCCGAAGGTTTGCCGCCGGGCGTCCAGATTCGGTTTTCTGGTGCGGCTGACAAGCTGGCCGAGACCTGGGCGGAGATGCAGATCGACCTGTTGATGGCGTTGGTCATCGTGTTCCTGGTGATGGCCGTGCTGTTCGAGAGCTTCTTTTATCCGCTGATCATTCTCCTTTCCGTCCCGCTGGCGACGGCCGGCGGCGTGGCCGGGCTGGTCGCGCTGAACCAGTTCTATTTCCAACCGCTCGATATGCTGACCCTGCTGGGCTTTGTCATCCTGATCGGCACGGTCGTGAACAATGCGATCCTGCTGCA
>CALSRA010000004.1 GCA_943788635.1 uncultured Alphaproteobacteria bacterium | reverse complement strand
TGGCGCGGGCTCGCGAATTCGCCGGATTTGCGCTATTGGTCGTTGTGATCCGGCGAAGGTTTCGTTGGTGGGCAGCATGGCCATTAACTGCGAAGGCCTGATTACCGTTTGCTGCCTTCCTGGCGCAGCGCCCATTTGACAGTTGTCGTGCTGGTTCCGGTTCGGCCTGACAGGACGACCTGCTGGGAGCGTCGAGCCTGATCGCCGCCGAAATACATGCTCTCCGCCAGATCAACCTTCGCGCCACTGACCCGCAATCGCCAGCCGACGCCGCCCGGCAATCGCAGGAATACGGCGCTGCCATCCTGCGCCATAGAGGCGCGGACGGTTGGATGAACATGAAACCGGATAGCGAACGCACGATT
This sequence comes from uncultured Alphaproteobacteria bacterium, assembly GCA_943788635.1. Taxonomy (GTDB): domain Bacteria; phylum Pseudomonadota; class Alphaproteobacteria; order UBA8366; genus MarineAlpha4-Bin1. Next base: position 72,808 of record CALSRA010000004.1, on the reverse strand, counting down.
TTCCGGCACGCCGGCGGTGCCGTCGGCAAGTTGCTTCTCCGCCGCCAGCAAACTGTCTTCGCCGCGCAATTCCGTGCCGGATGCGGACATATAGAGCCGCCGGCGGTGGATCAGTCCGAAGGGTTCAGCGTATCCGTCATGGCTTAGCGACAGCCAAGAATTGCCGTCGGTTTCGTCCCGTTCGACGCTTACATGCGCCGGTTGCCGGCCCAATGTGCCGTCCGGGCGGATTTCGCTGGAATTCATATCCTCGACCGCGAGCGTCGAATGCGCTGCGGTGGTGCGCGCCGCCTGCCGCCATTCCGGGCCGCTTGTAATCGATGCCCCGCAATTTACGATCAAACGTTCCTTTGCGAAGCTGGCTTCAAACGCCAGGGTTCCGGCATGCGCATGGCTGTCGAGCCCTTCGTCGGGCGGCAGTCCCGTATCGGCAATGACGAGTAATTTTCCGGCCGATAGGCGCTCGAACCCGCTTTCCGGCGCGCTCGGTTTCGGGCGGTCACGGGCATCGGCATGGGTCAGGACCAGGTCGACAACCTTTGGGTCGTCTTCGCCGCTGCCATTGAATACCGCGAGGCCGCCGTCGCCGTGGCGAAAAAACCGCAGCATTGTGGCCGCGCGACCGATTGCATCGCGCAGTGATGCCAGCGCTTCCTGGCGACCGGCGCCCAGTGCGGCACGCATGTCGACCAGGTCCCGCAACAAGACCAGTTGCGCCCGGGGACTGCGTTCGACATGGCCGCCATCGGTATCAACCTGCCAGGCCAGTTCGGCGTCGAGAAGGCGCCTTGCCTTTGCGAGGAGCGGCATTTCACCCGGCAGGCATAATCCCGCGTAAAGCAGGCCCTTTATGGCGGCAATCCGGTTGAGCCCGTCGGATCCCCGGACAACAATCCGGCTGAGATGCCGGGCTTGCCGGGTCATGCTGGCGAGCAATCGCAGACGGAGGGCATCCGGCGCGCTGGCGAAGAACACTTCGTAATGGGATGCCAGAACGGCAAGTCGGCGTCCCGTGATGTCCGCGCGCCATGCAATGCCGGCGCAGGCTTCGTGCCGGTCCAGCCATTCCTCCGTCAGCGTTCGGGCACAGCGGCGGGCATCTTCGCCGCCCAGCGCCCGCAGGTCGCGCAACCACAGGAATTCGTGCAGGGCCTCGCGCCATGCCCGGTCAGCATCGTTTTCATCCCAGGGCGATCCCTTTGGCTGCACGCGAATGCCTGCCAGGGTGAGAACGTTCCCAAGGATAGCCGCACCATGATGGGCATCGCCCGGCCAGGCATCCGGCGGTACGCTTGCCAATTGCGCCGGGTGCCGCCGCAACAGCGTCGCACCATAAAACGGGGTGGCAAACAGGGTGCCGTACAGGCGGCGCTGAAACGCAGACCAGGCAGGCTTGCCGCGCAGCGTTCGATTCATGGGGTGCACCGGTCAGTTCCGGCCCCTGAGACGGCGAATATTGTCCGCATAGGCTTCCGGCCCGCCCTTGAAGGCGGCGGTTCCTGCGACAATCATGTCGGCGCCTGCGGCGATGACATCCGGGGCGGTGTCGTCGTTGACCCCGCCATCCACTTCAAGGTCGATCGTCCGACCGGTTTGATCAATGCGGCGCCGGATTTCACGGATCTTGTCGCATTGCGACGCGATGAATTTCTGACCGCCAAAACCGGGATTGACGCTCATCACCAGAACCAGGTCAATTTCGTCCATGAGGTGATCGAGCACGGATACCGGTGTCGCCGGGTTCAGTGCGATCCCCGCCTTGCAGCCAAGACTCTTGATTACCTGAACGGTGCGATGCACATGCGCGCCGGATTCGGGATGGACCGTCAGAATATTGGCGCCGGCCTTGGCAAAAGCCTCGAGATAGGGATCGACAGGCGAGATCATCAGATGCACATCGAACGGTTTGATCGCTGTGCGGGCGCAGTGCTTTCACGACGTCCGGGCCGATGGTCAGGTTGGGCACGAAATGCCCGTCCATCACGTCGATATGGATCAGGTCGGCGCCGGCTTCGTCGATGGCGCGGACTTCTTCGCCAAGCCGGGCGAAATCCGCCGACAGGATCGAAGGGGAAATTCGGATTTTCTGCTGCATGCCTAGTTCCTAGTGTTTTCCCGAAATCTGCGCAAGCCGCAATCGGAACGTCGCTAGACGCGTTTGAGCCGCGCAATAAAAAAACCGTCCAGACCGCCGCGTTCGGCCCAATGCGATGGCAGGGTCCGTACCTCGCCGTTCGCGGTAATGCCGATTCGAGGCCGGGCAATTCCGCCGCCGTTACGGGGACGCGTTCCAGCGGCGCGCCATTCGCCAGCAATTTCTCGATTCGCTCCGACCCTTCCTCCGGCTGCAGCGAGCAGGTGGCAGAAGACCAGCAAGCCGCCGGGCCGCACATCTCATCCGCGCAATGTGTCAGCAGGCTGTCCTGGATCTCGGTCAGGCGCTGGAGATCGGCGGGCTTCTTCAGCCGGGCAATGTCCGGGTGGCGGCGGATCGTGCCGGTTCCCGAGCAGGGTGCGTCCAGCAGCACCGCATCAACCGGTGCCTCGGGCATCCATTCGCCGCATCAGCGACGGTGCGTTGCGCCTTGAGACGCAATCGCCACAGGTTGTCCTTTACCTGTTTCATGCGTTTTTCGGAAATATCCACGGCATGGACGTTGGCGCCAGCCGCGGCGAGTTGCGCGGTCTTGCCGCCGGGCGCGGCGCACATGTCGACGATTGTCTGCCCGGGGGAAGGGTTCAGCAGGGCTACGGGCAGGGCGGCTGCCGCGTCCTGTATCCACCATGCGCCGTCATCGAATCCCGGCAGGGCGCGGATGTCGCCGCCGGCCGCCCGGCGCAGTGAGCCGGTGGGTAGCAGTTCGGCTTCCAGCTTTTCGGCCCAGGCTTCGGGGTCCGATTCCACCGTGATGTCGAGGGCGGATTCGCGCAAATGGGCCTCGGCGATTGCCATGGCCGTCTCCGCGCCATAGGCGTCAGCCCAGCTTTTCCAGAGCCAGTCCGGCACGTTCATTTTCGCCGGGTTCGCGGCCGGCGTTATGGTCTCGCTTGTCAGGCGCCGCAGCACGGCGTTGATCAATCCCTTGTAGGCGCGCTGACCGCTGGACTGGGCCGCGGCGACCGTTGTCGAAACCACGGCATGGGCGGGCGTGTCCAGGAAGACGAATTGTGCCGCGCCGAGCCGAAGCAGGTTCTGCACGATCCGCGCCTGTCCCCGCAGGGGCTTGTTCAGAAGCGGGGCAATCATGGCGTCCAGTTCGGGCAGTCGTCGCAGCACTGTCGCCGCCAGCAGCCGTGCCAGTGCCCGGTCGCGCGGAGGCATGCCTTTCAGCCGGCGATGGCTGGCCAGGGCGTCGTCGAAGGGCCGCTTTTCGTGCAGGACGGAAACCAGCAGTTCGAAAGCGACGGTGCGGGGATCGGATTTGCTCACGCGGGGAGTCCTATCTTTCAAACCCCGCCAGATAAAGACTTTTGCGCGGCTAAATGCGGAATTAATCCCAGGGGCTGGTGACGCCTGCCATTTCGCGCAGGCGGCGCACCCTGTTTACGGTGTTCGGGTGGGTGGAAAACAGGCTGTCTGCCGCGTGGGCATGCAGGGGGTTGATGATGAACATGTGTGCCGTCGCCGGATTGCGTTCGGCTGCTTCGTTGTCGATGGCGGATGCGCCATGCTGCAGCTTTTCCAGCGCATTTGCCAGCCATAGCGGCCGCCCGCAGATTTCCGCGCCGATCCGGTCGGCTTCGTATTCGCGACCACGGCTGATGGCCATTTGCACGATCATCGCGCCAAGCGGCGCCAGGATGGCGACCAGCAATACACCGACGATGCCCAGCGGGTTGTTCCGGTTATTGCCGAAAAACATCGCGAAATTGGCCAGCATGGACAGGGCACCGGCAATCGTCGCCGTGATCGTCATGATCAGCGTGTCGCGGTTTTTCACATGTGCCAGTTCATGCGCCATGACCCCTGCAATCTCTTCCTGGCTGAGCAGTCGCATCAGGCCTGTCGTCGCCGCAACTGCTGCGTTTTCCGGGTTGCGGCCGGTGGCAAAGGCGTTGGGTTGTGGGTTTTCGATGATAAATACCTTGGGCATCGGAATACCCGCCTGCCGTGCCAACTGGGCCACAATACCGTGCAAAGCGGGCGCGGACTGGGCATCGACCTGCCGTGCGCCATACATGCGCAGCACCATCGTGTCCGATTTCCAATAGGCAAAGAAATTCATCGCCACTGCGATGGCCAAAGCGATAAGCATGCCGCCTTCGCCGGCGATCATAAAGCCGCAGGCCAGGAAAAGCCCTGTCATGGCCGCCAGCAGCATTGCTGTCCGGGCATAGTTCATCTTGCAGTTTCCTCCTTCTCCAGCTTATGTTGCGACTGGCAAGCACGGCTTCAAGAGTGGGAGACGGTGATGAGCAAACTGTTTGAAAAACTTCAGGAAAAAGCGCGCAATGCGCGTAGTGCGGCGGATGACAAGCCCCTGCCGGTTGATCCGGGGGAAAAGGTCGATGCCAAGCGTAATGCGGAACTGAAGGCCGAAAAAGCGGGTGAAGCGGCGCGCGAGGCAGCGGTTACGCGTGGCGAGAAGCCCGTTGAAATCGGCGGCCCCAAGGGGTTGGAACCGACCCGCTACGGCGACTGGGAAAAGTCCGGTCGCTGCGTCGACTTCTGATCCTTACGACGCAGGGGTCCCGTTCACGAAGGGATGTAGCGCCGCGTAGATCGTGTCATGCGTCGGTGTCGGGACAGCTGTTTCCAGACCCAGCCGGTGGATCGTTCCGGTCAGCCAGTCGAGTTCCAGCGGCCGACCCCGTTCCAGATCGACCAGCATGGATGGTTTGATCGGCGGGTTGTCCCGCACCCATTTGACACAGGATTCGGCGATATCGTCATCCAGCGCGACGCCTTTGGCGCGGCCAACCGCGGCGGTTTCCGCCAGGGCGCGACGCCAGACAAGTTCGATGGCCGGGTCGCTGATGAAGGCGCCGCTGTCCTGCCGGGTCAGTGAGGCCATACCGCTGTTCGAGGCCAGCAGCACGAATTTCGTCCATAGCAGCGCTGCCATATCGTCAACCGCATTGGTCGTGAACCCGGCGCTGTTGAAGGCTGCGGCGAGGGTGCGCACACGGTCGCTGACGGGGCCATCCGGTTCGCCGATATCGATGCGGGCGAGGTCGTTATTGTGCCGGATGATGCCCGGTGCCTCGATGGTCGAGGAGATATAGGCGGCACCGCCGATGGTGCGTCCGGGACCGATAACCCTGGCGACGATATCAGGTGCCTCGACGCCGTTCTGCAGGGTGACGACGACGGAATCGGGACCGAGCAGCGGCTTGACCAGCTTTGCCGAGGCTTCGGTGTCATAAAGTTTGACGCAGAGCAGGACCACGTCGACCGGGCCGATGCTGGCCGGGTCGTCTGTCGCCTGCACCGGATTGATGGCGAAATCGCCCTTGCGATCCCTGATCTGCAGGCCGTTGCTGCGCATTGCGTCCAAATGGGCGCCGCGCGCGACAAAAACCACATCCTCGCCATTCTGGGCCAGGCGTGCCCCGTAATACCCGCCGATCCCGCCGGACCCCATGATCGCAATCCGCATCTTCGTGACTCCCCTTCGATAGAATTCGTTATGCGACCTGAAGCGCGGACAAATCGCGGTACAGGTCCAGCGCTTCCGGATTGGCCAGCGCCTCGCTGTTTTTGACGTTGCGGCCATGCACCACATCGCGGACCGCCAGTTCGGTGATCTTGCCGGATTTGGTACGCGGGATATCCGCAACCTGCACGACCTTTGCCGGCACATGTCTTGGCGTGCAATTCTGGCGGACGCGTTTGCGAATCCGGTCGGTCAGCACATCGTCCAGGGTCAATCCATCGCGCAACACGACAAACAGTACGACCCGTGTGTCATTGTCCCAGTCCTGTCCGATCACAATCGCTTCCACCACCTCGTCGAACTGCTCGACCTGGCGGTAGATTTCCGCCGTGCCGATCCGCACGCCGCCGGGATTCAGCGTCGCGTCGGAACGGCCATAAATGACCCAGCCGTCCCGATCGGTGCGCAGCACGAAATCGCCATGGCACCAGATATTGTCGAACCGGTCGAAATAAGCGCCGTGATAGCGCGCGCCGTCCGCGTCATCCCAGAAATACAGTGGCATGGTCGGAAATGGCTGCGTACAGACAAGTTCGCCTTTCTCATTATTCTGCGAAGCGCCGTTTTCGTCGAAAACTTCAACGGCCATGCCGAGCAACCGGCACTGGATTTCGCCGCGATAGACTGGCAGCGCCGGGTTGCCGCCGATGAAACAGCCCAGGATATCGGTGCCGCCGGCAATCGAGGACAGGCAGATGTCTTGTTTGACATTCTGATAGACATAATCAAAGCCTTCCGGCGCCAGAACCGAGCCGGTGGAGGTCATGGTGCGGACGGTGGACAGGTCATGCGTCTCCATGGGTTTCAACCCGGCCTTGGCCAGCGCGTCGATATATTTCGCCGAGGTGCCGAACAGGGTCACCCCGGTATCGTCGGCCAGATCGAACAGCACGTTGCCGTCGGGATAGAAGGGCGAGCCGTCATACAGGATCAGCGTCGCTTCGGCCGCGAGGCCCGTGACCAGCCAGTTCCACATCATCCAGCCGCACGTCGTGAAATAGAATTCCCGGTCGCCCGGCTTCATGTCGCAATGCAGGACATGTTCCTTCAGATGGGTCAGCAGGGTGCCGCCCGCCCCATGCACGATGCATTTCGGCTTACCCGTCGTGCCCGACGAATACATGATGTATAGGGGGCTGTTGAATGGCATCTGCACGAAATCGATATCGCCGGCGGTGAAGGGTGCGGTGAAATCCGCCAGGGTAACGGCGTTCGGCACGCCAGATACATCCGGTGCGTCGCTTACCAGCGGCAGGACAATGATTTTTTCAACAGTCGGCAGGTCGGCGGAAAATTGTGCCACACGTTCCAGTGAATCCTGCGGTTTGCCATTGTAGAAATAGCCATCGGCGGTAAACAGGACTTTTGGCTCGGTCTGGCCAAAGCGGTCAAGCACGCCGTTGACGCCAAAATCGGGTGAACAGGATGTCCACACCGCACCGAGCGAGGTCGTGGCCAGCATGGCGGTGATTGCGCCGGGCATATTGGGGACAAAGCCGGCGCAGCGGTCGCCCGGGCCGACGCCCATTTCCTTCAGCGCCTGTGCCAGCACGGAAACTGAATCGTAAAGTTCGCACCAACTGAGTTCGCGGCGGACCTTGTCTTCCGCCTGGAAGATGATCGCGGAGGTATTGTCACGGCGTGGCAACAGGTTTTCGGCGAAGTTCAGGGTCGCGTCGGGAAAGAATTTTGCCCCCGGCATCCGGTCGCCTTCAATCAGGACACGCTCGCCCCAGCTTGCCGCCTTCGCGCCGCAGAAATCCTTCAGGCTGACCCAGAATTTTTCCGGTTCGCTTATGGAAAAGTCATGAAACGCCGGATAGTCGGAAAATTCGACCTTCCATTGCGTTTCGACCGCGCGCTGAAAGGCGGTGATGTTGGCATTGGCGATCTGGTCGGTGGAGGGGCTCCAGAGCGGCGTGGGCACGGTGGCTCTCCCTGCTGGTCAGTAATCCAGCCCTTTTACCCGCGCGCCGGGGGAAATGCTAGACGGTGCCGGTGTCCTCTGGCGGAAACTATTCCAGCGCTTCGGCGGCGCGGCTGCGATGGCTATCCTGGATATGGCTGCCGACTGCTTTCCACGCGGCCCAGAATACGGCGGCGTCATCAGTGAAGCCCAACCCGGCAATCACGTCCGGGATCACATCGGCCGGTACGATGAAATAGGCGAGTGCGCCGATCAGGATCGCCTTGACCTGAAGCGGCGTCTTCGGGTCGGTGGCGCAATACCATGCGGCGACCGCCTCGCGGGCGAAATCGATGCGGCCGACCGCGCGGCGGAACTTGGACCAGAAATCGCTCCGGACCGATTTTTCCTGTTCTTCAAGGCTGCCGAGGTCAAACCCGTTTGTATCGTCCTTGTCCATATCAGGGCATATGGTTATCGCGGCGGCAATCTGCTATCCGCATGGGGGCATAAATCTTCTGGGGAGTAGGCGATATGGAAGTCAAAGGTGTACCGGCAATCGTTACAGGTGGTGCATCCGGGTTGGGAGCGGGTACCGCAAGAGCACTCGCGGCGGCGGGCGCACCGGTTGCTGTGCTGGATATCAATATCGCGGCGGCCAGACAGGTGGCCGAAGAAATCGGCGGTGTAGCCGTCGAATGCGATGTTTCCGACGCAGCCAGTGCCGAAGCCGCCATCGCCGCAGCGCGCGAAGCGCATGGGCTGGCGGGAATTTGCGTCAATTGCGCCGGTATCGGGACGCCGCACCGTATTGTCGGGCGTGACGGACCGCTGGCGCTCGATGCCTATGCGAAGGTTATCCAGGTCAACCTGATCGGCACCTTCAATATCCTGCGGCTTGCCGCTGCGGACATGATGAAACGCGAACCGATGGCGCCGGACGGCGAGCGTGGCATTATCGTCAATACGGCATCAGTCGCCGCGTATGACGGCCAGATCGGGCAGGCGGCGTATTCGTCGTCAAAGGGCGGGATTGTCGGGCTGACCCTGCCGGCGGCGCGGGAGTTTGCGCGTTCCGGTATCCGGGTGCTGGCCATCGCGCCGGGCCTGTTCGAAACGCCCATGTTGCTGGGTCTGTCACAGGAAGTGCAGGACAGCCTGGCATCAACCCTGCCGTTTCCGTCGCGGTTCGGTACCCCCGGCGGAATACGCGAAGCTGGTCATGCATATGATCGATAACCCGATCCTGAACGGCGAGGTCGTGCGCCTCGACAGCGCAATCCGGCTGGCACCACGCTAGCGCAAATCCCGAGCCGATTGATTCAATCGGCGACGACGATTTGCGGGAAACAAGCCCTCGGCAAATCCCGAGCCGGTTGATCCAATCGGCGCCGACGATTTGCGGAAATCAGGTTCTAGGGCGCGGCGATCAGCGTTTTTGATAGGGCCTTTGCCTTGCGGCGTATATCCGGGGAGAAATCCGGCAGCAGGGCATCGCGGGCCTTCACGGCAGGGGGAAATCCGGAATTGCCGGCGAGGATCAACCAGGCGGCGGCCTGCACCTCGTCGATCGCCACGCCGCGGCCCAGGGCATAGAGCGTCGCCAGCAGCAATTGCGCTGGCGGATGTCCCTGGCGTGCTGCCGCGTGGCACCAGCCTGCCGCTTTTTGCGGGTCGGCATCGACGCCCCGTCCATCGAGCAGTAATTCACATAATGCATGTTGGGCTTCGGGTAGTGCTGCCGCTGCGGCGCGAATATACCAGCCGATGGCGGCATTGAGTTCGATCCGGCCGCCGCGCCCCTGGTCCAGCATCAGTGCCAGGTTGAGCATCGAGGCGGCGTCATCCTGCGATGCCGCGGATTCGTACAGGCGCCGCGCTTCCGGTTCATCCTGTGGGACGCCATCGCCCGTTTCATACATCAGGGCCAGCTGGAACAGCGCATCCGGCTGGTCCTGTTCGGCGGCGCGGCGAAACCATTCGACAGCGCCTCGCCGGTCACCGGACGCCATTTGTGACCGCCCCAACGAATATTGTGCGGCGGCATGGCCGTTTTCGGCAGCACGGCGAAACCATTCAACGGCGCGCGCCTTGTTCAGCGGCACGCCCAGGCCTTCCGCGTAAAGGTATCCCATATGGTATTGCGCCGGGGCGTGGCCGCTTTCGGCGGCGCGGGCAATCAGTGCTGCCCCGTCGGCCCGGTGGGAATCCCGCGTCGCCTCGGACAGGACGGTAAGCCCGCGCTCATAGACAGTGCCCGCGTTTTCCGCAGCCTGGGCAATGCTGCCCCAAACCAGCAGCGCGAGGAGCGCCGCAGTCGCTGGCTTCACCGTGCGGTCTTCCATTCCGCGACGCGGCGTTCCGCTTCCTCAAGGTCTGGTCTTGAGAGCTCTTTTTCGATGGCGGTGATATTCTGCCGGGCGATGTCGCGCGCCTGGCCCTGCAAGCCTTTGGTCGCGAGTGTCAGCCATTTCCAGGCTTCGACACTGTCGCGGGTGGTGCCGGCGCCGGTGTAATACATCGTACCCAGATTGTTTTGCGCCCGGTGATGCCCCTGGGCGGCGGCGCGGGCATGCCATTTCAGTGCCGCGCGCGCATCGGGCGCGACCCCTTTGCCGAGCTGGTAGAAGACACCGATATTGTATTGCGCCGACGCAATGCCGGATTCCGCCGCCCGCAGGTACCAGGACGCGGCGGCCGCCAGATCTTTGGTCACGCCCAATCCGTTTTCATGCATGACACCCAGCATGAATTCGGCGTTGCCGTCATTTTGCGCCGCCAATGGGCCGAAGACGGAAAGGGCGCCCGGGAAATCGCGGTTTTCCAGCGCCGCCATACCGTCATCGAAAGTCGTCGCATGCGCCGTCGATATAGCCAGCAGCAGGGCGGAAACGGTCAGTAAAATCTTCATTGCGGCGCCACCTTGTCGATGAATTGTGCCAGGGCGATGTCACGCGTACTCAACCCGTCGCATTCATGCGTGGTCAACAGAATATCGACCGTCCCATAGACGTTCGACCATTCAGGGTGATGATCCAGCTTCTCCGCCTGCAGCGCGACCTGTGTCATGAATCCCCAGGCGGTGTTGAAATTCCTGAACCGGAACGACTTTCCGATAGCGTCACGCCCGTCGATGGCGTCCCATCCGTTCAACGTGGCGAGGGCCAATTCACGTGCGGCGCCGGTTAGTTTTTCGACCACAGAAATCTCCTTTGGAAGCCCGAAACAGTCTATCGAAACGGTCCGGCAGGCGCTATCGTTTCGCCCGTTATGGCTAAAATACTTGCTCCGACACTGGAAGACTTTGAAAACCTTGCGGCGGCGGCCTGGGAGACGATTCCCGAGCCCCTGCAGGTCGTGGCGAAGGATGTGGTCGTCCGGGTTGAGGACTTCCCGGACGAAGATGTCTGCGATGAAATGGGCCTCGACAGCGCCTTCGAACTGCTGGGCCTGTATCAGGGGGTACCGATTGATGAGCGCAGCGTCATGGACGGTGCGCCGGGGATCGATATGGTCTTCCTCTATCGCCGCCCGATGCTGGATTACTGGTGTGAATCGGGAGAGGATCTGACCGTCCTGGTGCGCCATGTTCTGATCCACGAAATCGGCCACCATTTCGGCTTTTCCGATGACGATATGGAAGCGCTGGAGGACGGTCTGGCCGAAGACTAAAGCAGTGCGTGGGCGTGTTGCCGTAGCGCCGGTACGACGTCTTCCTCGAACCACGGGTTCTTGCGCCGCCAGTGCAGGTTGCGCCAGCTCGGATGCGGCAATGGCATCTGGCGCGGCGCGTATTCGCGCCAGGCGGCAACGGTGGCGGTCAGCGATTTCTTGCGTTCCCGGCCTAGGTAATGCCGCTGCGCATACATCCCGACCAGCAGCACCAGTTCCACATTCGGCAGTTGCGCCAGAACCGGGTCATGCCAGGCCGGGGCGCATTCGGGCCGCGGCGGATTATCGCCACCGCGCGGGTCAACGCCGGGATAGCAGAACCCCATCGGCACGATGGCGATCCGGGATTCGTCGTAAAATGTTTCCTTGTCGACCGCCAACCATTCGCGCAACTGGTCACCGCTGCGGTCGTTCCAGGGGATGCCGGTTTCATGCACCTTCGTACCCGGTGCCTGCCCGATGATCAGCAGCCGCGCGTTCTCCTGCGCGCGTACGACAGGCCGTGGGCCGAGCGGAAGTGAGTCGGCGCAGATCGTACAGGCGCGAACGCGGGTCAGCAGGTCCTGGAGAGGGTTATTGGAGGTCATAGTCGACTTCCGGCGTATAGATCGCGCCCGAGGATGACAGGAAGCTCGAAAACAGCGTGAAACGGGATACCGGGACCGGGCCGTCGCAAAAGGCTGCATGGTCGATGATGAACTGGTCGACGCGTTCGGCAGGCGGGTTCTTCAGCCGGCCGAGGGTGATATGCGGCGTGAACTTGCGCTGTTCGGGCGGCAAGCCCGCATTGACCATCGCCGCCTCGATTTTGGCTTGCAGATGACGCAGCGCATCGTTCGGGGTGACCCGGGCCCACAGGGCGCGAGTCTTGAAGCCTTTGCCGAACTGGCCGACGCCCGAGATATCATAGGAGAAGGCAGGGGCCGTGACGGTGGCAAGGGCGGCGTCCACGTCTTCGGCAATTCCTTCCTCGACATCGCCGATGAAGCGCAGGGTCAGGTGCCGGTTTTCGGGTTTTACCCAGCGTGCGCCGGGCACGCCGCCGCACAGGCTGGTCAGGCGGGTTTGCAGGGTTTCAGGAACCGCCAGTCCGACGAACAGCCGTATCATCCGTCACAGGCTCCGGTATTACAGGAAAAGGGCGAGTACCCCGGTGTACCCGTACAGCCGGTTGTTGCTGATTTCACCGTTGGCGAAGAATCCGGTGAGCGGGAAATCGCCCAGCGCGTCACGGATAATGCCCAGTTCGGCACTGTCTTCGCCGAACTGGTTCGGGCCGCGCGCGACACAGGAATAATACAGCCCCGCGCGGATTTCCCGGCCGCCGGTGCGGCGTTTGAGGTCGTTCAGCATGCGCTGCATGTCTTCCACCGCACTGTCACGGTCGCGCCGGCAGAACATGATGCGGTCGCCTTCTTCCACCGAACTGCCGATGGCGACGGCGCCGGCGGATTCATCGATGCCGACCAGGTTACGGACCAGATAGTCTGCTGTATCCGAACCCGGGACCGGGAGGGCGGCGAAAATATAGCCTTCGATCCGGCTGAGGTCGCGGGAGAGGACATCGCCGATATCCTCCTTCAATGCATCCAGTGCGGTCTGGTCATCAATTCCGAACATGACGTTTTCTTCGGATTCAGTCACCGTGCGCGGCTGTCCGATGGGCGAGCAACCCTGCGTCAGGCCCAGTTGCACCGGGACGCTGTGCAGCGACAGCATTAGGCCGGACATGCCGCCTTCGTCGACGTTGTCGGCGAGCTGGGAGAAACGGCCGCGGGAGGCCGTCAGTCCGCCGATCAGGAACCCGTTGGTTGCCGTCGCAAGGTCTTCAATATCGTCCAGCAGGCTGTCGCCACGCGGGTCCGCATGGACAATGACCAGCGGTGAATCGACCTCCTTGAGCCAGTCGCCGTATTCCTGCCGCATGGCGCGAGGGTTGTCCATCGGGTTGCGGAATAACCGGAATGCGTCTTCCGCAATTGGCGCGATCATGACGGACATAGCTGGCTCGTCGAAATATTCCCGGTCCGACCCGATTACGCCCAGACCGACCGTACCGACCCAGTGGGGGACGCCGGTGGTTTGGCGCATGAAAATACTGATTTCTTCAAAAGAATCGGCATAGGCGTCGGTGACATACAGAAACCCGATGCGATGCGCGGCTTCCAGTTTGCCAAGGGCCAGAATGATGCCGCGCGCGGCTTCCTGCCAGGTTTCCGCAGTGGCATGGGCGGCGCGAAAGCTGGGTTCAGGGGTCAATTTTTTCTCCATTCAGCGCCTTGATCACGGTTGGCAGCATGCGTTTGACAATTTCTGCAATCCCCTGTGGATTGGGATGCATGCCGTCGTTTAAATTCAGTGTCGGGTCACCGGCGACCCCTTCGAGGAAAAAAGGATAAAACACGACATTGTGATCCTTGGCGAGTTCCTTGAACAAGTTATTGAACGCGGTACCATATTCCGTACCCATGTTGGGGGGCGCGAGCATGCCGGCCAGCAATACGCGCGCGCCGCGTTCTTTTATCCCTGCGATGATCCCGGCGAGGTTTCGCTTGGTTGCGGCGGGGTCGAGCCCCCGCAGCGCATCGTTCGCACCCAGTTCGATGATTACCAGATCAGGTTTGTCCTGCATCAGCCAGCCGAGACGGGAAAGCCCGCCGGCGCTGGTGTCTCCTGAAACGCCCCCATTGATTACCTGGACATCGTACCCAGATTTTCTCAAAGCAGCTTCGAGCCTTGACGGGAAACTGTCGCGTCCGTTTAGTCCGTACCCGGCGGTCAGGCTGTCGCCCAGTGCAAGGATAGTCGCGGCTGACGCAGGGCCGGTGGCGGCGACGAGCAGCAGCAGGCAAAGGGCAATTGATTTTGATGCGAGCAGGAATTTCATGGACGATATAAAATTTTCCGGTCCGGGTGAGCCAATTATCGCGCTGGACGACGTAACCCTTACACTTAGCAGCGCTGCCGGCATGGTCAATATCTTGCGAGGGGTTAATTTGGCGGTAACGGCGGGCGAATCCGTCAGTGTCATGGGGCCATCCGGTGCGGGTAAAACGTCATTGATGATGATCGTCGCCGGGCTGGAGCAGGCTTCGGGCGGGACGGTCAGGGTTGCGGGCCAGGTGTTGGGCAGTTTGAGTGAAGACGGGCTGGCGTTGTTTCGTCGCGATAACATGGGGATTGTGTTTCAGGACTTCCACCTGATTCCGACGATGACGGCAATCGAGAATGTGGCGATCCCGCTGGAGCTTGCCGGGCGTCATGATGCCATGGCACAGGCGGAAGCAGGGTTGAAGGATGTCGGGCTGGGGCACCGGCTGTCGCATTATCCCGGGCAGCTTTCCGGGGGGGAGCAACAGCGTGTCGCACTGGCGCGCGCCTTCGCCGCCGGACCACGGCTGTTGCTTGCCGATGAGCCGACGGGAAATCTCGACAACGACACTGGAAAACTGATCGTTGATTTGATGTTCCGCCTGTCCGCGGAGCACGGTACGACGCTGGTGCTGATAACCCATGAACCGGCGCTGGCGGAGAAATGTGCGCGCCAGATCAGGCTTGAAGACGGGCTGATTGTTACGGATAGCAGTGCGGTGGCTGCCGCGCCGCAAACAGGTTCGGCATGAGCAACCTGTCGCTGGCATGGCGGATTGCACGGCGGGAACTGCGCGGCAGCATGCGCAGTTTCCGGATATTTCTGCTTTGCCTGACGACCGGGGTGGCGGCGATCGCCGCTATCGGGTCCTTTTCCGAAGCGCTGAATTCCAGCATGCGGAATGATGCGCGCAATATCCTCGGCGGTGATATCGATCTTCGTCTTAGCCACCGTCCGGCCCGCGATGACCAGATTGCCTGGATGCAGGGCGAGGGGCGGGTGTCCAGCGTTCAGCAGATGCGCTCCATGGCGCGGGTGGGTGACAAGCATACCCTGGTCGAACTGAAAGGGGTGGATGCGACGTACCCGCTGTTCGGGCGTGTTGGCTTGTCGCCCGATATGGCCTTGCCTGATGCGTTGTCGCGGCAGCCTGATGGAGATTGGGGTGCGGTTGCCGAAGCGGCGCTGTTGTCCCGGCTGGGCCTCGCCATTGGCGACCGTATGCAGATCGGCGACGCATGGTTCCGGATTGCCGCCGTATTGACGCGGGAGCCTGATCAGGCGGCACGCGGCCTTGCCTTCGGGCTTCGGGTTATTATCAGCGATGATGCATTGACGGCCAGCGGGCTGGTGCAGCCCGGCAGTCTGGTCCGGTACCATTACCGTATCGCGTTGCCGCGCGAGGATATGGCGCCGGCTCTGCGGGAACGCATCGATGAACGTTTCCCGGATGCCGGTTGGCGCATTCGCGATACGCGCAATGCCTCGCCGGGGCTTGGTCGGGCTGTGGACCGGATTTCGGTGTTCCTTGTCGTGATCGGTCTGACCGCGTTGCTGGTCGGCGGGGTCGGGGTCGGCAACGCGGTTCGGGCATTCCTGCTGTCGCGCGCGCAGACGGTCGCGACCCTGAAATGCCTTGGGGCATCCAGCGGGACGATATTCGCGGTTTACCTTATCCAGATCATGATTCTCGCCACGGTGGGTGTCGTTGCGGGACTGCTGATCGGCGGCGCCGCGACCTTTGCCGGCAGTATGGCGTTTGCGGGACGTTTGCCCGTGGATCCACAATTCGGGGTGTTTCCCAAACCGCTCATTCTGGCGGCCGTCTTTGGCTATCTGATTACGTTCGCATTTTCCTTTTGGCCGCTGGCGCGGGCACGGTCGATTTCGGCGGCGACGCTATTCCGCCACCTGATTGCACCGGAAGGGCGGTTGCCCGGATGGCGCGACGGGGCCGTTCTGGCCGGGCTTGCGGCATTGCTGGTGATTGTCGTGATCGGCAGCGCTGATGACCGTCGCCTTGCGACATGGTTCGTCATCGGCGCCGGCGGCGCGCTGGTGGCATTCCGGTTGGCGGCAAGCGCCATTACCGACCTTGCCCGGCGGCTGCCCCGTATTCGGCAGGCGCATCTTCGGTTGGCGATCGCGAACCTGCACCGTCCCGGCGCGCCGACGGCGGCGATTGCAACATCGCTGGGGATGGGATTGACGGTACTGATCGCGGTTGCGCTGGTCGAAGGCAATATTGCCCGGCATATGGGCGAATCCCTGCCGAAACAGGCACCCAGCCTGTTCTTTATTGATATTCAGCCGAATCAGACCGAAAAATTCGATGCTCTGGCGTCAACGGCGCCGGGAATTGGGACAGTGCAGCGCGTGCCGATGCTCCGGGGGCGGTTCACGTCGATTGCCGGGACGCCTGTCGATTCCATCAAGCCGCCGTCCAGCCATGCCTGGGTTCTGCGTGGCGACCGGGGGCTGACCTGGTCGCGCGAAGCGCCGGCCAGTGGCAGCGAGGTTGTAGAGGGAGCCTGGTGGCCGGCGGATTACAGTGGTCCGCCGTTACTGTCACTTGATGAAGGGGCGGCGCAGGCCTTCGGCATCGGTGTCGGCGATTCCGTCGGCCTGAATGTGCTGGGGCGTGAATTCGAAGCCAAAATTGCCAATCTGCGCCGTATCGACTGGGACAGTTTCGGGATCAATTTTGTCATGATTTTGTCGCCGGGCGTGCTGGAAGGTGCGCCCCAGACCCATATCGCGACGATACGGTCCGAGGTGCCCGCGGATGATAATGCGCTGGAATCGGCGGTTCTGGAGCAGTTTCCCAACATAACGGCGATCCGGGTGCGGGATATCATCAATCGCCTGCGCGAAATTATCGGGCATCTCGCGACGGCCGTCCGTTCGGTGGCCGGGGTGGTCATTCTGACCGGAATACTCGTGCTGACGGGTGCGATTGTCGCCAGCCGCAAACAGCGCATTTACGATGCGGTCGTGCTCAAGGTTCTGGGCGCAACGCGGCGCGACGTGCTGCTGGCCTTTCTGATCGAATTCGGTTTGTTGGGGATTGTGACCGCCTTTATTGCTGCAATTGTCGGCACGGCGGCGGCCTGGGGAATCGTGACGCGACTTTTGCAGGCCGACTGGGTTTTCCTGCCCGGCGTGGTCGTTCTGACGGCGTTTGCCTGTCTTTTGGCGACGGTTGGCGTCGGCGCGGCAGGAACTTGGTCGGCGTTAAGCCGAAAAGCCGCCCCCCTGCTGCGCAACGAGTAGCCTTTTTGCTGTGTTTGATTGTACGGAACGCTTGAATTGCGACGCATTATCTCCAATATTAGCGATAACGTAATTCTTGCTTGAATGGGGGCAGACATGGCTTTGACGCCACGGCAACGTACAGTTTCATTTGGTTCGGCTTCGGCCAGCCGTGCCGAAATTGATGAGGGTCTGCGGAGCTATATGCTTCGCGTATACAATTATATGTCGCTGGGTGTCGCGCTGACGGGCGCGATTGCGATGGTTGTCGCCATGAATCCCGCGGTGATGCAGGCGGTTGCGCTGGGACCGATGAAATGGGTGCTGTTTATCGGCATTCTCGGGCTCGGCTGGATGGCGCCGAAGATCATGATGACAAAAAGCATTGCGGCCGCCCAGGGAGCATTCTGGGTTTATGCAACGCTCTGGGGCGCGCTTATCGCGCCCATGTTCTTCATGTACACCGGTGAAAGTATCGTTCGTGTTTTCTTCATCACCTCGGCGGCTTTTGCCGGGATGAGCCTCTATGGCTACACGACGAAAAAAGACCTTTCGGCGATGGGCCGCTTCCTGATGATGGCAACCTTTGGGATTCTGATCGCCGTCGTGGTGAACATTTTTATGCAAAGTGCAATGTTTCACCTGCTCCTGTCGGCTGTCGTGGTCGTCGTATTCGCCGGATTGACGGCATATGAAACCCAGGCGATCAAGGAACAGTATCTGGAAGATGACCATTCGGATCTGACTACACGGAAGGCAATTTTCGGTGCCTTCATGCTGTATGGCACCTTCGTGACGATGTTCATCTGGCTGCTGTCGATCTTCGGCAGTCGCGAATAGCGACAAGCGATAACCGTAAAAGTTCAGCCGCCCGGGCAGCAATGTCCGGGCGGTTTTCTTTTGTCCTTTTGCCACCGCTTTGCGGTATCCTGACCGTCGGTTTTATGGATGGCGTCCGGGAATGATCCTGCTTTTTACCGATTTCGGTTACGAAGGCCCCTATGTCGGACAGATGAAAGCCGTGCTGGCCGCACAGGCGCCAGGTGAGGTGGTCATTGATCTGATGCATGATGCGCCCCTGTACGACCCGCGCGGTGCCGCGTATCTGCTGGCGTCGCTGGCCGGGGAGATACCGCCAGGGGCGATCTGTGTCGCGGTGGTCGATCCGGGCGTTGGTGGCGAGCGGCCGCCGGTGATCGTCGAAGCGGACGGGCGCTGGTTTACCGGCCCTGGCGAAGGGTTGTTCGAAATCCTGCAGCGACGGGCGAAATCGGCCCGCCAATGGCGCATCGACTGGCGACCGGGTCGACTGGCGCCATCATTTCACGGCCGAGACCTGTTTGCGCCGGTGGCAGCGCGTCTGGCGGCCGGCGTGATGCTGAATTCTACCGAACTTCCGGACGGTTGGCGCGATGACCTGGACCGCCCTGGCGCCGATTGGCCCGATCATCTGCCGGCGATCGTGCATATTGACCGGTTTGGCAACGCCGTGACCGGTATTCGGGGCAACAGAATTGTTCCTGATTCTAACATTCACATAAATAAAACAGAGATCTATCCTGCGCTTGTATTTTCTGCGGTACCGGAAGGGGAGATGTTCTGGTATGAAAATTCGAATGGTATGGTGGAAATTGCGGCAAACAGGGCTGCGGCAGCTGATATTCTAGGCCTGACAGTAGGGCAGGAGGTCGGCGCCGAATTGACCTGACCCATATCCGGGGGAGACGCGAAGGCATGTCTAATCAGAAAAACGGTCTACAGGTTCTTGATCGCAAGACCTATGCCGAGGAAACGCCTATTTTCCGGCAAGGCGACCCCGGCAATGCCGCCTATGTCGTGCAAAGCGGCGAAGTGGAAATCTGGACATCCGAAGATGGCGAAAAGCGGGTTCTGGGTGTCGTAAAGGCTGGCGGAATTTTCGGTGAAATGGCGCTGATCGATAATTCGCCCCGAATGGCGTCTGCGACGGCCGTCAAATCGTCCGTCTGTAGCGCGATTCCGGATCGGATGTTTCAGGAAAAGATGGATCAGGCGGATACGTTCATCGTGGCATTGCTGAGAATTTTTTGCAGCAATATCAGATCAATGCAGGCTGCGGCAGAGGAACCTGCGAAGTCAAAGCCGTAGTGTCGCGATGAGGCCGTTCTGCCCTGGAACCGAGCGCTGTCAGTTGCCGTCGGGGTGGATTGCTGTTTTATCAGCGCGAAAATTTTTCCGAAAATTCGATGTAATTTTTATAGATACCTTAAATACTGGTAAAATATATAAATATGCATGGAAATATATGGTAAATATCAAAAATACAAAGATATTTTATGTAATTATAGGTTTATGTAATAAAATTTGTGTATTTTCGAAAAAATACATGAGTTGTGACTGTCGTCACTGCGAATTCACCTGAAGCAGGCGATTATCCTGACACTTGGTCGGGAACAAAGAGGTGAATTCAATGATGACCCACTGTGCAGCCATCCGTGAAGCGTACAAGGCCATTCTCGCCGATTGGACTGTTGATGCCCTCAATGCTCAGGACAATGAAAGTCAGTTGGTTCACCAGACCGCCGTACTCGCTTCGGTTCAATTGAATGACACCGTTTCGGAAGCGAGTGTTCGAAAGATCCTCGAGCTGGGTAACTGATTTCGCCGGCGCGTCCGAGACCGTGAAAAGCCGGTTATAAGGCCAAAACGGCAGAAGGTTCTGAGCCGCTGTTACCATCCTGAACAGGTGATACGGCATTAATTCCACCGCGAACGGCTATGAGATAAAGCGCTCGCCGCATCCCCCTTGCGTCATAAGGTTTTGCCAGGCGCAATGGCAACCGCCAATACACGCCCCCCTATTGTTATCGTTTCTGACCCGGCTAGCCGCTGCGGCGCGCATTGATCTTATCGGTGGGAAGACAATGCATGCCTCTTCATCGACGGAAAAACCTGTGTTAATGGGGACAAATGATAATGGATTTTAACCATTGCGAAGGTATTCGCGTGGGAAAATCGACTTACCGAAATACCGATGAAAATAAATTTGGGGATTTTCGGTTTTCGTATCGCGAGTGTCTGTGGGGGGTATAAGTGAGTAAAAACAAAGGATTGTTGATTGCAGCGATGGAGCCGCAGTCAACCGAAGCGGAAGAATTCAACGACTGGTATGATTTGGAGCATGTGCCGGAACGGCAGACAGCGCCGGGGTTCCTGACCGCGCAGCGCTGGGTATGCGTACAGGGCTGGCCACGTTATATGGCATTCTATGATCTCGAGACAGTCGAGGCCCTTCAAAGCGACGAATATCGGGGTTTCTCAGGCGAAAACCTGTCGCCATGGTCGCGCCGGGTACTGTCCCGTACCCTCGGGGGGTACCGGATGGAGGGCACGCTGGTTTATCCGGAGGACGCGGTATCGGTACCCAAAGATGAAGCCGGCTATATGATACTTGTTCGCTTCGTCGGTGCCGGGCCGAACGGTGCCAAGGATATAACCGACGGACTGCGCCGCCAGTTTGAAGTGCGTGGCGAAGTGCGCCAGTTGCGCGTGTTTCGAAACGACGCGAGCAATGGAACGGAATACATTGGGGTTGTGGAGTTGGTAACACCGCTTGCCAGCCTTACGATTGACCTGACCCAGATGGGCCCCGATGCCGGAACCGTGCGGATGATGAATCTGTACACGCCGTATATGCGGCGCGGCGTCTGATCCGCAGTCTTGTCCGCCTGGTTGCGGTCAGCGTTTCGGCGCCAAGGAGCCTGCTGCAACAGTATCAATCAACGTTTCGAATTGGGTCATCACCGCGCCCAATGTAAAGCGATCAGGTAGCAGGCTTTCGCGTAATTCAACGTCAGTACGTGGGGCGGGTCTTTGCATCGCTGCGGCGAATTCCGCAGAGCTGGCCGTCAGGGTAATTGCATTTCCAGTAGGATCGATTTCCGCAATGCCACCGGCCTCTCGCCGGGCAATGACAGGGGTTCCAACGGCCAGTGCTTCCAGGGCGGCATTCGGCATGCCTTCCCAGCGGGACGGGAGTAAAAAGGCATCCGCGCCAGCATAGTAGCGCCAGGGATTGGTCGAAAAACCAGCGAATTCGATACGCGCCGAAATACGAAGTTGTGCGGCCTGTTGCTGAAGGTTCCCGGTTTCGCTGCCTTCGCCCAGTAGTGTCAGGTGCGCGTCTTCCGGCAGGGTGGCGAAGAGTTCGAGCAGACGGTCGAACCCCTTTTGCGGCGTCATGCGGCCGGCCGCAACGAAGCGAAGACCTGCACCGTGTTTGCGGATAGGTGGCGTTGCGGCAGTACGTATTGCCGCTGTATCGACGGGATGGGGCAGGACCTTCAGCCTGTCGCGATTCAATCCAAAATCTGTGGCGAATTCATTTGCGACAAGGTCGGAAGGACACATGATGGCGTCTGCAAGGGGGAAGTAGCGGCGATAAAGGTATCGCATCAGCCATGGCCATCGGGTCGTTTGTAAACTTGCTGATGGTGTGTTCGATTCCCGCGCGACAATGCGGGTTCCCGCCGGCATCCGGCGGCGTTGCATCAGAACGGCAAGGTTGACATGGCTGATCGTCGGCAGAACTATTCCGCTCGGTACAGTCTGAAGCGCCCGGCCCAGATGCCGCCATGCATGCCGTAACCGAGGCCTTTCAAGGTCCGTGATTGTGATGTCCTGAGGGACGAGATCGCGCAGCGGTCCGTTACCATTCAGGACAATCAGGGCGGGTATGAAACGGTCGCGGTTCAGGTGACGCGCAAGCGTTAACACAACGCGTTCCGCCCCCCCGCCGGCGAAGGACGGCAGAACGAAGGTAATATTTGTTCGGTCCGTGAGTGAGATTTCTGTGCTCCTGACTGTGTCGCGGTTTCTGGAAATCAACGCGGCCGCTGCATGTTTTATTGGTCAATCCATTGTCAGTACAGTAGACGAATTGACGAGGGTGCCGAGCTAACGGCGAATTTTGGTGACGGGGAATTAGGCGGCGTATCTTGGATGTTGTTCAGGCATCCATAAATTCCAGGAAAGGAAAGATACGCCATGACGGATTCTATAGTTACACCGCTAGTTCAACCAGGGGCGTTTAGCGATCTCCTGACGGACGTTCTGCGCAACGGGGCGCAGCGTTTGCTGGCGCATGCTGTTGAGGCGGAGGTTTCAAGTTTTATTGAGGCGCATGCGGACGAACGCCTGGACGACGGCCGGGCACGGATCGTGCGTCACGGTCATTTGCCGGAGCGCGGTATTCAGACCGGCATCGGGGCGGTGCGTGTTCGCCAACCGCGGGTGCGAGACCGTGCGGTGGATGGCTTGGCAAAGATCCATTTCTCGCCCAGCATTTTGCCCAAACACGCCCGGCGCACGAAGAGTTTGGACGCGGTCTTGCCGGTGCTCTATTTGAAGGGAATTTCCGCCGGAAACTTCCAAGACGCGCTGTCCGCCTTGCTTGGTCCAGATGCGCCGAACCTGTCATCGGACACGGTCCTGCGCTTATGCAAAAGCTGGAAAGAAGAGCTGCAACATTGGCGCGGCCGGACTTTATCGGCCCGGCGCTATGTTTATATCTGGGCCGATGGGATCTATTTCCAGGCGCGCATGGAAGATCAAAGCCAGTGTATGCTGGTCATTATCGGGGCCACACCGGAGGGCAAGAAGGAACTGGTGGGCTTTGTCTCCGGCTATCGGGAAAGCGCCCAGAGCTGGGCGGAGCTTCTGATTGATCTGAAAGCGCGTGGTCTCGCCGATCCACCGCTGCTGGCGATTGGCGACGGCGCTCTGGGTTTCTGGTCGGCGCTTGGAAAAGTGTTTCCGGCGACCCGCCAGCAGCGTTGCTGGGTTCACAAAACGGCCAATATTCTGAACGATATGCCGAAAGCCATGCAGGCCAAGGTCAAGGCCGACCTGCACAATATCTGGAGGGCCGAGAGCCGTCTGGCGGCGGAAAATGCGTTGTCGGTGTTCTGTGAAAAATACCAGGCAAAATACCCGAAGGCGGCGGAACGGTTGACCAGGGACGAAGACGAACTGCTCGCCTTTTATGATTTCCCGGCGGAACACTGGACCCACATCCGAACCACAAACCCTATTGAAAGCACCTTCGCGACAGTGCGTCATCGAACCAAACGCTCCAAAGGCTGCCTGTCCATGGCGACCATGGAGCTAATGGTCTTCAAGGTTATCAAGGAGGCGGAGAAAACCTGGCTGCGATTACGAGGCAAAAACCAGTTGCCGAAACTCATCACCGGCGTCAAATTCAATGATGGCGTCGAACAGCAAAATCAGCACAATCAAAACGCCGCCTGAGCTTGCCATCACCAAAAATAACGGTTAGCTCCGAGGGTGCTGATCGAATGAATTTACGCGGGGTAGTTATTGGAAATGGGTAGCTACATGTTCCCAGTATCCGTATTTTTTTTAACCGAGCCTTTTATCTGGGCGGTGTCGCGGGCTTCTGGCGAAGGCCCCGGTTGGGTTGACCACACATGATTTTGGCGGGATCAAAGCGGGAGACGCCCATTAGAGGCATGCTGGCGTTAGTATTTTTTGTGGCGCTGGCGGTACGAGTGTTAAACCTCATGCTCTCGCCCTTATCGATTGATATGGTCCTGGTAGAAGATGCGCCGATCTATTGGGACGGCGCTGGTGTTCTACTCGATCACAGCGTCTTCGGCAGAATTGTTGCCAGTGGCGCGATTATTCCTGAAACTGAGAGAGTGCCAGGCTATTCCGTTTTCCTTGCGGGGCTACGGTGGCTGTTTTCCGATTCACTGCCGGCTATCCTGTTCGCACAGGGCGTCCTGGATTCTCTTACCTGCTTAATGATCGCTGTGATTGGTGCCCAGGTGTCACGGTCACTGGCGTTGCTTGCCGGTTTGTCTGCAGCGTTCTGGGTAAACCTGATCATCCACAGTGCGATGATCCTGTCGGACTCGCTATTCTTATTTTTCATGACAGCGATGTTGGCAGCTGCGGCGCATTTCCTACGCACGGCGTCGTTAGGTTCGGTCGCGCTGGCCGGGCTGTCGCTGGGGCTTGCACTGGCAACGCGAAGCGCGGCGCAGTTTCTTCCGTTTCTGATGCTGCCGGCCGCGATTGGCGTGCCGTTGTATCGCCTCCGCGGGGCCACAGTTGCGGCGATTGCGGCGGTCCTGTTTCTTGTGCTGAGCCTGTTGCCTGTATCGCCGCTGGTCTACCGGAACCTGACGCAATTCGACACCGTGGCGATGAGCAGTCAGACCGGCACGCATCTGACGGGGTGGCTGGTGCCGCTGGTGCGGCGCGCGGCGGACGGAACACCGCGCGCCCTGGGCGCGGCGGAACTGAGGAAATCGATTGAGCAGCGCATCGAATCCGAAGGCCTGCTGGAAGCCGATGCGACGCCGTTTCAGCGCAGCGCGGTTTTGCGGCACTTCGCCCTGCAGGCGCTTGGAGAATATCCGCTCGGCGCGGTGGTAAAGGCCTGGCTGAGCGGCGCCGTGATAAACCTGGCTGCGCCCGCGATCGCGGTCGACCCGCGCATCCGGCACATGCCCCATGCGAGTTTCGATACGACCGAAGGCAACGGCATCGTCGCGCAGTTCCGGAACATGCTGGCTGGTTCATCTGCCGCATACACCAATGCGATGGCGGGCGGGCTGTTGTTTGCAGCCGCCTTTTCCATGGCGCAGTTGTACGGGATGATCTGTCTTTTCCGGATATCACCCTGGGCCGCGATCTTTGCGGCATTGTGTATAGGGTACTTCCTGGCGCTGAACGGCCCGGTCGGATCGCCGAAATACCGGCTGCCGTTCGAACCCGTCCTGATCCTGCTCAGCGGACTCGCTTTACTCGATATTGCGCGCCGTATCCGCCGCCGTTAGGGCTTACGCCTGACGTGGGAAATTTACTGTCTGCTCCCAGAACTGCGCCAGATCGCCGGCGCGGGCTGAGGGGTCGCAAAGGCGCGCGATACGGTCCTGGCCGGCGCGTCCCATTTCCGCAACCCGTTCGCGATTGTCCGCAAGGGCGATAATATCCGCCGCAAGGGCGTCCGGCTGAAAGGTTTCGTGCAGGATGCCGGTTTCGCCATTGCCGATGAATTTGTCCCACTGACCCAGCGAAATTGCTGGCCGCGACATGGCCAGCGCTTCGATGATATCGCGGCCCCAGGGATTTGCCTCACGGGATAGCTTGATCAGCGCGTCGCATCCGCTAAGGACGCTCTCAGGCGTATTGACGTGGCCAAGGAAGGTGAACATATCGTCGACGCCGCGCGCGGCGGCGTAATCGGCCAGCGTCCCGCCCTTCCTCGCGATCCGGCCCAGTTCGCCTGATAGCGAGGCAGTAAGCTGCATGTTTCCAGCAACGACAAAATGGATGTCGCGGCGGCCCCGCGCGGCGAGCGATTCCGCGAGTTCGACAAGGCGGTCGATCCCGCGGCCCCACGAAAAATTGCTGAGGCAGGCCAGCCTGAGGCGGTTATCGCCGGCGATGCCGGGATAGGGGGCAGGGAGGGTTTCCGGGGGCGCGGCCGGGTTATAGATAACCTGGCCCTTCGGTTCGGCGCCAAGGTGACGCTGGAATGTGTCGCGCTCGTTTTCGGTGATGAAAACCAGGCTGGCCGCGGTCTTGGCGATGGTCCGTACCTGAAACCGGGCGAAGGCGGAATCCCAGAGGTTGGTCCGGATATGAAAGGTGACGGGTGTCGAAATTCGGGGCGCAAGCCAGCGGCTGACGAGGAACAGCGATTCGTGGTTGCAGTGGATGAGATCGAACTGCGGCGCTGCTTCCAGAAGTGCCTGGCGAAATTTGCTGGAACGCGACCAGTCCGTCAGGAGAAACCGGCCGAACGTATAAAGGTTGCGGGACAGCCTTGGCAGCGCCGTGATGGTAGGCATGTCCGGCATGACCCGGGTTTCTATACCCGATGCGCGGTACCGGTTCTGGACGGGCCCTTCCTTGCGGCACCAGACGACCGGCTCGACCAGATTGCGGTCGATTTGGCGCAGCATTTCGTAGAGGCTTCGTGACGAACCGCCATAGCCGCCTTCGATATCAAGACAGAGAACGCGTTGCGGCATCCTGGTCAGGCCTGTTGTGGCGCGATGAGCCGGGCGGCACCGTCGCGGCCCAGTTCGAAAATGGCGTCCAGTACGGAAAGACCGGGCGTGAATTCTCTGTCCCGCTGCTGGTATGCCGGATGCTTGAAGCCAAGGTAGTCCAGCTGGATTCCCCTGTCAGCAAAGGTGCCGGCAGTCTGGTAATTCCGACCGCCTTCGCCGGACAGGTAGGTTCCGCAAGGCGCGAGGTTTTCGACGATTCGAACCAGCCGTTCGTCGCCGCTGCTGTCCGTGGTGTCGATATCGGACGAGCGGGCGAACTGGATGGGCAGCGCCAGAAGACGCGTCAATTCAACGACGAGATGGATATTGATGTCGGCCAGGGTGCTGTCCGGCAGGGTTCCGTAAATTTGCTCGATTTCCGGCCAGGCTTCCTTGAATGCCGGGGCGTTGCGGTAAAAGTTCCGCAGGGTTGCGCAATGCCGTTCCGGCCAGTCGACCAGGGCCGGGCGCACCGAATCGATCCGGTCGCCCAGATGGACCTTGACCGGCAGGGTCAGCCAGTGCGGAAGGCCGTTATTGGAAACCTGGACCCGGTTGGTATAGCCGTTCTTGGTATACTGGACATCGTCAAGAAAGACGAAAATCCCGGCCCGTGCGATCTTGGCGAAGTAACCCAGCCATGGCACGTAGTTCGGCTGATGGATCGCGACGATCATGTTTTGCCGCTATCTGCCCGCGAAAGCAGGTCCCGTTCCGCCGCAAGCCATGAATGCAGCGGCGCCGGATTGAAACCCAGGACGGATTGCGCCATGCCGATTGCCAGGGCGGAGGTACGGGCCGGACTCTCGCCGTAAATGATTTCGCTGTTGCTGTCTGTCATAGCGGTGATATCCAGCGCCAGCGCCTTGAGGGATATCGTCTCCGCGCCGGCGATGTTCAGGATTGAGACGCCGGGTCCTGGTGGCCGGGTGGCAGCAATGCACGCCGCCGATCCGGCATCTTCGACATTGAGCAGGGATAACCGGGAGTCGGGGGACCCGACGGAAACAGGTTCGCCTGCCATTGCGGCTGTCAGGAAGGCATAGACGACGCCGGAGCGGCGGCCGCCGCCATGGATACCCGAAAACCGCAGGATGACGCAGGTACGCTTTGCATCTTCACCGCACCAGTCTTGGCACAGGGCTTCGCCTGCAAGCTTGTGCGCACCGTAAAACCCCTGCGGGTCCAAAGGGTCGGCTTCCGTAGCGGCGGCGCCGTCACCCGGTGCACGGGTGTAGACCGAAATCGTCGATGAGTATACGACCCTGCGGATCTCGTATTCCCGGCAGGCATCCAGCAGCGTTTCCGTCGCTGTGACATTGTCGCGTAGGGATATTTCCACTTCGTCGTCCCGGCCCGTGCGGGGGATGTGCGCCGCACAGTGGATAACCGTATGCGGGCGATGGGTCGCCAAAATCCGCCGGACCGCATCCGTGTCGCACAGGTCGCCAATGGCGACCGCGGCCGTCGAATCGCCAATGGCGACCGCAGTGCCAGTCGGCGATGCTTGCGGATTCCGGACCTGCGCAACGACAGGAATATCCGTGGCGGCTAGTTGCCGGACAACATGCCGGCCAAGATACCCGGACGCCCCGGTCACGAGAACTGTCACAATCAGGCGGCCTCGGCGACTGTCTTCAGAAGCGTTTCCACGACCTGGTCAATTTCGTCATCTGTGATGTCGACGAACATCGGCAGGCAGAGGGACTGACCAAGCGCACGTTCGGTGCCTTCCAGCCCCGGCCGGTTCATTTCCGCAAACAGGGCTTCGTGGTGCACGGGCCTGTATATCTGCTTGCAGGCGATGTTCCGGTTGTTCATTTCCTGGCGGACGGATTCGCTGTCGATACCGTCCTCCAGGAAGACCGGGAACTGGTACCAGGCGGGAAAATTCCCGGCCACTGGTTGAAGGCATCGGATATGCCGTCGATTGCGCAACCGGTCGAGATACTTCGCGGCTGACGCACGCCGGCGCGCCAGATTGTCGGCGAGGTACCTCGCCTGGTGGACACCGATACAGGCGCGGAATTCGTCCATGAACCAGTCATTGCCCTGATGAACGATTTCGCCGCTGTTCACATCCTTACCGAAAAGCCGCATCGCCTGGGCGAACTGCGCAAGTGGCTCACTGCCGGTCACCAGCATGCCGCCCGTACCGGTCGTCATGATCTTGGTTGGGTAGAAGCTGAACAGGCCGACATCGCCCAGCGACCCGGCCGGTCGATGGTCTATCGATGCGCCATGGGCGTGGGATGCATCCTCGATCACGAAAAGTCCGTGCCGTTTGGCGACGTCCAGAATCTGCTGGTAGTTTTCCGCGATATAGCCGACCAGATGAACCCATATGATCGCCTTCGTACGGCTGGTAATTTTTCGCTCCAGGTCCGCCATGTCGAAAGACAGGGTCGCCGGATCGATATCGACCAGAACAGGCGTCGCCCCTTCCATCTGGACGGCGCTGACGTCGGTGATAAAGCTGGCTGCCGGAACCAGAACTTCGCCGCCAGATACACCGGCATGGCGCAATGCGATCTGCAGCCCCGTCGTCGCTGTGGTCAGCGAAACCGCATACGCTGTGAGGGTCAGGTCCGCGAATTGCTGTTCAAGAGATTTCGCGAACCGACCCAGCATCAGATTGCCACTCGCCATGACGGAATCAAGATCGGCGAGCAGGTCGCGGCGCATTGCTTCCGGAAACCAGGGTTTCGTGAACGGGATGCGTTTGTCGTTCCGGTTGTCGGGCATCGTTTCCCTTTCAACGCTCATCGGGATAAATCGGTATCACGGAATCCGGACATTGCGACAGGATCGCCCGCGCCCGCGTCTCGCGTAAGGCGGGATCCGGTTCCGCGATGACCAGTATGGTATCGGTGAGGGTATTAATCCGGCCAATATCGACATCTTCGCCAAGGGTCCGGACGGGCCAGCCCTGGACCCGCCCCGGGATCATCGCGCCATGGGACGGATGGCAGGCATGGTCCGGGACCGCAGCAAGGTCCCTTGAGAGTTGGGTAGCCATATGTTCGGCCAGATGGTCGTGGAAAGCGGCCGTGAAGTGCCACAGGTCCAGAAGTGCTGAATCCGCGCCGCCGAATTTTTCGATGACCGGGTCGAGGTCGATCACGTTCTGGCCCCAGCCGGTCATGACCCGGCCTGCCGCTTCGTTGATGGCGCTGAGGCAGAGGTCCCAGCCCGGCAGGGGGCGGTAGTTACCGGCGTAATGGATGCCGCCACGATGACCGGGGGGCGGCACCGGCAGGGACAGCCAGTAAACCTGCCGCCGCCGCCGGGCGAAATAGCTGGTAATGCGGTTCAGGCTGTCGAAATACCGGGATGGGGATACGTCCAGATCGCCGGCGAGAAAAAGTTCGGTCAGCACCGATCCGGCGCGTTCCATGTCGGCGGCCTGGTCGCTGCCAAACAGGCCGTGTGGCAGGCGGCCAAGCTGTTCAGCGGATTGAAAATACTTCTCGCGATTCAGCAGGGTTTCCCAGATACCATCGCAAAGAATGACAGCGGCGGGATCTGTCAGTGCTAGGCGTAATATCCTGGAATCTGCCGAACCCGCCCGGAAATGATCGGGCAGCAGGACGGTGTCATAGGGGAACGGCAGATTCTTCGCTCGAAGCCTGCGACCGAGCCGGGTGGCAAATACCCGGTCGATTCCATAGCCCGCCGGGTATTGCGGGTTGAGGTAATAGGTGTCGAGCCCGCGCGAATCCGTTAGCACGGCGACGATTTTCGGATAGTCTGCCGTATCAGGGCCACCGGCGGCGCGGGGGTCGGCCATCGCGCGGTTAAGTCCCGTTCGACACGGCCTTGGCGACCGCATCGGCAATGCGCGCGACCGCCGGTTCTTCGAGAAACGGATGCATCGGCAGGCTGAGGACTTCGCCGGCGAGCATTTCGCTGATGGGCAGGGAGCCCGCGCCCTCGCCGTAGGTCCGGTAGGCCGTCTGGAGATGCATCGGCAGCGGGTAATAGACCGCGGTCGGGATGCCGAGGTCTTTCAGCGCATTGGCAATCGCGTCCCGTTTCCCGGCCGGTACTTTAATGGTGTATTGCGCCCAGGCGCTGGACCGCCCCTGGTAACGTGCCGGCGTCTTAACCAGATTCGACAGTTTCTTGTCATATTGCTGCGAAACGGCCTCGCGCCGCGCGATCTCCCCCGCGAAATGCGGCAGTTTCGCCAGAAGAACCGCCGCCTGTATCGTATCCAGCCGGGCGTTCAGCCCAACGCGGACGATATCGTATTTCTCACCGCCTTTACCGTGGGCGCGAATCGACTGAATCCTGTCCGCGAGTTCGTCATCATCGGTCATCACGGCGCCACCGTCGCCATAGCACCCGAGCGGCTTGGCTGGAAAGAAGCTGGTTGCCGTCGCGCGGCACAGCGCGCCGACTTTGATGTTACCCAGGCTGCCGCCGAAGCTCTGCGCGGCATCGTCCCAGACGGTCAGCCCATACCTGTCGGCAACCGCGTTCAAGCGGTCGTATTCGACGGGAAGGCCGAACAGGTCCACGGCCAGGATGCCGCGCGGGACGAGCCTTCCGGCAGATTTGACAGCTTGGATGCGCTGTTCAAGGTCCGCGCAGTCGATATTGAAATCGTCGGGATCGACATCCACGAAAACGGGCGTCGCGCCCAGCAGCAGGATGGCCTCCGCCGTGGCGGTGAAGGTGAAACTGGGTACGAAAATGGCGTCGCCCGGCCCGATGCCCTCGGCCATCATGATCATGACAATGGCATCGGTCCCGCTGGAACAGCCCAGCACGTGTTTCGCGCCGGTGAACGTGGCGAGGGCGGCTTCCAGTTCTATGACCTCCGGTCCCATAATGAACCGGCCATGATCCAGGACCTTCTGGATCGCGGCGTCGATGGCAGGCTTGTGCGCCTGGTACTGCGCCTTCAGGTCAACGAAAGCGATGGGGGTGTTTTCATTCATTGGCTTCAATCCGAACCAGTCCGTTGTCAGTTTCCTGATATGTTTCGCCTGTCCGGGGACAGGTAAGATTTTCTCCGAGGCGTTCCCCCGAACGGCTGACCCAGCCGATGCGGCGTGACGGGTTGCCGACGACCAGCGCGTGGTCGGGAATATCCTTCGTGACGACGGCGCCAGCGCCGATCATCGCGTATTGCCCGATCGTCACGCCGCAGACAATCGTGGCGTTCGCGCCGATTGTCGCACCCCGGCGGACCAGGGTCGGCGCGAATTCGTTCTTCCGTTCGACGAAGGCGCGCGGCGTCAGCACATTCGTGAAGACGCAGGACGGGCCGCAGAAGACATCGGCTTCCAGCGTGACGCCCTTGTAGACCGCGACATTGTTCTGCAGCTTGCAGCCGTCGCCGATGACGACATCCGGCCCGGCCATGACGTTCTGGCCAAGCACGCATCCCGCGCCAATCGTGGTGCCGGACAGGACATGAACGAAGTGCCAGACCTTGGACCCGGGACCGACCGATGCGCCATTATCGACGATGGCGGTCGGGTGGATGAAGGGGGCGCTGCTCATAGCGACGGGACGTCTACGGAGGTGCCTGTTTTCATGGATGTCTGGCATGCATCTAGGACCGATAGCACCCTTATGGCCTCATCCGAGTCTGATACCGGTCGCTTTCCGGTGTTACAGCAATCGATGAAATGCTTCACTTCTTCATTCAGCGGTTCCGCCTTGCCATATGGAATGGGCGTAGCATCGGCCTTTTCCATGACGGGAAGGTCGTCCGACCAGCCAACCTTGTGGCGATAATACAAAAGCTTGTCCTCGCCGTTTTGGGTATCGTTGAAGACGACCATTCCCTCCTGGCCAACAACGACGAGCCGCTGGTCCTTGAAGGGGTGAAGCCAACTGACAAAGATATGGCCCTGCTGCCCGTCGCCGAAATCGAAATGGCTGAGGGTCAGGTCGGCCACCGTCGGGCTAAGCCAGGCATTCCCGTTGCATGTCACGCTCCGAGGGGCGCGGTCGAACAGCGCCAGCATCATCGAAATGTCATGCGGGGCGAATGACCACAGCACATTTTCCTCACGCCTGATTTTGCCGAGGCTGGCGCGATTGGAATAGATATAGCGGAGTGGTCCGATTTCTCCCGCTCCCACAAAGGCGCGCAAGGCGATGAATGCGGGGTGATAGAGAAGCAGGTGTCCGACCATCAGCGTGAGATTCCGGGAATCGGCAAGTTCGCTGAGGGCCTTCGCTTCGACCAGGTCCAGGCAAAGCGGCTTTTCCACAAATACATGTTTGCCGGCATCCAGCGCCTGTTTTGTCAGGGCGCCATGGGTGGCGGCAGGCGTTGCGATCATCACCGCATCGATATTCGGGTCCGCGAACATTTCCGCTGCACTGTCATGCCGCATGGCAGATGGATATTGCCGGGAAAAGGCGAGCGCTGTTTCTGGATTCGTGTCCGCGATGGCGGCGAGCGCGCCCAAATCGCCAGCGTTTCGGAGCAGATTCTTGCCCCAGTAGCCGGTACCAAGGACACCAATTCGAACAGACATCAGATTTGCTTTCTTAAGGGGCGGTGTTGCAACAGGACATGGGCCGGAAAGATTGGTCCAAGGTTCAGTTATTCAGATTCGGCGCGGTCGCGGAACGGATTTCTGCCGATTGGCCATAATTCGACCGAAAATATTACGATTAGGCCGGACCGTCTGCTATCGCAGCGCGATAGGGTTCGCAGTTTGCCGCGAGGGCATCGGCGAATGATCCGTCTCGACCGGTTCGCAGGCTGTTGAGCCGGACAATTCTGTCGATGCTGTCGGTGCCGGTCCACCAGATCGGGTGCGTGAGAAGCTGCAATGCGCTGCCTTCTTCGATTGCAGGATGATCCAGCGGATGGCCATACCGCCATTCGCCCCTGCTGTCGGAACAGTAACCCATGTCATGAAAGAAATAGGGCTCGTAGGTGTGCCGCCGCCCGGCGATCCTGCCCGGCAGGCCGAGCAGCGCTTGTGCCGGGCGATGAAAACTGATCGTCCGGACCGGTTGATCCAGCATTGCTTCGAGTATCGCGCATTCGCATGATACCGCCTGTTCGAGCGGCTCGCGCGCCGCTGCGTATAGTGATGCATCAAAATGCAGGCCGACATCGTGGCCCATTTTGGCGATCTGCTTGATGTCGTGCAGGTTTTCGGAGGTAAAGGGGTTGTAGAGGTCAGAGCGCAACAGAATGAAGTATGACGCCTGCAGCGCCATTCCGCTTTCGATTGTGGCGATTTCAAGCGCCGCCTGCACAGACATGTCGATATCGTGCCGCAGCACCAGATGCCGTGTATCGTGTTGTGCGGATTCGAAGTCGCGCACGGCATAGCCCATTTCAAGGAAGCGGCGCAAAATCGCCGCATACCCCGGCGCGGTGAAGTCCGGCACCGCGCGGCCCGTTCCGTCTGTGTCAGATGGTGCCATTCCAGCGCACGCCCTTGTTGTTCAGGTAATCGGCAATATGCCATCCACTGGGGCCGTAATGGCCCCGCCGGTCCGCGGCGACCTGACGGTATGGCCATGCGGCATAGGCGCATGTGGTCGTCATCCAGTAATCCAGATATCGCTTCTCGAAAAGATGCCATCGGTCGCGCCCGAGCGGCAGATGCATCGCCTTCGCGATGAAGCGCAGAGGCCGCATCCAGTGCGGGCGTATCCGTTGCGGATTGACGGGGGTGTCCTGCCACACGCCGGCCCAGTTGTCCCGTTCCAGCACTGTGCGGTACAGCGATTCACCCATCTTGGCGGAAAGCGGCGCCTTTGCCCAGAAATCGAGATAGGCGCGATCCCAAAGTGGGATGCGCCAGTCAAGGTTCATGTATTCATATACCCGCTGGCCGTTCAGCACGTATTTGCTCTGGCGATCATGGAATTCGACATACTCGTATATGCCGTGATCCCGGTGCGGCGCCACGGGCCATACGCCGAGAGCGGCAATCGACTGGCGCAGCAGGTGGCCAATGCGGTCCAGATAGTCCGGCGTCATCAATGTCGCCCAGTGCTTGAAATGCTTTTGCGATCAGGGCGTTCGACGATGACGGTCGAATGCGCTCCTCTTCCGTGACCCGGCCGGCGTCGAACAGGGTAGCGGGAATATGGTTTCCGGCAATGAAAGTCGCCGGATTGACCGTTTACGACGACGGTCTCGTCCGCCAGGACGCCGCGTTGCCGCAGAACCGTAAGCATCCGGTATTCCTGCGGAAAATGCATGCCGGTCAGGCTGTCGGAGTAGGATTTGTAGCGGGCGTAATCGGGATCATCGGAACATTTCGCCCAAAGCCGCATTGGAATAGGGGACAAAGGACCATGTCATATCCAAGGCGCCGGGCGACTTCGCGGCTGACTTCGGCTTCCCGGTTGCCGGGAACGCCATAGGCCACGCAATGGACGTTCTCGATAGCCGGCCTCCTTCAGGCCGGACGCGATCATCCGGGAATCGAGGCCAGCCGACAGGGGCACCAGGACGGGCCGAACGGTCATCGATTCCGGCGATGAGGTCGTCGATCAATTGCTCGTTCAATGCGTCGAAAGGCGCTGTGCCAGAGCTGTCGGGGTCGGCATCGGTTTCCTGTTGCACCAGGGCTCCCACCGGTGGTACTCGCCGCTGCGACGGTCCCGTTTCGGTCGACCCAGAGGAATTCGCCGGGGCCCAACTGGGTGACGTTTCGGTACAGCGTCGCGTTTCCGATGGTGAAGCCGGACGATGCGCAACCGCAGCCAGCACATCCGGCGTCCATCTGCTCGGGACCGAGGTTCAGACGGGTCTCCATGGCCGGCCCGTAATGGGTTGACGGCGACGCCTGTCGGCGGTATTGCGCCCAGACCAGCGGGTAGCTGCGGACCGGTATCCACAGCGGCAAAGGCGCCGTCTTCGCCGGACACGACCAGGCAGTAAGTGCCCGTGGAGCCGGTCGAGCCATCCGGCAGACGGAAGCGGCGGTCTGCGCGGCGGCTTCCCGCGCGACGGACATGATCGTCGCGGCCCTTGGCATGGCCGCTCATCCAGACCGTGGCGCCGGGCAAGTCGAACCGCTGCGGCCCCGCTGGCGCGGCGTCCAGGAATTCAATCATCGACAAGAAGGCCTGTTATCAGAATGTTCCCTGTCACGGGCGTACCGGCGCATCGTGCTTTTCAATCAGGCCGGCCTCGTGAAACCGGTCCAGATACCGCGCTACGGTGTCCAGCGGCAGTTCGAGTGTCCAGGCGATGTCGATCAGCGACCGGTCGCCTTCCAGCATCATCATGAGTTCTTCGGTCTTTAGGTTGAGCTGCCGGTCTTCCCGCCAGTCCACCCAGAGGCCGTACCGCGACAGCATTACGGGTCCCTTGAGCCGCCGACGCGGATAGTAATGGACAGGACCTTCGAAACGGCGACGCGCGACTACAGTCGCTCGGTCCTCGTTATCGACGACCTGGCGGACCGGCCGCACGATTGCGACTGGTTACTGGATCAGGGCGGCACACGGCAGGCACACGATTACGACGCTCTCGTACCGCCCGCCTGCAGACTCCTGATCGGGCCGCAATACGCTATGCTGCGTCTGGAATTTTTGCAGCACCGTATCATTCAGCACAGAACAACCCGCAGCTTGAACCGCATCCTGGTCAGCCTCGGCGCGACCGACCCCGAGGGGCTCTCGCTCCGGGCGCTGGACGGCATTGCGGCGACGAACCTGCCTGTTGCAATCGATATCGTGGCCGCCGAAAATTCACCACATCTTGGCGCCTTGCGGCAACGGATAGAGACCCTGCCCGACAATCAATCGTCCGTTCTGCACCTCGACTCCGGTAACATGGCGGCATTAATGGCATCGGCCGACCTGGCAATAGGCGCGGGTGGCGTATCTTCTTGGGAACGATGCTGCCTGGGATTACCCACATTGATGATCATCGTCGCAGATAACCAGACAGAAAACGCAACCGCACTCGCCAGAGCCGGTGCGGCCGTCATTCTGGGCAACAAGTCCGCTGTCACGGCGGAAATGATTGCGGACAACATTTCCAGGCTTTCGCAGGACGAGGAAACCCGGCAAAGCCTTTCCCGCGCGGCATTCGGGCTTTGTGACGGGTTGGGTACGCGCCGGACCGCGCTACGCATTGCGTCCGGCGAAACCGCCCACGATGGACAGCCCGTTTCGCTGCGTCCTGCGGTGATGGCGGATACGGAGATGATCTATGCCTGGCAGATGGCACCGGAGACGAGGGCCTTCGCACGCAATCCCGAGCTGCCGGCACGGGAAGAACACAATGCATGGGTGGCCCGCTGCATATCCGACGATAGGGTCTTGTTGAACGTCGTGCTGCATGGCGAAGAGCCGTCCGGTGTCCTGCGCCTGGACCGGCAAGCCGGAGTAGATAACGGCCCCCTCGAAATGGAAGTCTCCATATACGTCGCCCCGGGCCATTACCGGATAGGCGTCGCCCGCTGCGCCCTGTCACTGGCCTGCAAACTCGTCCCCGAAGCGAAATTGCTGGCGGAAATCCTGCCCGGCAATGTCGCGTCACAGGCGCTTTTCCAAAAGGCCGGATTTACGCGGCACAACGGCCTGTATCATCTGGCGGCACAGGCATGACCCGGAAATCCATCACGATAGCCGGCCGCGAAATAGGCCCGGACTCCCCCCCCTATATAGTCGCGGAACTGTCGGCCAACCACAATGGCGACATCAACCGCGCCTTTGCCATCATGGAAGCCGCGCGGGATGCCGGCGCGCACGCCGTGAAACTGCAAACCTATACCGCGGATACGATAACGATTGATCATGACGGCCCCGGCTTCGTCATCGAAGGCGGGTTATGGGATGGGCGGCGTCTGCATGAACTGTATCAGGAAGCTTCCACCCCATGGGACTGGCACCGCGCGCTGTTCGATAAAGGCCGCGAATTGGGCATTGCCGTATTCAGCTCGCCATTCGACGAAACGGCAATTGAGCTCCTGGAATCGCTGCAAGCGCCGGCCTACAAGATCGCATCTTTCGAACTGGTCGACCTGCCGCTTATCCGGCGGGCGGCGATGACGGGAAAGCCTCTTGTCATGTCCACGGGCATGGCCAATCTGGCCGAAATCGGGGGATGCCTGCCCGCTGCGGCCGGTTGAAACCGTGAAAATGAAACGCGGCATGGCGCCGGTCATGCCCCGTTACCGCCTGCAATCATGCTGAAGGCAAGCGGTGTGCCGCGTGGTATATCGCGCGTGGCGCGTTTGCCGAGGATCTCGGGAAAATGCTTGGGGGGCAGGCCGAAACCGGGGCGGATCGAACGGGTGTTACGGGCGGTCAGAAGTTCTCCTTCACGGATATCCGCGACGGCATAAAGCGACCGTCGAAACTGGACATTGCCGCGTTCGCTTTCCGTGCGGTCGTAATTGACCCGGCCAAGTGCCTGCCAGGCTGTCAGCGTGCCCTCTACAAGCTGTTCGAGTTCGGCTGGTTCAAGCGAAAATGCGGAGTCCGGGCCACCATCGGACCGGCGCAAGGTGAAATGCTTTTCGATGAATGGCGCTCCCAGCGCCGTGGCGGCAATGGATACCGACGTGCCGAGGGTATGGTCGGATAGCCCGGTGATGACATCGAAGCGCATCGTGAGGTCCGCGATGGTGCGAAGGTTGCTCTGGTCCGCCGGCGCCGGATAACTGCTGACGCAATGCAGCAGGATCAGCTGGTCGCAACCGGCCTCACGGGCCGCAGAGACGGCGTCCCCGATTTCCGCCAGATTGGCCATGCCCGTGGACATGACAAGAGGCTTTCCCGTCATCGCCGCCTGCCGGATAAGCGGCAGGTCGACCAGTTCGAAAGATGCGATCTTGTAGGCCGGCGCTTGCAGCGATTCCAGGAGCTCAATTGCCGTTTCGTCGAATGGCGAGCTGAATACGGCAATGCCCAATTCGCGGCCTTTATCGAACAGCGCGCGGTGCCAGTCCCATGGGGTGGAAGCTTCCTGATACAGTTCATGCAGACGCCGCCCATCCCATAACCCGCCTTCGATGACGAAGCCGGGGCCGTCATGATCAATCGTTATCGTATCCGCGGTATAGGTTTGCAGTTTCACGGCGTGCGCGCCGGCATCCCGCGCGGCTTCCATGATGGCAAAGGCGCGGTTGATGTCGCCATTGTGGTTGGCCGACAGTTCCGCGACTATATAGGGGGGGGAGTCCGGGCCTATTTCGCGGCCGGCTATCGTGATGGATTTCCGGGTCATGCCTGTGCCGCCAGATGATACAGGCCGTTGTGCCGCGTAAATCCGGCCTTTTGGAAAAGCGCCTGTGACGCGACATTGCCGGGCAGGATTTCCGCCAGCAATTTCGCTTCGGGGACGAGTTTGCAGGCCAGTGACAGGGCGCAGCGGGCGACGCCTATCCGGTAATGGCCCGGGGCGACGTATATGGAGACTTCCATTTCGAGGGGGCCGTTATCTACTCCGGCTTGCCGGTCCAGGCGCAGGACACCGGACGGCTCTTCGCCATGCAGCACGACGTTCAACAAGACCCTATCGTCGGATATGCAGCGGGCCACCCATGCATTGTGTTCTTCCCGTGCCGGCAGCTCGGGATTGCGTGCGAAGGCCCTCGTCTCCGGTGCCATCTGCCAGGCATAGATCATCTCCGTATCCGCCATCACCGCAGGACGCAGCGAAACGGGCTGTCCATCGTGGGCGGTTTCGCCGGACGCAATGCGTAGCGCGGTCCGGCGCGTACCCAACCCGTCACAAAGCCCGAATGCCGCGCGGGAAAGGCTTTGCCGGGTTTCCTCGTCCTGCGAAAGCCTGGAAATGTTGTCCGCAATCATTTCCGCCGTGACAGCGGACTTGTTGCCCAGAATGACGGCCGCACCGGCTCTGGCGAGTGCGGTTGCGTTTTCTGTCTGGTTATCTGCGACGATGATCATCAATGTGGGTAATCCCAGGCAGCATCGTTCCCAAGAAGATACGCCACCCGCGCCTATTGCCAGGTCGGCCGATGCCATTAATGCCGCCATGTTACCGGAGTCGAGGTGCAGAACGGACGATTGATTGTCGGGCAGGGTCTCTATCCGTTGCCGCAAGGCGCCAAGATGTGGTGAATTTTCGGCGGCCACGATATCGATTGCAACAGGCAGGTTCGTCGCCGCAATGCCGTCCAGCGCCCGGAGCGAGAGCCCCTCGGGGTCGGTCGCGCCGAGGCTGACCAGGATGCGGTTCAAGCTGCGGGTTGTTCTGTGCTGAATGATACGGTGCTGCAAAAATTCCAGACGCAGCATAGCGTATTGCGGCCCGATCAGGAGTCTGCAGGCGGGCGGTACGAGAGCGTCGTAATCGTGTGCCTGCCGTGTGCCGCCCTGATCCAGTAACCAGTCGCAATCGTGCGGCCGGTCCGCCAGGTCGTCGATAACGAGGACCGAGCGACTGTAGTCGCGCGTCGCCGTTTCGAAGGTCCTGTCCATTTCGTAATGGTCAACAACCATCAGGTCGCAGGGTTCCTCAAGGGCGATGCCGATTGCGGCTGCTTCGCAACGCGGCGAATCCGCCTCGATCAGCACGCAGTCGTCTGCTGCGTCCATAAAGTTCCGCATGACGTCCAGCGTGGTTCGGCGGGTTGCCATTCTTGTGCGCCATCCGGCGGCCCGGAAGGTATAGGACAGTGCCTTGCAGCGCATAAAATGTCCGCCGCCTGTCATGCGATCTGCATCAGCGCGGAAAACGGCGAGTGGTTGGGCGGGATTCATGAGCTGGAAGCCGGATCAGAAAGAGTGTTCGCCGCTGCAATGACCGGAACCGCGATGACGCGTTACGGCAAATCCGGACAGATCCGGGCGCTGCGACGTCGCCGTGTACCAGACATTCGCTGTTTCATCACCCAGTAATGCCCCGATCTTTTTACCGGTCAGCCGGGACAGTTCCTGTTCGACATCGAAACACAGGCTGCCGCCGCCGGGCAGGGCGTAATCCTGTGTACAAAGTTCGCCGGCCTCACTGAAGAAGGCAATATGGATGTCGGTGTCGGCTGCATCCGGGTTGTTCCCGACGAGGCCCAGTGTGGTTTCGATATCGCCGCCAACGGGTGTCTGACCCCAGGCGAAACCGGACTTGCCGGCCGGCGTGAACACATTCGGATTGTTCAGGGAAACATTGATCGAAGCCGCCAGTCCGCACTGGTCTGAGGCCTTGTGCACCAGCTGGTGATTGATCCGTGTCGGGGTGTTGCCGGCCCCGGGCGCCGCGTGCAGGGCAAATGCGGCGACATCACAGGGGTTCATCCCGTTCTCGGCCAATATGGCGTTGACCGACAAGTCGACCTGTGAATCGCCGGGGCTGTCAATCATGCCGATTTCCTGCGTCTTCAGTAACCGGCCGTCACCGGCGTGCAGGTCCAGTGTCAACGCCAGCCGGCCCGGCGACATAATGGGATACATGCGGATGATGTTTTCGATTGCCGGCAGCATCGGGTACAGCCGGTAGGATGGCAGATTGTTATCCCAGTATTCCTTCGTGTCCGATGAATCGTAGTAGCTGTGGTTCGCGGTCATTGCGCCATCTGCCTTGCGCGTGCCGGTCAGCATTCGGCCATAAAACATGAACTGCGTGGGTTGCTCGATTTTCAGGATTCCATTGGAAACCTGGGACAGGTCGGGAAAATGCTCCCGAAGCGATATTTCCCGGTTACCGAGTCGGGGAATGTCCAGCTTGACCGTTGCGGCCCGCTTGCTGTTGCCACTCGTGAGTTCGAGGTTGAGCATTCCCTGACATCGTTGGGGACCGCTGCTGAACAGGGCAAAGGTGTCTGTCTCTGCGTCGATCCGTATGTCGATGGACGCTTCGCGGACAGGGTGTGCATTGATCGTGTCATCCTCAAAGACGTCATTCAGAACACGGTTATAGGCATGGACCGTGTTGAAATGCGCCGGACCGCGGTGATTTACCATTACGGCCGGAAACGGAATGTACAGGTTTTCGGCGGCGTAGAATTCCACGAGGTAGTTGGCCGCAGGTACATCCACCATTCCCGTCAGGGGAATGGTATAGACACGCGGTTCGTCGATCGTCAGCAATCGGGATTCGATGCGCCTGCCGTTATGGTCAATCGCCGTAATACGGCAGCCGACGGATTTGTAACCGCGCTTCAGCAGGAAATGGTTGATGAAGCTGATCTCGACCTCTGAGCCTGATATTTCCGGTACGGTCAAAGAGGATCGGTGGACGCTGTTCAACGCACCGTCGCGATGATAATCGCGGCGGCCGGATTCGACTTCACGGAAGCTTTTCATTGTCGGCGGTCCTGCCTCATTCCTTGATGCAATACGCGGTAGGGGTCGGGCTACCCGGCAGAATCTTCAGCTTCGGCGCGCCGGGAATGGTGCTGAGGAATTCGTCCACCGCATCGGATTCCCCCCAATTGTCGACAGCGTATTCGTCAAACACAACAATTCCGCCCCGGACGACCCGTGGCCACATGTTCTGCAGGACTGCAAGGGTCGGCGCGTAAACATCAAGATCGCAATGCAGCAGGCTGACTCGAAGACCTGGCCTGTCCGCGATCAGCGCTGGCATCGTCTCGGTAATATCACCCCGCACAATTTCGACCCTGTTTGATAACCCTTGGCGTTTAACGGCCGCGCTCAGCATCTCATAGGCCGTAACGTCGTAGGTCTGCATGTGATGATCGGCGCTTGCTTTTTCATCCGCACGCGCCTGCGGAAAGACCGCTTCGAAGGTATCGAAACTCAATACCCGGGTTCGGGAATTGGGCTGATAGGTCTCCAGCGCATGTGCAAACTGCAGGGTACTGGTTCCCTTGAAGGCACCGGCATCAATAATGTCACCCGGAACATCGGCGATACGACGCACCAGCTCGGCGCGGGTGAACAGC
Organism: uncultured Alphaproteobacteria bacterium; assembly: GCA_943788635.1. Taxonomy (GTDB): domain Bacteria; phylum Pseudomonadota; class Alphaproteobacteria; order UBA8366; genus MarineAlpha4-Bin1. Next base: position 30,557 of record CALSRA010000004.1, on the reverse strand, counting down.
TTCTGGAACCGGTGCGTATCGCAACGATAGTGGAAGTCGTTATAGGCCGCCCACATGGCTTCATCCGACCAGTCGGACTGTCTGGACATTTCCGTAGCTCCTGTTCTTGCTGCTTATCGTACCCGGAAGATCGGTTCAATGACCGGGCAGGTGAGTTCTTTCTCAAGGGCGCCACCGTCAAGCGACGAACTAACGGCCGACAGGGCGTGATCCCAGGCCGCGACCGCGGTGGCCATATCCCCATCGTCATGGGCGTAGCAGATATTGTGGCTGCCGAGAGTCAGGACGCCGTGGCGGGTCATTTCGCGCATCCACAGGGTGCGGATGGCTTCCTTGCGGGCTGCGGGATGATCCTGAAACGCCACCAGGGTCCAGGGTGCCTTGCCGCACAATGTGAAGACGTTTTGCAGGTCGTGTTGTGCGATACGTTGGGTGACTTCCGTCGCCAGTCGCTGCCCCGTCTGCCAGATTTTCTCGATCACCGGTTCGCGCCGCATCTTGTCGATAACGGCGATGGAAGCCGCAAGCGACAGGGTTTCGCCGCCGAAGGTGGACGAAAAGAAGACTTCCCCCATTTCCGCCATCAGGTCGGCGCGACCGACAACAGCGGATATGGGCATGCCGTTGCCCATGCCCTTTCCGAAGGCGGCCAGATCCGGAGTCACGCCGAAATATTCCTGTGCGCCACCGAGACTGTAGCGGAACCCGGTTACAATCTCGTCGAAGACGAATACCGCGCCATGCTGGCGCGCCAGCGCAGCCAGTTCCGCATGGTAGCCGGGCGCCGGTTCGATCGTGCTCATCGGTTCCATGATAACGGCGGCGAATTCACCGGGGTATTGTTTGAGCAGCGCATGCAGCGCGTCGAGATTGTTATAGGGAAAGGGGTGGGTCAGGGCGCTGACGGCTTTCGGAATGCCCTTGTTCCGCGATGTCGCACCGATATACCATTCCTGCCAGCCGTGATATCCGCAAACGGCGACTCTGTCGCGGCCGGTTGCCGCGCGGGCAACCCGGATGCAGCCGCTTGTGGCATCCGATCCGTTCTTGCCGAAACGGACCATTTCGGCACAGGGGATAATTTCGATCAGCCGTTCGGCAAGCTGTGTTTCCAGTTCCGTCGCGAGCGAGAAGCTGATGCCGTTATTCATCTGGGCCCGAATGGCGGCATCCACATCCGGGTCGCGATAACCCAATGTCACGGAAAGCAGCCCGCAGCCCAGGTCGACATAGGCGTTTCCATCCACATCCCACACACGGCCACCATCGCCATGGAACAGGAAATATGGCGTTTCGCCGGCCGGGAGCTGGATGGCGCTTTTCGAGAACGTCTGGGAACCAAGGGGAATAGACTTGCACGCGCGTGCCAGCGCTGTGTCGGAAACGGTGAACGTGCGGTTTTCCGGCGCCTTGTTCGCGGCGCTGGTCGCCGATCCCGCATTGCGCTGCTCGTCCTTGTTCAAGGCCGCCAATTCCGGAAACTTGCGCAATATGTTGAGCACTTCGGGATGCGTTACCGGCCGGTTCTCCGGCAGTTCGGCGAGCACGGCGCGCAGAAATTTAAGGTCGCTCTCTGTGTCCAGTGTCCAGCGATGATGTTGCAGGCCCGGGATGGAACAGCCTAAATTCGCAACCTTGAAACGGCCGCGGTTGCGCCGGATAAAGGGTGTGACATGTTCCCGGTCCGCGGCGGCGGTTGCTTCCTGCGATGCAGCGGATAGCGCGCTCATGGTAAAGACTTCACAATCCAAGCCGTCCGGCCATGTTGCCGGATCGACATTGCTGGCGTAATCCGAATTTGTCTGTTCGCGCAGCAAAAGCACCTGTCCGCAGACCGCCGGGTCCAGCAGCGGGCAATCAGCGGTCAGTCGCATGACAATTTCGGCATTTTCACCCTTGGCGGCGATGCGCATGCGTTCGAGGACATCGTTTTCGGGACCGCGATAGAAACGTATGTTCTGCTCTTCGCACCATGCGGCGACCGGGTCATCGGATGGGGCGGCAGATGTCGCGACAACCGCCGCGTCGACGCCGGCGATGGCACGCGCCGCCATCACCACACGACCCAGCGTTGTTTCGCCGTGCAGGTCCATCAGAACTTTTCCCGGCAGCCGGGATGACCCCATGCGTGCCTGGATGATCGCGATTGTGCGCATGCGAAACCTACTCCGCCGAAGCGCCGTTCAGCGCTTCGGTAACAACATCGATCGCGAGGTCGAATGTCATGATTTCTATCTGCTGTTCAAAGGTCAGGGTAACCTCGAAGGTCTCGTCGATCGCGCTTACGAGATGGATATGCCGCAGCGAATCCCACTCGGCGCAATTGTCCGGGCAAAGTTCGGGTGTTATGCGATCTACGGGCAATTCCAGCACCGTAGCAAACAGCATTTTCAACTGTTCAGTCAGATTATCGGGTGTCATGACGTGATGCTTTCCATCTCCGGTGCGTCGACGGTGATATGGCGCAGCAGGGGCGCCTGCAGGTCTTGCGGGTTGAGCGTATAGTCGGTCCGTTCACTGCTTTCGGTAATCTTGCGAAAACCGATTCTTTCGAGAAATGCAGTGACCTGCTGGTTTCGCGGGCCGTGACGGAAAGTCGCGCCAAGCGCTGAACAGCATCGGCGTTCCGCCTGATTGATGGCAAAGCGGATCAGGGCTTCCTCTACCTGTCGGCCCAGTGCGCGGCAACTGATCACAAGGCTGGCGATGTCCAGCGTATCGGTCGCGTCGCGCAATTCCATGATCGCAATTATGCCGTATTCGCCGAACCGATCCTTCAGCGTAGCCCCGAACAACCGCTCACCGTCCTGCATGAGGGCTTGGACCTCGTCAGGGGTCGGGCGGGTCAGGGACAGATTGAACTGGTTCGTCTTGGCAAGAAGCTGGTGCGCCCGGTCCGCCGATGCCGCCACGATGGGCCGAATTTCCAGATGCAGGTCGAGGCCGGCAAGAAAGTCGCCGAGGTCATGCGACCGGGCCCGGACAGATTTGCGCTGGTTTTCGGAGTGGTAGCTGGCGGCCCGCGCCTGATCTTCCCTCGAAATGGCAAGCGTATCAAAGGCGCCGCTGGCAAAAAGACGATCGATGAATTCAGCGGGGTTCTTGCCCAGTTCAACGACATCAACCATGGGCAGGGCTTCCTGCACGAGAGCGCATTCGACCGGGCTGTCATCGGCAAAAACAAAACTGTCGAGCCCGAGACCCAGTTCTTCCGACATTTCCACCAGGTTACTCGCCTTGTCCTGCCAGTTGACGCGCCTTGCGGAGAAATCATCCCAGGCGAGGGCCATTTCCGGACGCGTTTGAAAGACTGCCTGTGCGTCGGCTTCATTGTTCTTGCTGTTGATCACAAGCAGAATACCCGTGTCGCGCAGCTGCGCCAGCACACGTTGGAATGCAACAAAACCGGCACCCGGCCATTTGTCGGGGGACAGGACAATGCCATCTGTGCCGTCTTCTCCGACAACCCCTCCCCACAGGCTGTTATCCAAATCAATGGCAAGGACTTTGCGACGTGGTTTGAACAGGCAGCCGACATTGCGTGCGATGCCACGGGCAAGGGCGGGTAGAGCCCTGTGTGATATCAGGGTCATATTCGCCAGGTAGCCGGTGCGATCGTACCATGTATCGCCGTGGACCCTGGCCCATTCGGGAATATCGAGGCAATGGACATTGGCCAATCGGGCCGCATGCCCGGCAATGCATTGGTTGATTCTCTGGATCAAGGCGCCACGGCCCTGGTATGCCCGGTTACCAAGGCCCATCGCCTGGCTTTCCGGCGGCTCGGCGATCAGTCCAATGAAGAGTGGAAGTGACGACTGATCGCGAAACGACTGGATGGCTGCGTCCAGGAGGCCGACGGCATCATCGGCACTGGTGCTGTCCCAGGGCAGAACGGCTTCGCCATGCAATAGCAGGACAACGGCATTGCTCTCCCCCAGGGATGCAGGGTTATGGAGTGTATTGAGCCAGTTGCTGTACTGGATGAAGGTCGGTTCCGCGCGCCACTGTGCCAGGAAGGATTCAACTTCCAGAAAGGGCGCGATTGTTTCGATGGTGAAGGATGAAAGGATCGCAATCTTCTGTGTCGCGGATGGCGCCGGAATCTTTGCCTTGAAACCCATATAGGTAAGCGTTGTCGGCTTGGCGTCCAGGGCTTCACGCAGCATCTTGCGTGCGACTGTCTTGCGGCCGGGGTCCCGGAGCAGAGACCGCAGCGGGTCGTCTGTCAGCGTGTTTTCACTCATGGCATTGTCGCTCCGCCATCGAGAACCATGTCATGTCCGTTGATGAAGCGGCTTTCGCCACCGGCGAGGAAGGCGACGGCCGCGCCGACATCTTCTATCTCCGCAAGGCGCCTCAAGGGCGTCTGCGCCGCTACAAGCTTGCGCGCCTTATCAGGCACCCGCGCGGTCAGGGGGCTGGCGATAAAATGCGGTGAAACGATGTTGGCGCGAATGCCTTTCGGGCCCAGTTCGGCGGCAATGGACCGGGTCAGGGCCCCGGCCGCCGCCTTGCCGGTCGTATAGGCGGCCATGCCTTTCGGTGGCACGCCGTTGGTCGCCGTGCTGCCGATCAGGATGAATTGCCCGCCACCGGCAGATACCATGGCCGGTGCGGTTGAAACCAGCAGGCGATGCAATCCGCCGACCTGGATTTCGAAATGCTGTTTGAACGTTTCCCAATTCGTTTCCAGTGGCGACGCTGCCGGCAGGCCGGCGGTGGCGCAATGGACGACAAGGTCGGGTGCGCCCAATTGCCGGATAATCTGTTCGACGCCGGCGCGTACCGAGCTTTCGTCCAGGAGGTCGAGCGCAATGCCCCGGGCATTCGTGAATTCCCGGCTGAGGGTTTCCATCGCCGAAAGGTTGCGTCCGCAGAGCGCCAGCGTGTACCCGTCTTTGGCCAATCGTGCCGCAATCGCCCGGCCAATGGCGCCGCCGGCCCCCGCGATCAACGCGACGGGACCGGTTTTCCGGACGGGTCCGGTTTTGACGGTCTCGGTGTTGCCAGCAGGCTGCCTGGACAGAACGACAACGCTTTCGCCTTCCATGACCGGCTTTCCGCGCTGATTCTTCGCCTCGATCTGGAGATGCAGCGTGTTGCGGCTTGGCGCGATTTCGGTGACCCGTCCTTCAATGGTCACCCGGTCACCGATATGGACCGTGTCAGTGAAGCGGTAGGTCTGGGATGCCCATAATGCCCCGGGGCCGGGCAATCGCGTTCCGATCAGCGTTGATACAAAACTGGCATAGCTCATGCCATGTGCAACTCGGCCGGAAAACCCCAACGCGCGTGCGGCGGTATCATCCATGTGTATCGGATTGTCATCGCCAACGGCCTCGGCGAAACGGTCTATCAGCGCCGCCGTAATGTCGACCGTGATCGAAGCGGTTGTCCCGACCTGGGGCAAGTCGGCCGTCATGGCGTAACCTCTTCTGCCGTTCGGCCGCGTTTTTCCGCCCATGTCGTGGCGTTCATGCTCCAGTATGTCGCGGCCTGGTATTTTCCATCGCTCCAGTACAGGTCGGGAATCTTGCCTTCGAAGGTGAAGCCCAGACGCCGGAAATTGAAATTGGACGCGATATGGTTTTCTGTGGTCGCCTCCAGAATCTTCCGCAGGCCACGATCGAAAAACGCAAAATCACAGACCAGCGAGGTTGCTTCTATCGCCGCATTGCTGCGCCAGTAATCCTTTTCACCGATAAGGTATCCCATATGTGCGAACAGGTGATTGGGGTCCGCGCGCAGGGTGATGTTTCCGATATACCGGTCGTTCTCAACGGCATGGATCCCGAACAGGAACCGGTCAACATGGTCGAATGAATTGATGAATGCCTGCGCATCATCCGGCCCCCGGCCGCCAAAGCGGACCTGCAGATATTTGATGACATCGGGGTCCGCCAGCCATTCCAAATAGGCATCGGGAAGGCTTCCGTGTAGAATGCGTCGCAGATAGAAGGCCTCACCGGGAACGGTTTCCCGATACGGTGGCCCGTTCCTGCAACGGCACGCCGGTGCGGGATCAGGGTTGGGGGACGGGTGTATCGTCATCTCGATTGAGAACTTTCCGTGGCTGCCTGCGTACCGACTGTCGGGATGGAAGCGATAACGGCGTCGGCCGCGGCCGCGCCAGCATCGTGTATCGGCGCGGCGATATAAGCCTCGACCAGGGATTTACGTGCCGCGGCCCGGGCGGCCCATTGCTGTTCTATCTCCGCTATCGGCCGTGACAAAAAGGCATGAAGCCGCTCATGGAAATCCGGGGCCTGCTGATCGAACAGGAACATACCGTCCCGGAAGAGCGGCAGGACATCGTCATTCAGCGGCATGAATTCTGCACTATGGAGGTATATCGTTGGCTTTCCGGACATCAGACACCAGGAAACCGTGCTCGTCGCACCAGACGTGATCAGCATACTCGCGCGGCTGGCGACATAACGCAGGTCCAGCCGGTCACTATAGGCGGTAACATTCGGAGTCGCCGAAATTTGCGCGGCGATAGGGTCAGGATCAAGATAGCGGATGGCAGGATAGGGTTTGTAGGTCACCGGGTGCGGCAAGGTGGCGAACACATCTGAAATCAGCCTGCGTTCATGTTCATACAATGCAACATCGGACAGCCCTCTGTGCAAGCGGCCCATATTGCTCTGGTACAGTCGTGTGGAAATATACCAGATCGTTGATTCCGATACGCGAGATGACAGTCTTGGCTGACGGCGATAGTCCTCAGGCATGCCTACTGTCACAGCTTTGCCCCGTCCATAAGGGTTTTTGTTGAATAGAGCCGTTGCACTTACGTTAAACGTCAAGGCTATATCGCAAGCCGCATTCTCATGGCCAAGTCCATAACGTTCAGTACGTTTGCTTATTTCCGGGGTTACGCCATGCTGCATGGCGACCAACGGTATATTGCGCTCGCGCAAAGCTGCGTGAAACGCGGCTGCTTCGGGTGTAACGAGCAGGTTTGTGATCGCCGCGCGTACGTGGCTAAATTCGTGTCGTGCAAGCTCGGTGCGCCAGCGAAGCAACGCGTTTCGGAAAAGACTAACGGACCGGCAGACGGCTGTTTCGGCCTGAGATTCCAGGACGGGTAAGGAGCCTTCGGGAACCAAACCTTCGAAATGCCGTCGGATTGTGTTTCTGGTCAACGTCCGGATTTGGGTGTCGGCTTCGGATAGCCTGAAATCGTCAGGACGCGGCGGAAGATTTAACGCGCGTAGTGAAAACCCCCGGGCGAGAAGCCGCGCGCCAGCTTCTTTCGTCAATTCGTTTTCTCGCAAGACAAGGACCGTTCCGCGCGACAGCCAGCCCGGTGCACGGTTCCAGAATATCCGCCCGAGACGATAGAACATTGCACTCAGACTCGCCTGTTGGAGGCGCGCCACAAGTGGTGGAGTGGGCGGCGCCGGTTCGCGGACTTCGGGCAGTGAGGATCCCGGTATGTCGTAAAAATGCACGTTTCCCCGGCCAAGCAATATATCGGCTACCCTGTAACGGAACCGGGATTGCTGGTTTGCGTTACTATGACTGGAGGTCACAACGGCAACTGGTTCTGTAAAATCTTCGTCTCGCAAGGTCGCTGCTGCGAAAACATATCCCTGAAAATCGCCCAAAATAGTTCTTCCGCCAACTACGGCTATGTCGTCGTTATTTGCATCACTGGTGCGTAGGCCATTCCATATGTCGTCGGCTGCCGCCAACAGCGCGTCTTCCAGGCCGGCAATGCAAGGTCCGGACAGCCGTTCGTGCGCTGGTTGAGCGTTTATGGATTTATCTGCCAGAATTGATGGCGCAACTGTCCGTACAGGGATATCACGCGGCAAACCCTGATCCCAAGCTTGCTGTAATGCCGCTCGGCAATCTGCATAGACCACATTAGGGCGGGCCGGTTGTGTCAAATCGACAACTTTTGGCATATCCGGGTGGCCAAACACTCAGTCATGTTCGCATGCTGATGAAAGGGCATTGACGACGCGCGTGACATCCTCCGGCATCATGTCCGGAAACAATGGCAACGATAGTGCAGAATTAAAATATTGCACCGCGCCGCGAAGTTCCGTCGCGCCATAACGTTCCTTGTAATAGGGTTGTAGGTGCACCGGAATGTAGTGCACTTGGCTTCCCACACCTTGCTGATTTAGCCGCTTCATTACGCTCGCCTTATCCCGGCGGAGCGTGGAAAAATCGATCCGGACAACATACAGGTGCCAGGCTGGGTTGCATGCGGCAACACGCCTGACGGGCTGAACAACATTCGACAATTTCGCGATCTGCCCGTCATACTCCGCCACGATTGCACGGCGTTGCGTGACGTAGCGCTCGAGCTTCCCTAATTGGCTGGATCCGAGTGTTGCGTGAATAGCGCTCAGGCGATAGTTGAACCCGGGTGACTGCATTTCGTAATGCCAGGGATTCGGTGCGCCGTCATCCGCATAGGCCAAGCCTTGCATGGTAAAATTATTTTCGTCGCGGCTCATCCCGTGATTACGAAATGTCGAAACGCGTCGGGCCAATTCGTCGTTGCCCGTGGTGACCATGCCGCCTTCACCTGTGGCGATTGCCTTTACGGGGTGCGTTGAAAACGTCGCCATGTCGCTATATGCGCAGGCGCCGGCTTTGATTTCTTCGCCATTATCTGCCGACATTGTTGTGCCGAGCGCGTGGCATGCGTCCTCTACCACATATAGATTATGCGCCTTTGCGATATCGGAAATCCGCTCCATATCGACGCACTGGCCATTAAGGTGTACTGGAAATACAGCCCGTGCGACGTACCCTCGCTGCTTCGCATCGGCAATGGCATCCAGCATTGTTTCCGGTGTCAGCAAACCTGTTGTCGCATCGACATCGGCGAAGATGACTTCGGCGCCGACATACCGGGCGGCGTTCGCCGTAGCGAGGAAGGTAATCGTTGGAACGATAATGGCGTCACCTGGACCAAGATCGAGCGCCATCGCTGCCAAGTGCAATGCGGCGGTGCCGCTGCTGCAGCTTACGGCATGTTTGGCACCTGTATGTGCGGCGAACGCCGATTCATAGTCTGTTACTGCCGGGCCGGTTGTCAGATAGTCGCTCCGCAGCACACGGGTTACGGCCTCGATGTCATCATCATCGATGCTCTGCCTGCCATAAGGCAGAAAGGTCGAAACCTTTTCTGTCACGAAGAGAATTCTCTTAGATAGTCGGCGAACATTTCGTCATCAATCCATTCGTCGTTGGTATCGCTTGCGTAACTGAATTCATCATCGACGGGCGAGGCGTCGGCAGACCGGTAAGATTCATGTGTCCAAAAGGTGAGCGACGGTTCAATAATGAAACGGTCCGACAGAGAGACTGTTGAGCGTGCATCATCTGCGGTCACCATGACCTCATGCAGTTTTTCACCAGGCCGGATACCAACAATTTTCTGCTGAATATCGGGTGCCATAAACCGGGCAAGGTCCACCATTTTCAGGCTCGGAATCTTCGGTACGAAAATTTCACCGCCGCGCATGAGATTCAGTGACGATAGTACGAAATCAACACCCTGTTGCAGAGTTACCCAGAAGCGCGTCATCCGGGGGTCGGTGATTGGCAGACTGCTGGCGCCCTCGTTTATTAGTTTGCGATACAGATCGACAACACTGCCACGCGATCCAATGACATTACCGTACCGTACGACTGAAAACCGTGTGTTCTGAGTTCCACTAAGGTTATTGGCCGCCACGAAAATTTTATCCGATGCCAGCTTGCTGGCGCCGTAAAGGTTAATCGGGTTGGCGGCCTTGTCAGTCGAAAGCGCTATCACTTTCTCTACGCCAGTGCGCAGCGCAGCCCGGACGACATTCTCGGCGCCATGGACATTGGTCCGGATACATTCAAACGGGTTGTATTCGGCGGCGGGAACCTGTTTGAGAGCTGCGGCGTGAATGACAAAATCAACGTCACGCATCGCCATTTCAAGGCGCTCTACATCCCTGACATCACCAATGAAAAAGCGCACCGGCGGTGCATCGCGCGTCGATAGCGCTTCCATCATCTCTGACTGTTTTAATTCGTCACGGGAAAATATAATCACCTTGCGCGGCGTATAGCGATCCAGAACCGTATTGACGAATTGCTTGCCGAAGGAACCGGTTCCGCCCGTGACGAGAATACTCTTGTCATTCAGGTCGATAACGGGGTTTTGGAAGTTTCTTAATGTCATTTTCACTTCTAATACTGTTAGGGCGACCCTAGTGGCAGGCGGTCCGATTCAAGGGTTTCTTGTGAACTATTTCCCTGCTTTGCCATAGCCTTTGCATACCAGCCATTGCGTTCTACGAGGGTGTCATGTGTGCCAAGTTCGGTGACTATGCCCTTTTCAAGGACAGCGATTTGATCGGCATTCGAGATTGTTGAAAGGCGGTGGCCGATCAGAATTATGGTTACGTCGCCTTTGGCACGGATACCGTCCAGTGCCTTTCGGAATTCGAATTCGGATTCGGCATCCAGATTACTGGTAGGTTCATCCAGAATCAGGATTGGTGCCTGGCTGACCAGGGCCCGGGCAAGGTCAAGGCGCTGCCGCTGCCCTCCAGAAAGCCGGTCACCATTTTCACCAAGCAAGGTTTCATAGCCATCTGGCTGCTCAGAGAGAAACGCGTCCGCCCGAGCCAGTCGTGCGGCCTCGACTATTTCCGCGTCTGTGGCGTCCGCCTTGCCATAGCGAATATGCTCCTTCGCTGACACGTTGAATACTTGCGGGTCCTGCGGCGCAAAGGCAATACCGGCGCGCAGGGAGCTTTTCCGGAATGATGCATGCGCCACATGATCCAAGAATATCTCGCCACTATCTATGTCCCGAAGGCGGGGAAGGAGATCAACGAGAGTAGACTTTCCGGCACCAGAAGGGCCGACCAAGGCCGTCATTTTACCTAACGGAATAAATAGATTGATATCGCGCAGGGCAGGGGTGGTTGCGCCAGTGCCATCGTAGTTAAATTGAACATGATTGAACTGTATACCGTGTTGTAGGGCTTTAAATTCGAGTTGCCCGTCATCACGGTCCTGAGCTTGATCTAGTTCGCTAAGACGCCGGTCTACGATTTCGACAGAAGCCATCGATCCCAATATCGACTGACGCGACAGCATGGCTTCCTTTACGACGGGTAGCAGGCGTATGCCAATTAGAAAGAAAATCAGAAGTTTTTCAAGCCCGAGCCCGAAGTTGTTGATAGCAAGATAAAGAATGATAAAGGCCACCCCAACGACTAGCGGTTCGATTAACACCGAAACGATCGCTTTTAGCGCGAGAAGAGCCACGCCTTGATACCGCTGTTCTTCTGTTAGCCTGCGCATAGCGATGCTTTCGGCATCTTCCGTCCGTGCCAAACGGACTAACCGCACAAATTTCAAGCGCTCGATTAGAAAGCTGGATGTTTGCTGGTTGGCCTCGGTTAAGGCAACGCCGACCTGCCTGGTTTTCTGTAATTGAGTATGCAGGCACGCAGTGGCAACCAGTATCACACTAATGGCGATCAAGGTCATTATGGGCGAGATGATGAACAGGGCGACGGCGTATACAGCGCAAAGAATGATGTAGCCTGTAAATATGATCATTGTGCTGATACAGGTTGCGCCACGATTTAGTTCGATATTAATTTCGTTAACGAAATCGCCTGTTCGCATGGTGTCGTGGTAAACCATCCCTGCGCGCATGTATCGGTTGAAGGCTAGGTTTCGTGTGGCCCAAAGAAAATAATTTTGCGTTCGGGCGAGGTAGATCAGCCGACAGTAGGTAAACGCTTGCCGAATTAATAGACTGCAGAATGCGATTGATAGCAGGACTCCAAGCGTGAGCGGCAGCTCCAAATACTGGAAGACCTCTATGATCTCTGTCCACATTTCTGATTTCGTGGCAAGCTCAGCTGTTTCGCCACCGCTATTCATGAATTCCAGAATTGGTAGAAAAATGCCGATACCAATCCCTTCAAAAATTATAGCGCCCATATTGAGAATGAGGATGCCGGCTGCCCAGCGTTTTCGGAATCCCAGCCGTTCGGATACGGCAACAAACTCTCGCACTGTCATGTTCTTCTTGTGCATTGCTGCCAGCTTCATTTTAGAGGGCATCGCCATCGATGATGTTGTCCGAGTAATCGTTTTCGGCGGTTGTTAGGTCATCTGGCCGGCCGACATCAATCCAATATTCGTGTATAGGAAACAGTCCAATTCTTAAGCCGATATTTTTCCCTATATTAAGTAGGTGCGGCATATCCATGTATTGTTCCGGTGGCACCAGATTTAGGAATTCCGCGGAAAGTATGTAAATTCCTGCTGCGATGAAGTGGTTTATGTGCGGTTTTTCGTCAATTTTACTGAACATACCATCTTCGGTCTGTCGAACGACGCCAAACGGTACTTCGATATCGTAGCTGGCGATCGCGATGGTTGCGTCATAGGCGTGCCGCTCATGAAAGATCACCATTGCAGAAAGGTCTGTTTTAGTCAGAACGTCACTGTTGATAACCAGCGTCGGTCCCTTACGATTGTCCGGCAGATTACTCAGGGCACCTGCGGTACCGAGAGGCTTTTGCTCTTCCAGTAGTTCAACTGTTGCCGAATTATTACGGGTTTCTGCAAATGCCCGAATCTGGTCCGAAAAATGATGTACTGATATAAAAATTCTGTCGATACCGTTATTTTCGAGTTGACTGAGCACATGCTCCAGCATCGGTTTTCCACCGACTGGTAGCAAAGGCTTCGGCGTATAACGGGTTCGTTCACCGAGCCTTTTGCCAGCGCCGCCTGCCATGACCAATGCTGTTGTCGTCGAAGTCTTCCCGCGTTGTCCGACCAATATTTCCGAAACGGTGCCGTCCTCCTTTAGTACGGGGAGAAAGGCTGCGTGCCCGTATAGCTTGCTTAGCTTCAACTGATTACCCTCAGGGTCAGAGACACTTCCTGTAACCGGTTTCATGTTCATGCATATGCCAGCGGGGTCGTTCAGGCTGACATCGCTCAGGATTGCCCTACGTAAATCGCCATCCGTTACTGTACCGGCCAAGCGTCCGTCCTCGGACGTTATGACCTGAAACAAATATGGAGAGGCATTGATTCTCTCTAAGACATCGCGAATGGAGTCATTTACGCTACTGCGGTAATCAGCAAAATTGGATAGCCTTATCATTTTGTCGCAACCATCCGGGTTATGCGGAAGTCGAGTATGGCTTCCGCCATATTCCAATCCTGCTGAGTATCAATATCGATTGATTCGGCGTTGCTCATAAGAATTCCCCGTGTTGCCGGAGGAACAAAGGTCCTGTGGGTTCGGAGGGAGGATGTTCTGATGACATATAGTGCGCCATTCGGTGCAAAAACCGGGCAGTGATTATCTGGCTGGCCGAGTGACTGTAAATGCCCGGTTGGTAACTGGGTGTATACATTCGCAGGAGAGGTTTGAACCTGCGTCATTGAAACAACGGCTTCAAGACTTTCATCATTCACGAGTAACGCCACGCCTTCGTGCAGTACGGCGGCGCTTCGCAATGGTGACGTCGTCTGTAAAAGCATTATTAATTTGGGGTCGGCGCCATTTTCTTTCGTATACCAGTCTACGGCATGCAGCACTGCATCGACACTGGAGGCTGAATCAGTCGATAAACTAGCCGGCCTGAGAAACGGTGCCAGCCAGCCCAAGTTTTGTCCTGCGGCAGCGATTTCCGGATCGTCTGTCGTTAAAAGGCAAGGTGCCGATAGGCCAGACATACGAATAGCCTGATTTGTGCGTTCCAGCAGCGTATGGCCCCGCAACAACCGGGAATGTTTTGCCGGTAGTCGTTTAGAGCCACCACGGACCGGAATCACAATTAAGACACCGGCGGAGAGTGGAACTGTCTGTTGCATACTTATGATCGAACTGGCTTTCGCCGCCTTATTGCCCGCCCACATTTCCCGAGGAACCCGGCGAGATGGATTCGTAACGCGACTGTTGCGGGTTGATGGGTCGGATCGCTGCGAAATGGGTCGAGATGTTCGTGGTCTGAAATTAGGTTCGGGTCCGAAAGGGAATGCTTAATATTGTATGTGATGACCCTGTTATTGGCCGTTAATTGAATTTGACCGATCCAACTGTCTTCATCTTCCTGCAGCAGTTGTGATAAGAGGACGTTTCGTGCGCTGGATGGGGGAATGCGCGTCCGTGGCAAGGTTCGTCCATCCTGCGTCTTTATTGTTGCGATTATCGGGCGTTTGTAGGGATTGATCAGTGTGATCGTCTCTCCCAGGTCCTTTTTACGGTCCAAGTGGATGAGCGGATACCCATCGATGAAAGCTCCAAACTCTGCGATCTGGGCAATCACAGGGGGCGATCCGTACTTATAGGCATTATCCGAAAAGAATGACTTCTTACCCGTCTTAGAATAGATCGTATAGAAGCCCGCAACCCGATTGGTTCTAAAAATAGGAGCGTCATTGCCCGCCACAAAGGATAATTCCAAAAATCCGGGGGTATCATGCCAGCGGTTGCCGGCGTCTCGCCAGATGATGGGTTCAGGTTCCTGGGATATCAGTTTCCCGCCCGCGTATTCCAAGGGAATCTTGCGTTCGAATTCTACGTTCCCTTCATGCAAGACCTTCACCTCGCAATTAACGTGGCCCATGCCATCTTTCAGTCGTTGCGCGATGACCCAGGTCGGTATGACGATTGTACTGTCATAGCCGCAAGGCAGCGACGAGATGCTTGGGTAAAGAAACGAAAAGCTCATGGTTTAGACGTGATCGATTGAAAAGCGATCAAGATTGGGTGTTGCGCAAAGTAAGTGTGAGCGCCGACGCCCAATGCCTTGCCACCGAACGACGTAAGGTTTGCCAGCCAAACGCTTCCTTTCAGCATTACTCAGAATAATTTCATGCAAGTGGGTACCGTATGCTGGAACTGTTACGGATACGTTCCGGGGTTCTGTCGAAGGGGAATTGGCACAATTATGTGGAAAACTGACCCCTATCGAAAACGGCTGCGATTCTGCATTTACAAAAGTCAGAAATAGCCGCTCTTCATCAGGCCTCGCCAATACTGTAACGGCCCCGTTGGGTGCGGCACCGGGAGCCTGCGAATGGACTGCACAACTACCAGCCGCCGCGGTGATTTCGATTTGCGGCCTAGTCGTTCCTCTAAAGCCGGGTATCTTTGCGCGTCGAATGATTTCTACCGAGCCAAAGGTTAGTTCGGTGTCGCTTTCTTTAGGCAGAAAGTCAGATACGTTCACGCGCAGGTTTTCTTCAGATTCAAGTGTGAACGTTTCTGTATTGGTCTGGTGGCCATGCTTGTTACGGACGATCAACTGCACCTGCATCGGGGGAGCGCATTGTTCACCCTCGAACAATATCGAACTATTGGCGACGCAAACCCACTGTTCGATGGATGGCCCGCGTAAAACGGGCATGAAATTGCAAAGTGGTACCGGTGTCAGTGGCGAGAACCTGTCTATCATCCGGTATAGTCGCTGTTTTAGGCCAATATTGGTTGCTGCCGGTTTGGATCTCTCTGTCGTAACAGGACCCGTTAGCGGGGTTTGGCGCGGCTGACTGACGAAATGATATTCCAGATCAAGTAGGCACGCTGTACAAACGCTGCCGGCGCCCGTCTTGGCAAGGAGGTCTTCAAATGTCAGTTTGGGTTCCCGAGAAAGCCAATCTTGGAGGCCTTGAAAATCTAGTTCCGTGCAGGGGCAAATATACTTCGAAGGCGCGATTTTCTGATCCCTATTAGTCTGGGCTAGATTGTTTTCACCGGATTTTCTCATTTTCTTAACTTCTGGCACCAGACGATGCCCGGTCTCCATGCGTAAGATGCCGCAAGCGGACCATAACGTCGCCCTGAGCTTTTGCATCCCAGTCATTCTGAACGGAGAATTCATAACCTTGCATTTCACAGGTCTCACGCATCATATCGACAGGAAAATAGAAGTCCTTGATCGTTTTTCTTAGGGGCGTATCACTTTGGGAGAACGTAAAATAAAACTGTCCGCCTGCTGCCAGCCTTGGTTTCAGTGACCTCAGCATGAATTCGATGTCCGCGGTTGGCATATGGGTGAAGACAGACTTTGCCCAGACGAAATCAAATTGATGCTCCGCAATTTCCTTCAACGAGCAGTCATTGACTTCGTGCAGTTCGTATTGATCGTCCTTAATTCCTGCTTTGCGTAATAATTGGCGGCCTCGTTCAAGGCGGCCTGCTGAAATGTCGAGTCCGACATAAGTGCCGCTTGAAAGGTAAGGAATAGCCAGCAGGCCAAGTCTTAAAATGCCGCAGCCATAATCCAGCATTCGCGATTCAGGGTGTAGTCCGTGCTGTTTGAGATAATTCAGATGTCCTTCCGCCAGGTCGAGGTAACGTTGTGATGGAGGTCTTGAGTCAATAGAGTCGGTCGCGAAGCCATCCAGTCGATTCTTGTAGAAGTCGATCCAGCTACGCCCTGTCAATCTATATAGCCCGTACTGCAGCCATTCCATTGGCAGTGTACCGAAACGATGACGAATCGAGCGGCTTTCGCCGCGAAGCCATATGAGGATCGGTTTTGGTAAAGGGATATTTGCCATCTCGTGTTTTCCGTTGCTTTCGAATCAGCTGACAACAAAACGCAATTTCCAGCCTTCCGGTGTTTTCTTCCATAAATGAGGAGACCGGAAACTGTCAGCGATTTCGAAGAATTCGGCTTCTTCTATGTTTATGTAATCCAGGAATTCTGGAAAATACTTGCGGGGAAATTCCTGATCGTAACGTCGGACGAGTGCGACTGCTTCTTCGCGTTCGATATGGTGGTTTCGAATTTCCTGGCTCGCATCATAGGTGGCGCGGCCGATACCGAATTTGGTGAGCGTCGTCCAGTAATGGAACGGGTCGGTCTTGTCGTCGATGCTGTTGTACTTTGAATAGGTGCCTTCTGTGCGTTCCGTATTTGCTTCGAAACCGGCATTGTCGACCGAGTAATAGAAATTTTCCTGCGGCGTCCATTTCAGGTAATAGCCCAGGTAATGGACTTCGATTTCAGCGGCCGACAGTTCACCGACATCTGCCGGCATATAGGGGTCCATCTGACCCGGCAGAATTCCGTGACGGGGAAGTTCTTCCATCGGGACGCCACCGAAAAAAAGCTGTTTCGTGGAATCTTTTTTCTGCGCGAAATAGTCAAGACTGCGAGTTGCGCTTTCGTTTTCCTTGATTGCGTTGCCGTATTCGGCCTCGTTTTCGCCATAGAAAACCAGAGGGATTCCCATGCGGAGTGCCATCTTCGGCGCATAGTTTTTCTGTCCGAAAATGAATGGCTGAAACGGGTGTAGCAGATTGCGATAGGCAAGTTCCGTAAGCTTGCGATGTACCTGGCCATCAGGTGTAAACAGGAAATTATCGTGTCCCGCGATATGGATCCAGTTCTGAAAGTTCTTCCAGCCGATATCGGTGTACAGATGGGGCGACCAGGTTACCGTTAGTGGATGCATGTCGTATTTGTGCTTCAGGATATGCGACGCGAAAACGGAATCCTTGCCACCGGAACCGGGAACCAGGCAGTCATAGGAACCGTTGCGGGACCTAAACTGGTCACAGAGCGCGAGTAACTCTGCCTCGCGGCGGCTCCAGTCGACCGAAGCATCCTTTGTTTTGGCATAACGGCAGGCATCGCAGATACCGTCATCGTCGAACCTGATCGTCTCTTTTTTGCTTTCCCTGGTATGCTCAAACTCGACGGAAGAAGATGGGCGCTGGTTTGAAATGACGCATTGCCTGCAGAAGGCGACCGTGGCCGGCAGTCCGTATTTTACTTCTAGACTCCCCTCGACCGGATCCACGACATAGGTCTTTCCGTTCTCGAAAACGGTTTCAGTCTTTTCTTGCATGAGTTCTTCTATACCTTCATTTCGACAAAGCGCTGCAACAGATCCAGGCCGGTCGGACCGCTTTTTTCCGGGTGAAACTGATACCCCAAGATATTGCCCTTGCGGATGGCAGCCGGAATTTTTTCGCCATTGATGGTGATCGTTGCGACGATATGGTTTTGATCATCCGCCATTGGCGCCAGAGAATGGACAAAATAGGCCATGCTGTTGGCCGGTACCGTTCCCAGAACCGGGTCATCCTGTTTCGATTCTATCGCCCGCCAGCCGACATTTGGGATACGTGTCTGTCCTGTTGCACCATCGTATGGCTCAGGCAGGCGTCGGACCGTTCCATTGATAAGGTCCAATCCTTTATGCAGGCCAAATTCTTCGCTGCGGCTCAGCAGCATTTGTGCGCCGACACATATCCCAAGCAAGGGAATGTCGCGATGTGCCGCGTCTCTAACGGCATCGGCAAGGCCCCGTTCGGTCAACCCGGCCATGGCGTCACCAAAAGCGCCGACACCTGGCAAGAGAAGACGCGACGATTCCCGGATTTGCCCCGCATCGCTCGTAAGCTTGAATGGGACGCCCAGATGGCGCAGCGCCTGACCGATACTGAACAGGTTGCCGCGACCGTAATCGATAACATGTATCACTGCCGTATCGGGACGTCGTGCTCAGCCAGAACCGCCTTGAACTGCGGCACCGTGCACGTGTTGTAATGAAAGATACTGGCGCAGGTAATCGCATCGATGGCGTTTCGCTTGAATGCGTTGACGGCATCCATGGGTTTGCCGATGCCGCCGCACCCGATGACAGGTATGCTTACCCGCTGGCGCACGGCTGAAAACAGGTCGATATCAGCACCTTTCTTCGTGCCTTCCTGATCGACGGAAGTAATCAGTATTTCGCCAGCGCCCCGTTGTTCCGCTTCAGCAATCCATTCCATGACATCGATACCGGTGGTTTCGCGGCCATTATCCGTAAGCGCTTCCCATTTTCCGGGAGCGCGCCGTTTTGCTTCGACCGAGAGCACGATGCACTGACTACCAAAGGACCGTGATGCTTCATCAATGAATTCCGGGCGCGTAACCGCGGCGGTATTGATGGCGACCTTGTCGGCACCGCTGCGTAATGCGGTGACTATATCATCCACGGTCCGAATGCCGCCACCAACGGTGAGCGGCACGAAAATATCCCGGGCGGCTTCTTCCACAACATTCAAAATGCTATTGCGGCCATAGAGTGATGCGACGGTGTCCATATAGATAATTTCGTCGATACCCTGTTCGTAATATCGCAAAGCAAGTTCGCCCGGCTTTCCAACTATTCGGAGTCCTTCAAGGTGAATGCCTTTTATGACATTGGGGCCCTTGATATCGAGCCGCGCGATGATTCGATGTGGTGACACGGTTTACGCCAGTGCTCCATTGACCCAGGGAGGGTGAAATGACGCTGGACCGGAATGGAATTTTTTATCCAGCAGGACATTGCGATCAGGGGCGCTAAGGATGAAGTCCGCAATGCGAGGAGCGGCACAGCCATCGCCATACAGGCTGTTTTCAGGGACGCCTGTCGCCGTCGTCGTAAATTGATTCAGTAGTTCGGCAATCTTATCCGCTTGGGCCGGACAGTCATGAACATTGGCGCCCTTCTCGCGCCCTTCCTGCCGGATGCCGACATTAATCGCGTTCAAACCGAAAAGGGCTGCTTCTATAATCCCACTGGAAGAATTGCCGAGAGCGACCGAAGCGAGTCTCAAGGCGTTTGGGTAAAGTTGGCTTCCCAGACTGCCCCGATATACAGCCCAATCGCGCTTCGCTGCGAAGGTCTGAATTTTACGGTCCATTGCATCGCCGTCAGGGTCTGCGTTAGATGCGGTGAAAAGTGTGGGCGCCGATTGGCTGTCGAGTGCTTCCAGAATAGGATCCAGAACTGCTGCTGGGTTTGCTGTATTCGTTTCCGGGTGCACAGTTACGAGTCGCAATCCCTTTGTGCTCGGCAGGCCACAAGTGGCCGCAAAGACATCCTCGGTCATTTGTTCTGCTGCCAACAGTGTGTCGAGTCCGGGGGCGCCGGTGACCCGAACCCGCCAAGGCTCCTCGCCCATTTGGCAAATGCGAGCGGCTGCGCTCACATTGGCGGCGCAATGAAGATGCGAGAGTTTCGTCATC
The DNA here is from genome assembly GCA_943788635.1 of uncultured Alphaproteobacteria bacterium. Classification (GTDB taxonomy): domain Bacteria; phylum Pseudomonadota; class Alphaproteobacteria; order UBA8366; genus MarineAlpha4-Bin1. The sequence goes on along the minus strand of CALSRA010000004.1, from coordinate 10,542 downwards.
GCATGCCTGTTTCGGTCATCAATCGATCCCAGGCTCAATTCTCCGCCATGGATATGGATCAGTGGGATGTTGAACGGAAGAGAGCCCAAGGCTACAGGAATCATGTCGAGCCGGTCACCAATCAGGATAACGTTGTCCGGGTCGATGGAACTACACAGCCTTGTCATGCTGCGAGATATATCAGCCATAGCAAGACCAGCCTCGGAACCGGCGCCGCCACCAAGATCGGTCCCACTGCGATGGATCGTGGCATTTTCCAAGCCGGCAAAATTTACAGCTTCAGGGGTCTTTTTTGTATGCATGCCGGTTAAAAGAATGTGCAGGTCAACATCTGTCATGGCGGCGAGTGTCTGCCAGACCGGGGCCAATATCCCCGCATCGGCGCGTCCGCTGGATACGCTGAGAATTTTCATGACGTACCTGATTCCAGCGCGATGGCGTGTGCATGAATGGGTGAGTCAACAGAAACGTCGATAGCCAGTTTTTGGCCAATAGGCGTTTGACGAGGCGACAGGCCGGTTGCAGGGCGTTTCAATGTGACATCTGCGGGTGTAAGTACCGTATTGGCTTTCAGGTTTCTGGTTGCGTGCCAGCTTCTCCTGGCAAGACGCGCCATCTCAATTTCCGCATGATCCGGCTGCTTTATGCCGTTACCCAAAGCAGTCTTCACGTTACGCAATTGCCTGACCATTGCGGTTAATTCCCGCGGCTCCAACGATGCCCTGTGATCGGGTCCGGGCAGGCCACGATCCAGAGTGAAGTGTTTTTCGATAACGGTTGCGCCCATTGCCACCGCGGCAATCGAAACTTCGTCACCTTCGCTGTGATCTGAATAGCCGACCGGCAGGCCAAAGTGGTCCCGCATGGCGACCATAGCCCGCAGATTAATTGACGCAGGGTGGGCAGGGTATAGAGAGGTGCAATGCAGCAGTGTTATATCCGTGGCGCCGCTGGATCGCAGCGTGTCGACGGCTTCCTTGACTTCATCCATCGTCGCCATTCCGGTCGACAGGAGTATAAGGTTTCCCGAATCCTGCAAAATGTTCCAGCGCCGGGGTATTGGTCAGCTCGCCAGATGCGACCTTTATGCATGGCATGCCCAGATCAATGAGTGCTGCCGTCATTGCCGTATCGAAGGGCGTGCATAGAAACCCGATACCGGCTTTCCGGCATTGCGCCGCTATTTCAGCAAAATCGTCGATATCAAACTCGAGTTTGCGGAGCATGGTGAGCTGGTCTTCAAGTCCCGTCGTATCTTTCTGGTAGGCGGCGGTAGGACTTGCCCGCGATGCGATTTCTGATGCACGGAAAGCCTGGAACTTGACCATGTCTGCGCCGGACTTGGCTGCGGCATGGACCAATTCGCGCGCCCGATTCATATCGCCATTGTGATTGACGCCGGCTTCCGCGATGACGGTCAGTGTTTTTTCGGTCACGGGTAACGGGCTCCGGCCCTGACCAGGCCACCGGGCGGGACAGTCGCACCGGGAAGTACTGTGGCTCCGGCACCAATCATAGCGCATTTCCCGACCGTGCAGCCGCCGAGTATGATGGCGCCGGGCCCGATATGCGCGCCGCTTTGTACGGTTGAGTCATGTTCAACGATCGCGCCGGTATTGACGATGACACCGGCTTCAATTTCGACAGCCGGCTGGATGACGGCACGGGCCAATATAATACAGCCGTCCTCGATGACCGTATCGGCGCTGACAAAAGCTGCCGGGTGGGTCGTCGGTGGAATGGCGTATCCAGATGCGCTGTATTGTTCCATGAGTTCGAGACGTAACTTTAAAGATGCGGCCGTCATGCCACCGACGCCAATGACGCAAGTATCGGTACCGGCCTTATCGGTTGTGGGAAAATCCGTTTGAATCCATGTGGCATCAAGCCAGGGCGATTGCGACGGATCGACATAGGCAACAATACGATGGCCTTGCGAACGAAGGCCTTCGACAATCGCCCGGGCATGACCTCCGGCGCCGACAAGCAGAATGTTCAAGCAGATCTCACCGGCTGTTGCCCCTGCCAGTTGGACAGGGCGTCCAGCACACGGGTCTGCTGATCAGCATCAAGATTACTGCTGCAGGGTAACGATACAACCCGACCGGAGAGCGATTGAGAAACGTCGGAAAGAAATTTGGGATAGGCGGCGTACGGTGGTTGCGCCGAAAGCGATTCCCAGAAACTCCGGGCCTGGATTTTGTTGTCCTGCATATGCTGGATCAGGTTTTCAGCATCGCTAATGGAGCCACAAAGAACAGAATATAACCAGCCATTGATCGTCGCCCATTCGCAGCGCGGCATTGGATGGATGTCAGCGCGGCCGGACAGGGCGGTATCGTATCGTGATGCAATGGCGCGTTTGATGGCGATCATTTCGTCGAGCCGCTCGACTTGTGCAAGGCCGATCGCGGCGTTCACGTTTGTCATTCTGTAATTGTAGCCGATAGCGTCATGCTGATAGCGCGAGCCAACCCGTGCCTGGCTGCTCAAATGGCGTGCTCGCGCAGCTTGCTGCTGGTCGTCTGTCAGGATCACGCCGCCGCCGCCGGCCGTGATAAGCTTGTTGCCGTTGAAACTCAACGTTGCCAGGTCTGCGAGTCCCGCGGCCGGCCGGCCCTTGTAGATGCTGCCGATGGCGCCGGCAGCATCTTCGATCAGGGGAATTTTGCGGGCTGTTGAAACTTCATTCAGCGCATCGATGTCGGCGGGGTGGCCAAGCGAGTGAACTGCGACAATCGCCGCTATCTTCGTATCTGAAAGGTTGGATAGTGCAGCGGCGGCGAGATCCGGGTCCAGGGTCCAGCTTTCCCATGTCACATCGACGAAAACCGGAATGGCCCCGGCATGAATGACGGCATTCGCCGTGGCAGCGAATGTCCAATCTGGAATAATAACTGCGTCGCCAGGTCTGACACCGGCGACTTCAAGGGCAAGCTGCAGGGCGGTCGTGCCGTTCACCATGGCCACCGCATGTTTGCGCCCGGTCCGTTCTGCGATCCGTTCTTCGAACTCGGTTACATAGGGGCCGGCTGACGATACCCAGTTGTCATCGACGCAATTCTTCAGATATTCGCTTTCGCGACCACGCAGGTCCGGTATTGCAAGAGGGATCATATCCATTTCGGGCTTTCCGCCTTGCTGTTATCTTCTGCAAAAATGGCTATATGAATGCGGGGCAGCAAAATCGCATGGAAATTGTTCATACAGGAAAATATCCAAAGCAGGTCCGGTAAAAGCTTTATCCCGACGAGAGCCAAAAAATTGGGTTGCCTAGTGCCGTATTTTACGGCGGCAAGGGCAGTACGGTAGTGCTCTAGTCGGCGGTAATTGTTGATAGGCAGTAGCGGCGCAGAGGCGTTCCATCTTGATGGAGACGCAATCATTCAGTCGTACCGCATTAATCGGGAATTTGTGGCCTTCGTAATACTTTGTTTTTGAAAGTAACCTAGTCACTTTTTAGCGAAATCAGGCCATTGCCCTTTGTGCTTCAGGACGATTGGCGAGACTCCTTGCTAAGGCGTCGCAGGCGTCCTGAACAGCCTCAGATTTAAAATTGTGGAGGTCGATATAGTCGTATTTTCCCAAATCAAAAGAATTTGCGACGATGGCTTCCAAGAACCGTTTGCCGTCTGCGATTGCTTTGTCTTTTTCAATGCCATCGTCTAGTGCGCTGCGCAGGTGCTCGGCCAGATTTCGTTCATCGTTTATGACGGTCACTGCAGTGAGGAAATTGTATATATTGTGCTGGCCGAACGAGATGACGGGCGTTCCTGATACGGCGCCTTCCATACCCGCTGTTCCGCAAATTGTGATGACAGCATCGGCCTTGCGTGCGCAGTCGAAGCCGATTTCCCAAGTGTCCATGAATACGACATTCTTCAGATCGCTAATCTGTTGATAGAAATTATCCGGTCGTCGTCCGACCGCTCCATAGGCCTCCTTTACGGCAAGAAACGTGCCGGCGGGAAGGTCACGTGACACGGCTGCGATCAACGCCATTTGATAGAAGTACTCTGGTGACAACCCGTGCAGCGCCGTTTCCGGCTCAATGTGCAGGGGGAAAAACACGAATTTTTTTCCAGAGAGGTCATCAAGCGTGACCGTGGCCAAGCGGCAGAGTCTTTTGTATTCGCGCCAATACCGGTAAAAATATTTCATATTTTCAAGGTAATAATACCCTTTGGCTTTTTCGTATCTGCGAATATTCCACCAAGCGTGCCGGGCTGTCGTTAGAACCCAATTACTCAAAAGGCTGGTAAAGCGAAATTTTTTGTAGTAGCCGGTCCTGACTGCTTGGTGCGCATAATAGGGAGCATCCATCGTCAAGGCGGATTCCTCAATTAGGTGAAATGTCTCTTCGAATTCCGGATTTTCGTAAAATTCATTATGCGCCCAGTTGTGCAGGTTCTTGTAACGGGATCCGACCATTATGCGATAGGGAATGCCATGTGCGCGGGCAATGTTGGCTGCTTCTCGGCCGCCGTTCAAAATCAACGTGATGGATTTTTCTGAAAACTCCCGATCCCAGAAATCGAGTGTTTCGTTAAACGCGTGAACCATGTGGATGTAGTCCACATTCTCTGAATATCGGGAGCGAGGATGATGGAAGCCCCCAAGCGAGTAGCCGCGGCCCATATGCCGGTCAGGAACAGCTAACGTATTGATCGTTTTCCCGATTTTTTTCTCAAACGCGCGCGCTTTGGTAAGGACGGCTGCCTCGTCTAGCCCTTGGTCGTAGACCCTCGACAGTAAAGTGCTGCCATTATTTATGGAGGCAAACAGGCCGTCCAAATTTTCCTTATTGTAGAATTGGACTTCTTGCGGTCCGCCACAATAGAGATGAATTTGGCTGTCGAACCGATTCTTCAATGTTCTGGCAAGTGCCAGCATAAAGAAGCGAGACTCCGATCGCGCTACAAGCGCAATATTCGTAAAAGTGCCGTTCATAATTATCTTTTTTTGTAATTTGCTAAGTTAGGACCACTATAAATGGCCATGCTACCGCAGTCTGGGTGAATCGATTTCATCCAGCTCGGGAAAGCTCACTTCTGAGCGCCATCAGTCGTTAACAAAAGACATCGTTCATCATATGAACGATGTTGTCAAGGTAGCCGTCTATGGCGCTGGAGACGAAGCTTGGTGTCTTTTGAAGACATGCATCTCAAGGTCATTCGGCATCTGGAAGGGGCGTGTCGTTGGGTACTGCAGCGTGGATGCTGCGCCGTGGTCTGTCCAAAACCATTCCAGCTTCGCGAATGGTACAAGCAGTCCATAAAATTTCCGGTATAAGCTGAACCAATAGCAAGAGAAGAATGTATGCCTTTCGTCCAAAATCGGGCATCATGAGAAGTAGTGGCGCAAAAAATGTGCCGGTTACATATATTTCCGCTATGAAAGATTGCAGTGCTCGAGTAGACGCAGTGCGTTGAATAACTTGTTCGTTTATTGGCCCCGATTGACTAACCATCCATTCGCGCATGAAGCTTAGTCTGTTGCGGACCATTTGACTTGTGAGTGATGCAATAGAAATTGCGGCACCGGCCATGAGCCAAATGTCTTCCTCACCGGTTATGGCTAAACTTATGCCGACTGCAAATGGGGCACCTAAAATGAATAAAAAGTCAGCTAGACCATCAATAAATTTCCCCCAAAACGTGACAGATTGACGTAGCCGCGCCAGGTTTCCATCGACGCAATCAAGTATGAAACACAGATAGAAAAGTAACGCCGAAAAAATGGCCAACCAGTAACTTGGCGCCATTAAGATTACAAATGCGAATCCGGCGATAAGTGTACGGAAGTATGTTACTGAGTCAGCTGTCCAACCGGAATTATAAAACATCGGCGTCATTAGGTTAGCCAATGGACGACCGAACCAGCGCACAACGAAATTCATTTTTACGCTCGAATTAATCGAAGCGCGGACCTCTGCAACTGTGATTTTTCTAGATTTCATGTGAATCTAAATAGCGCGCGCAGTTGCAACCATGATGTTGCAAAAAGATTGCGGGAAAACCGAGATTAGTGACTTTTGTAGAAGGTTGCCAAACCACGAAAGCTGATACCCTTCGCCTCTCGCACGGTGCTCGTCAAATACTTTGTGCGCTCTGTGTCTAAATATTTTAAATTTGTACAGTAGAGGCATGTTTTCTACGAATTCAACCTTTGTTGTTTCGAAGCCTGCGTTGCGAAGCAGGGCACGAAATTCGCGTGGTGTAAAGTTTGCTTTATGGAAAAATTTTTCCGTGCCGGGGGGGGCATTTTTGTCCGCTAGCCAGTCGTTAAGTCGGTTCTGAATATTGTCCATGCGAACGCTCGCGCATAGGATTCCATCCGGTTGCATGACTCGTCTTGTTTCCTGAAAAGCCTTCTCTATACCAGACTCCAAGCTGTGGTATAGACCGAATGCGAGGACACCCTGAAATTGTTGGTCTTCAAAAGGAAGTTGGGTGATGTCTGCTTGACGTGCATTTACTGACGGATCAAGCCGTTGGATTTTTTCAATTGCGGTGCCAATAAAATCGATACCTGTTATCGGGCGGCGGAGTCTGTGATAGTGCAGTAATACACGTCCTGCGCCGCAGCCGGCCTCAAGAACCTCCCCACTCACTTCTTGCATGACGCGTTCTGCAAATTTTCCCGGGTAGCGCTGAAGGTTGAGTTGCCCATCGTCCGCAGGAATTTGGGCCCAGCGTTTCCCCCAATAGGCATCGCTACCACCGTGTCCGCGATAGGTTACGCGCATGAATTATATCCCTCGTGCGATTTGTTTAGATTGTCTTTCTGACCGCGTAGGAGAGGCTGTAAAATTTTGGCCAAACTTTCTGCGATAACCTGGTTTCCATAAGTGCTCACATGAGGGCCTAAAGGCCCTTCAATATAAAGGTGTCCAGGTTCCTTTTGTTTTAGAAAAGTTTCCGTTAAATCAATCAAATGAACATTACTGGAGATTTGATTCATGAATTCCCTGTAGTCATCGAATCCATTTTCCTGCCGTTCCAGGTCGATTGGCTGAGGTACTATTACCAGAATTGGTACTGCACCAAAATTGTGTGCTGTTTTAGAAAAATGATTTACGAGAGCCGAAAACAGTTTTTTAGATGGTTCGCTTGAATAGAGCTTTGCTGTTGCCTTTGCATTGTTTCGAATGACCACGTTGAAAGCTTTCTTTCTGGCAGTTTCACGATTGTTTGTCATTGCACCGTATGCCAGGTGCCAAAGGATTGGGATGTGACGATTCCAACGCCTTAAAAGGTGCCAGGTAACAGGGAATGCTATAAGGTCAGGGAGAAATTTATTGTGAAAGAATTCGTCGAGATGCTGGATAGTCTCGAGGTTCTCTCGGTAGTTTCGGAAATCCTCCGCGGATTTAACGGCCTGTGGATGGTATACGAGACTATCATTCTCGACGGTGTACCGCGGCTTAAATGACAGGATATTTCCATATTCGAAATAATGCTTCCAGTATGAATGAATTCTCGCCATCGATTCTGGAACGATGCACATCACCGCAATTTGGGTGGAATTTTTTTCCAATTCCCGGTTCATTCGCAGGCAGGCCTGATCCAACCCATAATTGCCAACTCCGAAGTTACGAATATTATTGCCGAGAAGTTGGCTGAGTTGACAGGGCCATGTGTCTTTGTCATTGACGAGACGGCAGAACGCATAGGAATCGCCAAATACGGCAATTTGCGATGAGGATCCTTTCTGTACTGGATTGTGTCTGGCGCCGTGAGGGTCTATCGCAAACGAGACTGGGCCATTTTGTGTCTTGTCCTGACCTTGCGAACCAGGGGGGCGAAGCCAGCCGAGTTCAGCATCGAAACTTCCACTTAAATATTTTTGGATTAATGCTTCGTTGATCTTTGGAGCCGTATCAGCCGGCATAATTAGCCACTGAAACTTGGATCTGAAATGCCGTAGGAGCAGCCAACAGGTATGCTCCAGTATCGCAAGAGTCACCAAGATAGCGATAATCCATCCAGCCGCTGTCATGTTAGGGTTTTCAGTGGATGCGGAAGAACACGCAAAATTCGTTCCGCAATTACACTAGGTTTCTCCATGACGGCATCACCGGAGATTGTAAGGTCGGCGTTTGCGGGCCTTGGAAAAGGGATGTCAACGCCAACGACGTTGTCGGTCTTGCCTCTGGCCGCACTTGCATACAGGCCCTTACTATCACGGGCTTTTAAAACATCCATTGGCGTATCAAGAAAAATCTCAAAATAGCTTCGAAAATTTTCCCGGTTCCAGCGCTGCCAGTCTGGAAATATGGATAGTACAGCAGCGATGGCATGGATTTCTTGCTGGTCCATCAGTTGGCAGAGATGGGAAATCCGGTGAGCATTTTTATTCCTGGCATCAACCGTATGCCCAAGTTGATCACCCCAAACGTCACGAAGGTTATCTCCATCTAGGTAGACGAGATTGGAGTGCCGGAGCTTCAGATCATTGTAAAGCAGGTTTGCGATTGTAGACTTGCCAGCACCCGAAAGGCCTATCAACCAGATAATCATGTTTTAGCCACGCCATCGACTGACCAGAAACGAGTCAACTCACCATCACGTTCCAACTTCTGATACAAGTTCATATCACTTTCTGTGTCAAATTCAATCCAGCCACTGTCCGTTACCACGGCATCAATGCAAAAGTTGCGTTTAAGCAGTGCGCGTAAAACGTCGGTGAAATAGCAGCTGCGGGGTACTTTGCCATCTTCCCATTGGTCAATTGACTGATAGGTTTCCGCAAATTGAGCCGCACCTTCAGCTGAAAAACAGGTTAAACCGATAAATTGCCCTTCAATTTCGCTTAGGCTATTGGGCTTGTTTCCAATGTCGGTGATTGTGCCTTCATCCGACAGCTGCAAAGTTTCAGCATCGTCTAACGGGTTGTCGAAGCGCTTGCTCCAAATATCCAGCCATTTTCGATCTACGACAGTGGCGACAGGATGTCGGCTCTCCATGAGTGCGGACACAAGTCTAGATTCATAAATAATATCGCTATAGGCGACCATGACTCGTGTGCCAGAAAGGAAAAAATCACTTGCGCACATCAGGCTGTACACCATATTCGTGTTTGCCCAATCGGAATTTGTCACGAAGTTTACACCATCAGCAGAGATCCGAGAGGGAAGATAACCATCTACAATCGTAATATCCTGTATCCCTGCAGCTCTTAATGCTTGGAGTTGCCACTCGATTAATGGTTGTCCGGCAAACGGTAACATGCACTTTGGTCGGTCAGCTGTCAGGCGCTCCATGCGCTGACCGCGCCCAGCTGCAACGATAATAGCTTTTACTTCGTTTTGATTATTCATAAAAATGCCAGTTACCCTCTCCTCGCAACGTAGGCGCGATGATCTCGTTTCGACGCGTGATATAGGGAAGCGGTTTTATGACAGCAACCCGATATAGTTAAGCGATGCTGCCCATATTCGGCATGCGCGGTTCTGGAGATTGCCAGAATGTCAGCGGCGTGACGGTCATCCATACAGAAATTTCAGACAGATTAATCGTATAATGTTCAGCGTATTTCACGGAAACCATTACAACGTATTCTGCCAGAACGGCCCTTCCGATAGCAAACGATCGAACAGTATCGAGTCAAAGACCGCTGAGGGATTAGGACGTTCTGGATGCCATTGAACTGCGAGAATTGGCAGTTTCCGATGAACCAGGCCTTCGGCGAGAGAGTCTGCTTTGCTCGTCGCTATGATGGATAGGTCCTTGGCAACGCCATCTAGCGCAACGGCTTGGTTATGGAACGAGTTCGTCTGAATTTCACTTTCGTTCGCCATGCGTGCAAATGGCGCCGAGAGATGCACTGTGTGATCGACAGCGGTATGGTTGACGGGCGTATGTGAAATATCCGCGATAACCTCGCCCCCGAAATAACTGTTTACGACATGAAGCCCCCTACAGACCGCAAATACAGGGACACCGGTTGCGATGGCCGTCGCCAGGAGCGAGAATTCCGTATTGTCTCGTTGCGGTGCGGTGTCGTCATTCTTATGCGCAGACCGGACAATGTTGTTTCCGCCTGTCAGGACGAGGGCGTTAATGTTAAGTGCGCTCATATAAGCCCCCGGATCATCAAGAGAATTGGGGATTGGGCACGCAATGTAACCCATCCTTTTGCTCCATTCGATCCAGTCGTGACTGATGGAGTCGCGAGGCTCATGGTAGCCAATAGCGTTGGTTATACGCATGGAAAGAGCAATGCGCATTATATGCCAGTCGCGCGGATCGTGCCGGTCGCGCAATCCATTTCGATGACGCGGCCTTTGGAAAGAAGATCGAAAAGCCGTTCACCGCAACCAATAGCGGCGGGAAGCCCAAATTCCGCGCAGCGAATGGCCATATGTGAGTTTGCGCCGCCATACTTTGTAACCAGCCCCGTCAATGCATGTGAAAATATCCAATCAAATCCGGGGTCAGCGCTTTCGATCAGTACAATCTTCCCCTCAATATCTTTAACTTCTCCAGGCATAAGTGTCGTCGTTTGGGCTGCTGCGCGTTTCTGAGTAATATAAGTTGG
>CALSRA010000003.1 GCA_943788635.1 uncultured Alphaproteobacteria bacterium | reverse complement strand
CACGATACCGGTTTCATTATTCGCCATCATGATCGACACCAGCGACGGCGTATCGCTTTCCGCCAGCATGACCGCCAGACGATCGATATCGACGATACCTTCAGCCGTGACCGGCGCCAGTTCCGCGCCATCAACAGCCTGCAGGATCGATGGATGCTCGATCGCCGAAATGACAACCCGCGCGCGGCCCGTCCCCCGAAGTGCGAGATTATTGGCTTCGGTACCGCTCCCCGCAAAAAATGACATTCTGCGGCAATGCGCCAACCAGTGCCGCAATTTCGGCACGAGCCTCTTCGACAAGTTGCCGCTGACGGCGGCCGAATGCATGCACCGAAGACGGGTTCCCCACCTGCCGCATGGCCGACATCATCGCTTCCGCGACCTCCTCCCGGACGGGAGAGGTCGCGTTGTGGTCAAGGTAGACTGCGTTGCTCATCGGCGAAATTCATCGAACGGTTCTCGTCAGTTGGATATTGGCTCGGGCAGTTCACGCTGGTGCAGCGCGCCACTTTTTGCCGAGTACCCGGCCATTGCAGACATCCGCGAGTGTAACCGAACTCAGGAAAAGATGAATCTGATTACCCAGTTCGTCCCACAAATCATGGGTCCAGCAACGCCCCTTGTCGGGCATGCAGCCTTGCGGCGATCCCGGCTTGCATCGCGTCGCTTTCATCGGTTCGTCCACCGCGAGGATCACGTCAGAAATCCTTGTTTCTTCGGCGGGATGCCCGAGAAGATATCCGCCGCCCGGTCCACGGACACTTCGGACAATGCCGCAACGTCGCAACTTGGCAAATAACTGCTCCAGGTAGGAAAAGCGATATACCCTGCCGGGCAGCGATATCCGCCAGAACTATCGGCTTGCCGTCACTGCGCATTGCCAGATCAACCATCGCCATAACTGCTTAGCGTCCTTTGGTACTTAACCGCACGATTCGCCCCCTTCATCTTGATAGACGTTTCTGCCAGAATGAGCGGTGCAGCGGTACCCTAGTATTACTTTTCGGTCAATCGTGTTGTGTGATCATCGGTCGTCGTAAAGCCTATCGCACTACTCTGCCGAGACTCATCCAATTGATTTTCGAGCTCGTCAACGCGCGTTTTCAACATCGTAAACCTGGTCCATCAGGCCGTCCATTGCCCGGACAATCGGGTCGGGCAGGTCACCAAGCGGCGTCCCATAGGGTGCAAAGGTTTCATCCTCCCCTGCCGCGGGGCGCACCAGCGCGCGTCCGGGAATGCCAACAACGGTTATCCCGCAAGGAACATCCTTGGTGACAACGGCATTCGCACCGATTCGGGCGCCCTTGCCGACAGTAATCGGCCCCAGAACATTCGCACCCGAACCGACAATAACGCCATCTTCCAGCGTCGGATGCCGTTTCTGGTTCCGCTGGCTGTCGGAATCGACAGACGGCGCCACCCCCACCCAGGGTGACATCGTGATACAGCGTGACGTCATCACCGATTTCAGCGGTTTCCCCGATAACCACCCCCATCCCGTGATCGACGAAAAATCGTTTGCCGATACGCGCGCCAGGATGAATTTCAATACCGGTCAGAAAGCGGCCGAGATGGGACACCATTCTGGCAGGAATACGCCAGTCATAGCGCCAGAGCCTGCTGGCGATTCGGTGCGCGACAATCGCATGAAAACCGGGATAACACGTCACGACTTCCAGTGCCGAACGGGCAGCCGGGTCACGCGCCATTATTCCACTGATTTCTTCACGAAGCGTTTTAAACATCGGCTTCCAAGCTTATGTTATAAGAAACGGCACTTGCACAACGCGATCCTGTTGAAAACAAAATATATGTTGCCACTTAGTACAGTCAAGATCAGTGAATTGCTTTTCTCTTTTTCTAACAATGACTTGACGTAAAGATACTTGTACGGAACGGAAAATAGGCTAAACAGTCCCAAATCCGACCTGCGGAACCATTTGGAGATCACATGCCAGAAGTTACGATAAACGGCCCGGAAGGCCGCATCGAAGGCCGTTATTTACACGCAAAAACCCCAAATTCACCGATTGCCCTGTTTCTTCATCCGCACCCCCTTCATGGCGGGACGATGAACAATAAGGTCGTTTATTCGCTTTACCAATCCTTCGTGCAGCGCGGATTTTCGTGCCTGCGGTTCAATTTTCGCGGTGTCGGCCGTTCCCAGGGAACGTTTTCACGCGGCGAAGGTGAAATGTCCGACGCTGCCACGGCCCTGGATTGGCTGCAGGCAAACAACCAGGATGCGCCACAATGCTGGATCGCCGGCTTTTCCTTCGGCGCCTGGATCGGCATGCAATTGCTGATGCGCCGGCCTGAAATTGGCGGGTTCATCTCCGTCGCGCCCCCGGCCAATATGTATGACTTTTCATTCCTGGCGCCCTGCCCCGCATCCGGGCTGGTCATCCAGGGTGACAAGGATGACATCGTCCCGCCGGATTCAGTCCAGAAACTGATCGACAAGCTGCGCCAGCAAAAGGGCGTGACCATCAGTCATGAAATCGTGCCGGGCGCGAACCACTTCTTCCACGGCCGGATGGACGAACTGATCGGTCATGTCGGCGGCTATGTCGATACAGCCATGGCAGCCAAGGCCGAAGCTGAAGCCGCCGCGAAAGAAGCCGGTTAAAGCAGCGCCCGGTCAAGACGCCCGCCGGCAATGGGGTTCGGTACCCCCGTTGTCGACGGAAAGGTCAGCGGCAATCCCCTGAGGGAGCGAACGGCAAGATACGCGAATGCCTGCGCTTCCAGGGCATCGCCGTTCCAGCCGGCGGATTCAACGGGGAGAACCGGTTCCTGCAGCGTTTCGGCGAGCATCGCCATGAGAAACGGATTGTGCCGCCCGCCGCCACAGACCAGCCACCGTTCCGGCGGGGCCGGAAAATGGCGTGCCGCCCGGGCCACGGCGTGTGCTGTAAACGCAGCAAGCGTCGCCGCCCCATCCGCCGGTGACAGTGATGAAACCGGCGCGGACAAGAACGCGTTTCGATCCAGCGACTTGGGTGGTTTCCGATCAAAATAAGGGTTATCCAGCATGGCGGACAGCACCGCGTCATCGACCGTGCCCGCCGCCGCCAGTCGACCGTCCGTATCCAGCGGCTCGCCGGTTTGCGACAGGCACCAGTCATCGATCATCGCGTTGCCGGGCCCTGTATCAAAGGCAACAAGCGCACCCGACGGCCCAACCCAGGTCACATTTGCCACACCACCGATATTCAGGAATGCAACGGGCCTGGGTTCATGCGTCGCAAGTGCCGCGTGAAACACCGGCACGAGTGGCGCGCCTTCGCCGCCAGCATCGACATCGGCGGTGCGAAAATCGGATACCACATCGATTTCAGTCGCCACCGCCAGCAATGCGCCATCACCGATCTGCCACGTCAGGCCGGCTTCCGGCCGATGCAGGATTGTCTGACCATGAAAGCCGATAATTCTGACCGCTTCGGGCAGCAGATCCTCCTGACGGAGCAGTGCATCAACCGCCGCCGCATGGGCCAGGGTCATCTCACGCTCCACCGCATCGACGCCCGGCAACATTTCTGCACGGGCGACCGTCGCCCGCAGCGCGCCGCTCACACGCTTGTCATAGGAAATACTCAATGTCCCCCGCGGCTCGGCAATCCCCTCGCCATCCGTCCACAGCAGGGCCGCGTCGACACCGTCCATGGACGTACCGCTCATCAGCCCAAGGGCCAATACCGGTTGCTGGTTCTTGATCTCAGTCATGCGTCCATTCTACACCCGTTTGTCGGCGGCGTACGATTGTGATAAACGACCGCCGCGCAATTTGCGCGTGGTCAGGACAAGAACATGACACAACCTAAATCCGAATTCTTGCGAGCCGCCAGCGAACGGGGCTTCATCCACCAGTGCACGGATACCGATGCGCTGGACGACTTGGCATCAAACGGCATCGTGACCGCCTATATCGGTTTCGACGCGACGGCGGACTCATTACACGCGGGCAGCCTTGTGCCCATCATGCTGCTGCGGTTGCTGCAACGAACCGGCCATCGACCGATTGTCCTGATGGGGGGCGGCACCACAAAAGTCGGTGACCCGTCCGGCAAGGACACCCAGCGCCAATTGCTGACAGAAGAACAGATCGACGCGAACATTGCAGGTATCCGGGGTATTTTCGAAAAATACCTGACCTTCGGCGATGGTCCGACCGACGCGGTTATGGTCAATAACGCGGATTGGCTGGATGGACTGGCCTATATCGATTTTCTGCGCGATTACGGACGCCATTTCTCCGTCAACCGCATGTTGAGTTTCGACTCGGTCAAGCTGCGCCTCGACCGCGAGCAGCCGCTATCCTTCCTCGAATTCAATTACATGGTGCTGCAGTCCTATGACTTCATGGAATTGGCCCGGCGGCATGGCTGCCAGGTGCAAATGGGCGGTTCGGACCAATGGGGCAATATCGTCAGCGGCGTGGACCTTGGTCGTCGCGTCGACCAGACCGACCTTTACGGACTGACCTCACCACTGTTGACGACAGCCGGCGGCGCCAAGATGGGAAAGACCGCATCCGGGGCGATCTGGCTGAATGCCGACCGTCTGTCCGCGTATGATTACTGGCAGTACTGGCGAAATACGCATGACGATGACGTCGGCCGGTTCCTGCGGCTTTTCACTGATCTGCCGCTTGACGAAATCGCCCGGCTGGAAGCGCTGGAAGGTGCCGAATTGAACGAGGCGAAGAAAACTCTCGCCAACGCGGCAACCACGATGTGCCACAGCGCCGCGGAAGCTGCCAATGCCGCGGAAACCGCGCGCCGGACCTTCGAAGAAGGAACGACCGGCGAAGACCTGCCCAGCGTCGATATCCCGAAAGCGGAATTAGGCGCCGGTATCCCGTTTTACGAACTCATGCGGCGACTGGAGCTGGCTTCGAGTAACGGTGAGGCCCGCCGTCTCATCAAGGGCGGCGGCGCCCGCCTGAACGATCAGCGCGTCGACGACGAAAAGGACGGTTGTCACAATGACCGATGTAACCGACGACGGCATTATCAAACTGTCTGCGGGGCGCAAACGGCATGCGCTGGTCCGCCCGGTCTGACGGAAAGGGCGTCTCTTGCTGTGCGCCTAATCCGTGCCCGACGGGATCGTGTTGTCCAGCGGGGCGACGTCTACGCTGATAAGGTTGCGCAGGAACCCTGGTGCGAGGGCCGATAACGGGTTCACCGATACCTGTGGATCGTCGAAGCTGCCGCTCAGCGCATAATTCGCCGCGAACAGGCCCTCGTTTTTCCCACCCGTCAGTATCTGGCCAAGTATGGGTATTTTCCCCAGGACCTGGTTGATTGTATAGGCAGGCACGACCGTTCCGTTCAGCTTGATCATATTGCCATCGGTCACGATCACGCCTTCGGTTGTGATGCCGATTGATGACCCGAATGCCCGCGTATTTTTGACGTTGACGACCCCACCGTAATATTGGAACTCGCCATCCAGCCGCACAAAATCCAGGCCGGATTGATTCAACGCCGAGAAAATGCCCGTTAGCGAAAGGACTTGCAGAATTCTGGCGAGTGCCGGTGCATCGCTCACCTTGAATTCCTGTAGCGAGAATTTACCCGTCATGGGCATCCCGGGTCCGGTTTGATTTCCGGCGATGAGCAGGTTGCCGCCACTGACCCGTTTGGTCCAATCAAGGGCGCGCAGCGTGTCGCCGGCGTTATTTGTCGAAATGCGCAGCGTCGCGCCTTCGCCCTGGGGCGCATACCTGATGTTCAAACGGGCGTCATTCACCGATGCATCGACATCAATGAAGCGCCAACCCGTGCCGGTGCTATCGAGAACAGCGCGCACATCATGAAGCACCTGTCCGTCACCAAGGAAGACTTCCGCGATACGGGCCTCGACCCGAAGCGGTTTGGCGTCAAAGACAGCAACAGAATCCACTTCATCTTCTGATGAAAGAAACTTACTTATATCTATGTATTTACCGGTTAATTCTATATTATATCCTTTACCATCCTGAAAACCAATCCGGCCTATCAGCTCATTTTCAGCGAACTGAAGACTACGAAATTCCAGGACCTGTAAATCCAGACTACCCGGCGCCAATTCAACACGCGCATTGGCTTTCAGATCCCCCGCGGTAATCTTCAGTTCCTCGACAACAGCACCACCATCCGCGTTAACAACCGCGAAAGCCCGCACCGTGCCGGGGCTGCCCGGCGGTTTGCGCCAGTGCAGATTGGGAAAGTCCAGCGACGCGCGCTGCAGGTCAGCCTCAACAACCACCTCGCGACGTCCATCAAAGGCCATCGTAAACATGACGTCGGCGGCAACGCTGCCATTCAAAAACGGTAGGTCCGGCAGCCCCAGCGCCTGTCGAGCAGCCTGGGACACATCACCTATCACATTAACTTTACGCTTATAGCTATTTGATTTTTTGAAACTTTCATTCCAACTTACTTTTACGGGCACACCGTTAAGCAGGGCGTCCCCCCCCGCCGAAATACCTTCGCCGGTTACCTTCAGTTCCAACGCGCCATTCTGCATGGCGATCCCCATCGGCCCCTCGTCGATCGACACATCCTGCAAAGTTGCGCCGGCAGCAACGGCGATTTGCTGAACCTTGAGCGCATTCGACAAAGGGAACTCAAATAACAAGCGTGCCGCAGTCGTTCCAGAGATTGCCTCCGGATCCAGTCCCAGATTATCCAAAAATGCCAAAGGCTGACTGTCGAGAACCGTAAGGGCTGTCCGCAACGGTCCCCGCACCGTGATATCTATGTCGATTTTCGGGTTGTACCCGCTGACATCCGTAATCACGACAGTCCCCGAATCCACCGACATGTCGCGCAAACGTCCGCCAAGGACAGCAATATCAAACCGGTCTGCCGTGAAAGTTACATCGGCTCGTGCGGCAGTTGCCTTCGGCAATGGATGAAAATAGTTCACCTCCAACCCATCAACAGAAAGCCCGCCATGCAGCGATTCAATCTTGGTTACGATCTCGTCCGATTCCGTAATACGAGCCACGAGGCTCACGCGCGATTCTCTTATCGTGCCCTGCTGCAGGTTCGGAACGACCCATTTTCGGGCACTTTTCGCAGCGTCTAGTGGCCAGTATTTCCGAACGTCGTTAGTCGGAATATCACTACCCCGTGCATCGAATCGCACGCTCCAGTCTGCGCCGACCCGTGTCGCCGAAGCGTTCATGATCACCTGCCCTTTTGGCAGGTCCAATGTTGCTTCTGCGATATTGATACGTGCGCCATCATCCTCGATGGTTCCCCTAAGACGAAAGCTCTCCAGCAGGAACGGTTCGGGCAGGATGCGCGCTATTTCCAATGCGCCCGCACCACCGGAAAGATCAAATGTCGCCGTTTCGACATAGCCATCAAACGCTCCGGAAACAGCCACTACCCCGCTGAGAGGCAGGTCCGTTTTCACCCAGTCCGCAATCTTCGGATATGCCTCGACCAGCAGGCCTGACGGCAGATCCTCAAATGTAATTCCGGATTTGTATTCAATCCCTTGCGGATCCAGGTTTATATAGCCATTGAAATGCCCAGCAGCGCCCTGCAGATTGAATGCTGCGGCCCCGATGCGGCCATCCGCGAGCACCGCAAGTTTCAAGGTTCCGTCGGCCTGCCGGTTGGCGAGAGCGATCTTTTGCAGCGGCGGCGAATTTATCAGCGTCACAAAAGGCGCAATTTCCAACGCAGAAAAATCCAGCGTGGCATCAATCGTTCCTGTATCGGATCGAAACTCCGCCAGGCCCGCGAGCCGACCGCTCACACCCGTCTGCTTCAGTTCCAGAACGAAATCCGCGGTAATACCCGCGGTATTGCGCTTCATCGTAATAACGGCCTGCGGCGCCTGCCAAATACGTCCCAGAAGGTGATCCGCGACGGTCAGGTCGGCATCGACGATGCCGACACGCCGCAGATATCCCCATGGCTGTGACGGGTCCGGCTTTGCCAGAAGTTCGCCAACAAGACTGGCAAGAACAATATTTTCACCCTGTCCGGTCGATTCTGCAGAATCATCCGCAAGGCTTGCGGCAATCTTTCCATCGCTGTTTCGAACGATGGAAACCCGCGGATTGAGAATTTCGAGATATGTCGGTGCGAGCATTCCCCGGAATAGCGCCCGTATCGAAAAGCCAAGCGATACCTGGGGCATCGTCGCAACGACCTTGCGGTCCAGATCCAGCACGCGAAGATTGCTCACCCGGACGTCGACCGCCCGTTCCCATCCGGCCCAAACCAGCACCGTATCGTCTATTTCAACAGCAACCGTGCTGTCGCTGGGCGACAATGCTTCTTCGATATAGGGGTTGAGAAACGTCAGCGTAATGGGACCGCTGGATAACCACCACCACGCAACCAGCGTAAGGATCATCGCGCCCGCGGCCAGGCCGGCCAGGAACTCAAAAAAGATTATTGATGTACGGCGGATCACCTTGGGTGCCGTCGGCTGAAGTATCGCATATAGTTACATCGCACAGTTCAATTCATGCCTCTAGCCCAATTTTGGATGGGACCGTCCGCATGCTTAACCTGACCTTTCCTTTCGACCCGCAACACCTGCCCGGCCCGGGGCATATCGCCTGGGCAGAATCCGGGATCCAGCGTTTTCAGGAAAGTTCGCAAAGTGACCCCGAACAGGCAGCTTTCGCAGAAAACCTGTCGACCGATTCTGACGGACGCCGGTTGCTGGAAGCCGTTTACGGTAATAGTCCGTTTCTCGGCCGGTGTTTCGAGCAGGAAAGTGCATTTGTCCAGGATTTCCTCGCCAGGGGCGCCGATGCCGTCTTTGCGGACCTGATCGCCGCCGTCGAAGCCGAAATCGGCCAGGATAGCAGCGAAGCGCACGTCATGTCCTTCCTGCGTCGCAGCCGACAGCGCGTCGCCCTGCTTGTCGGCCTCGCCGACATGGCGGGAATATGGCCCATCGGCGCGGTGACGCTGGCGCTGTCCAAATTCGCCGACAGTGCCGTGCGGCTTGCCGTTTCTCACATGCTGCGATCCGCTGCAGCACGCGGCGGCCTCGAACTTGCTGACAGCCGAGACCCTAACCGCGATTCCGGATTTGTCATTCTCGGCATGGGCAAGCTTGGTGCACGGGAACTGAATTATTCCAGTGATATCGACATTATCGTTCTGTACGACCCCCAAAAAGTGAAAACCGATGAGCCAATCGGGCTATCACAGGTATTCGTCCGCATCACCCGCGGGATCGTGAAAATTCTGAACGAACGGACCGCGGACGGCTATGTCTTCCGGACAGACCTGCGCCTGCGCCCCGACCCGTCCTCCACGCCATTGGCCATCTCCATGGAGGCAGCGCTCGACTATTATGAAAGCATGGGCCAGAACTGGGAACGCGCCGCCATGATCAAGGCGCGGCCGATCGCCGGCGACGTCACCGTCGGCGACGATTTCCTGCAGCATATTCGTCCGTATATCTGGCGCAAGCATCTCGATTTCGCCGCCATTCAGGACATCCATTCCATAAAGCGGCAGATCACCGCACATCGCGGCGGCGGTGTGGTCGCGGTCAATGGCCACAATATCAAGCTTGGCCGCGGCGGCATTCGGGAAATCGAATTCTTCGCGCAGACCCAGCAGTTGATCTGGGGCGGACGGGAACCCGACCTGCGCGCACCGGAAACCCGTCGCACGTTGCAGGGTTTGTGCGATGCCGGCCGCATTACGCAGGACGTCGCGACCGGTATGACGACCGCCTATGAGTATCTGCGCAAAGTGGAACACCGGTTGCAGATGATCGATGACGAACAAACCCCAGACACTCCCGAAGGCCGACGAGGATATTGAATCACTCGCAATCTTCCTGGGACACAAGGACGGCGACGAATTTCGCACGACCCTGCTGGAATACCTTGGCTTTGTGGAACAGAATTACGCCGGCCTGTTCGAGGAATCGCCCGATCTTGGCGCTGGCGGCACCCTGGTCTTTACGGGCGAGGACGACCATCCCGATACCATCGAGTATCTGGAAAAGATGGGCTTCGACGACGGCAGCAGGGTTTCCGCCATTGTCCGTGTCTGGCACCGTGGCCGCTATCGCGCAACGCGCGCGGAACGGTCGCGCCAATTACTTACAGAACTGGTACCGATCCTTCTGCAGGCACTTGCCCGCACCTCGGACCCTGACACGGCCCTGATTCGGTTCGATGCCTATTTGTCGGCCCTCCCGGCGGGTGTGCAGTTGTTTTCACTATTCGCCGCGAACCCGCCGCTGGTTGATCTGGTCGCTGAAATCATGGGCAATGCGCCGCAACTGTCGGAATGGCTGCAGCGCAACCCGTCCTGCCTGGACGCAGTATTAAGCGCCGATTTTTTCGACGAGGTCGCGACGCCCGATACCCTGAAGGCGGACCTGGATCACGCCCTGTCACAGGCCAACGATATCGAAGACGTGCTCGAATTGACCCGGCGATGGGCTTACGAGCACAAGTTCCAGGTAGGAACACAGGTCCTCCGCGGCGTGACGGACGGGCGCCGCGCCGGCCCCGTCCTCACCGCGATTGCCGATGTCTCCATCATCGCCCTGTGGCAGGCCATCGAAGCCGAATTCATCCGCCTGCATGGTCGCGTCGAGGGCGGCGGCGTCGCTTTGCTGGCCATGGGAAAGCTCGGCGGCGGGGAGCTGGCGCACCGCTCTGATCTGGACCTCATCTTCCTCTATGAACACGCCCCGGACGCATCCGGTTCCGATGGTCCGAAATCCCTCGTTCCCGGCCTTTATTTCACCAGGCTGGCGCAGCGGCTGATTACCGGCATCACGGCGCGCACCGCCGAGGGCCGCCTGTACGAACTGGACATGCGGCTACGCCCATCAGGCGACAAGGGGCCAATCGCAACACGATTGGACGGTTTCGAACAGTATCACCGGGAAAGTGCCTGGACCTGGGAACAGATGGCGCTGACCCGCGCGCGTGTTGTCACCGCGCCAGATGGGTTGCGCCATAAAATAGACGCTATCATCAGCGCCTCGTTGACCCGCAATCGCGACCCCGGCGAACTGGTCAGGGACGTCGCAAAAATGCGCCTTCGCATTGCGCAGGAGCACAAGGGCCGGTCAATCTGGGACATCAAGCACCGGCGGGGTGGGTTGGTAGACATCGAATTTCTGGCCCAGTACCTGATGCTCCGACATGGCGCCGAACATCCCGACATCCTGAGCCAGAACACTTCGGACGCCTTGTCACGACTGACGGCGGCGGGCCTCCTCGCGCAACCGGCAGCAGAGGAAATTCAGGATACGCTGGCACTGTGGCAGCGGCTGCAAGGCGCATTGCGACTTTCCGCCGAAGGTGCATTTGACGGGGACAGCGTTACCGCGGGACAGCGCAATCTGCTGGTCCAGGCAGGGGATGCATCCGATTATGAAGCGTTGACAGAAAAAATGGATGCAGCCGCCAAACGGGCCCTGGCGCATTTCGAACGACTTATCGCGATCCCGGGCGCCCCCGAATAGCCCTTGGGTCAGCCGCTTTCCCGCGCGATCACCTTGACCTGGGCAGACCGTGTTGGAATACCGGTTCGCACTGCGCTACATAACCGCCAGCCACATCGGGTTGATGTCGCAACGGGAAGAGAGGAAACAAACCATGCCTGAAATCGGCGACAAAGCGCCAGAATTTTCATCCAAAACCGATGGCGGCGGCGAAATATCGCTGAGCGACTTCGGGGGTAAACCGGTTGTCGTGTACTTCTACCCGAAGGACAGCACGCCGGGCTGCACCCAGGAAGCTTGCGATTTCCGCGATACGATGCCCGCCCTTGCCAAGAAAGGCGTGGCCGTCATCGGCATTTCGAAGGACAGCATTCGCCGGCATGACAATTTCAAGGCCAAATACGACCTGAATTTCCCGCTCGTCTCCGATGAATCCGGCGAGATCTGTGAAGCCTTCGGCGTATGGGTCGAAAAGAAGAATTACGGCAGAACCTATATGGGTATCGAACGGACAACATTTCTGATCGATGGCGCAGGGGTGATCCGGGACATCTGGCGCAAAGTGCGCGTGAAGGGGCATGTCGACAAGGTCGTGGAAGCGATCGGCACGCTGTAACCGCGCCGCGCCTTTATTTTTGGGTGCCGCAGGGCGCCGCCTCGCGTAATATCGCGGGCAACAAACCACTATCGGATACACAGGGGAGAATACGATGAAATTATTGCGTTATGGACAATCTGGCGCGGAAAAGCCCGGCATGATGGATAGCGATGGCACGATCCGTGACCTGTCGGGCGTGATTGGCGATGTCGCCGGAGACGCTCTGCTACCGGAATCGATCGAGAAACTCAAAGCGCTTGATCCGGCCTCGTTGCCGAAGGTGGACGGTTCCCCGCGTATGGGTCCCTGCGTCGGCGATATCGGCAAACTTATCTGCATCGGCCTGAATTATTCGGATCACGCAGCCGAAACAGGCGGTGAAGTTCCTTCCGAACCGATCATGTTCATGAAGGCGAACAGCGCGATTTCCGGCCCCCATGATGACGTGATCATTCCGCGCGGCTCGGAACAGACCGACTGGGAAGTCGAACTGGCTTTTGTCATCGGCAAGCCCGGCAAGTACATTTCCGAAGCAAATGCGCTGGACCATGTTGCCGGTTACTGCATCGTCAATGACGTTTCCGAACGCGACTTCCAGATCCGCCGGCAGGGCCAGTGGACCAAGGGCAAGAGCTGCGACACCTTCGGACCGGTCGGCCCCTGGATGGTCACGCGCGACGAAGTCGCCGACCCGCAGGCGCTATCACTGTGGACCGAAGTGAACGGTCACCGTTACCAGAATGGCAACACCAACACGATGGTCTATGGCGTTGTGTTCCTGGTGAACTATCTGAGCCAGTTCATGACCCTGAACAGCGGGGACGTGATCGCGACGGGGACACCGCCGGGTGTCGGCATGGGCCAGAATCCACGTGTCTTCCTCAAGCCCGGCGATGTCATGCGTCTCGGCATTGAAGGGCTGGGCGAACAGCAGCAGACGCTGGTTGCCGACGTCTGATCCGGAAAGCGGCCGGCCTGTGAATTGGGGCGCGATTTCCCTGACACAGGCCGCCTGCCGGATTCTTGAAACCGCGCTGCCGGCGGGCAAGGCGTCGCTCAGCGCGGCTACCGCGGCCGCGTGGCGGCGTAGCGACATTTCGGAAATTGGTGTCTCAGCACCACCGGAGCGGCCTGCCCGCCCGGATCAACCCGTCCTGCAACATCCTTCGAAAATGCCGCGCCGACGGGGTGCCGCCGGTCGGATCGCATTAATTCACGCGATCGCGCATATCGAACTGAATGCGATCGATCTCGCGTGGGATATGATTGCCCGCTTCGCCAACCCCGATCTCCCGCGGGATTTCTATGATGACTGGGTCCGCGTCGGTGAAGAAGAAGCAAAACACTTTACGCTGCTGAATGCCCGCCTCGGCACACTTGGAGCCGCGTATGGCGACCTGCCGGCGCATGACGGGCTCTGGCAATCAGCGCAGGAAACCGCGCATGACCCGCTGGCCCGGCTTGCCGTGGCCCCGCTTGTACTGGAAGCCCGCGGCCTTGACGTCACGCCGGCGATGATCGAGCGTCTCGACCGCGCCGGTGACACTCAAAGTGCGGATATCCTGCGCATAATCCTGGCTGAGGAAATCGGCCATGTCGCGGCCGGCCGACGCTGGTTCGGGTATATTGCACAGGAACGTGGCCTCGACCCGGCCAGCACATTCCAGGCGCTGGTCAGCAAGCATTATCGCGGCGCCATCAAGCCCCCCTTCAACAAGGCCGACCGGGAGGCCGCGGGTTTTGAAACCGACTGGTACGAACCGCTCACCACGACCTGATCAAGAAGCCTCGCCGGAAAGTCCATAACCGGGCGAGTCGGTCTTCATGGTTAGTCCGGACGCTGCGTCCCGGCGCGTGCTGCCAGCGCTGATTCCAGAAACGGGTCGAGATCACCGTCAAGCACGCCCTGGGCGTTGCTGGTTTCAACTTCCGTGCGCAGATCTTTCACCATCTGATACGGATGCAGCACGTAAGAGCGGATCTGGTGGCCCCAGCCGATATCGGATTTCGCTTCGTGCTCGGCGCGGGTTTCCGCTTCGCGGCGGGACAGTTCCCGCTCGTAAAGACGGGCTTTCAGCATCTTCATCGCGCTGGCGCGGTTCTTGTGCTGTGACCGGTCATTCTGGCACTGCACGACAATACCGGTCGGTTCGTGGGTGATCCGCACCGCACTGTCCGTCCGGTTAACATGCTGCCCGCCAGCGCCGGACGCCCGATAGGTGTCGATCCGCAGATCCTTGTCCTGAATATCGATATCGATCGCATCATCGACAACCGGATATACATCAATCGACGCGAAGCTCGTATGCCGCCGCGACGCCGAATCATAGGGTGAAATCCGGACCAGCCGGTGCACGCCAGCTTCGGTTTTCAGCCAGCCATACGCATTGTCGCCACTGATCCGGACCGTCGCCGATTTCAGCCCCGCCTCTTCGCCCTGCGATTCTTCCATCAGCTCGACGCCTTGCAGCCATGCCGCTCCGCCCAACGGGTGTACATGCGCAACAGCATTTCCGCCCAATCCTGCGACTCCGTTCCCCCGGCACCCGCATGGACTTCAAGGAAGCTGTCATTGGGATCGGCTTCACCGGAAAGCAGGCTCTCCAGTTCCTTTTTCGCAATAACGTCACGCAGTGCCGCAATCGCGGCTTCCGCTTCCGCCTGGATTTCGGAATCGTCTTCCAGTTCCGCCAGTTCGATCATTTCAACCTGATCGCTCAGGTCCTGTTCCACGGAAAGAATGGCATTGATCGCCGCATCCAGGCGATTGCGTTCCCGCATGACATTCTGCGCCTTGTCCGGATCGTCCCAGAAATCAGGCGCTTCTGTAAAAGCGGTCAGTTCTTCGAAGCGCAGTACTGCAGCATCGAAGTCAAAGAGACCTCCTCAGCAGTTCAACCGACTGCTTGATTTCGCCTACCAGAGTCTCGATTTCCGCCCGCATTGATTATTCCCTTGTATGTCAGACTGCACCGGCAGGACGCGCCCGCCAGGATTTACCCCTGCCGTTTAGAAAATAAAGCCGCGTCGCGCAAGCCGCACACGCTTAATATTTTCCACCTACGGCAGATGTCCCCTGGCCGAACGATGCATCCGAACCGTCGATAATGGTCGCAGCGCCGGTCGGCTCGTTGCCGGGCCGGAATGCTTCGAGGATAACGTTTTTATCACCGCGACGGGCCAGGTGCCCGGAATTCGCCTCGACCCGGACGAGCCGGATATTGGGCGGCACCCGGAACGGAATAGCCGGTTTTCCCGCAAGCGCCTGGGTCATGAATTCCTTAAAAATTGGCGCAGCAATCGCTGATCCGGTTTCCCGTCGACCAAGCGGCCGCGGTGTATCGTAGCCGGCAAAGACACCGACAGCCAGATCCGGGGAGAACCCCACAAACCAGCTGTCCATTTCGTCATTGGTGGTTCCTGTCTTGCCGGCCAACGGTTTACCAACCGCGCGAATCCGGCGCCCGGTACCGCGCTCCACGACGCCCACGAGCATTGAAACAATCTGATAGGCCGTCGCCGGGTCGGCAACCCGGGCCCGCATATCCGGCAACCGAGGCGCACTCTGCCCCGCCCATTGCGAACCGGTACAGTTTTCGCAGGTCCGGATATCATGCCGGAACGTGGTGCGGCCATTGCGGTCCTGTATCCGGTCGATGAATGTCGGCGTGATCCGCCGGCCGCCATTGACCAGCATCGCATAAGCCGTGGTCAGCCGCAGCAGAGTCGTTTCCCCCCGCGCCCAGCGACATCGAAAGCTGTTCGGGCATGTTTTCAACGATACCGAAACGGTTAGCGTATTCCGATACGGTTTCCATCCCGATCGCGCGCGCCAGCCGGACCGTCATCAGGTTGCGCGATTTTTCAATACCCAGCCGCATCGGACTGGGGCCATAGAACTTGTTCGAATAGTTGGCTGGTTTCCACTTGCCGAGGCCCGCGCCCTGATCCATCACGAAAGGCGCATCAAGAATACGGGTCGCCGGTGTGTAGCCCTTTTCAAGCGCGGCCAGATAAACGAACGGCTTGAACGCGGAACCGGTCTGCCGATTTGCCTGGGTCGCACGATTGAACTCACTGGCGGCGAAATCATATCCGCCCGACATTGCGAGAACCCGCCCCGTATGCGGATCGAGCGCTACAATCCCGCCCTGGATTCCCGGAATCTGACGCAGGCCAAACGGAATCGGCGCACCGCGCGAGACCGGTATTTCGCTGCCATCCTTGGCTTTCGCCGGCGGAAGCGCTTCCACCATCACGACATCGCCCGGTGCCAGCACGTCCGAGGGCTTCGATACTTTGGGGCCCAGCTTTTGCCCCTCTTTCCAGGGCCGTGCCCAGGTCAATTCCGATTTCGGGATAATGCCACCCACCCCGCCGTCAAGACCGATTTCCACGCCACCGGCATTCACTGTCAGGACCATGGCGAGCTGCCAGATTCCGATACTGGCCGGCGGTGTAACGCCCCGCAGCCGCCCCAGCCAGCCGGTACCGGGTGCCAGTTTTGCCACCGGCCCGCGCCAGCCATGCCGACGATCATAGGCAACCAACCCCTGGCGAAGAACCGTATCGGCAATATCCTGAAGTTTCGAATCCAGCGTCGTCCGGACGGACAGCCCGCCCTCATACAGCCCGTTTTCGCCGTACTGATTGATCAACGACCGCCGCACTTCCTCGACAAAGAAATCCGCCTGAACGAATTGCGTCGCTTCTCGCGAAACGACCGCGAAACGCTCCGTCCGGGCGTTTTGGGCGACATCGGCGCTGATATAGCCTTCCGCCAGCATCCGGCCGACAACCCAGTTGCGCCGGCCCTTTGCCGCCTTGGCCTTGCGAATGGGATGGTAATTATTCGGCGCTTTCGGCAGCGCGGCGAGATACGCCGCTTCCGCTGTCGTCAATTCGTCCAGCGACTTGTTGAAATAATTGAGCGCCGCGGCCGCCACACCATAGGAGCCGTAGCCGAGATAAATTTCGTTCAGGTACAGCTCGAGAATACGGTCCTTCGACAATGCCCGTTCGATACGGAACGCCAGGATCGCTTCCTTGATCTTGCGTTCGAACGAAACCTCGTTGGTCAGCAGGAAATTCTTCGCCACCTGCTGCGTGATTGTGGACGCGCCCACCGGCCGGCGGCCGCTGGTGTAATTGACGATATTGGTGACCACCGCCCGCGCCAGCGCGATAAAATCAACGCCGGGATGCGAGTAGAAATTCTGGTCCTCGGCAGCGATAAACGCGCGGATGACCAGTGGCGGCATGGCGCCGACTGGCACGAACACCCGGCGTTCCTTTGCATATTCGGCGATCAGCCTGCCATCACCAGCATGGACGCGCGTTACCGTTGGCGGCGAATAATCGGCAAGCTGCTTGTAATCCGGCAGCGTGCGACCGTAATGCCACAACCCATAAATCGCACCGCCACCGGCAACAACAGCGCCGAAAAGGCCCAGAACCAGTAAAAATAGACTTGCCCGTAACAAGAAACGCATCAATCAACACTTTCCGCCACCGAACCAACGCCGCCTTTGCGGCGTTCAGGTACGATGCAAATGTGGCAACGCTGTGGTCCGTGTTCTACCCCGGTCCCGGCGCCAAATTCCAGCCGTCCGACTTCACGATCGGTTGTTCTGGTCCTTACGGGTGAAATATTTGTCAACGGCCCGTAACAGGGCATTGCCGATCCGGCGGTGATGCGCCGGGTTCTTGAGGTTCTTTTCGTCCAATCGGTTTGAAAGGTACCCCAGTTCGACCAGCGCCGAGGGCACATTCGGCGATTTCAGGACGGCAAACCCGGCGTAACGGTGGGAAACCCGCAACAGCTTGATTTCGCCCTTCAATTCGCCAATCAACTGCCGCGCCAGATGCCAGGATTCCTTGTTCGTATCGCTTTGCGCAAGATCAATCAGCACACGGGAAACCTCGGGCGCATAGCCGGTCAGGTCCGCGCCCGCAATTATATCGGACTTGTTTTCCTTCGCGGCCAGATCCTCGGCTTCCTTGTCCGAGGCCTTGTCAGAAAGGGTATAAATAGACCCACCGCGAATTTTCCGGTTTCTGATTGAATCAGCGTGCAGCGAAAGGAACAATTCCGCATTGTTTTGATGCGCCACCTCAAACCGGTCCCGTAACCGGACGTAAATATCGCGGTTTCTGGTCAGAAAGACCCTGTAGCGGCCGCTGGCTTCAAGAATTTTCTTCGCCGCCTTCGCCACCTTCAGCGTGATGTTTTTCTCGTAAACCCCCGATCCCCCGATCGTGCCGGGATCAACACCACCATGCCCGGGATCAAGAATGACCACACGCTTGTCATCGTTGCGCGGTGCCTGTGGCCGCGGTGCGCTTTGCGGCGTGCGCGCAGGGTTCGCCCAGTTTGCAGACTGAACACTTCGCGGCCCCGATGCGAAATCGGCCGCGCTTACGGTCGCGAGATCGATGACAATCCGCTGCGGCTTGCCCAGAGACGCCGGAATCGTGAAATGCCCCTTCACCGCCGCCGGGGAATTGATATCGATCACGACGCGGCTGTTTCCCGGTTGAAAAAGGCCGAACCGGAAGCCGGACACAATACCGACAGAGGCCTTCATCCGCTTCTCCGGCACACGCCAGGAAACTTCCGGCAGCTCGATGACCACGCGGTAAGGGTCCGCCAGGGTGAAAACCTTGTAGGGCAGGTCCCTGTCGAGCTCGAACACCAGTCGGGTTGAATCAGGATGGACCCCGATACGGGCCCCCGACACAACCGGCACGGACTGCGCCCACCCCTGCCCTGTCGCCATAATCACAATGGCAAAGAGGGTGAAGGTCTGAAGCAATCGTTTTATAGGGCCACTACGCTGCATATTGGGTTTCAATCCGGTATCGTGACAAGATATATCCCGCATTAGCATCCGGATACAATTACTAAACGATATACGAAATCACAGATCAGTGACGAAAAATCGTTTGTGGAATGTTGATATGAGGCCTATTTTAGGAACGCGCGATTAACCGTGGTCTGCTGTTCCAATATAAAAAAACAGATGATGGATCGGGTATCGTGGGTTGCAGGCATATATGGCAGAGCCTTTTTAAGTCGAATTTCGATAAAAAAGCGCAGTGCCGGGTCAGCAGGTCAGGGTATCAGGCGGATGACGGCATTATAAACTGGTTATGCGCGAGGTCAGATATCCGGTTCAGTCGAGAGACTGAACGGAACAGGCGGGCGCCGAAGTCCCCCACTGCCCTGGTACGAGGGTTTACAATTGAACCCCGCACCGTTCGGCAGTTTGTTGGTGGCGCCGCCGACTTCGCCGTAAATGGCGGTATGCTACCGAGGCCCTTGATCGCGTGGGCTGGAGTACGTTGGCCGCTGGAGTGAAAACATGTTTAAAAGGATGCTTATCGACGCGACCAATCCGGAAGAAACAAGGGTCGCCGTCGTACAAGGCAATGCGCTGGAAGATTTCGATCTGGAGTTTGCAGCGCGCAAACAAATCAAGGGTAACGTCTATCTCGCCAAGATAACCCGCGTCGAGCCTTCACTTCAGGCGGCGTTCGTCGAATATGGCGGCAACCGGCACGGCTTCCTGTCGTTCAACGAAATTCACCCCGACTATTATCAGATCCCGGTTGCTGACCGGGAAAAGCTGGTCGAGGAGCAGGCTTCGGCGGAAGTCGACGAGAATGCCGAAAACGGTGAAGCCGTCGAGGAAGTCGGCGGCGACGAGATAGAGGACGAAGCAGAACGCCGGCGGCGTCCTTCCTATCGTGGCTACAAAATTCAGGAAGTCATCAAGCGCCGGCAGATCATGCTGGTTCAGGTTGTCAAGGAAGAGCGCGGCAACAAGGGCGCGGCGCTGACGACCTACCTGTCACTTGCCGGCCGTTACTGCGTCCTGATGCCGAACACCAACCGGGGCGGCGGCATCAGCCGCAAGATTTCCAACCCAAAAGACCGCAAGCGACTGAAGACGGTTCTGGACGGTCTCGATATTCCCGAAGGGATCGGGGTTATCGTCCGTACCGCGGGCGCCGAACGCTCCAAGGCGGAAATCAAGCGCGACTACGACTACCTGATGAAGCAGTGGATCACGATACGGGAGCTCACGCTCGCATCAACCGCGCCGAAGCTGATTTACGAAGAAGCCAGCCTGATCAAGCGAACGATCCGGGATCTGTATTCCAAGGAGATCGATGAAATCCTTGTTGAAGGGGATGAGGGCTACCGGCATGCCAAGGACTTCATGAAGCTGATGATCCCGAGCCATGCGGTCCGGGTGAAGCAGTACAAGGACGCAAGCGTCCCGATCCTGCACCGTTATCAGGTCGAAACCCAGATTGACGCGATTCATAACCCGATCGTCCAATTGAAGGCGGGCGGCTATATCGTCCTCAACTCAACCGAGGCACTGGTCGCAATTGACGTCAACTCCGGACGGGCGACACGTGGCCGGAACATCGAGGAAACGGCTTATAAGACCAACCTCGAAGCGGCAGAAGAAGTTGCCCGGCAGTTGCGCCTGCGCGATCTCGCCGGACTGGTCGTGATTGATTTCATCGACATGGAGGTTTCGCGCAACGTCCACGCCGTGGAACGCAAGCTGAAGGAAGCCCTGCGGTCTGACCGGGCCCGGATACAGGTCGGCCGGATCAGCCATTTCGGTTTGATGGAAATGTCGCGTCAGCGGTTACGTCCGAGCGTCATGGAATCAGCAACGGAAGTTTGTCCTGGCTGCGGTGGCGCCGGGCATGTCCGTTCGACCGAAGGAACCGCCCTGCATGTGCTGCGCGCGGTCGAAGAAGAAGGTATCCGGCAGCGGTCCGCGAATATTGTGCTGCATGTTCCCACCCCGGTCGCCCTCTACATTCTCAACCAGAAGCGTGACCGGCTGGCCGATATTGAATCGCGTTACGCATTCACGGTTACCGTGGAAACAGACGATACGCTTATTCCGCCTGAATACCGGCTGGATCGTCAGCGTGTGGTGGAAGACGGAGAGGCTGACGCACCCGCTCAGGCCGCCGAGGCCGCCACAACGACAACAACGTCCACGACGACGACGACGACAAGCGAAACGGATGATGGCGCCCCACGCAAACGCCGCTCCCGCCGCCGCCGGACCAAACGACGCGACGACACCGATCAGACAGCCGCGCCGGAAGAATCAACGTCCGAGGAAGAAAGCGTTGCCGCCGATACGGCTGCGTCGGACGAAGAATCCGAAACACAGGCACGAACCGACGAAACCGGTGAGGAGGAGCCGAAACGCCGCCGCCGCCGTGGTCGCCGGGGTGGCCGACGCAGGACCAACCGGGAGAATGAAGGCGAAACGACCGAACAGGTCGCCGCAGACGGTACCGGTAGCACCGAAGCTGCCGCGTCAGCGGACAGCACGGAAACTGTCGCCGAAGCGGCGGCAGACGCCGACCAGGAAAGCACGGCCGCCGTTGCGGATGCTGTTGTCGAAACAGCGGATGCCGCTGTCGAAACGGACGGCGACGTAAAGCCGGAGGCTGACGCCGCAGCGGTTGAGGAGGAAACACCGAAACCGAAGCGCCGTCGCGCGCCCAGGCGCAGGAAGCCGGCCGCAAAACCGGAGGCAGAAGCGGCCGCAACAGTTGACGCCGATGCCCCCCAACCCGCAGAAACCGAGCCGAATGCTGTTTCGGAACCGGAACCGACCGCAGCACCAGAGCCTGAACCCGTCGCAGCTTCCGTTAGCGAACCGGAACCGGAGGCAGCAGCAGAACAGACTCCCGAACCCGTTGCGGCAGCGGAAGACGTATCCCCAGCCCCCGATGCTGTTGTCGAGCCTGTGCCCGATGCCGTTGTCGAGCCGGTGAATGAACCGGTGATGGAAATTGCCGCAGCGGAGGCCGAAAGCGAGCCGGACCGGCCGAAGCGTGCCGGTTGGTGGCAACGGATCGTCCGCTAGATCGGATCAGGCCGCCGGGAGCCCCTTACAAGCGCTCCCGGCGGCCTTTTTACTTTTACAAACCAATGTCCTTGAACGCCGCACATTCAGATTGCGGCCTTTAGCCCCTGTGCCAGGCCAACAGGGCGTCGGCGGCAGCAGCCATTTCTTCTGGAGAGCGCGAAAAACTGAAGCGCATGAAGGTATTCCCGCGCTCGGGATCAAAGTCGATTCCCGGTGTTGCGGCAACACCGGTTTCTGCGAGCATCCGCCGGCAGAATGTATCGCTGTCGTTGGTCAGTTGCGATATGTCGGCGTACAGATAAAACGCCCCGTCTGCCGGCGCGAGCCGGTCGAAACCGGCGCGCGGCAACGCATCCAGCAACAGTTCCCGGTTGCGGGCATAGACAGCGACATTGCCATCCAGTTCATCCTGGCAGGACAGCGCGGCAATTCCCGCAATCTGTGACAGCGTCGGCGGTGAGATGAAAAGGTTCTGGCTAAGACTTTCGATGGCACGGGACATTTCTTCGGGAACGACCATCCAGCCAAGCCGCCATCCGGTCATCGAAAAATACTTCGAAAAACTGTTCACGATGAACGCATCTTCGGTGAAGGCCAGGGCACTGTCGGCTTTCCGCCCATACGTGACTCCGTGATAAATCTCATCCGAGATCAGCCGGATGCCCTTGTCCCGGCAATAATCAACCAGGTCGCGCAATGACTCCCGGTCAAGCATCGTACCGGCGGGGTTCGACGGACTGGCGATGATCAGACCATCAAGCGGGCCATCTTCCAGGGCGCGGTCCAGCAATGCCGGGGTCGGCTGGAACCGGTCCGCCGCCGTCGACAGCAGTGAAACAGGCTGTATCCCCAGCGCGGACAGGATATTGCGGTAGCAAGGATAGCCCGGTGCCGCGAGAGCAACCCGGTCGCCGGGATCGAAAGCGGCAAGGAATGCCACAACAAATGCCCCCGAAGACCCTGTGGTCACCACGATCCGGTCTGCCGCAACATCGAGGCCATAATAGGTCTGGTACCATTGCGCGATGCCCGCGCGTAATTCCGGTACGCCAAATGAATCGGTGTAGCCCAGCCGTTCATTGCGCAAAGCAGATTCAGCCGCCAGCAACGCCCCTTCCGGCGCGCCGGTTGCCGGCTGCCCGACTTCCATATGAAAAACCGCCTCTTTGGCCATTTCCCGCTCATACGCCGCACGCATGACTTCCATGACGATGAAAGGCGGCAGTTCGGATGCCCGGGTTGAAACCTTTAACGCCATAATCCGACTTTCCGTAGAAATGTGATTATCGTTCCGCTTCGGCCGCGATGCCGAAGCCACGACGGTCCGAATGGACAAAACAGGCAAGATCCTCGGAATAGGCATCGAGCCCCAGGGGGCATTCCGCCGCATTCACACGCCCAAGCGTCGGTATCGGCGAAACCTTGTGGCCGCGCGCGCGCAAGGCGCTGACGATTGATTCAGGGACCTTTTCTTCCGCCAGAACGATATCCGGCAGCCCGGCGTGATGCACACGCGGCTTTTCGACAGCCTGATCGAGCGGGAATTCGCCGAGCAGAGATTCAGCCAGAACCGTCGCCGTTGCCGTCGTTGCTGCGGCCCCGCCGGCACCAGCCACTGCGAGGCGAAAACTGCGAAACTGTGTATCGAACGCAATAACGGGGCCCAAAGACAAAGCATTCCGGTCGTCAGCACCGGGCGCCGCCGCGATGAGCATCCCGGTCCCCGGCGCAACCCTGCCAGTCCCGAAAAAGCTGTAATTGGTCAGCGTGCAGGCAACCGCCTGCCCGACCAGATCAACAACCACAAACCCTGTTCCGGAAGGATTTTCCGCAACCGCAACCGGGCGCGGGTCAAGCGCTGAAACAGGTGTGGCGCGCCCCGCATCAAAACCGGTCATTAACCGATCGGAAACAGCTACAGTCGTAAACGACTCGGATGGCTCGGGCGTATTGCTTCCGTAAAGCCATGCACTCCGCCCCGCAAAGGCCCGTTTTGCCGTTTCAACCAGCAAATGCGCCCGCCCGTCCGCCGTTGCCGACCTGTATCGATCTCCCGTCGCCAGCATGTTCCACATCAATGCCCCACCAACGCCGACCCCGGCCGGTGTCGGCGCAAAGGCAAGATCCATTTCCCTGTATGTAACCAGCTCTGCCTTTTTCCAGACAGGCAGGTAAGCCTGCAAATCCGCCAGTTCCAGCGTTCCCCCGGCGGCTTTGACAGCATCGACCATCGTTTGCGCCAGCGCCCCGCGATAAAAGCTGTTTATGCCCATCGTCCGCAGCTTGCCATAGGTATCCGCCAGATCTGCCTGAGTCAGTCTTTCCTGTTCGGCCGGCGGCGCGCCATTGGGACGCGCGAAAATGCGTCGTGCCGCGGGGTCGTTGAACAGCGGCCTGGCCGCCAGGGCGAAATCCCGTGCCGCCGCACGTGAGACAATATGACCAAAACGAGCCATTTTCTCCGCACTGGCCAATAGGCCCCGCATGTCCTGCCGGCCATAACGGGCGTTCAGCGCCGATAGTCCGCTCAATAATGTCGGTACCGCACTTGGCCGGTCCGCCCGCGCCGATGCAGTCCCCCGGGGGGCGATAAAGTCCATGACCTCGGTTTCCGATTTCCCGGGATCGTGGACGATACATACCCCACCGCCACCAAGACTGGACATCGACGGCATGGTAACCGTCAGTGTCAGCGCCATCGCCACGGCGGCATCTGCCGCGGTTCCGCCGAATTTCAGGACATCTTCCGCCGCCTTGACGGCAACAGGCTCATCCCCGGCAACGACGCCAAAAAACACGAGGTCGCTTTCAATCAATCGTGTCCGCTCACGGGGCGCTTCGCTCGTTCCCCCAAATATTCCGCCCAGGATGCCCGGAGATTCGGCGGTTTCATTGCCACCACTGCAGGCCGCGATCAGGCAAACTGCCGTCGCCATCACGAGACCTTGATTGCGGCGTCCCAGAACCCCAGTTAGAGTACTGTTTCGAAGGAGTTTAGAGACATTGAAGCGCATTCGGGTTCCAAAAGCGGCCACCGGCTTTGTTGCGTCGTTCTGCATTGCCCTGATTCTGCTGTCCGGTCAAACGTCTGCGAGGGGTATTTCCCTCATCCGCGATACGGAAATTGAAAACACGATTCGGGTCTTTTCCACACCCATTTTCGAAGCTGCCGGATTGCAGGCCGCCGATATTTCGATCCATATCGTCAACGACGCGACCCTAAACGCTTTCGTCGCCGGGGGCCAGCGCCTGTTCATAAATACGGGACTGTTAATGCGCGCCGACAATGCCGAACAGGTTATCGGAGTCATTGCTCATGAAACCGGTCATATCGCCGGCGGTCACCTGGTTCGGCTGCAGGA
Source organism: uncultured Alphaproteobacteria bacterium (assembly GCA_943788635.1). Lineage (GTDB taxonomy): Bacteria > Pseudomonadota > Alphaproteobacteria > UBA8366 > MarineAlpha4-Bin1. Next base: position 108,182 of record CALSRA010000003.1, on the reverse strand, counting down.
AAGGCTCCGGAATTCATCGACGCAATCCATTCTCGCCATGATCCTGGGTGGCGCGGCGGCCGTCGCATCGGGCCAGCCCGGGGCCGCGCAGGCGGTTATCGGCGGTGTCTCCACAATTCAGCAGCGCAGCATCCTGTCTTATACCAGAACGATGGAACGGTCTGCGGACCAAGCCGGGTTCGAGTTTCTGGAAACCAACGGCATCTCCGCACGCGGCCTGCTGGATTTCCTGGAAATACTGTCCGGACAGGAATCGCTCGCCACGGCAAACCAGGATCCCTATGTCCGGTCCCATCCGCTGACCCGTGACCGGATCGAGTTTCTGAGCGAGAAAATTTCGCATTCCGCCAATTCGAACAAACAGGTTCGCGAAGACATCAGGCAGGCACATGCCCGGATGCGCGCGAAGCTGAAAGGCTATATCAACCCGCTATCCCGTACGCTTCGGGATTTCCCCGAATCCGATACCAGCGTCCCGGGGCGGTATGCCAGGGCCATCGCCTACAAGGAAAAGCATCGGGTCAAGGAAGCCCTCGAACTTGTCGATGGGTTGATCGCTGATTCGCCAAACGATCCGTTCTTCTACGAATTGCGGGGCGATGTCCTTCAGGATGCCGGACGGGTTTCAGAATCGATTGCGCCCTACCGAAAGTCGATTGAAATACTGCCCTGGGCGGCGCTGATACGCATCAATCTTGCACAGTCACTTCTGGAACTGAACGATCCGGCCCGGGACGATGAAGCGCTCGCCAATCTGACCGAAGCAATCCGCTATGAGCCGGAAATTCCGCTTGCGTGGCGGCTCATGTCGACGGCCTATTCCCGCAATGGAGACAATGCGAACGTCATGCTCTCCCTTGCCGAAGAAGCCATGCTGACCGGCAAAAGGGATGTCGCGCAGTACCGGGCATCACGGGCGATCGAGTTGTTTCCCAATGGTTCCGCCGGTTGGGTCCGGGCCCAGGACATCAAGAACGCTACCGAAAAACCAAAAGAGTAACAAAGGATACAATTCATGGCATTCACGCGCATGACCGGTCTGGCAAGGCAATGTGCCCTGGCCGTAGTCGCAATCGGCATGGCCGTGCCCGCACTGGCCGATACCGGCAAGATGGAAAAGACCGAAATCGAGGAAATTGTCCGCCAGTACATCCTCGAAAATCCTGAAATCATCGCCGAGGCCATCGACCGTCTGCGCGAACGCGAACAGGTCGCGAAGGAAGAAGCACAACGGCAGGCCAAAATCGCCCTGGCGCCGCAGATCTTTGACAATCCGATGACTCCGGTCCTGGGCAATCCCGATGGCGATGTCGTCGTCGTAGAGTTCTTCGACTACCAGTGCGGCTATTGCAAGCGGGTGTTACCGGCCTTCAAGAGCGTCATGGAGTCGGACAAGAATATACGCGTGCTTTGGAAGGAAATGCCGATTCTGGGTCCGGTATCCCGCTTCGCCGCGCGGGCTGCGATGGCATCCGAAAAGCAGGGCAAGTATTTCGATTATCACGTCGCCCTGATGGAACTGAAAGGTCGCCTGACCGAAGACAAGGTCATGCAGGTCGCCCATGAACTCGGCCTCGACATGAAAAAACTCGTCACGGATATGGCCGCTCCGGAAATCGATCTTTATCTCGACGAAACCCTTCAGCTCGCGCAATCGCTTGGCATAAACGGCACCCCTGCCTTCCTGTTCGGGGACCAGCTCGTTCCCGGCGCGATCGAAGCCGATCAGATGCGGGAACTCATCGCCCGGGAACGCGAATCCAAGGGCTAGCCAACAGCAAACGGATCGGTATCGTCAGTCCGGCACAAAATCCGGCTGACGGTTCGGCGCGGCATCGGCGAAAGCCGGCAATGTCACGCAGGCAGCGTTGATGCGTTCCAGTGTGGGATAGGGTGAGATATCCACCCCGAATCGGGCGATATTGAACAGGTGCGGAACAACACAGGTATCCGCCATGCCCGGCGTATCGCCATGGCAATAGGTTCCCGTCGCCGGATCATCGGCCAGCGATGCTTCGAGCGCATCCAGCCCACGGGTTGTCCAGCGCATATACCATTTGGTCACCGCCGCGTCGTCCAGCCCCATCTCGTCCTTCATATAGGCGTGAATGATCATGGTGTTCAGCGGGTGCATCTCGCAGGCGATGAATTGCGCGATTGACCGCACACGGGCGCGCGCGCCCGGCGTATCCGGCAGCAACGCCGGTTCGGGATGGGTTTCTTCCAGATATTCCAGGACGGCCAGCGACTGGCGGACGATAACCCCGTTGTCATCAAGCGTCGGCACGATCATCTGTGGATTGACCGACGCATAATCCTGCCGTTTCTGAGCCCCTGCCGTCAGGTCAACACCGACACTCTCCCAATCGAGGCCCTTCAGGTTCAGGGCAATTCGGGCGCGATACGCGGCCGATGACCGCCAGTACGAATACAGTTTCATCGATCAGCACTCCGGCATATTCATAATCTCGACCGGCGCAATATCATCCGCCGGGGTGAAGCCGAATATCCGGCCGTAAAAATACAACTCGCCTTCCAGCGCGCGTTTTATGTTTGCCGCCTGGCGAAAACCGTGCCCTTCCCCGTCGAAGGGAATATAGGCAACCGGCGTGCCCTTTTCCCGCAGCGACGCCACCATGGTTTCCGCCTGGTTTGGCGGCACGACCTTGTCGTCCTGCCCCTGGAAAAAGATGACGGGACAGTCGAGCTGGTCCGCAAAATGAATCGGCGACCGGTCCCGGTACACGTCCCTGGCTTCCGGCCATGGGCCAATGAGGCGGTCAAGATAGCGGCTTTCGAATTTGTGGGTATCTGTCGCCAGCGCCTCAAGCCCCCCGATACCGTAATGACTGGCGCCAGCACGGAAAGTATCGCCGAAGGTCAGCGCGCAAAGCGTCGTATAACCGCCTGCGCTGCCGCCGGTAATGATCAGCCGGTCGCCGTCAACGCGGTGCTCCGCCGCCAGGTACTGTGCCCCTGCCTCGCAATCATCCACGTCGACAATGCCCCAGAGCCCGTCGAGGGAACGCCGGTAGGCCCGTCCATAGCCGGTGCTGCCGCCGTAATTCACATCCAGAACGGCAAATCCGCGGCTGGTCCAGAACTGGATCTTCAGTTCGAAAGAAGACCCCGCCTGCGCCGTTGGTCCCCCATGACTTTTGACAATCAGCGGCGGCAACGCGCCATCCGGCCCCGTGAAACCCTGATTCACCGGCGGATAGAAAAACCCGTGCGCGACGCGTCCCCCTGATGTTGGAAAATGGATTGCCTCGGCCCGCGAGACGTATTCGGAATCAATCGCCGCTTCCGCTGAACGGCGCAGCACATCGGCATTCCCCGTCCCCAGATCCAATGCGACAACGGCGGATGGCTGTGAGGGATGACCGGCGACAAACACAGCCCGCTTGCCATCAACGCATAGGGAACTGAAACCGCTATAGGGCGTAGCGACGGGCTCCAGGATGCCGCCGGACAAGCGGCCCAGATGCCAGAACCCGCCTTCGCAATAGGTCGCAACAACCTCGCCAGCCGCGTCAAAACCATAGGTCGACATGCCGAATACCCATTGCGGCAATCCGAATTCCGCGTCCATCGGATACAACGGATGTGACTGCATACCGTCCCAGCGATACAGGTTCCACCACCCGGTCCGGTCAGATACGAAATGAAGTTCACCCGCCGGCGACCAGGCCGGCTGGAAAGTTGCCTCTCGCTCACCGCCGGCAACAAGGAACGGCTCGCCCGTTTTACCCCCCGGCCCGATATCGGCAAGCCAGAGCCGGCAACTGTCCCAGGGCATGTCCGGGTGGCTCCAGGTCAGCCAGGCCAGTTGGCTGCCATCGGGCGACAGGCGCGGCGCGGCATAGAAATCCGCCCCTTCCGCCAGCACAGTCACCGTTCCATCAAATCCCACCGCCACCAGCGAATTGGCCGGCTCCTCCAGTCCCTCTTCATGCGATTCCCGCACGGCCAGTACCCGTTGGTGCTGCGGATCGACGCACATATCCGCATATCGCCACGGCCCTTCCGGCGTTAACGCGCGCGGATTCTGCCCCGGCGCCTGCACCATCAACCGCTGATCGGAATCATTGCAGAAATAGACACTGCCATCACAAACGGTATAGGCGCCGCCGCCATACTCGTGGACGCGGGTCCGAACACTGAATTCCGCCGGGGTAACATCGACGGCGGGCCCCGTGCCGGACCATCGGCAGACGACGCTGCGGCCGCCTTCGGTTGGGCGCGTTTCCGTCCAGTAGATATCGCCGCCGTCACAGGTGACCTGACCCAACCCCACTGTGCTGCCAACGATCATGTCGGCGGTAATCGGCGATCGCCAGCTTCCGTAAGGTGCGATCTTCGGCTGAGTCATCGTTATAGTTCCCCGGTTTGTTACGCGGCCCTTTGCCCCACCATCTTGTCACGGCGGACCCACCCCGTAATAGTGCCATGACGATGCGAAATCGAGAGGGAAAGCGAATGCATACGGATTCACGAGGGCTGGCGCTCACGACCGACAGCAATGAGGCCGCGACCCGCTACGATCAGGCGATCACCGATTATCTGGAATACCGCGCCGGCGCCATGGGATCGCTGAAATCCTGCCTGGAAGCCGATCCCGATTTTGTCATGGCCAATGTGCTTCAGGGCTACCTGATGATGCTCTTTGGCTCGAACGCAATGAATGACAAGGTCGCGGGATGCATCGCGAAGGCCGAAGCGGGTTCAAACCGCGTTACCGAACGCGAACGCGCCCATATCGAGGCCCTGCGCGCCTGGCTGTCCGGTGACCTGAACAAATCCAACGGCATCTGGGACCAGATCCTGTTCGACAATCCAGCGGATATCCTGGCGCTGCGACTGCAGCATTTCAACGCCTTCTGGATGGGCCGCCGGGAACTCCTGCGCGACGGTATCGCTCGCGTCTTCCGCGCCTGGGACCCGGCTATGCCCGGCTATGGCGCGGTATGCGGCATGTATTCGTTCGGGCTGGAGGAATGCGGCGATTACGAACAGGCCGAAGCACTTGGCCGCAAGGCTGTGGACCACAATCCCGACGACCTGTGGGCGATACACGCCGTCGCCCATGTACTGGAGATGCAGGGCCGGGCGAAGGACGGGCAGACCTGGCTGAGCCAGCCCGCCGATGCCTGGAATGACCGCAACCCCTTCAAGGGGCATATCTGGTGGCATACGGCGATGTTCGCGCTGGCGCTGGGCGAATATGACCGGGTTCTCGACCTGTACGACAATTCCATCGTGCCGGACCCGTCCGATTTCTATCTCGATGTGCAGAACGCCGCCTCAATGCTGGCGCGGCTGGACTTCCTGGGTGTCGATACCGGCAACCGCTGGGCCATCCTGGCGGACATGGCCGAAGGCCGGATCGGCGACCACACGCTGGCCTTCACCGAAATGCACAACATGATCGTGCTGGCGCGCGAAGGCCGCACGGAACAGGCCGACAAACTGCTCCGCTCCCTGCGGCGATTTGCGGAAACACCGGACAATTTCGCCGCCGCCACCATGAACCCGGTCGCCATCCCGCTTTGCGAAGCGATCCTCGCCTATGGCCGGGGCGACTATACGCAAACGATCGAAACCATGCTGCCGATCCGTTACGACTATGCCTGCGTCGGCGGCAGCCACGCCCAGCGTGACATCTTCGCCCAGTACCTGATCGAAGCAGCAACAAAAGACAAGCAGCTTACGCTGGCCCGCGCCTTGCTGGCGGAACGGATCGCGCTGTATCCGACCAACCTTGATGCCCGGACACGCTATGCCGATTCGCTAGACGCGCTGGGAGACAATGCCGGCGCGGCGACCGCGCGATCCGCGAGCGCCTAACCCGCAAGCCCCAGTTCCACGACCATGGCTTCGCGCATGCGGAACTTCTGGGCTTTGCCAGTAACCGTCATCGGAACTTCTTCAACGAAGTCGACATAGCGCGGGACCTTGAAGTGAGCGATCTGGCCACGGCAGAATCCGATGATATCCTCGGCGCTCGCCGTATGGCCTTCGCGCAAGACGATCCAGACGGCAATCTCCTCGCCCATCTTCTCGTCGGGCACCCCAAAGACCTGGACCATGGCAACTGCGGGGTGGCGATAGAGATACTCCTCGATCTCGCGGGGGTAGACGTTTTCGCCACCGCGCACACCATGTCCTTCACACGCCCGACGATGTTGGCGTAACCCTGCGCATCGATGGTTCCCAGATCGCCGGAATGCATGAAGCCGTCAGCATCAATCGACGCAGCCGTGTTTTCGGGGTCGTCCCAGTAACCCAGCATGACGGAGTAACCCCCGGTGAGGATCTCGCCGGGTTCACCAATCGACATGGTCGCGCCGGTTTCGGGATCGGCAATCCTGACCTCGACATGAGGATGGACCCGCCCGACCGTGGTCACGCGCCGGTCAATCGGATCATCGGTGTGGCTCTGGAACGACACCGGGCTGGTTTCGGTCATGCCATAGGCAATGGTGACTTCGGCAACGCCCATATCGGCGACGACACGTTTCATCAGTTCGATGGGACAGGGCGAACCCGCCATGATGCCGGTGCGCAGACTTGATGTATCCGCGTCCCCGAACGCCGGATGATCAAGCATGGCGGCAAACATGGTGGGAACGCCGTAAACCGCCGTGCAGCGCTCAGCGGTGATGGCATTCAGGGTTGAAGCAGGCTCGAACCCCTCGCCCGGGAAAACCATGGTGGCGCCGGTCGTCACACAACCAAGTGTGCCCATGACCATGCCGAAGCAATGGTAGAGGGGGACGGGAATGCATAGCCGATCAGCCTGGGAAAAATGCAGGCGCTCGACGGTAAAGCGCGCATTGTTGAGGATGTTGACGTGTGACAGGGTCGCGCCCTTGGGCGTGCCCGGTCGTGCCGCTGGTGAACTGGATGTTGATGGCGTCATCGGGATGCAGACTGGCGGTGACAGCGTCCAGCGCCGTGAGATCGGCCCCCTCGCCCATCGCCATGACATCGGCAAAACGCAATATGCCGGAATGTTGTGTGTCACCGGTGGCAATCACCATGTGAAGCTCCGGCAGGCGCGCAGACCTGAGATTACCCGGTTCTGCCTGTTCCAGCTCCGGCGCCAGCTCTCGGATCATGGCCAGATAATCTGAACTCTTGAACGCCTCTGCCGTGAGCAAGGCTCGACAGCCGACCTTGTTGAGGGCGTATTCCAGCTCGGTCAGACGGTAGGCCGGGTTGATGTTGACAAGCACAAGTCCGGCCCGGGCCGAGGCAAACTGGATCAGCAGCCATTCCGGCCGGTTGGGCGACCAGATACCGATCCGATCCCCCTTCACCAATCCCAACCCGGCCAGCCCAGCGGCCAACGCATCGACATCGGCGGCGAATGTCCGCCATGTCCGCCGGTAGCCATGCGCGCAGAAAGCGACGGCCTCCCGGTCAGGAAAAGACGCCGCGGTCTCGGCCAGAACCTGCGGAATCGTCTTGTGCCACAGCGGCGTCGCCGTATCGCCGATTACATGGGAAACGCCACCTCGCGGTCGCGGGTCAAAGGGTACTGTCGTCATATTTTATCACACGGTTCGGGATGGCCTCCCGCCACCGTCCTCCCTGTCAATTCCCCCTAATCCCTAGCATATGCAGGGATTAATTCGAAGCCTTGACCGATCCGGCGTCCCGGTTGATTCTCCGCCAAACAGGAAGGAACGACATGCCCCCGAAACGGAACCCGCTACAGCTCAACAAGCTGCAACTCAAGACCCTGACACTGCTACAGGAACTCGCCAAGCTGCCCGATATGGCGACGGCGAATACCGAAACCGGCGAAGTCACCATCACCGGCTTTCCGCCCGCCCATGGCAACCATTTCCACATGGGGCCCTGGCTGGTCATGGGGCGGGATGCAACGGGGCTGCGCAATGAAGCGGTCTGGCGCGCGCTGATCCGCAAGGAACTGGCGCATGGCATGTTCCCGGTCGCAATTACGCTGACACCGGCGGCGATAGAATACGAAACCCATATGCAGGGCGACATCCTGCACGGCTCGGATCACTAGGCCAAACCCCGAGCGACCTGATTTAATCCGTGACGACGGTTTGCGTTCCAGAATTTACAGCGCCGAAGGATCAGGCCGGACGCACCCATTGGTCGATTTCGCCGAATATCGACTGGCCGTCGGCATCAAACATTTCAATCTGAACCCGGTCGCCATAGGCCATGAACGGTGTTGCCGGCGCGCCGTCATTGATGGTTTCGATCATCCGGCGCTCGGCGATGCAGCAGGATCCTGCATCCGGGTCCCGGTTCGATACCGTGCCCGACCCGATGATCGTACCTGCCGCCAGCGGCCGCGTCTTCGCCGCATGGGCAATCAGTGCGGGAAAGTCGAAATTCATATCCTTCCCGGCATCGGGTTGGCCAAAGCGCGTACTGTTATGCGCAACAACGACCGGGCCATGCAGCTTCCCCCCGTCCCATAGCGGACCAAGTGATTCCGGCGTTACCGCCACCGGCGCAAAGGCGGATGGCGGCTTGCCGTGAATGAAGCCGAAACTCTTCGCCACCTCCCCCGGGATCAGGTTACGCAGGCTGACATCATTCAGCAGCATGACCAGCCGGATATGTTCGCCCGCATCCGCCGCTGAGACTCCCATCGGCACGTCATCGACAATCACGCCGATTTCCGCTTCGAAATCGATTCCCCATGCTTCCTCAGCTGCGACGATATCGTCAGTGGGCCCCAGGAACCGGTCGCTCAATCCCTGATACATCATCGGGTCACTCAGGAAGCTTTGCGGCATTTCCGCACCGCGCGCCTTGCGCACAAGCTCAGCGTGATTCAGATAGGCGCTGCCATCCAGGAACTGGTAGGCGCGCGGCATCGGCGATTCGAATACACGGTCCCACAGGGTGAATGCGCCGTCGACCGTGCCATCGTTCAGCCCGGTATACAGGGCTTCCAGCGCCGGGCGCGTGTCCAACCAATGTTCCAGCGCAAGCTGCCAGGTCGCCACGACAACACGCGCTGAAACCGCCATTGAAAGATCGTGGGACACGACAACCGGCATGCCGTCCAGGCTGCCATCGCGCAACGAACCCAGCTTCATGGCTTGTCCTTCCAGCTGTCCACATATCCCGTGAATTCGACCCCGTCCGGCAGATCACCCGGCACCAGCGGATCGCGCGCATCCAGCATCACCGCGACCTCATCCGTGTGCGTCTTGCGCGGCGTAAAGGCGGCGCCCAGCGCCTTGGGATGCGGGCCATGGGTGAAGCCGCAGGGATGAAAGGTCACCATCCCGGGATGAATATTGTCACGGCTGAAAAAATCGCCCTGATGATAGAACAGGACCTCGTCGTAATCGTCGTTATTATGGAAAAATGGCACCTTCAACGCACCCGGGTCGGTCTCGAACGGTCTCGGCACAAAAGTGCAAACAACGAATCGTTTGCTGAGAAAGGTTGTATGCGCCGATGGCGGCAGGTGATAGCGGTGACTGGTCAGCGGACGGATATCGCGCCAGTTGATGGCGACCGGTGCCAGATCGCCATGCCAGCCGATGGCATCCAGCGGGTTGAACGGGTAGGTCGCGGTCGACACTTCGCCGTACCGCTTGATCGCCACACGCCACTCGTTTTCATCCTGCTGCGCCAGGAACGCATCATCGATGACCGGCGTGCGCAGCATCGCGGGATCGAACACGGCATGCGGGCCGACCATCCCCTTGTCGGGCAGGCGATAGGATTCATTCGTCGCCTCGATCATCAGGAACAGCGCATCGCCGTCACACGACACCCGCCACATCGTGCCGCGCGGCAGAACCACATAATCGCCCTCACTGAACGATAACCGGCCGTAATCGCAGAATAATTCGCCACTTCCCTGATGAACGAACAGCAGTTCGTCACCGTCGGCATTGCGGGCCAGATGGTCCATGGCGCCATGCGTGCGCCAGAACCGCATTCCGACATACGCGTTGGAAAGGATGCATCGGGCGGCCCAGGGCGAGCCCTCAACGGCGTCCAGCAGCGTTAGATCAAACGCCCGTGGACGCAACGGCCCTTCGAAATTCGTCCAGCCCGTCGGCGGATGGCGATGATGCATTTGCGTCGCCGGGCCGAAAAAACCCTCCCGTCCCAGTTCCCGTTCATAGGTCCCTTCGGGCAGGTCGGCATGCGCCTGACGCGACGCCGTTCCTTCAACACGGGGAAACGATATCCAGCGATCCGCCATGTGATTTCCCTCCAATAACTTGTCAGTATTGTACGTTACTGAGCAAATGTTATAACCGAATCTGCATATAGTATCGAATAGCGGCATGAAAATGCCGGAAAGGACAGCGATGGCGGTAACGCCCCAATTCCTCGTTCTCAACGGCCCGAACCTCAATATGCTTGGTGTTCGCCAGCCGGAAATCTATGGATCCGATACCTTGGCCGATATCGAGCGGATGTGCCGGGATCAGGCACAGGCGCTTGGCGTCGATGTCGATTTCCGCCAATCGAATCATGAAGGCGAACTCGTCACCTGGATTCAGGAAGCGCGCGACAACAAGGACGGCATCATCATCAATGCCGGCGCCTACACACATACATCCGTCGCGCTGCTGGATGCCTTGTCCCTGACGGACCTGCCGATTATAGAGCTGCATATTTCTAACGTCTTCAAACGCGATTCCTTCCGCCACCATTCCTACATCTCGCCAGTGGCCACCGGCGTGATCTGCGGGTTCGGCCCGCGCGGATATGTGGTTGCGATGGATGCACTTTACGGGCTTCTGGATACCTGACATGGCAAAAACCACGATTGATAGCGACGCGATCCGCGAACTGGCGCAACTCCTCGAAGAAACGGGGCTGAGCGAGGTAGAACTGAAAGAAGGCGACCGCAGTATCCGCGTGGTACGGAACAGCGTGACCCAAATGGTTGCGGCGGCACCGGTTGCAACCGCGCATGCCGCGCCCGCGGCCCCCGCCTCGGATGAACCCCATGCGGGCGCAGTCAACTCGCCCATGGTCGGTACGATCTATCTGGCATCGGGCCCCGGCGAACCGCCGTTTGTTTCCGTCGGCGCCTCGGTATCGGAGGGCGATACCCTGTTCATCGTCGAGGCGATGAAGGTCATGAACCCCATCCTGGCGCCCCGTGGCGGCAAGGTGACACAAATCATGGCCCGTGATGCCCAGCCGGTCGAGTTCGGCGAAACGCTGTTGATACTGGAATAGCAATACAGTGTTCGAAAAAGTCCTCATTGCGAACCGGGGTGAAATCGCACTGCGTATTCACCGCGCCTGCCGTGAAATGGGTATCCAGACCGTCGCCGTGCATTCGACGGCGGATTCCGACGCCATGCATGTGCGACTGGCCGATGAATCGGTCTGCATCGGGCCGCCCCCCTCGCGCGACAGTTACCTGAACGGTCAGGCCATCATATCCGCGGCGATTATCGCCGGGGCCGACGCCATCCATCCCGGCGTCGGTTTCCTGTCGGAAAATGCCGAATTCGCCGAGATGGTGGAGGAACATGGTTTCGCCTTCATCGGCCCCAGTCCAGAACACATCCGCGTCATGGGCGACAAGATCACGGCCAAGGAAGCGGTGAAGAAACTGGGCATTTCGGTCGTCCCCGGCTCGGACGGGCCGGTCAGCGAGGATGCCGAGGCGATCCGCATCGCGGGGGGAATCGGCTATCCGGTTCTGGTCAAGGCTGTGGCCGGTGGCGGCGGACGCGGCATGAAGGTCGCGCACGACGCTTCAGAAATTAGCGCTGTCCTGGCGCATTGCCGCGCAGAGTCGCTTGCCAGTTTCGGCAATGACACCGTCTATATCGAAAAATATCTCGGCAATCCCCGGCATATCGAAATACAGGTATTCGGCGATGGCCACGGCAATGCGATCCATTTCGGGGAACGCGACTGTTCAATCCAGCGTCGCCACCAGAAGGTGATCGAGGAAGCGCCCTCCCCGGCGCTGGACGCCGCGACCCGTGCCGGTATCGGCAAGCGGGCTGCCGATGCAACGGCGGCGCTGAAATATCGCGGCGCGGGAACGTTCGAATTCCTGTACGAAGACGGCGAATTCCACTTCATTGAAATGAACACGCGCCTGCAGGTCGAACACCCGGTAAGCGAACTGATTTCAGGCGTCGACCTTGTCCAGCAGCAGCTTCGCATCGCCGCCGGCGAGCCACTGAAGCTGAAGCAGTCGGACATCGTGTTGAGCGGGCACGCCATTGAATGCCGGGTTACAGCGGAACACCCTGAAACCTTCGCGCCCTCGCCTGGCCTGATCACCGAATACCATGCCCCCGGCGGCCCCGGCGTACGCGTCGATTCCGCGCTCTATACGGGCTACCGGGTTTCACCGCATTATGACAGTCTCGTTTCCAAGCTGGTTGTGCATGCCGACAGCCGCGCCGAATGCATCATGCGGCTGCAACGTGCCCTGGACGAATATGTCGTCAGCGGGATTGAAACCACGATTCCGCTGCACCGCCGGTTGCTTGCGGCGGAGGCGTTCCAGACCGGCAATTACGATATCCACTGGCTGGAAAAATATCTGGCCGATTAGTCGGACGGGAGGCTGAACAGACGCATGGACAGGCTGAATCTGACGCCCGACATGCTACTCCGCGCATATGAAATCGGCGTGTTTCCGATGGCGGAAGACCGTGACGACCCCGAACTGTTCTGGGTCGACCCCCGGCTGCGCGGCATCCTTCCGCTCGATAATTTTCACGTCCCGCGAAGACTGGGCCGCACCGTGCGCAGCCGCCGCTACCAGGTCACCTTCGACCGCGATTTTCACGCTGTTATCGAGGGGTGCGCCGAATCGACTGAAGGTCGGCCGCAGACCTGGATCAATGATGAGATCGTCAATCTCTACACATCGCTATTCCATATGGGCCATGCCCATAGCGTGGAATGCTGGCAGGACGGCGACCTGGTCGGCGGGTTGTACGGCATTTCGCTGGGGGGCGCTTTTTTCGGTGAAAGCATGTTCAGCCGGGCCCGTGACGCCAGCAAGGTCGCACTGGTGCAACTCGTCACACGATTACGCGCCGGCGGCTATGTCCTGCTGGACACACAATTCATCACCGACCATCTGTCCCAGTTCGGTGCCCGTGAAATTCCCCGCGCCGAATACCGGATTCTGCTGGCGGAAGCGCTGAATGTCGATGCCGATTTCCACCGGTGATTCAGCGAGGCCATGCTCGCGGCCCCAAAAAATGATGGATTCCATCGTCACCTGCTCGATACTCTTATCGAATATCAGAACAGCAAACTGACCGGGAGCCGCTTTGCATGCGCGTGATCTATCACATACCGAACGACGACCTTCGCGAAGCCCAGCGCGTCACCAAGGAAGCCGAAGACGCCGGATTCGATGGCGTCGTCGCGCTGGAAAACGCGCATGGGCCCATCCCGCCCCTTGCGGTCGCAGCGCTGGCCACCGACCGTATTCAGCTTGGCACCGGGGTCGCCATCGCCTTCCCGCGCAGCCCGACCATCATGGCCCATGCCGCCTGGGACCTGAACAAGGCGTCGAACGGGCGTTTCTATCTTGGCATCGGTTCACAGGTAAAAGGCCATAACGAGCGCCGCTATGGCATCCCCTGGACACCGCCGGCGCCGCGTATGCGCGATTACGTCGGCGCCGTCCGCGCGGTCTGGCGGGCCTGGGAAAAGGAAGAACCGCTCGACTTCCACAGCGACACCTACACCCTGACCCTGACGACACCGAATTTCGCCCCCCGCCCGATGGGACTGCCACGAATCCCCATCGCCATGTCAGCGGTGGGGCCGGCCATGCTGGGCGTCGCCGGTGAAGTCGCGGATGGCGTGCGGCTGCATCCGTTCAGCACCCGACGTTATCTGGCGGAACGCACACTGGCGCAAATCGGCAAAGGGCTGGACCGTGGCGGGCGCGACCGGAAAAATATCGAAGTCGTCGCGGGCGCCTTCATGGCGGTCGGAGCGGACGAAGAAGCCGTGGCAAAAATGCGTGAGTACATCCGCTTCCGGATTTCATTCTACTGCTCAACACGGTCATACTGGCGGGTGCTGGAACTGCATGATCTGATGGAACTTGGCGAAAAACTGCGCCCCATGCCGGCGCAGGGACGCTGGGACGAAATGGCGGCGATGATCCCCGACGATGTGCTAGACCTGTTCGCCACTGTCGGCACCTACGACACCATCGCCAAGAAAATCGAGGATCGTTATTCCGGGCTGGTCGACAGCCTGTCGCTGTTCATCCCCACAGATACCCCGCCCGGCCCACTGGGCGAAATCCTGCAGGATATCCAGAAAATTCCGACGCCCTTTCAAAAGCACGATCCGGGCTGGTGACATCCGGGTCTACAATCTAGAATAGCCCCCAAAACAGGGGGCTTACATGGAAACCAAAACGTATAAATTCGGCATTGCCGGAACCGGGCTTATTGCGCCCTTTCAGGCGAAAGCCATACAGGCAATGGAAGGCGCGGAACTGGTCGCCTTTCACGGTCGCAATGCCGAGCGGGTCAAGGAATTGGCGGCTGAATACGGCTGCGCCGGCTACACCGATTATGACGAATTCCTGAAACATGACGGGCTGGACGTCGTGTCCGTCTGCACCGCCAGCGGCGCGCATCGCGATCCCACCATCGCAGCCGCGAATGCGGGCAAGCATGTCGTCGTCGAAAAGCCGCTGGAAGTCACGACCGAGCGGGTCGACGAAATGATTGCCGCCTGTGCGCGGAACAACGTGACGCTGGCCGGGGTTTTCCCCCGCCGCTATGTGCCGTCGGCAAAACTGCTCAAGCAGGCCGCCGATGCCGAACGGTTCGGACGCGTCATCATGGCGGATGCCTATGTCAAATGGTGGCGCTCGCAGGAATATTATGAAAGTGGCGCGTGGCGCGGTACCTGGGATCTGGACGGCGGCGGCGCGATGATGAACCAGGCGATCCACACGATTGACCTGCTGCTATACGTCATGGGCGATCCGAAGACGGTGCGGGCGGAAACCAAGACCGTTGCGCATACCGGGATCGAGGTCGAGGACGTCGCAGTCGCGATGATCGAGTTCGAATCCGGCGCGATGGGTGTCATCCAGGCCTCGACCGCCTGCTGGTCGGAAGAAGGCCATCCGGCGGAAATCCAGATCTGCGGCACGAAGGGTTCGGCCTTCATGACCGACGACAAGTTCCGGGTCTGGGAATTCCAGCACAAGTTGCCGGAAGACGATCAGATCCGCGCCGAACATGGTTTCAATCCAGATGCCGGTGGCGCTGGCGCGGCGGACCCCGCGGCGATAAGCTTTCTATGGCACCAGTGGAACTTCGAAGATGTCGTCGCGGCCCTGCGGGAAGGCCGCAAACCACTGGTCGACGGTACCGAGGGCCGACGCGCCATCGCCCTTATCCGTGCCATGTATGAATCAAGCGCCAAAGGTGGCGAAAAAGTGGAGGTCCGCTAGATGTATCTGACCGGGTTCGCCGATGAAGCGGCACAGGGGCTGAAGGGGCAAATCGAAGCGACAAAATCGCTTGGCTGGAATGCCATCGAATCGCGTGGTATCGACGGCAAGAACATTCACGACATGCCGGACGACGCCTTCGATCGCGCCTGCGCGGAACTTGGCGAGGCGGGCGTATCGGTCAATTGCTTCGGCTCGACAATCGCCAACTGGGGCAAGAAGGTGGACGACCCGTTCGACATTACGCTGGCGGAGATCGACCGCGCCATTCCGCGTATGCAACGGCTCGGCACGAAACTGATCCGGATCATGAGCTACGCGCGGCGTGACGGCGACGACCAGATGGCGGAAGAACGTTTTCGCCGCCTGCGCGAGGTCGCCCGTCGTTTCACCGATGCCGGCATCACGCCGGTGCATGAAAACTGCATGAATTACGGCGGCATGAGCTGGCAGCACACATTGCAGATGCTGGATGCCGTGCCCGGCCTGAAGCTGGTTTACGACACCGGCAACCCGGTCATCACCAAGGATTATTCCAAGGGCGGGACGGATTATCAGGACCCCTGGGAATTCTACTCGAATGTCCGGCCGCATATCGCCTATGTCCATATCAAGGACGTGGTGATGGATGGGGACCGGGAAGACTACCGCTACCCCGGTGAAGGGGGTGGCCATATCCCGCAGGTGCTGCAGGACCTGAAAGACACCGGTTATGACGGTGGCATTTCCATCGAACCGCATATGGCAGCCGTGTTCCACGACCCCGATGCCGGCCGAAAATCAGAAGACGAAAGCTACGCGATCTATACGGAATATGGCCGCCGGGTCATGTCGCTGCTGGAGAATATCGGCTACGGCTGGGCCCCGTACCGGTAACGCTCACGAGACCGGGTCAGTCTTGGTCGGGGGCGCGGCATATCGCCTGAGCCGTTCATCGAGCGTTCCCGTATGCAATTCGAACATGTGGTTATCGTCGTCATAAAAATAGATGGAGCGGCCCTCACCCGCCACACGTGGGCGGCTCTCCTTGACCGACAGTTCCAGTGCATTCACCCGGGCGAGACATGAATCGTAATCCGCATCGGCGATTTTGAATGCAATATGGTTGTAGGTTCGCGACGGCAACGGCTCCCCTTCCATGACCGCAATCCAGATTTCGTCATCGCCGGCGAGAAAAAACCGTTCCCGTGACACGGAAAACGTATCGTCACCACTGTCATACACGCGGCGCGCACCAAGAACACCGGTCAGAATTGTTTCCAATCTGTCCAGGTCACGAACAACAAATGTCATATGGCTCAATCCGCTGATCATCCTTGCCTTTTCCCTCTGTATCCCAGGTAAGCGGCTTGCACCCAACGGTATTAAGCCGCATCATTATGGCGATTTCAGGGAGAGTCCAATGCCTGTAAACGCTCCGTTACGCCATGAATAGCGCCGATGTCATCGTTGTCGGCGGCGGCATTTTCGGGTCGGCCATTGCCTACGGGCTACGGCGGCGCGGGCTGGAAACCCTGATCCTCGACGGCCATGACGATGTCCTGCGCGCCGCGCGGGGCAATTTCGGATTGGTATGGGTGCAGTCCAAGGGTATGGGCATGCAGCGCTATACGGACTGGAGCCGCGAATCCGCGCGGCTGTATGCCGGTTTCGCCGAAGACCTGAACGACAGTGCCGGCATTTCGATCAGCCACCAGAACAAGGGCGGCATGCAGATGCTGCTGGGCGACGCCGAACTGGAAAACCCGGCAACGCGAAATCGACCGCATGCGCCAGCAGGCCGGCCCGGACGGATACGATTGCGACATCATCGACCGTGCGGCGGTACAGGATATGCTGCCAAATATCCGTATCGGCAATGAAGTCGTCGGCGCATCCTTTTGTCCTGATGATGGCCATGTCAATCCGCTGCGGCTGTTGCGCGCGCTGCATCGCGGCTTCCTGCGCCTTGGCGGGCAGTACCGGTCCTGCTGCGAGGTTGTGAATATTTCACACGAGTATCATCGCTTTACGGCGGAAACCAGCGGCGGAAACTTCACAGCACCCAAGATCGTGCTCGCCGCAGGGCACGGCATTTCGACACTCGCCCCCATGGTCGGCCTTCGGGTGCCGATCCGGCCGCAACGCGGCCAGGTATTGATCACCGAACGAATCGAGGCGCGGCTGAACCTGCCGATTACCGATGTCCGGCAGACCGATGAAGGCGGCTTACAGTTCGGTACGACGGAAGAAGATATCGGCTTCAACGACGGCACGACCCTGATCGATACAAGCCGGATTGCACGGCGCGCCGTGCAATTTTTTCCACAACTCGCCAGCGTCCGGCTGGTGCGCAACTGGGGCTGTGTGCGGGTTCTGACGCCGGATAAATGCGCCATCTACGATGAATCCGAAAGCCATCCCGGTGCTTTCGTCGCGACATCGCATAGCGGCGTGACCCTGGCCGCCGCAAACGCCTACCGCGCGGCCGAGTGGATCGCCGATGGCGTTACCCCACCGGATTTCGGAACGTTCAGCGCCCGGAGGTTCGATGTTCCGGCGGCTGCATGACGCGGCGAAGATCGCCATCGAATTCGAGGGCCGGATTCTGCAGGTCGCGCCCCATGAAACCGTCGCGGCCGCGTTGTTGGCGGACGGAGCGGAACACACCCGTACGACCCCCGTCACCGGCGCACCGCGCGCGCCCTACTGCATGATGGGTGTCTGCTTCGACTGCCTGATGGAGATCGACGGCATCCCCAACCGGCAGGCCTGCATGACCCGGGTCCAGGACGGCATGAAGGTTCGCCGCCAGGACGGCGTTCGACGGTTGGAGCCATGACCCGAGATAACAGCGAATCCGCCGACCTGGTGATCATCGGGAGCGGCCCTGCCGGACTGACGGCGGCGACGGAAGCCAGCAGCCTTGGCCTGTCCGTATTATTACTGGACGAACAGGAAGAACCCGGTGGCCAGATCTATCGGGGAATCGAAACCGCCCATCCCAAAACAGCCCGGCTTCTGGGACCGGACTATCAACGCGGTGCCGCGCTCGCCAGCGCCTTTCGCGCCTCCGCGTCGGGCTATCGCCCGGGGGCCAGCGTCTGGCGTGTCGATGCCGATGGGACCATCGCCTATTCCCGCGATGGTCAGGCTCATATTGTCCGCGGCAAACGAATTCTGGTGGCAACCGGCGCACAGGAACGCCCCGTGCCGATTCCCGGCTGGACGCTGCCGGGTGTCATGTCCGCCGGGGGGGCGCAGGTATTGCTGAAATCCGCCGGGGTCGTGCCGTCGGGCCGCATCATCGTCGCGGGCAACGGGCCGCTTCTGTTGCTGATCGCGCAACAGCTCATCACCGCCGGCGCCAATGTTGCCGCAATACTGGAAACAACCGAGTTCAGCGATTACCTCGCCGCAGCCAGTTCGCTGCCCCGCGCGATGCAAGCCGGCGATTATCTGGCCAAGGGCCAGCGGATGCGCCACGACATCAATGCAGCCGGCATACCGCAATATTCCGGCGTTTCGCATCTGGCCGCATCCGGGGACGAAAAATTCAAACAGATTTCATTCGAATCCGGCGGTATGCGGCATACCCTGTCTGCCGATACCTTGCTGCTGCATGCGGGCGTTGTTCCCAATACGCAGATCACCCGGCAACTCGACTGCGATCATGAATGGGTGGCGGATCAGCGTTACTGGCAGCCGGTGCTCGATTCCTGGGGAACGACAAGCTGCGATACCGTCGCCGTTGCGGGCGATGGCGGCAGCATTATCGGCGCCGAAGCCTCGGCAATCGCTGGCAGGCTTGCGGCGCTGGATACGGCGCGCCGACTTGGTATCTTTAATCTGGCCGAACGCGACCAGCGCGCAGCCCCGCTTCGTGGCGACCTGGCTCGGCACCTGGCGATCCGGCCGCTTCTGGACACGCTGTTCCGCCCCGATCCGGCATTCTGCGTACCCCCCGATGATGAAACCATCGTCTGCCGCTGCGAAGAAGTCACCGCGGGCGATATCCGCATCGCGGTGCGTGAAGGCGCGATGGGACCCAACCAGCTCAAGGTATTCACCCGCTGCGGCATGGGTCCCTGCCAGGGCCGGATGTGCGGTTTGACGGTGTCTGAAATCATCGCCGCGTCCCGGGGTGCAACGCTGACGGAAACCGGCTATTACCGCATCCGCCCGCCGATCAAGCCGCTGACACTCGGCGAACTGGCGGCACTCGACGACAAATTTCCGACGGAATGACCACTGGGCAGCCCCGATGACTGACTTCGAACTAGACCATACCGGCGTTGCCGTACGCGACCTTGATGCCGCCGAAGCAACGTATCGCGGCCTCGGCTTCAACCTGACACCGCGCAGTTTCCATTCCGGTTCCGTTGAACCGGGCGGCCCCGTTGTCCCCTGGGGATCAGGCAATCACTGCGCCATGTTCGAATCAGGCTACCTGGAAGTCGTCGGGCTGACCGACGCGGCTTTGCACAGTTCGGTCAAAACCTTCCTGGAACGATACGAGGGCGCACATATCGTCGCCATTGGCAGCGGCGATTCCCAAACCACCTTCAAGGCACTGAGCAGCCGGTCCCCCGGCGTGAAGGCCCCGATCCGATTGCAGCGCGATGCGGTATACGGTCCCGACGGTTCCGAAACACGGCTTGCCGCCTTCAGCAATATCAGCATCGATTCGGCTTATTTTTCCGAAGGCAAACTGATCTTCATCGAACACCTGACCCGTGACGTGATCTGGCAGCCTCATTTGCTCGATCACCCCAACGGCGCATCCGCGCTGGCCGAGGTCGGGTTCTGCGTCGCCGACGTCACCGCAACCAGCGACAAGCTGCAAAAACTGCTGGATATCGAAAGCAAAGAGGTGATGCCGAATGTCGCGCGCTTCAAACTGCCGCGCGGCACGATTTATGTGATGAACGAGGCGGGTATGGCGAAATGGACGCCGGGCGTCACCCCGCCCTGTATCCCCTATGTCGCCACGGTCGGTTTCGAAGTGCGCGACCTTGATGCGACCCGTCGCCTGCTGAACGACAACGGCGTGCCGTACACCGACCATCCCTACCCTGCCCTGTGGATCGGCCCGGACCATACCTGCGGTCCCGTGATATCCTTCATTCAGGCCTGAGACACTTTCCCCCACCAAAACAGACGGAAAACAATGCCCGACTATCTGAGCCAACATGACGTTCAGTCGCTGCTGGACGAATCGCCCTTTCTTTCCTTCATGGGAATCCTTGTCGACACAATCGATACGGGGAACGACACCCTGATCCTGCGGGTGAAGATGCGGCCGGAATTCGAACGCCGCCCCGATAGCGGCCAGTACCATGGCGGGGTCATCGCGTCCCTGATCGACGTTGCCGGGGATTATGCGCTGGCCATGCGGGTCGGCAGTGTCGTGCCGACGGTCAATTTCCGCACCGATTTCCTGCGCCCGGCGATCAATACCGACCTGACCGCAACCGCCCGCGTCCGCCGTACCGGGAGATCCATTGCCGTCGTCGATATTGACGTGCATGACGACGACAAACGCCTGATCGCCATAGGCCGCGGCACCTATATGTCGCAGACGGGATAACTTACTGGCGGTTGGTTTCCGGGTCCGGCAACGGCGCGGTCCGTTTGCATTCCAGCACCCACACGTCATAAACGGGATGCTCCAGCGCCGATAGCGCCGGACTGGACGCGAACATCCAGCCTTCGAAAAGGGATATGGGCCGCTGGTCGCTCCGCGCTTCGTAAATTTCAACGAAGGCGCTTGATTCCGGAGGTTCTTCGGGCGGGGTACGCTCGCAACTGCGCAGCGTGATCGACAGGGTGCCGAACCGGACAGCGACGCCAAGCGGCGCCTCAAAAGTCGACACTCGCGCTGTGACCTTGTCCAGCCCCTGCATGATGACCAGATCGCCGGGGAAAGCCGCCACGCCGCCAACCGGCAGCAATGACGCCAGAAGCAGCGCGGCCGTAAAGCCTGCCGCCCTAATTGGCCGCATTGGAATCGGTAACGAGGAAAATAACCTTGCCGAGCAGTTCTTCCAGTCCGACCACATCCTTGGTATTCGCCAGGACACCATTCGCGGCGACCATGGTTTCGCTACGGCCCGGTTGCAGACGGACATACTTTCCGCCCAGCAACCCATCGCTGGAAATAAACACGACTGTATCCGATGGCAGCTTGATCCGGTCTTCGATATTCATCGACACCACGGCCTCGTACAGGTCCTGGTCGACCGCCATACCCGTCACCGCACCAACCTTGACGCCGCCGACACGCACGTCACTGCCGATAGTCAATCCGTCGATGGCGTTGAAGTTCGCCTTTACCGTATAACCCAGATTCGGCCTGATATCCGCGGAGCTGTAGGCGAACGCGAAAAAGACACCGGCAACCAGAAGGACGACGGCCCCAAGGACTGTTTCAATGACGCTTCGTTTCATTTCAATTGGGTTCCCTCTTCGCGCGCCTTATCCCGTCGCGATTCCGCCCACAGGATCACTTTTTCAAGCAGCGCCTCGACAATCACGGAATCCTGTACGTACTCAAACGACCGGCCCGGTGCCAGCATGTCCATGGAACCACCGATGTTGAGCTTGACGTATTTACCACCCAGAATGCCATCACTCGCAATCACGGCCGCCGTGTCATCAGGGATACGGATTTCGTCATGGATCGTGAAGGTCAGCACCGCCTGCAATGCCTCGGCATCGAAATCGAGCCGCGTCACCTGGCCGACCGGCACCCCTGCCAGCACCACATTCGTCCCGACCGTCACGCCATCAACCTGGTTGTAACGGGCTTTCAGCTCATATCCGCTCGCTGACTCGGTCCGCGCGTCACCGCTGAAAAACACATAGGCCAGCAAGGGCATCAGCACGATCACGGCGGCGCCGACAAGAATATGGCGGGTTTCACTATTCATTGTGCCGGAGTCTGGAAAAACATTGCGGCGGGAATACGGTCTATTCCGGCTTCCATGCTTCATAATCTCCCGTTGCCTTTGCCCGGTTACCGCCGCGAAGCGTATGGCCAGCGGGGCGATAGGCATCCGGCGTACCGGTCAAATTCGGAATATGGGGTTTCTGCCAGTCACGCTTTGGCGAACTGGATTCCGACGGCACGGTATCGACAGTGTAATGCAGCCAGCCGTTCCATTCTGGCGGAACAGCGCTTGCTTCATCGACGCCTTGATACACAACCCAGCGTTTGCGGCGCCGATCCGGTGTGACCTTGCGTTCCTGGAAGTATCGATTGCCGAAATCATCGGTGCCAACCGGCTCGCCTTTGAGCCAGGTTATCAGGCGGGTGATCGCCGTTGTCATCTTGAGGGGCGCTCCCAGTTGCCGCGCGGTTTCTGATCGCCGGAATATTGCATTTGCCGCCTGCCTCGTCCAGCGTGTCGCGGCCCGAAAATTGCCGGTTTTGACTGCAGATAAACCATAAGCGCCAGTTCTTTCCAAAATATTATTACTAGATGTAGCAAGAAAAACAAAGATACCGCAAAATCTAGTTGCAATACTCAAGCGGTTGTGGCGAAATAGTCAGCGTTCCCTACATGTGGTGTCTCAAGGTGGAAATTAACCGTCGGGACACCGGAATCCTGAAGGGAACAAGGGCGGGGGAGAAGCCGCAGAACGCAGTGCCGATTTTCGGTAGCCGGCCCAAGACTAGAACGTACGCAACAAAATTACAGGCCGGGGTCAAAGCTTCATGCGCATAGAACGCCGTTTCACGAGCGAAGGACAATCAGCTTATACCGGAATCGAGTTCCGGAGTACCGTAAGTGAAATCCGCAATCCAAATGGTTCAACCGTCTTTCGTCAGGCGGATATCGAGGTCCCGGCAAGCTGGAGCCAGGTCGCCTGCGACGTGCTCGCGCAAAAGTATTTCCGCAAGGCCGGTATCCCCGCACAGATAAAGCGGGTTGAGGAAGCCGACGTTCCCGAATGGCTGTGGCGCAGCATCCCCGATGAAGACGCACTCGAATCCGTTCCCGAAACGGCACGATTCAGCGGCGAAACCAGTGCAAAACAGGTTTTTGACCGCCTGGCCGGCACATGGACTTATTGGGCCTGGAAGGGTGGATATTTCGATTCCGAAAGTGATGCCGCAACCTATTTTGACGAAATGCGGTTCATGCTGGCCCGGCAGATGGCTGCGCCGAATTCCCCGCAATGGTTCAACACCGGGCTGCACTGGGCGTATGGTATCGACGGCCCCGCGCAGGGCCATCACTACGTTGATTTCCAGACCGGGGAACTGACCCGCGCCGCCTCGGCCTATGAGCATCCGCAACCGCATGCTTGCTTCATCCAGTCCGTCGGCGATGACCTGGTTAATGACGGCGGCATCATGGACCTGTGGGTCCGGGAAGCCCGCCTGTTCAAATACGGTTCCGGCACCGGCAGCAATTTCTCGAACATCCGCGGCGATGGCGAGCCCCTCTCCGGCGGCGGCAAGTCTTCCGGCCTGATGAGCTTCCTGAAAATCGGTGACCGTGCCGCGGGCGCGATCAAATCGGGCGGCACGACAAGACGGGCCGCCAAGATGGTGATCGTCGATATGGACCATCCAGATATCGAAACGTTCATCAACTGGAAGATGATCGAAGAACAGAAGGTTGCCGCCTTGGTGACCGGGTCGCGCACCAACAAGAAGCATCTCGCAGCCGTCATCGCCGCATGCCAGCATGGCGAACTGGACGACGACGCACGTTGCGATCCCCGGCAGAACAAGGTTCTGAAGTCCGCCGTGATCGCCGCCCGCAAGGCCGATGTCTCGGAAAACTACATTCAGCGCGTGCTGCAGTTCGCGCGGCAGGGCTACACCGCGATCGAATTCGAAACCTATGACACCGACTGGGATTCAGAAGCCTATCTGACCGTCGCGGGGCAGAACGCAAACAATTCCGTGCGGGTCAGCAATGATTTCATCGCCGCCGTCGATGACGACCGCGACTGGGCGCTGATCAATCGCAAGGATGGTACGGTTGCGCGGACCGTGCGCGCCCGTGACCTGTGGGACCAGATCGCCCACGCCGCCTGGTCATCTGCCGATCCCGGCATGCAATACGACACCACGATTAACGAGTGGCATACCTGTTCCGCCTCCGGCCGGATCAATGCATCCAATCCCTGTTCGGAATACATGTTCCTGGACGACACGGCGTGCAATCTGGCCTCGCTCAACCTCATGGCCTTCCAGAGCGGCACCAAGGGCGACGACCGCAGTGCCCTTCAGTTCGACACCGAAGGTTTCGAGCATGCGGTGCGGCTTTGGACGCTGACCCTGGAAATCGCCGTTCTCATGGCGCAGTTCCCCTCCAAGGAAATCGCCCAGCTTTCGTATGAATATCGGACACTTGGCCTCGGCTACGCCAATATCGGCGGGCTGATGATGGGTGCCGGGCTGCCCTATGACAGTGACAAGGGTCGGGCACTCTGCGGCGCGATTACAGCGCTGATGACGGGTGTCGCCTATGCCACATCCGCGGAAATCGCCGAAGAAAGCGGTGCCTTCCCGCAATACGAACGCAATGCCGAGCCCATGCTGCGCGTCATCCGCAACCATCGCCGCGCCGCGCATGGCGACACCGACGGTTACGAAGGATTGAGCGTCCACCCCACGCCGCTGGATCACACGCCTCTGCCCGCAATCCGATCTGCCCGTCGCGGCAGCCCGGGCCTGGGACAAGGCGCTGGAACAGGGTGAGAGCATTCGGCTTCCGCAATGCCCAGACCAGCGTGATCGCACCGACCGGGACGATCGGCCTGGTCATGGACTGCGACACGACCGGCATCGAGCCCGACTTTCGCCCTGGTCAAGTTCAAGAAACTCGCCGGCGGCGGTTACTTCAAGATCATCAACCGGACGGTGCCCGATGCCTTGCGCGCGCTCGGCTACAACGAGCACCAGATCGAATCCATCGTTTCTTATGCGGTCGGGCTTCGGCACCCTGAAAGATGCGCCGGGGATCAATCATGCCTCGCTGAAGGCCAAAGGCTTCAGCAACGCAACGCTGGAAACGGTTGAGGAATCGCTCGCCAGTGCGTTCGAGATCAAGTTCGCCTTCAACAAATGGACCCTGGGCGAGGAATTCTGCAAGGAGACGCTCGGCTTCACCGAAGAGCAGCTCAACGACATGAGTTTCGATCTGCTCGAAGGCCTCGGTTTCACCCGTGAGGAAATTGCCGCAGCCAACACCTATTGCTGCGGCGCCATGACACTTGAAGGCGCACCGTCCCTGAAAGACGAACATCTGCCGGTATTCGATTGCGCCAACCCGTGCGGCCGGATCGGCAAACGTTATCTTTCCGCTGACAGCCATATCCGGATGATGGCGGCGGCGCAGCCGCTTTATCTCGGGCGCGATCTCCAAGACCATCAACATGCCGAACGATGCAACGGTTGAGGATTGCAAGGAAGCCTATCGGCTGTCCTGGCAGCTCGGCTGAAAGCAAACGCGCTCTATCGCGATGGTTCGAAGCTGAGCCAGCCGCTGCAGGGCGCCATACTGGAGGACGAAGAAGAGCGTTCGAGGACATCGCCGAACTGCCCCGCGCGCGGCAGCACCGGCGGCGGCCGAGCGGATTGTCGAACGGATCGTCGAACGCGTCGTCAGTGAACGCCGCGCCTGCCCAGCCGCCGCAAGGGCTACACCCAGAAAGCCGTTGTCGGCGGCCACAAGGTGTATCTGCGGACCGGCGAGTACGAGAATGGCGAACTCGGCGAGATCTTCATCGACATGCACAAGGAGGGCGCCGCCTTCCGCTCGCTGATGAACAATTTCGCCATCGCGATCTCCATTGGCCTGCAATACGGCGTGCCGCTGGAGGAATATGTCGAAGCCTTCACCTTCACCCGCTTCGAACCCTCGGGCACAGTCGAGGGCAATGACGCGATCAAGATGGCCACGTCGGTTCTGGATTACATCTTCCGCGAAGTTGGCGATCAGCTATCTTGGCCGCAACGACCTGGCACATGTCGAGCCGTCCGACAATCTTCCCGACGCATTGGGCGCCGGCGAAAAGGAAGGCGCACCGCCGGCAAATTCCGCACAGACCATGGCGGCGATCCGCCGGGTTGCCAGCACCGGTTATGTGCGCTCTTCAAACCTGTTTGTCATAAACGGTGGCGAAGCGGCAACCGCAACAGCCGGTACAGCCCAGGCAGCCGGCGGGAACACGGTACAGGCAATCGCAACGGAGACGGTGACAGGATCACTGGCGGTCAGCCAGACAATTGTCGCCGAAGCCAATACAGCACTCGACGAACGGCATATGGCGCGGGCAAAAGGATATGAAGGCGACGCCTGCGGCGAATGCGGCAATTTCACTCTGGTACGGAACGGCACCTGCATGAAATGCGTCACCTGCGGCGGCACAAGCGGATGTTCTTGATGTAGGTCATAGCAAACTTATCCAGCTCCCTGTGACCTAGGGGGTAGCGGAACGCTGCCCCCACTTTTTTCGAAACCGCATCGAAAAAACAGGAAGCCGCTATGGAGTCGAAGACTCTGCGTATCTTACTCAGGGATCATATCAATCAGGGCGAGCTTCTTGACCTGATTGAATCCGAACTCTGCCGAAACGCCGTATCAGCATCCAGCCCGGATTTCGAACTGATTGTGCTGGCCTTGGAATACTGCGTCGATTATCCCGAACACTACCACCACCCGGCCGAAGACGCCGTCTATGCAAGACTGCTGCAGCGCAAGCCTGCCCTGAGAGGCCGCCTTGTCGAAATCGACCGGGATCACAAATTGCTGTCGGCCCTGACCAATGCCCTCGCCGTCGCAATAAGCAAGGCAATCGAAGGGGGCCCGGTTAACGCTGTATCCGATACAGGTGCGCGCTTCGTCGAACACTATCGACGGCATATGAAAATCGAGGAAGCGGAAATATTTCCCGCCGCACGCGAACACCTGAACGCCGCGGACTGGGATGCCGTCGAAGCCGCGATCGCAATCCCCAAAGATCCGCTGTTCGACGAGCATATCCGTGAGGCCTACCACGGCCTGCAGCGACGTATCGTCCAGCAGCGCCAGAAGAACGCTGGCTGAAAGGATGGATTGTCACGGCGGCGGCAGTTACATTCGCGCGGCAACAGCATAGCAGGAGAACACAAATGGCTGGTCAGATCGAAGCGCGCCTCGCGGAACTGGGACTGGAACTGCCCGAGGCCGCGGCCCCGGTGGCAAACTACGTCGCATTCGTCATCAGTGGAAACCAGGTCTGGATTGCCGGACAGGTCCCCCTTTGGAACGGCGCGGTAAAATATACCGGCACGACCGGCGACACGGTTTCGATGGAAGACGCTGTTGATGCCGCAAAAACATGTGCCCTGAATATCCTGGCCCAGGCCAAGGCGGCAATCGGCGACCTGGACCGGATCACGCGGATCGTGAAACTGAACGGCTTCGTGAATGCCGTGCCCGGCTTTACCGATCAGCCGAAGGTGATCAATGGTGCGTCCGACCTGATGGCCGATGTTTTCGGCGATAAAGGCATGCACGCCCGCTCTGCGGTCGGTGTCAGCGGGTTGCCCCTTGGCGTGCCCGTCGAGGTCGATGCCGTCATCGAGTTCGAATAAGCCGGTTCGTTTCAGCTGCCCGGCGTGACAAACATGCCGAGCGACCGCCACCACAGGAAGTTCAGCGGCGTTACCACCAGCAGGTGGATCGCGGTGTAGCTCAGGCACATCCTGAAACCGTAACGCTGCGGAATTCCCGCCAGTAGCATGCCGGTAAAAATAGGCGCTACCTGGTAGGGAATAAGAATGAAAAAGAAGCCTGCGACCTGATTCATCAGCATGGTTTCCAGCGGCCAGCCGGCCGCTGCCGCAAGGTCGCCCATCAGCGGCGACAGAATCGCGGGAACACCGGCATAATTGACGCCAAGCGATAAAAACCCACCGGTCAGGATGATTGCAAAGAAGTTATACGCATCCTGATTCGGCGCGATGCCAATCGACCGGATCAGGTGCTCTCCCAGATAATCGCCCAGCCCGCTATGGGATACCATCGCCCCCATCCCGACGATCCCCGCAACAAAGAACCACGGGCCGTAATTCACTTTCTCAACCATCACCGATGCCGGCACGAGATGCGTGACCGGCAACAGACAGACGACTGCGGCGCCCAGGGCGACCCAGGCGGGCGCAACGCCGTGGAATGTATCCGTGGCCCAGAACAGCAGGGTCAGGGCCAGAACGCCCATCAACCTTTTTTCCACACCGGACAACGCCCCTCGGGTTTCGGGCACAAGGCGGCGGGGCGGTGCCTCCCGGAACAGCGTCAATCCCAGCCCCAGAACCAGCAGCAGCGACAGCGAGCCGAATACCGTCAGGTGCAAAAACAGGAATTCGCCATATCGGAACGTGATGCCATATATGCTTTCAGCGGCACCGCTGAGAATGATATTCGGCACCGCCGCGGGCAGGATCGCGCAAGCCGGCAAGGCGGTCGCAAAGACCATTGTCAGCACCATTCCCGCACGGCCCTTGCTGTCGCGCCCATAACCCAGCTTGTCCGCCAGCGCCGAAATAATCGGCACCAGCAGCACCACACGGCCCATCGCCGACGGCATGACAAATGCCAGCAGAAACGCCACGATACCGATGCCGATAATCAGACCGGAATATCCATGATCCCGGCGCGAAATCAGGCCTTCCGCAAACCGCGCGCCCAATCCCGTACTGTTGATGGCATAGCCAAGCACGATGCCGCCGAAGATCAGCCATGTCGCCCCCGAATGAAAACCCGAGAACACGACCGAAGCCGGCTGTCCGCCGACCACAAGCGCCAGAAAGAAAAAGATGAAACTCGCCAGATGCGCCGGCACCACTTCCGTCGCCCAGAGCGAGGCGCAGATCACAACGAGGCCCAGGGCCTGTTGCGCCATGAGGGGCATGCCGTCGAAGACCGGCAGGAACAAAAGCGCCCCGCCGAAAAGAGCGGCACCGCCGGCGATAACTTTCGGGACTGTTTTCTGTGGCGTAGCCGTGACCATTCTTCGTTTCCTGGCGATCTAACGACGCCTTGCCTCGTACCAGATGCTTCTAATCAACACGCATTTTCCGAACAGCGCCGCAGGCCCGCTGTTATCCGGTTCCATGCTGACATTTCGGGAATGACGATGCCGGAACGACCCCGCGGTTCCGGCAGGACCGATTATAGAGCATAAGCGTTGAGGATAGGAACCGTGGCAAATATACCCGGCGCCTTCCCGGTCAATGCACCGTTACACAGCGCAGCCCGGCATCGCCGGACAGAGGTTGTTCCGGCAAATTGGCCCGGACCGGGAACAACAGGCCGTGGGATTCCATGAAATGTGCGAGCTGCGATGCCGCATCCAACAGGTCGCCAATGCCATCCGGCTGCACCAGCCACTCCGCGAGCGCGTGCGCATGTGACAGGTGGCGCCCCTGACACGCCGCCACCAGGTTGGTGATGCTGATCTCATCCGCACTCAAACAGGGGCAACAAGGCTGGTGATAGGAAATGCCGCGCCGGGCATAGGATTGCAGCGACTGGATCAGGCGGGCGAAACCGGACAATGCGGCCTTTCCGTCAGTGTCACCGAACTGGCTGGCAAAATCGCCCCAGACCTGTTTCCAGTGGCCCCCGTCGTTGTGGCGAAGACCAACCACCCAGCGCCGGAATGAACGAACGACAAAGCGCTCCGCCACATCCAGTTCGGTCGTCGTTTCGGGACAGGAATTAGTCGCGGTTTCTGCAAAATCAGGCGGCAACGCAATGCTCCTTTATGGCGATATCGTTCAAGGCAACCGGGACTGCGCTATTCGCTGCAGCGGCGCATCATATAACGATATTGCGACTTATTCTTAATTGCAACATCAAACTGGGCAAAACATCGCGGCGGCTATGGATTTCATCGGATTGGGGCTAGACTGCCCTCAGCGATATCTCCAGCCGCGTTTTCCAAAATTTCAGGCAGCCCCGCACACATGGCGTTAGACCGGCCTTTCTTCGGTATCGCGTTATTCGTCTTCGCGAATGCGCTGACGGCGATCATCAATGCCGTGGCGAAAGTCTATTCGGATGAAATGCACGCCTTCCAGGTCACCTGGGGCTACTTCCTGGCAATGACGGTCTACATCCTCGTGTTTGCCGCGATGAAACGAATCCCGCTGCGCAAGCTCTACAATTCACAGCGTGTCGGTCTGCACATGCTGCGGTCGGCCACCATCGTGACCAGTATCTGCTCGTTATTCCTGGGCCTGGCCTACCTGCCGATGGCGGACACAATCGCCATCACGTTTGCCTCGCCGTTCATCATCACGGTCCTGTCGATCCCCGTTCTCGGCGAAAAGGTCGGGCTGCATCGCTGGTCTGCCGTACTTGTCGGGCTGGTCGGCGTCCTGATCGTGATCAAGCCCAGCGGATCCATGCACTGGGCCGTTGTCATGCCCGCGATATCGGCCTTCGCATTCGCGTCCTTCCAGATCATCACCCGCAAACTGAGCAGCACGGAGCCCACCCTTGTTGCCCTGTTTTATACCGGGGCCGGCAGCCTGTTATGGTCCAGCCTGATTGTCGGCTTTGTCTGGATACCGCTGACACCGGCGTTCGTGGCAATGTTTTTCGGTATCGGATTGCTTGGCGTCGCCGCCCATTTCATGATGATCCGCGCTGCCGAAGGCGCGCCCGTTTCCCTGCTCGCACCGTTCAATTACACCAAGCTGATCTGGGCGACGATCCTGGGCTATTACCTGTTCGGCCACATCCCGGGACTGCACGTCTTGACCGGGACCGTCATCATCGTCTGCAGCGGGCTATACGTGTTGTGGCGCGAACAGCACGCCCGCCGCGCCCGAATCCCGTCCTAATCGCCCGCCAGGATCATGTCCGAGATCTTTTCCGCCGTCATGAAGGTCGGGAAGTTGGTATTGGCGCAGGGCACCACCGGAAACAGCGAGGCATCGACAACCCGCAATCCCTGGACGCCATAAACCCGCCCGGCATTGTCAGCGACCGCCATCGGGTCGTTCTCCGCCCCCATACGGCACGAACACGACGCGTGCCATACACCGACAGCCGCGCGGCGGACAAACGCTTCCAGCCGGTCGTCATCCGCCAGCAACCCGTCAATCGTGTCGCCTTCCATGATGAAGGTTTTCATCAGGAATTTCCGCAGGGTATCCGGCCCGTCCAGAAGCCTGGCCATGACACCGGTCAGCAGTTTGTTCTTCCGGTTGACCATGCCGATCTGGCGGACCTTGTCGCTGTAACTTGCCGGAAAGGCGTCACTGATCACCGCCTGCAATGCCGGGTCCTTGTGCATCTTCGCCAGCATCCGGAATCCTTGCATCATGCGTTCCAGGTCGCGCCGGTCGGACAACAGGTTAAATTCGACACTCGGTTCGGTCCGCCAGTCCGGGTCCTGCAACTGGACCTGTCCGGTTTCGGAAAAAGTCTTGTTAACGAACAGCACCATCGACGCGATCTGGTCACCAACCGCATGCCAGGCGGACTTGTTCAGCACCGCGGTAAACATGTCACCCGCCGGGGCCCCGCCGATACCCGACGAATAGCGCAGCGCCGCCAGCACCTGCCGACGGGTCGTGCCATCCATCCGCGCATGCGGCTTCAGGAACGACGCCACCGCAATCATCGGATGGTCCATCAACCGCTGCCCCACCCCGGCGCGATTGGCGCGAACCGCAATCCCCCTGTCGCGCAAATGCATCGCCGGGCCGATTCCGGCACGCAGTAATTGCGCCGGCGAATGGATCGCCCCCATCGACACAATGACCTCATTGGCGCGGAATTCCGTTTCCTTGCCATTCACCAGCGCCTTCACGCCGTTGCAGCGCGTCCCGTCGAACAGCAATTCCTTCACCGTCGTACCGGTGGAAATCGTCAGGTTTTCGCGCAGCCGCGTCCCGGGATCAAGATAGCCTATTGCCGCCGAAACCCGGCGTTCATAAAGGTTCGACATCGTTGACGGAAAATAGCCGTCGCGGAATTCGCCATTCTGGTCCGGTAGAAACTCGAAACCCGCATTCTCGAATGCCTTGCCCGCGCCCTTTGTATGTTCGTTCCAGGAATCGGGAAAAATCCGACGCACCGGAATCCGCCCCTCGGTACCGTGATGGCGCTGGTCATCGGGGAAATCCATATCGCGCTCGACCTTGCGAAAATACGGCAACACGGATTCCCAGCCCCAGCCACGGGCGCCCCGCTCCTCCCATTCATCGTAATCGGTTGGCGCGCCGCGATTGGCCAGTTGCCCGTTGATGGAGGAGCCACCACCCAACACACGCGCCTGTTCGTAATGAACCTGCCGCGGGCGATTCTCGTTCGGATTATTGTGGGGAATAACCTCCGTCGTCACCTTCAGCCCATGCCACTGGAAGCGCTTGTCCAGATAGGCCATGCCCGGATAACTGTCGAGAATGACATCCGGCACCTTGCCATGCGGGGTATCGGGTCCCGCCTCGCACAAAAGGACCTTGTTGGCGCTGCGTGCGGAAAGACGGTTCGCCAGAACGGAACCAGCCGAGCCGCCGCCGACGATTATATAGTCATATGTCATGTCATCCCCGTTTCTTCAGATATCCATGCTGCCCGCCGGCGCCTTCCCCGACAAGCCGGATGGTACGGGTAGGTGAATATCGTTTTTCGGTTTTTCTTCCACCCGTTCGGCTATGATTGCTTGCAGGTTCAGAAAATAACGACAGGGAACGGGGGAAAACATGGAATTTCGTTATCTCGGCAACAGCGGATTACGGGTCTCGACAATCTGCCTCGGTACAATGGATTTCGGCAGCAGCATGACCGATGCGACCGCGGCCAAAATCGTCAACATGGCGCGCGACAATCAGGTCAATTTCATTGATTGCGCCGATGCCTATTCAGGCGGCAAGGCGGAAACCGCCCTTGGCAAGCTGCTTCGGAAGGACCGCGCCAACTGGGTCCTCGCGACCAAGGTCGGGCAGCAGGACGGCCCGCCCGAACGCAAGCGCGGCTTGTCGCGGAAATGGATTATGGAAGGCATCGACGCCAGCCTGAAACGGCTCGCGACGGATTATGTCGATATCTACTACATGCATCACCGCGACCGCGACACGCCGCTGATCGAAAGCGTTACCGCCATGCGCGACGTCCTCGCCAGCGGCAAGGCCACCTATTGGGGATTTTCCAACCATTACGGCTGGGAAGTGGCGGAGATCATCCGCTTGTGCGATCAGACGGGAACGCCCTATCCCGTCGTCAGCCAGCCCATGTACAACCTGGTCATGCGGCAACCGGAGAACGACCACCTGCCTGCCTGCGAGCATTTCGGCATCGGTGTGGCCCCGTTTTCGCCACTGGCCCGGGGCGCACTGACCGGGAAATACGAACAGGGCAAGAAACCGCCCGCAAACAGCCGTGCCGGACGCGGCGATTCCAGCATCCTCAATCGCGACCTGCGGCCCGAAGTGTACGCGGTGGTCGAGGCGATCAAGAAGCATATTGCCAAACGCGGCATGACCCCGGCGGAATTCGCCACATTGTGGGTGCTGAACAACAAGGTCGTCACCAGCGTCATCGCCGGACCACGTACGCTTCAGCAGTGGAAATCCTATATCGACGCGCTGAAACACGAATTCACGGCGGAAGACGAGGCCTTCGTGGATAGTCTGGTTGCCGTCGGGCACCCGGCAGTCCCCGGCTTCAACTGGAACCGCCATCCCCCGATGGGCCGCAAGCCCCGGACAACCTGATCCAAAAAGATACGGCCAATAGACAAGGCCCGACGCCCCTGCTGAGGCGCCGGGCCGCTGCCGGACCAGATACTCGAAAAACCGGCGGAATTTATCCGGTTTTTTGCAGGCTGCGGTACATCTCCGTACCTTCCTTGGCGTAACCGTTCGCTTCCTCGACAGCCGACGCGATGCTTGTCAGGTTTTCGTTGATTTCCTGAACCGCGCTCGAGGCGGTCTGCATGTTGCTTGTGATTTCCTGACTGGTCGCGCTCTGTTCCTCGACCGCCGATGCGACGCCACTGACACTGGCTTCGACGGAGTCGACAGCTGAACGAATACCCTGCAGGCGTCCCACGACATCGGACGCGATGCTCTGCATGCCGGAAATCTCGGTACCGATCTTTTCGGTCGCCTGCGCGACCTGGTTGGCCAGCGATTTCACTTCAGAGGCGACAACCGCAAACCCCCGACCGGCTTCACCGGCGCGCGCAGATTCAATCGTCGCATTCAGTGCCAGCAGGTTAATCTGCCCGGCGACATTCTGAATCATCTCGACGATACTGGTCATTTCCTCAGCCGCGGTGGAAAGCTTCTGCGTCGAGGCATCCGCTGCAACCGTCTCACTCAGCACCTTGTCGACCTCGTTCTTCGACGCGACCATGCTCCGTGAAATCTCACGTGCCGACGCCTCGAATTCTTCTGCTGCAGCGGCAACCGATTGCACGGTTTGCGCTGCCTTGCTGGAAGTATCGGCCGCCGTGGAAGACTGCATATTGGCATTGCCGACGGCATCGACAATCTTGCCGAGGTTTTCGTCGACGAGCTTGCCAACCCGTTCACCTTCCTGGCGCTCCAGGACCGTCGCCGTAACATCGGTCGCGTATTTCACGACCTTGAAAGCCTTACCGTCGGGCCCCATGATCGGGTTGTAGGACGCCTGGATCCAGATCTCCTTACCCCCCTTGCCAATACGTTTGTATTCGCCGGACTGATACTCGCCATTCCGCAATTTGGTCCAGAACTGTTCGTATTCCGCTGTGCCCGAATATGCCGGCTCGACAAACATCTTGTGATGCTGGCCCTTGATCTCATCAAGCGAATAGCCCAGCGCTCCAAGGAAGTTCTTGTTGGCATCAAGGATTGTGCCGTCCAGTTTGAACGAAATGACAGCCTGTGACATACCGATTGCTTCGATCTGCCCCCGGAAATCAGCATTGTCGATGGTTTGCTGCGTAATATCGGTGGCGTATTTCACGACCTTGAATGGCGTTCCGTCGGGCCCCATGATCGGGTTGTAGGACGCCTGGATCCAGACTTCCTTGCCGCCCTTGCCGATACGTCTGTATTCACCGGCCTGGTATTCGCCGCGACGCAGCGCTTCCCAAAAATTCTTGTATTCGTCACTCTCCGCGAATTGCGGTTCCGCAAACATGCTGTGATGCTTGCCCTGCACTTCGGCCAGTGAGTACCCCAATGTGCTGAGGAAGTTTTCGTTGGCGTCGATAATCGTACCGTCCAGTTCAAACTGGATCACCGCCTGAGCCTTGTTTACCGCGGCGATCTGGCCCCTGAAGTCTGCCGCCTCGATCGTCTCTTTCGTGATGTCGGTCGCATATTTCACGACCTTGAAGGGTTTGCCATCCGCATCCAGGATCGGGTTGTAGGACGCCTGGATCCAGACTTCCTTGCCGCCCTTGCCGATACGCTTGTATTCACCGGCCTGATATTCGCCACTGCGCAGCTTTGCCCAGAACTGTTCATATTCCGGGCTGCTCGCAAAGGCACCCTCGGCAAACATGCTGTGGTGCTTGCCCTTGATCTCCTCGATTGTGTAACCGAGCGTTTTGCAGAAATTGTCGTTGGCATCGAGGATGGTGCCGTCGAGTTCAAATTCAATGACTGCCTGCGACTTGTTGATAGCCGCAATCTGACCTTCCAGATCCGCGCGCCGTCGTGCTTCTTCCTGAGAAACTCGTGCCATCGACCTACCTTTAATAATGAAGTCTCTGCACGGATCAGTATGCCTAATAGTTTAGCAAAACCTTAAGGTGAAGCCTTATTGCCACTGCCTTTGCGGGGTTACCTTGCAGCCTCCAAACGAGCACGCTACGCTAATAATTGAGCGAGTTTCCTTTGGGAGGACACAATATGCCGATAACCCTCACAGACGCGCAGATAAAATCGTATAACGAGAACGGTTATCTCGTCGTTGAGAATGTCTTGTCCGGGGAAAAACTCGCCGAATTGCGCCGCGAGACCGAAGCAGTCATCGCCGGCGCCAGCGCCGTCACGGCGAACGATGACGTCTACGACCTGGAAGACAGTCACACCCCGTCCAACCCGCGCGTTCGCCGCATCAAGAACCCCTTTGAGCATTTCAGGTATTTCGAGGGCCTGGCGCGGGACCCGGATATCCTGACACCGCTGGTCTCGCTACTCGGGCCCGACATCCGGTTCTATGGCGGCAAAATGAACATGAAATCCGCCGGTTACGGTGCGCCCGTCGAATGGCATCAGGACTGGGCATTCTATCCGCACACCAATGACGATGTCCTCGCAACCGGCATCCTGCTCGACGATTGCGACGAATCCAATGGTCCGTTGATGGTCATGCCCGGAACCCATAAAGGACCGACCTACGACCACCACCATGAAGGCCATTTCTGTGGCGCAATGAACCCGGCGATGACATCGCTCGATTATTCAAAGGCTGTCCCGCTGACCGGCAAGGCGGGCTCTATGACCATCCACCATGTGCGCCTTGTCCATGGTTCAGCGATGAATACATCCAACCGGCAGCGCCGCCTGCTGCTATGGGAGTATGCCGCCGCCGACGCCTGGCCCCTGGTCGGCCCGAAGACACCGGCAGCCGAATATGATTCAAGGATCGTTCTGGGCCGCCCACCGGCACAAATCCGTGTTCGCGAAGCGCCGGTACGCATGCCCTACCCCCCGGCACCGCATCAGGGGTCCATCTACGAGAATCAGAAGGACACGGGCCGCCGCTTCTTCGATACGTTCGAGGATCGCCAGCGCGAAGCCGGGTGACCGGTCCGACATGCCGGCACGGCCTATGCCGAATTACCGGATAAAAATGCAAATTACTTGCGCGACATCAATGCCGGCAAGGTTATAACCGCCAATGAATAATGGCATCCGGCACCATGGTGCCGAACCGCAGATTTGGGACAAAAGGAGACGAACTTGGCACGCGTAGCAATCGTAACGGGCGGGACACGCGGCATCGGCGCCGCGATCAGCACAACCCTCAAGGACAGCGGGTACAGCGTCGCGGCGTTCTACGCCAGCAATGACGACGCCGCCGCCGCCTTCAGCACGCAAACCGGCATCGCGGTTTACAAGGTCGATGTCAGCGATTTCGAATCCTGCGAAGCCGGTGTGGCCAAGGTCGTGGACGATCACGGCCCCGTCGACGTGCTGGTCAACAACGCCGGGATTACCCGCGACGGCACGCTGCACCGGATGGACCATAAAAAATGGCAGGCGGTTATCGATACCAATCTGGGGTCATGCTTCAACATGTGCCACGCGGTTATCCATGGCATGCGCGAACGCAAATTCGGTCGCATTGTCAATGTCGGTTCGATCAACGGTCAGGCGGGCCAATACGGCCAGGTCAATTACGCTGCCGCCAAATCCGGCATCCACGGCTTCACCAAGGCGCTGGCCCAGGAAGGCGCCGGCGTCGGCGTCACGGTTAATGCCGTCGCGCCCGGCTATGTCGATACAGACATGGTCCGCTCCGTCCCGCCGAATATTCTGGAAAAGATCGTGGAACGCATCCCGGTCGGCCGACTGGGCACAGCAGATGACATCGCCCGCGGCGTCATGTTCCTCGTCGCCGACGATGCCGGTTTCGTCACCGGCTCGACCCTGTCGATCAATGGCGGCCAGCATATGTACTGACCGGCGCGAGGCAATGTTCCGGACATTACAAAGCCGTTCCCCGGTCATGGTTTCACCACTTCCATGATATGTTAGCGCCATGGACTGGTATCTTGCCGTCAAGACAGCGCATATCGTCAGTGCTTCGGTTCTGTTCGGAACAGGGATGGGGATCGCCTTCTTCATGTGGCGATCCCGGGCGGCGGAGAGCCTGCAGGAACGGCTTTTTGCCGCCCGTTACACTGTCGCGGCGGATTACATTTTCACTCTGCCCGCTGTCATCGTACAGCCGCTGACGGGTTTCTGGCTGATCCATGCTGGCGGGTTCGACCCCGGCGAATTCTGGCTGGTCGCGACCTATGCGCTGTTCGCTCTCTCCGGCATCTGCTGGTTGCCCGTGGTCTGGATCCAGATCCAGTTGAAAACCATGACGGCCGCCAGCCTTGAACACGGCACCGCCCTGCCCGACCGGCACCACCGCCTCTTTCGTATCTGGTTTCTGCTGGGCATACCCGCCTTCGCCGCGGTCATCGCCATGTTCGGACTCATGGTCGTGAAGCCGGCATGACCGGGATACCGGGCAAGGAAGACGGTGTCTGGTTTGTCTATGACGGTGACTGCCCGATCTGCAACGCAGCCGCGCAGGCACTGCAGATCCGCCAGCGATTCGGGGCATTGTACACGCTGGATGCCCGCAGCGCGGTGGAAGACCCGCTGCTGCAGGAAATTCGCCGCCGCGGCTTCGACCTCGACCAGAGCATGGTCATCTACCATCAGGGCCAGTTCTATCATGGCCCCAGCGCGCTGAAATTCATGGCCCGGCACGGCGCGCCCCGCGGCGCCTTCAACCTGTTCAACAAGGCGCTGTTCTGGTCGGATACGCTTGCCGCCGTCCTGTACCCCTGGATGCGCGGCGTCCGTAACGCGCTGCTGCGGCGGCGGCGTATCGGCAGAATTGACAACCTCGGCCGCGCGGACCGCCCGCTTTTTTTCGGATATCTTCGGCGCCGATTGGGAAGCCCTGCCGCCGGTATTTCACAAACATTACGCCAACCGGCCCTATAGCGACGATATCGTGACCGTCGATGGCGTTCTCGACACCCACGCCGCCGGCGCCCGATACGACTGCTCAGCCCGGTGCTGGCCCTGATGGGCGGCATTCCCCCGTTCACGACGCGCGACGTTCCGGCGACAGTCCGGTTTGAGAGTGACCGCGACACACCCGCTTTTCACTTCAACCGGGTCTTCCGCTTTCAGGGCCGCGAGCCTTACCGGTTTCACTCCCGCCTGCTCCCGCGTGGCGGCAATGAGATGGTCGAGATCATGCCCTTCGGTCTCGGCTGGCGCGCGGCGTATACCTGGGAGAACGACAAGGTCGTCCTGCGCCACAAAGGGTTTATCCTGCGCTTCTGCAGCCACGATATCCCGTTGCCGCTCGAACCCCTGTTCGGTCGCGGGCATGCGGAAGAAACTGCGGTCGATGACGACACCTTCGATATGCACATGGAAATCACCCATCCCCGATGGGGCAGCACCTACGGCTATGCCGGCCGGTTCACAATCACCAAGATGCAACTGACATGACGGCGCGCGTTCTCATCATCGGCGGATACGGCAATTTCGGCGGCTTCATCGCCAGAACGCTGGCCCGCGAACCTGATATGGAAATCATCGTCGCAGGGCGGTCGCTTGCCCGGGCGCAGGAATTTTGCGGGACCATCACCGATGCGGGCAATCCGGTCATGCCCACAGCACTGGATATCACCACCGATATCGCATCGGCGCTGCGCCGCATCGCGCCGGATATCGTCATCCATACCTCCGGCCCCTTTCAGGGACAGGGATACACGGTCGCCGAAGCCTGCATCGCGCAGGGCTGCCACTATATCGACCTGGCAGATGGCCGCGAATTCGTCTGCAATATTAGCCGCCTGCACGACAGCGCGTCGCAGCAGGACGTCACCGCCATCAGCGGGGCCAGTTCCGTCCCCTGCCTGACCGCGGCGCTGGCCGACCATTACGGCGCGGCATTCGACGTTCTGGACACCCTCGATTACGGCATCGCAACGGCACAGCAAACCAACCGCGGACTGGCGACCACAGCCGCGATCCTGACCTATGTGGGCACCCCGTTCGAAACGCTGGTCGACGGGGAATTGCGGCGCATCTACGGATGGCAGGGTCTGACCCGGCGGCGCTACCGCGAGCTCGGCAGCCGCTTGCTGGGCCAATGCGATATTCCGGACCTGACCCTGTTTCCCCGGCGTTACCCCACATTGAAATCAATCCGGTTCCGCGCCAGGCTCGAAATCCCGTTTCTGCATCTCGGCTTATGGGGCATTTCCTGGCTGGTCCGCTTTGGTCTGGTTCGACACTTGACGCGCCTCGCACCGATGCTCCTGAAAGCGGCCCGGTTGTTTGACCGCCTGGGAAGCGCCGACAGCGCCTTTCACATGGACCTGTCCGGCCTCACCGAAGACGGCACCCGCAAGACCACCCATTTCGAACTCACCGCCCGGTCTGGCGATGGTCCGTATATTCCGTGTATGCCGGCTATCCTGCTGGCCCGGAAGCTCGCGCGCTCGGAAATCAGCGAAGCAGGCGCCTTCCCCTGCGTCGGATTCATCACCCTGGACGAATACCTTGATGCCCTCGCCCCGCTCGACATCACCTGGGAATGCTGGTGATGAAGATCACTGGGAATGCTGGTGATGAAGATCACCTGGGAATGCTGGTGATGAAGATCACCTGGCACGAACACTGATCAATCCAGATATACGTGCATCCCCAGCCCGACATATTCGATGGCACGATCATAAAACTGGCCATTCGGGCTGCGACCGTTGAAGTATTCCAGCATCATCAACTGCACCTGCTGACTTTTCGCGACCGGGTTTTCGAACTGGATTCCGCCGCGCAGCGACAGGTCGGCGCGCCAGTTGTTTTCCTGCCGGTTCTGCAGGTCCGCCGCGGCAACCGGGCGCAGCGCCGTGCCGAAGAACGGCAGCTTATAGGTCATGGGAAAGGCATATTCCGTACCGATCTGGGTCGACCATGGTTCCAGGTCAGCCGGCTCCCGGTGGAACAG
The DNA here is from genome assembly GCA_943788635.1 of uncultured Alphaproteobacteria bacterium. Classification (GTDB taxonomy): domain Bacteria; phylum Pseudomonadota; class Alphaproteobacteria; order UBA8366; genus MarineAlpha4-Bin1. The sequence goes on along the minus strand of CALSRA010000003.1, from coordinate 67,040 downwards.
GTAACCCGCACCGCCATACAGACGGAACCCGTTATCGAACTCATACGACGTTTTCAGGTCAATCGATTCATAGCTCAGATTAACCCGGTCGATATTCTGACGACGCAGCAGAAACTCATCGCCCAGATGCGAGCTCTGGTGAAAGACCCGCGCCATGGCCGAAAAATTACCGTTCCGGTAACTGACCGGGATGCCGACCCAGTAATCCGCATTGACCAGATCCTTGGATTCCGCGTTGAGGTCGAAAACACCAAAGACGGCTGCCTGAAAGTCGATCTGCCAGCGGCCATGTGTACCGGCACTACCACCCAGCAATCCGAACGATTCACCGAAACTGACGGCACCCGACATCGTTTATTTCTTCATCGCCCAGATAATTATTGTAGGCGGCGGAAAAATGCGCCCAGCGGGGATCCGCCCATAGCGGGTTGAACAACCGGCCACCCGGCAGCGGTTCCAGCCCGCGCGCGTCTTCGGGCAATGCCGGTACAGTCTTCGCCTTTTCGGATTCCCCGGTGGTAACGGGCGACGCCGTCTTCGCCACCGACGACGATTTGGACAGCATCTCGGCCGCGGCACCGGATTCGATCCGTACCGCGATCACCCCGTTCAATTCCGCGATCGCCGTTTTCAGTCGATCCCGTTCAATCTCCGTCAGCGCAGACGCCCGGATAATCACGAAGCCGCCGGTAACCGTCACCGCCGGATTGGCGATTTCGAACTCCCGCACCACAATGGCGGAGACATAGCCGGCCAGATAGCTGTCTTCGGGTGCCGGCAAGGCCGCCACCGCCGTACGAATCGGCACCAGCAGCAACCAGAACGCCACCGCGATCCGAAGCGATATGATGTACGTCTTCATGCGTCGTCTATCCCTGGCTTGTGAGACGGTTTGTGCCAATACCGGCAATATCACTGGAATAGACAATCCTTACCGGATGTAAACCAAATTCGCGATAAGAACCCGGTGTCGTTTGTTTTTGCAATCACAGGGCAATGCTCTATGAACACCCCATATTTCCATTCCCCCCCCAAACACGGGCAAAATCCAGTGATCAGAGCAACGCTAGCGGCATTCGCCGACGGCTTTACGACCAATGACGACGATGGCGCGCCGGCCTATTCCTTTGGCCGCATCAAAACCGAAATCCTGTCCGGCCTGACCGTCGCGCTGGCGCTGGTGCCGGAAGCGGTCGCCTTTGCCTTCGTTGCCGGGGTTCATCCGCTGGTCGGACTATACGCCGCGTTCATCGTCGGGCTGATCACCGCGCTGATCGGCGGACGGCCGGGCATGATCTCCGGCGCAACCGGCGCGCTGGCCGTGGTAATGGTCGCGCTGGTCGCGGCGCATGGGGTCGAATACCTGTTCGCCACCGTCGTGCTGATGGGGATCATGCAGATCCTCGCCGGGGTTTTTCATCTCGGCAAATTCATCCGGCTGGTGCCGCATCCGGTGATGATGGGCTTTGTCAACGGGCTGGCCATCGTCATTTTCCTGGCCCAGCTGACCCAGTTCCAGGTACCGGGACCGGACGGCGTCAAGGTCTGGATGACCGGCTGGCCCCTGATCTACATGCTGGGACTGGTCGCGCTGACCATGGCCATCATCTGGCTCGTCCCCAAGATCACCACTGTCATCCCCGCGCCACTGGCGGGCATCCTCGTGGTCGTTGCCATCGTCATTGCGTTCGGTATCGATGTGCCGCGCGTCGGCGACCTCGCCTCAATCAAGGGCGGTTTGCCGGGACTTCCATATTCCCATGGTCCCGCTGACGCTGGAAACCTTGCGGATCATCTTCCCCTATGCCGCGATCCTCGCCGCCATCGGGCTGATCGAAAGCCTGCTGACGCTCAACCTCGTCGGCGAAATCACCGGCAAGAGCGGCGGCGCCTCGCAGGAATGCATCGCCCAGGGCGTGTCCAACACCGTCACCCCGGATTCTTCGGCGGCATGGGCGGCTGCGCCATGATCGGCCAATCGATGATCAACATGAAATCCGGCGGCCGCACCCGCATGTCCGGCATTTCCGCCGCGCTGTTCCTGCTGGTCTTCATCCTCGTTGCCTCCAGTCTGATCGAGCAGATCCCGCTGGCAGCCCTGGTCGGCGTGATGTTCATGGTCGTCATCGGTACCTTTGCCTGGCAAAGTGTCACGATCCTGAAGCGCATCCCACTCACCGACGCGCTGGTGATGTTCCTGGTGACCATCGTCACGGGTGGCAGCCGACCTGGCCGTCGCGGTCGTGGTCGGCGTCATCGTCTCCGCGCTGGCCTATGCCTGGAACAACGCGACCCGAATCCACGCCCGCACCCATATCACGCCCGAAGGCGCCAAGGTCTACCAGATCGAGGGGCCGCTGTTCTTCGGTTCGACCGACGGCTTCGCAGAATTCTTCAAACCGGCCGAAGACCCCGCGCCGCCGTCATCGTCGATTTCGATGAAAGCCGCGTCGTCGACCAGTCCGCCCTGCAGGCAATCGAGGCGCTCGCCATGCGCTACGAGGCGGAAGGCAAATCGTTGCAGCTCCGCCACCTGTCGCATGACTGCCACCAGCTGCTGAACCGCGCCGGGCAGCTCATCGTCGATTCAGACGACGACCCGAATTACGGCATCGCCGTCGATTACAACGTAAAGACGGGGATTTTGGGCGGCGGGGCACTGAAGCAAACCCCTAGCAGATTGCGTAAATCTGCGACGACGGTTTGCGAATAAAAACAAGCCCTACCCCGGCACAAACACGTTCTGCCCGTCCGTATGGGTCACCATGCCCGGCCGTCCCACATCGCCGTTTTCCTGCAGCTCCATCAGGGTCGCCATATCTGACGGCGTATTGGCGACGAAGCGCACGTTTCCTTCGTCCAGCCGGCCGATGACGATGCCGAGTTCCGGGCCGTCCGGGCGGTGCATCACCGTCCAGGTTTCGATCCGGGCCGCGCCGTTGGCCTGCTCGGTCAGCGGCGGTTTGGGCATGGCGTCGATTTCCCGCCTGCCCCAATGCCGGGTCTTCGCGCTGCCAGGAACCTTCGGTTCGGCGTCGTCGAATAGATACCGGCGCCGTGTTTGGTCACGTTATGGCCGTTCGCCGTGCACAGCCCGAAGCTGCCGGGCTTGCCGCGTACCTTGTTCATCATCTCGGCGATGGAATGGGTGACGTAATTGTTGCCCGGCCCGCCAAAGAACGGCAGTCCGCCCGTCACCGTCAGCCCGCGCGGGTCGTCCTCCGCAATACCGATTTCCTGCGCGCCGATCTGGATCGCCGCCGGGAAGCAGCTGTACAGGTCGAGGAAATCCATATCCGCCGGGGTCTTGCCGGCCATGCCGAAGGCCCGGCCCGCCCACGGTACGGATCGCGGGGGAGGAATGGTAGTTCACCCGTTCGGTAAGCCACCAGTGGTCCCAGCCATCGCCACAGCCATGCAGGTAAACCCATTTTGACGGGTCGATGCCCAGTTCCCGCGCCTTGCCGACGCTGGTCATGATCACCGCCGCCGACTGGTCGATATAGGGGTTGGAATTCATCAACCGCGTATAGGGGAAGCCGATATACCGGTTATCCGCCGACACCGTGGCGATCTGTTCCGCCGTGAATCCTTCGCGCCGCACCGCCAGCGGGTTGTCGTGGGCGACCTTTGCATAGCCCGCCAGCAGATTGCCGATGGCCTGCTGGTGTTCGGCGGCGCCCCGGCCCCGGTCGGCGCGGATAGCGTTTTCGAACAGCGGGTAGTTGAAGATCGGCGCGCGCATGCCGTGGCGCATTTCGTAGTCATTGACGCCGGGGCGCATGTCGCCCAGCTCCTCGTATGCGCCCTCGGCTTCCTCATTCCAGTCGATCTCGATCCCGGCCTTGCGCGCCCCGCGCTGGGTGCGCAGCGCCTCGCCGCCGCCGATCAGCGCCATCTCGATCTCACCGCGCGCGATTTCCTCCGCCGTGCGGTTGACCATGTATTGCGGCATATTCCCGCCGGGCGAGGTGTATTGCAGCCGCCCCGGCGCGGTACCAAGCCGTTTGGCCACCGCCGCCGGAGGATTGTTGCAACGGCCGAAGGGCGATTCGAAGCGCCAGCTCGTATCCGTGTAGAGCCGCAGGATGCACAGTGAATCGAGCCCGTTCAGGACCGCGTCGCCGGCACCCGTATCCGCCGCCGCCAGCCGCGCCGCGCGTTCGATCATGTCGATGGCCGACTGGCCCTTTTCCGGCGGGGTTTCCAGGTCGGTCACCTGGCCGCAGCCGACAAGGATGGGAGTGCGGGGATCAATCATGGCTTGGCCTCATACGGTGGGAGGGTTCGTGCGGGAACTGTACCGGTGCGGCCCGGCTTGCGGCAAGCCACGCCAGCCACTACCGTTCCGCGCAATCAATTCCGCCGGGGGAACACATGATGACCGACGAACGCAGCCCATTATCCGATACGCCGGTACCCGGCGCCTATGGCCAGATCCACCCGTTACGCCCCGACTGGCTGACGAAGGCGGAACCCGAAGAGATCCTTGATCCGGATCTGCCGATCATCGACACGCACCAGCATTTCTGGGATCGGCCGAACCGCCACTACCTGCTGCCGGACTTCCTGGCGGATACCAGTACCGGCCATAACATTATCGGCTCGGTTTTCGCCGAATGCGGATCGATGTATCGGGCAAAAGGGCCGGAAGCGATGCGCGCGGTCGGTGAGGTGGAATTCGCCGCCGGGATCGCCGCGATGTGCGAAAGCGGCCAGTACGGCACCACCATGGCCGCGAACGGTATCGTCGGCTTCACCGACCTCACCCGTGGCGAAGACGCCCGGGCACCACTGGAAGCGATGATCCATGCGGGTGGCGGGCGCTTTCGCGGGGTGCGGCACGCGGCGAACTGGCACGCGAACCCCACCGTCGGCAACAGCCACCACGCTGACACCGGTGCCGGCCTGTATGCGCGCGATGACTTCCGCACCGGGCTTGGCGTGTTGACCTCGCTGAACCTGTCGCTCGATGCCTGGGTCTATTTTACCCAGCTCGGCGAACTCACCGATCTCGCCCGCGCCCATCCCGACGTCAATATCATCGTCAACCATACCGGCGGGCCGCTGGGCTACGGCCCCTATACCGGCAAAACGGACGAGGTCTTCCCGGTCTGGAAGGCGGGAATGACCGAACTGGCGAAATGCCCGAATGTCACGATGAAGCTGGGCGGTATGCTGATGCGGCTCGCCGTGTTCGATTACCACACCGCAGCCCGGCCGGTTTCATCGCAGGAACTTGCCGACCTTTGGGGTCCATGGATTGCACCGACCATCGAAATGTTCGGCGCAGAACGCTGCACCTTCGAAAGCAACTTCCCGGTGGAGAAAATGGGCGTCACCTATGCCGCAGTCTGGAACGCGTTCAAGCGTATCGCGGCGGGTTGTTCAGCCGATGAAAAGACGGCGCTGTTCGCCGGCACCGCAAAGAGGGCCTACCGGCTGTCATAACCGCGCCGGTCACTTCAGATACGTATATCCGTTCAGGCACGCTTCGTAGAAATCGGTCATCCGGACGCCTTCGCGGGAGCGAATGACACCCTTGCGGACTTCCGCGTCGATCATACGCTTGACCTGGTTGGCCATCGTGGGGGCGTTGTATTGCATGATGGTCAGCACCTGCCCGGCGGATGAGCCGGGGATGACTTCCTCGATATAGAAATCGGTCGGGTCCTCGTCGTCGCAGAAGACATGCACCTCGTTAAGCCGGCCAAACAGGTTGTGCATATCGCCCATCACATCCTGATAGGCGCCGGTGAGGAACAGGCCGAGATAGTAATCCTCGCCGGGGCGCAGCTCGTGCAGCGGCACCGTTGATTGTTCGCCATGTTCGCCGATGAAATGCGCGATCTTGCCGTCGCTGTCGCAGGTAATATCAGCGAGCGTGCAGTTGTTGGTCGGCGTTTCGTCCAGCCGGGTCAGCGGCACCACGGGCAGCACCTGGCCGATCGCCCAGCTGTCCGCCGCCGACTGGAACAGCGAGAAATTGCACAGGTATTGCGAGGCCAGCAGCTCGTCGATGTCCTTCAGATCCTCGGGAACGAAGTCCGCCGATTTCATCCCTTCCGAGACCGCCCGCAGCAGCTTCCAGTACAGTGTCTCGACCTTGGCCAGTTCCTCCAGCCGGACAACGCCCAGCTTGAACCCTTCCAGCACGCTTTCCATCACCCGCGATGCCCGGTTCCAGGCTTCCTGATAATTACAGTGCTCGGCGAGTTCGTCGCAGAGGTCGCGTATTTCCGTCACCAGGAAATGCTCGCCCTCTTCCGCGTCGGTCGCAACGCCATTGGCGCCATTGGCGATCTCCCCGATCACCTTCATGATCACGCAGGAATGATGCGCCACCACGGCGCGGCCGCTTTCGCTGACCAGGTTCGGGTGATCGACCTCTTCCAGGTCGCAGATCTGCTTCACGCTGTGCACGACGCTGCTGGCATATTCGGCGAGCGAATAGTTCATCGACGAATCGCCGCTCGACCGGCTGCCGTCATAGTCGACACCCAGCCCGCCACCGATATCGAGGTACTGCAACGGAATGCCGCGCTTGCGGAGGCGGGCATAGATACGGGCCGCTTCCTGCACCGCGTCCTCGACAAAACGAATATCGGACAACTGGCTGCCGATATGGAAATGCAGCAACTGGATGCAGTCGCCGTAACCCTGTTCCTGGATGAAGGCGATGGCATTGAGGATTTCCGAGGTCGTCAGCCCAAACTTGGCGCGTTCGCCGCTCGACCCGCTCCACCTTCCTTCGGTCTTCACCCGCATCTTGATGCGCAGCCCGATCATCGGCCGCACATCCATTTCGCCCGCCAGGCGCAGCAGCGGCGCGATCTCCGAAAACTTCTCGACCACGACGATGAGTTTGCGGCCCAGCTTGTTGCCCAGCAGGGCCAGCCGCAGGAATTCCTCGTCCTTGTAGCCGTTGCAGATGGTCAGCGCCTCATCGCCCACATCATAGGAGAGCACCGCCATCAGTTCCGGCTTCGATCCCGCTTCCAGCCCGTAGTGATACGGCTTGCCGGCATCGACGATTTCGTCCACGACCTCGCGCATCTGGTTGACCTTGATCGGGTAGACACCGCGATAGACGCCGCCATACTCCGCATCAGTGATAGCCGTCGCGAAACTTTCGTTGATCTGCCGCACCCGGTTCTTGAGGATGTCGTGGAAGCGCAGCACGATCGGGAACTGGACATTCTTTTCCGTCAGTTCCTCGACCACCTCCTGGATGGTGATGCGTACCGTGTCATTGCCGATGACCGGCAGTACCTGCATCCGCCCGGCATCATCAACGCCGAAAAACCCTTCGCCCCACCGCCCGATACGGTAGAGGTCTTCGGCAGTAGCGAGCGTTCCGTCATCCATCAGTTTTTTCTCTTTCCCGGCGGCCGGATGCGGCCCCCCAACAGGGCTGTACATATCGCGATCCATGCGGAAAACAAGTAATTTCGTCCTCTCGCAGGAGACATGTTGAAGCGCCCCTCGCTTTGATCGACAATGCCGTAGCGGGCAGCCACGCCCCGCGCTTACGGAACGAAATCCATGACGTCGGACGAACAGGGCGATCAGGCCTTCCTGAAACCGGAAAACCAGGGCCGCTGGCCGGAAATGACCTATGGCGGCGCGCTGAGCTTCCTGCGCCGGCGGTATTCGCGTGACCTTGCCGGCGTCGATGTCGCGGTCAGCGGGATTCCCTATGACGGCGCCGTAACCTGCCGGCCCGGTGCGCGGCTGGGTCCGCGGGCGATCCGCGCAGCATCAGTACAACTGGCGGAACTGAAGGCCTTTCCCTTCGGATTCGATCCGTTCGACACGCTGTCAGTCGTGGATTACGGCGACTGCTTCCTGGACCCGCATCACCCGGAAACCATCGTTGACGCCATCGAGAGCCATATTGCGACGATCCTCGCCTCCACCACTATCCCGCTCAGCCTCGGCGGCGACCATTTCGTGACCTATCCGATCCTGCGCGCCATCGCGAAAAAGCATGGCCCCGTCTCATTGCTGCATTTCGATGCCCATTGCGACACCTGGGAGGATGACGGCAAGCGCTTCGATCACGGCTCGATGTTCCTGCGTGCCGCCAATGAAGGGCTGATCAACCCCGCAAGCTCGTGTCAGGTCGGCATTCGCACTCATAATGACAGCGACCACGGGTTCGATATCCTCACAGCACCCTGGATTCACCGGCACGGTATCGACGCCACGGTCGCGGCGATCCGCGAACGGCTCGGCGACAGCACGGTCTACCTGACCTTCGATATTGATTGCCTGGACCCCGCCTTCGCACCGGGCACGGGCACGCCGGTCGCGGGCGGGCTCAGCTCGGCCCAGGCGCTCGGGATACTGCATGGGCTGGAGGGACTGGCGATTGCGGGGGCGGACGTGGTCGAGGTCGCACCGGCCTATGACGTATCGGAAATAACAGCGATCGCGGCCGCCACCATCGCGCATGACATCATCTGCCTGCTCGCCGCGAACAGGGGCGCCAAGGGCAATCCGGTCGGCCGGTTGCGCTGACCGGCCAGTAATTTTACGGGGGAGGAATAACCATGACACTCAAAGGAAAAGTTGCGCTGGTATCCGGCGGACACCGGGGAATCGGCGAAGCAACGGTCCGGCGGCTGGCCGCGGAAGGCGCCCATGTGGGGCTGGGCGACATCGCCGCGGAAGCCGGTGAGAAACTGGCCGCCGAACTGACCGCAGCCGGACAATCGGTCACCTACCTGAATCTCGATGTCACCAAAGCCGCCGACTGGGATGCCGCCGTCAAGGCGCTGACCGATGCCCATGGGCGGCTCGATATTCTGGTCAACAATGCCGGCGTCTATCAGCGCAAGCCGATGCACGAGATCAGCGAAGCCGAATGGGACCTGATCATGGATGTAAACGCCAAGGGCGTCTTCCTGGGCTGTAAATCGGTGCTGTCGGCGATGCGCGACAGCGGCGGCGGCTCCATTGTCAATATCTCCTCCACGGCCGGCATCCGCGCATCACTCTCATCGCATTACGGCGCCTCCAAAGGCGCGGTGCGGCTGATGAGCAAATCCGTTGCGATGACCTATGCAAAGGACGGCATCCGCTGCAATTCGGTCCATCCCGGCCCGGTCGAAACCGTCATGGGCTACGAAGCCGTCCCCGAAGCAATCCGCGCCGAACGCTTCGCCGGCATCCCGCTGGGCCGTTTTGCGCAGCCGGAGGAAGTCGCCAACGCCATCGTCTTCCTGGCATCGGATGAAGCATCCTTCATCACGGGAACCGAACTGATCGTCGACGGCGGCGCCACCGCCAGCTAGCGGGTGAGCAATAACCGCCCGTAAGACAGTGTGAACAGGCCGAAGGCGGCGACCCAGGCTGCGGCGGCGGCCCACAGTATTGCCATGTCGGGCAAGAATGCCGCCGCGACCCGCAGAATTGCGGCCAGCCCGATAAGCCCGTAGATCGCTGTCGTCGTTGCATCCGCGACAAGGTCCCGCCCGCTATGCCCAAGTGTGGCCCGCGTCATCATGGCCAGGATCATCGATCCGAAGGCACCGGCGGTCAGCGCATGCACCCCGGCCGATGACGGCACTATCGCCGGCCATAGCAACGCCACCCCGGACAACAGCAGACCGATGGGCACCCAGGCAAACCCCGCATGCAGCGACCAGACCAGCGGCTCCGCCAGGGTCCGATACCCGCCCCAGCGCGCCAGCCGGACTGTCATCGCCACGCCGCCCCCCAGCAACAGCCCGCCGCTGACGACTGCATCGGTCCCCACGACCCAGGCGCACAGCCCGACCGCCGCCAGTGCCAGCGCGATCCCGTCGATCACACCAAATGACGCCGGCAACCGGGTCTCCCCGCGTTTGGCGAGCCAGTTGCGGGTAAAGGCGGGGACGACCCGTCCGCCAATAAGGCCGATCAGCATGGTCACGACAGCGATGCCCAGCCGCCAGCCGTATTCGCCCAGCATCGCCAGTTCCGTCACTTCCGCATGGATCATGGCGTTGGCCGCCAGCAGCCCCGACAGCGCTACCGGTATCGGCAGGTTGCGCCAGTTCCGCCCGGCCAAAATTTCACGCAGCACAAACGCGATCAGGGACGCAAGAAAGGCCAGATCACAAACAGCCGCAACACCGCTGCCAATCAGGTCAGAGAACGCCACCGCCCCCCGCCCGAGCACCCAGATCGCGAACAATATCATCAGCGGCGCGCCCTGCAGCGGCTTGCGCCCGGTCCAGTTCGGGATCGCGGTCAACAGGAAACCGGCAATCGCCGCCGCCACGAAGCCGAACAGCATTTCATGCACATGCCAGGAAACCGGGTCGAACGCCGTCGGCAACGCCATTGTTCCTTCGAAAACCGGCAGCCACAGCAGCATCGACAGCGCGCCCCAGAACCCCGCAGCGAAAAAGAACGGCCGGAAGCCATGGTCGAATATCGCCGCGCCGGCGAACTGCCATTCGGGCGTTGCGCCCTTTGCCGCTGGTGTCATGAGGCCAGCGCCCTGTCCAGGAACGGGATCAGAATATCGGTAAACCGATCCGGTTGTTCGGCCAGCCCCATATGCCGTAACCCGGGCACAACCGCTGCGGTGGCGCCAGGGATGGCAGCGGCCATGTCGTGGGTCATGTCCGGCGTGCTGTTGCGGTCCTCTTCGCCGGTCAAAATTAGTGCCGGGCAGGCAATATCGCCAATGGCGTCAGCCAGGATGCGGCCATCCGCAACCGGCGCTGCGTACCCTTCCGCCAGCACCCGATACAGCGTCGCATAATCAGCCGGGTCGTTCGCCAGCATCCAGCGCCGCACCTGATCGAGCACGTCGGGCCTCCCTTGGGCAAACTCCGATGTGAACCAGCGTTCCAGCGCCGCATCGACTGTTGCCGCCGGCCCCGCCGCTTCGGAAAGCCGCAGCCGTTCGAGCATCGCGTCACGCTGCGCGACATCGCGCCGGTAAGCCGAATTCAGGACAGCGATGGCCCTGGTTCGTTCCGGGTGATCGACCGCGAATGCCTGCGCCAGCGTACCGCCCAGCGAAAAACCGACGATGGCCGCGTGATCGATATCCAACGCCGCCAGAAGCGTTTCAAGCTGCGCGACCAGATCACCAAGCGTACAAGGCGTCGGTGGCGCCGTGCTTTCCCCATGACCCAGAAGGTCATACCGGATCACCGCGAAACGCGCGGCCAGCGCCGGCAGCATCCCCTGCCACATGTCCTGGTTCAGACCCATGCCATGCACCAGGGCGACCGCCGGCCCCGTTCCGTCAACCGATACCGCCGTATTGCCAACCTTGCGCATGCTCATCCCGGTCCTCCGTCTACGGATATTCGCTTCCCACCGCTGATACTACACCGACAACGCGGCGCGCGATGCCCGGTCCGCAATACATTTCGCAATTGACAATCATTATCGTTTGCAACAAGCTGTGCATCGTCAATGTGGAGAAATGTCGTGTACGTATGTATTTGCAACAGATACCGGGACGCGGATATCAAGGCACTTGCCAGACAGGGCATCCGTTGCGCCCGGCAGGCCTACAGCGAGCTTGGCAATGGTCCGCAATGTGGCAAATGTCTGGAATTCGCCCAGGATATGATTGATACCGAACCCATGGCCCCCGTTGATTCCCGCCTGCGCGAAACCGTTTAGGGCGCGCAATGAACCAGTGGTCGCAGATGAAACCCAAGACTCTGTTGAAGGCACTAACCGCCCTCGCCGAGCGGAATGAGCGCGACAGAACCGAGAAAACGGCACAAAGCGGCGCAGCGCCTGCTTCCAACGCGGTAAAGCGCGAAACCGGCACCGAATAATTTTCCACCTTCGGGATCCATCGCGGAAAATAATCGTCACGCCACGGCTATAAACTTACCATTAATACCTGCCCGCTAGATTTTCCCGCTTGTTAAGGCAAATTCTTGGAGCGGGTGAAAATGGCGCAAGGCGCAATGTCAACGATGTCCAGCGACAGCATGGACAGTGAATACCTGGACGACATCAACCAGCGGTTAGATATCCTCCTGTCCGACAATGGCGCCGACATGCCATCGGGGCACGATCCCCTGACCCTCAAATTCGTCGCCCTCGCCGAACGGATTGCCCAACAGGGACTGGATAATCTGCGACGAACCGTGGATATGTCCGTAACGGCGAACGAGGGTGTCACAGGCGTCGCTGAAATGATCCGTTCCATCCGCGAAGTCGATGGCCGCACCCAGACTATCTCGGATGCCGTGACCGACCTTGTCGCCGCTGCCCGCGATATTTCGGAAAACAGCAGCAGTGCGGCCGACCAGGTCAAAGGGGTTTCCGACGCGGCGCGCCAGAGTCTGTCTGCATCAGATCGCGTCGGTGCGGCGATGGACGAGATAGCGAGCGCCGTCGAGGATGCCACCCAGAAGGTGAGCGGATTGTCCGAGGTCTCCGAGCAGATCGGCGACATGATCGGCGAAATCGAAGCAATTTCGAGCCAGACAAACCTGCTGGCCCTGAATGCGACCATCGAGGCAGCCCGGGCCGGTAACGCCGGCAAGGGCTTCGCGGTTGTCGCGGGCGAAGTGAAAAACCTCGCCAGCCAGACAGCCAAAGCGACGGAAAACATTCGCGACAGGATCGCGAACCTGCAAAGCGAGATGACCACGATCGTCACATCGATGGAAGCAGGCACGGCCGCCGTCAAGGAAGGCAACGAGACCATTTCCGCATCGGCCCGTGAAATGGGCGAGGTCAGTACCCGCGTTGGCGAAGTCGATGCCAAAATGCAGGAAATAGCGCAAATACTGGACCGGCAAAATGGTGCGTACAGGGAAATTTCAGATGGTATTTCGACAATCGCCGACATGAGTACGGCGAATGTTGAAAGCGTCGAAAATGTCATCGACATCCTGGAAGCGACCGAAGGGCCCATCGTCGAAAGCATCAACGATTTGACCAGCCGCGGCCTGCCCTATGCAACCATTCACGCGGCGAAGTCGGATCACATGATCTGGATGCGCAAGCTTTCACAGATGCTTGCCGGGCGCGCCGCCCTGAACCCCAGTGAGCTTGCCGATCACCATACCTGCCGCCTCGGCAAATGGTATGACAGTCAGACCGATGCCAAACTGACCCAGCACCCGAACTGGGCCAGCCTGAAAGAACCACATCGAAAGGTGCATGCCGCCGGAATCGAGGCCGCCAAATGCTACCAGGCGGACGACCTGCCCGGCGCGATCGAAAAGGTTCGCATCGCGGGCGAAGCCTCCACCGAGGTCATGCGGTTACTCGACAACCTCGCTCGCGACGTATCTTCATAAGCGGCAGGTTTAGCTTTCTGCCGCCTCGCTGTTGAGCTGGGCATAATTTTCGATGCCCATGCGCGCGATCATATCGAACTGGGTTTCCAGAAAATCGACATGTTCTTCCTCTGAATCGAGGATGCTGCGCAGCATGTCGCGTGTCACGTAATCGCCAAGCGGTTCGCAATCGGCAATGGCCGCCCGCAGGTCCGGCAGCGCATCCATTTCCAGCGCCAGGTCGCAGCGCAGGATTTCCTCGATATTCTCGCCGATTCGCAGCTTGCCGAGATCCTGCAGATTGGGCAGCCCTTCAAGGAACAGGGTACGTTCCATCAATTCATCCGCGTGCTTCATTTCGTCAATCGACTCGTGCTTAACGGCTTCGGCAAGCTCCGAAATGCCCCAGTCCTTCAGCATCTTCGCATGCAGAAAGTACTGGTTGATCGCCGTCAGCTCGTTTTTCAGAATCGTATTCAAATGCGCAATAATCTTGGGATCACCCTTCATCGCTCTTCTCCTCTGCTCGTCGGCCATTCATTTCCGAGTACACAAATGATAGCATATGATTAAAAATATTTCTAGGAATTACAGCCGATGACACTGCCAGTCACTCGCAAATACAATAGTTTATCGAGCTTATTTTTTCAGCAATATCGAAATTAAGGGAATAATAATCGTTTTCAATTAATAACTTAGCATATTACCGCTTCGATAATCACGACGCCGCATCGAATTATGTCTTTTTTCCTATTCCCTCCCCTATGTAGTGAAGAGCACGCACGGCGAGCGGGCCATTGAAAGGGACAATGACCGACCGCACGCCAATGCGAATTTTCCCGGGACCGCGAATCCCGGGCAGGATATACTCGCACCGCCACCCATCCCGGGAGACAGAACATGATCAGCATTGCCACGCGCCTCGCCGCCGCCCGGATCGAGGGCATCAGTATCAGTACCGACCCTGCCGATCACCCGGCCACGCTCGAGGACGCCTACGCGCTGCAGCGCGCGGTCGCGGCCATGATCGGCGCCGACTCCGATGCCTGGAAGGTCGGTTCGACTTCGGCCGAGGCCCAGAAGAAACTGGGCACGACCGAACCAGGCGCCGCCCGTGTGCCGGCGCAGTTCCGTTTCCAGTCTGGCGACCCCGTGCCGGTGCATGCGGCACATGACCTTTGGGTCGAGGCCGAATTCGCCCTGCGGCTCGGCGCCCCCCTGCCCCCGCGCGATACGCCCTACACCCGGGACGAAGCTGCTGCCGCAATCGATGGCGTTGCCCCGGCACTGGAAATCGTCGGCACGCGGCTCAGCGATGGCTTGTCCGGCGCGGGCCGGTTGCTGGTCACCGCTGATGGCGGCGCCAATGTCGCGCTGATCACAGGCGATGTGGTGACCGACTGGCGCAGCCTAGACCTGCCGGCCCAGCCCGTTGGCCTGCTCCGCAATGGCACACAGGAAAGCAGTGGGACCGGCGCAAACGCGCTGGGCGATCCGGTCAACGTTATCCACTGGATCGCCAATAACCAGCGCACCAGCAAAGGGCTGGACGCGGGCGATATCGTGTCGACCGGAACCTGCACGGGTCTGGTCCGTGTCGCACCAGGAGACATACTGGTGGGCGATTTCGGCGATATCGGTGTGGTGGAAGCGCGGCTGGTATCAACAACCCCATCTTGATCCCGGTTGTTCGGCGGCAGCAAATACGCCTGGTGCCGCCGATCCCGAAAAAAGCAAGGCCTTACGACCCCTGCTTCTTGTCCTTGCGCCGCTTTAACGCGCTGAAAATATAGGGCTGGGAAATTCCCAGCACCGCCAGGATCAGGAAGAATGCCGCCAGCGGCTGTAGCGGGATCTGCCACCACTGGCCGTCGAACATTTTCAGTGAATTCTGCAGATTGGTTTCCACCATCTCGCCCAGGATCAGCCCGATGGCGACCGGCGCAATGGCGAACCCGAACCGCCGGAACAGGTAGCCGATCACCCCGAAGGCCAGCGCGATATAGACGTCGATCATCGACTGGGCCAGCGAATAGGCGCCCAGCACGCTGAAGGCGAAGACGATGGGCCACAGGATGCCGCTCGGCACCAGCGTGACCCGCGCGAACAGCTTCGCCGCGAACAGGCCAAGCGCGAAGAACATGATGTTGGCGACCAGCATGGCGCCGAAAATCGAATACACCTTGTCGATCTGTTCGGTGAACAGATGCGGCCCCGGGCGCAGACCATGCACCAGCAACCCGACCAGGATGACCGCCGTGGTGCCGCTGCCGGGAATGCCCAATACCATGGTCGGCACCATGGCGCCGCCGGTTGCGGCATTGTTGGCCGCTTCGGCGCCGGCGACCCCTTCAACCGCGCCCTTGCCGAATTCCTCCGGTGTCTTCGACCAGCGCTTGGCTTCGGAATAACCGATCATGGAGGCAACCGTCGCGCCCTCCGCCGGCAGGATACCGATGAAGGTGCCGATACCGCAGGACCGCAGCACGGTTTTCCATATCTTCTTGTAGTCGGCCATGGAGGGCAGCTTGACCGCCTTCATGGATATCTGTTCCATGATCTGGTTCAGCCGCGTGGACTGCACCAGCAGCTCACTCAGCGCGAACATGCCGACCAGCACGGGGATGAAGTTCAGCCCCTGATAGAGTTCGTAATTGCCAAACATGAAACGTTCAACGCCGGTGGTGGCATCGGCACCGATTGTGGCAAGCCAGACGCCGAACAACCCGCCCATCAGATTCTTGACCGAGCCGCCTTCGCTGATCGAGGCCAGCATGGACAGCCCGAATACCGTCAGCGCGAAATATTCCGGTGGCCGGAATTCATAGGCAACCCGCGCCAGCAACGGCGCGCCGATTGCCAGCACGATGACCGAAAAAATGCCGCCAATGGTGCTCGCGACCACGGCAATACCGAGCGCGCGTCCCGCCTCGCCGCGCTGGGCCAGCGGAAACCCGTCCAGGCATGTGGCAGCGGCGGCCGCCGTGCCGGGCGTATTGATCAAAATGGCGGTGATTGATCCGGCAAACGTCGCGGAGACATAGATCGTGGTCAGCACGGTGATGGCCGCGACGGGGTCCATCGTCAGGGGTAAACGGCAGCAGCAGCGCCGCGCCGGTCGTCGCGCCCAACCCGGGCAGCGCGCCGATGATGACGCCGCCAATCGTGGTGACGAGAATCAACATCAGCAGATAGGGATCGGTAAACACCGATGCCATGGCTGAGACGGCTTGCTCGATCATGACGTCGTTACCCGTAATACCAGTCAGTAAACAACCCGCGCGGGAAGCGCACTTCCAGCAACAGATCGAAGCTAAAGAAAATCGCCACCGTCGTACCGACCGCGACCAGCGCCGCAACCCACAGCCGCCGCTCGCCCCAGACCAGGCAGAGCGTGAACATCACGGCGATCAGCGCCAGAATGATGTCGACATTTTCGGTCAGCAGGTAAAACACGCCCAGCAGCAGGGCACTCACCCAGGTCTGGCGCGGCTCCCAGAGACGCCGTGGCAGCGGTCTGCCCAGTATCTGGACGATCAGCGCGACATTCAGCACCGCGATCAGCGCCATCAGGAAAATCGGGAACACCCGGGGCTGCATCGAATCGCCGACCATGATCGGCAGCGCTTCCTCGAGGGTCAGCGAAATCCCGGACACCACGCCACAGAACACGAAGACCACGGCGGGGACGACATAGTCCCCCCCAGCCGCGTTCTTCCGGTGTCAGCGTTTCCGCTTCCGCACCGGGCGGCGTTTCCGCCGCCCGGCCGGATTCTGTCGACGTGCTCATGACGTGGTCTTCCGAAGCGACAGGCCTATTTGACCAGACCCATTTCCTTCGCGGCCGGGATCAGGTCTGCCAGCAGCTGCTTCATCTGCTTGCCCCAGGCATCCGCGCCCAGCACCGAGGTATTGTCGAGGCCCGACGACACCAGATAAGCCTGATAAACGCTGTGGCTCATCGACTTCAGCATGCCGTCTTCCATCTTCTTCGCCCGGTCATCCGGCACGCCCGCATGGGTGACGAAGCCGCGCACCGTCGCGAAGACAACATTGACGCCCAATTCCTTGGCGGTCTTCACATCGGGGATCGGCGCCATGCGGCCTTCATCCAGCACAAGCATCGGGCAGATATCGCCCGCTTCGATCTGTGCGGAGGCTTCCGACAGGTTCAGCACGCCGACATCGATGGACCCCGCAACAAGCTGCGTCGCCAGTTCGCCGCCGCCCTTGAACGGTACGATAACCGGATCCGGCGCACCGGCCCGCTTGGCAAAGATATAGGCGGTGATGTGGTCCAGCCCGCCGATATTGGTGGTGCCGTATTTCAGCTTGGTCTTGCGCGCGCCGGCCAGGAATTCGTCCGAATTCTTGTAGGGCGACGCCTTGCAGCTCACCATCAGCAGCTGCGGATCATTGGTTCCACGCGCCAGCGGCCGCATATCCTCGATCTTCAGGTCGCTCTTGCCCAGGGCAATGGTCAGCGCATGACCGTTGGTAAAGGTCATGATCGTGTGGCCATCGGCCGGGCGTGTCTTGAAATACTGCATCGCCAGCGCGCCGCTCGGCCCGCCCCGCTTGTTGACCACGACCATGTCGCCGATCGTGCGCCGTCCGCGCAGCATCATCATGCGGCTGTTGACGTCCGTCCCGCCGCCGGCACCGGCATGGGTCACGACCTCAATCGTTTTCGACGGAAAATCTTCGGCGACCGCGCCGATTACGGCGAACGCCGCGCCGGCCGCAGCCAGCGCCAGAGTTGTAAGGTGTTTCATCCTTGTTCCTCCCTTGAGATTGAAGATTACGCTTCTTGTATTGCGAGCGTTTTATCCGCGTGGGAGTAAGCCAAGTTGCAGCCCTTCTGTCAAACATCCCGTACGCTGCAACGCACAACGTCAGATGATCTTGCGCGCCGTCAATCCGGCGATTTCCGCGGCGCTGAATCCCAGCCCTTCCAGCACCTCGGCATTGTGCTCGCCCAGCTTCGGCGCGCGGCCCAGCACCGGCGGGGTTTCGGAAAACTGCCAGGGCGAGCCATGCACCTTCAGGCTCTTACCCAACTCGGGGTATTCGACCTCGTCGATATAGCCGTTGGCCAGCACATTGGGGTCGTTCGAGGCTTCCAGCAGCGTGTTGATCGGCGCCGAAACGATATCCGCCCCGCGCAGGATCTCCACCCAGCGGTCGCGCGGCCCGGTCGCAAACAGCTCCGCCAGCGTCCCCAGGATCAGGTCCTTCGCCGCCGCACTTTCCAGCGCCAGGCCAAGGTCGCTGGCGCCGCGTTCCGCCAGCGTGTCCCAGAAACCCAGCGCATCCATCGCCTGTTTCCAGTGCCGGTGATCAAGCTGGAAAACCAATGGCTTGCCGTTAATATCATTGAAACTGGCGGCGATGCCGGGCATGTCGCGGGTGCCGTTGATTCGCGCGCCGGTGATCGGGTTCTTGTCGCGCCACATGGTCGTGGTCATGGTCCAGCCCATCAGCCGCACCGCACTGCCGACCAGCGAGGTTTCGACCTTCTGCCCGACCCCGGTGGTGCGCGCATGGATCAGCGCCGCCAGCAACCCGCCGAAGGTCAGCATGGCGCATGATTCGTCGGCGACGGACACCACGCCGGTGCGCATCTGCTGGCCCGGCGCCGAATACGCCTCGGCGATGCCGCTCAGCGCCTGCCCGACCGCATCGGTCCCGGGCAGGTCCGCCTCGGGCCCCAATTGCCCGTAGCCGGACACGGAGGCATAGACGATCTTCGGGTTGATCTTCTTCAGCGTCTCGTAGTCAAAGCCGTTGCGTTCGGCCGCGCTGGGCCGGAAGTTCTGCCCGAACACATCCGCCTGCTCGACCAGCTTGTACAGGATCGCCCGCCCCTCATCGCTTTTCAGGTTCAGGGTCAGGCTCTTCACGCCACGGTTGTTGGTTTCAAAGAACGACGAAATCTCCCCGTTCTCCCCCAGCAGCTCCCCCGCCGTACGCGAATGATCCCCGGCGCCCGGCGCCTCGATCTTGATCACCTCGGCGCCCAGGTCGGCCATCAGCATATAGGGCACCGTGCCCGCCTGCGCCGTCGAACACGTCACGGCCCGAATCCCCGCCAGCGGTCCCGTCTGTCCGGTCATCATTCGCCTCCCCCGAAGCCATGGTCACAATGTCACAAGATACAGCGCCCCCGAAGGGACGCGCGAAGCTTACCGGCGGGGGGGTGGGGGAGATCAACCGGGGGGATTGTTTTGACGGGGAGAAACCGGCACTTCCGCGAGGTCCGCCCCAGCTACCGCCTGACGGAGAATGAATTACGACCAAAATAGTGCACTATCGCCGTAAAATTGATCGCGGGATTCCTGCACCTAGGGCAGGAATCCGCCCCGCGCACAGCGGATATCAGCGGCGAGACGCGCCCATTCGACGACAATGCTATCGATATTATTTTTGAAGGCCTCGACCGCGTGTCGAAGGAGCGAGAGTTGACAACCGAACAGACGGTATGAGACGAGGTAAACGTCAAAACTGCCCGTCCCCCTCTCAATCGCACGCCTAGAAAAAGAATGAAAAATAATGCGTATTGTCCGTTCGAATCTGGTTAGTTAAGGTCTTTTAGAAAGAAATAGCGTCTCTTGACCCTGCGCCAACTAATAATTTAAGTATAGTTGGGCAGTATAGAGAGAAAATTTTGTTAATTTCATACAACTCCCAAATCCTCCAAGAAATTTGCTTTCACTCTTCTGTTGCAATAAAGTATTTGGGGAAAGAGGCAGCAGTCTCTATGCAGGCACGGCATTCTGATATTCAGGCAGCAAGTAACGTGTTTGAGCTTCCGGTAGGTCAGGTAATTTTCGAAGGAAATTTGTGTACGCTTACCGTCCCGGATCTCATTTCGATTCTAATGGCCCCAAACTATACGGCTGCCGAAGATGGCAACATCTACGACTGGTCTACGGTAGGACGAGTAAAGGTGATGGGGATCAATGATGTTAGATGACGAAATCATGGAAAAACCTGACTGGGTATCCCCCCCCGGCAACACAATATTGACTATCCTTGAAGAACGAGAACTGACGATCGAGCAATTTGCTCATAAAATTGGGCGACCTTTAGCCGTGGCGCAGAAACTTCTAGATGGTGTTCACGCAATCGATAGAATCTTAGCGAATCAATTAGCAACCACTCTAGGTGCTTCGGAATCGTTTTGGCTTGCAAGAGAACACGATTACCGAGCCAGCATAGCATCGCCCGAGAACGCCAATGTTAACAGCCTTGCCGAACTTCTGAATCGGCTTCCTCATAAGAGATATGCAGAAATTCGGGTGGATTGACAGGGTACGGTCAAAGGACGAGCAGATCACGGAATGCTTAACATTTTTTGGCGTTTCATCACTCGCGCAGTGGC
Organism: uncultured Alphaproteobacteria bacterium; assembly: GCA_943788635.1. Taxonomy (GTDB): domain Bacteria; phylum Pseudomonadota; class Alphaproteobacteria; order UBA8366; genus MarineAlpha4-Bin1. Next base: position 46,397 of record CALSRA010000003.1, on the reverse strand, counting down.
AAGGAAGATATGAAAATACCTTTCAACATGCAGCCTATCGACGCTCAACATCATTCGCATCGTGCGAGATAAAAACGACGGCGTGGCTTCGTCAAGGCGAGATTGAGACACAGCACGATAAGGTCGCCGAAATGGTCACCAAGTGTTCTAAGAAGCCAACTTCGGCATTTTCGGCGCTTAACATGGTATAAAAGTCCTGAATTGTTTTTGCCAAAACTGAAAGAATTATTTGCTGCAGCCAGGGTAAAATTTGCAATTGTGAGAGCACCTATTGGGTGCACTGCGAGTGGTGCAATCCGTATTTTTTCAAATAACATCCCACATATTCAACTCAGCTTTCGCTATTTATCGGATGATCAATTTTGGTTCACATTGTTTCATGAAATAGCACATCTGTTACATCACTACGATAAAATGCCTATTTTAGAAAGCTCGGAAACGGAAGAAGATGAATGCGAACAGGAAGCGAATGAATACGCCGCTAGTATAATTGTACCAATGGAGCACCGTGAAGAATTTTTATCACTTAGTAACTCAAGATTTTTGATTATCAACTTTGCAAAAAAAGTTGGGGGTCGCGCCGGGATTAATTGTCGGACAACTCCAACATGAAGGAATCATCCGATTCAACCAAATGCAGCACCTAAAGCGTCGATACCGCTGGACAGATCAACCCCGAAAGTAAATATATTTGTCCGGGCTTTTTTGCCAATTGCACAACGAATCCTCTATTACCTGCGGGCTGACATTAAGGTGGTCGGCTAATTTCACGCAGGATGCCTCAAGACTCTTAGCATTCAATTGATTTCCGAATAGTAATTTCGCGCCAGCTTTAGGGCCAGTTGAGATCAGCGATATATGCGTTGTCCGGTAAAATTGGCGCGATCAAAAGATTGCTCAGGTTGCACAAAAGATCAAATTTTCCGAGACGCCCAAGCTTGGAAACCTTGTCGAGTTCCTTATAAAGATACGCGAAAACCTCTTTGGGGTTTTGCCCAACCCGTTTGTGTACATTATCAATTAAAGCCTGATGGGAGCCATACTGTTCAATCCATTGGATGTAGGTTTTCACAGCATGGCCAGTACCCTTTAATCCTGGCTTTAGGGTTTCGAATTTACGATGGTTGCCGAAACGCCTAGAGCGCCCCAACACTCGTAATATGAGGATAGACTGCCGCTAACCAGATTGAAACCGCATCTGGATCCTTTTTTGCAGCAGCCCACTCCCAAATGCCCCCTTGCGCGAATCGACCGTAAAAATCTTCGGTAAGGTTCCAGCCGTCAATCTTGTGCTTGCCGAAGTGAGTGGCAAGGCAAACTAGCCAAAAGGCATCGTCAGTTCGTCCTGTTTTATGCATCAATGCTGAACCACTAAAAGGCTCAAAACTCCCAGAATAAGGCGTATGGAGACTCGGCGACTTTGCTCTAACAGAAATTACCCTAAGATATTCTATCCTACGAATGCTATCGATTAATTGCCCGACGAGAACAGATTTCCGTACGGCGGTAGTTAATCCAGAGAGTGGAAGCAATTCGTTGGGAACATCATCTAAAAGGACGGATATTTTTTCAAATTTGACTTTATTTTTAATTCTGGCCGGCATTTTCATCACCTAAATCTAGTTTGTCCTGAATCGTTGGCAAGATTGGGTTTTTTGAAGCCACCCTTGGCCGCTTTATAAAGAAGTTTTTGTAAAATCCATTCGTTACATTGGAAAAATTTTCGTCAAGCACGCCCATCCCTCTTTTCATTTTCGCGTCTGCATGGCGAAGAAGGACAAGAGACAGGTCACGCCAATAGGTTGGCAGTTTAATTTCTATAGCCTTAGTTATATGTCCAGCCCTTATAGATCTCTCGACTTCGAGAAATAAACGCAAGTTTTCGCGCTGACAGCCATTAGGCATTTTGGGCATAGCAAACGTAGGATTTTGAAACCCTTCACCCAAATAGTTAGAAACCCTATCCACATCCTCCTCATATAGATGGAGACTCGTTGCAAAATGATGGTAGTCACCAACTTGGACACCGAGGGAACGAGCAATTAATTCTTGAATCATCGTGAAGCAAAACACGTCATGAGGAAAGCCCAGATAAGCATCATTAGATCGCATCATGGCGATCATGTGCAAGCGTCCGCGTCGACGAATGAACTGCAAAGCTACCGTACACGGCGCCTCTGCTCTTTCAGGCTCAAGATCATTGGCTTGAAGAATCGAAATAACGGCCCGTCGTGTATCTGGCTTATTCTTAAGTTGATAAATCACTCGTTCTAATTGGTCGTACGACTGTCCAAATTCACCAGAGCCGATCAGCCGAGGACCGTAAGCCTCTTCAATTGATCCTGTGGCTTCTTTGGGAGGATAATCGCGTATATAAAATCGAATGAAATCTAAGTCTGCGCTCCCACTCATATACCAGCAAAACTCTGCAAGCGCAGAGATTAATCGCCCTCGTGTTGCCGTAGCGCTAATTCTGGCAAGCGGCTCTTTGAGTATGATTTTTGGCCCGAGAAGGTCTTGGCCTTTGCCCTTGCTTGCATTGAAAGTGTCAGTGCTCTTTCTAAGCTCTCCGTAGAGCTTGCGTAATATTTCATCGAAATACTTTCCTTCAATAATCATAGTCTATGATACGCAGCTATAAGTTTGTTTTCAAAATATAGTTAGTACTATTGTCGAGAATTTCTACTTAAGGAAGTTATTTTGTTCCAGTTAGATATAATGTAGCCTCGACAGAATATAGGAATTTATTGACTTTTAGCCCGTTAATGGCTTACATTCCTATTTTCTCTTTCTTTCAGGGGAGGACAAGGATATGAACAAGCCGAACGAGCGGCATGAGCGGTTCTGCCGGGAATATGTCCGCCGGCCCGTGGGCCGTGCGGCGGCGCTGGCGGCGGGGTATGGGGAAAGCAATGCGGCGGCGCAGGCCTGCCGGTTGCTGGCGCGGCCCGATATCCAGTTGCGGATCGCCGAGCTGCGCGACGCGGTTGCCGAGCAGCAGTGCGGGGATGTGAGCGCGGTGCTGGCGCGGCTGCAGGTCATCTATGAACGCGTCATCGAGCATAACCAGTTCAATACCGCCCTGCGCGCCGTGGCGATGCAGCTGCGGGTGACCGGGATGGTCCCCGAAGGGCGCCGTGGCGCGCGGCGGGCCCGGCCGGATTACGGTGCGATGCTGTCGGCGGTCGCCGGCATGGCCGATCTCGCGCCGGAACCAGAACAACAACCGCGTTCGGCGGCGGAAATGCCAATGAATGCCAATAAAAGCCAATCATTTCGCGTAGCCGCGCGCCCATCGCCACGAAGGCAATGCACAGGAATGCCAATCGATGCCAATACTATCCGTGTTTTCCACCAGCCACCCCGCGCCGGTTCCGCGCGACGGCTGGAAAATGCGGCGATGACAACCAATGTCAATGGATGACAATCGATGCGCATGATTTGCAACTTTTCGCGCCGCCGGGCGGGTGCTGTGGATGTATAGTGATGCCAATGAATGCAAACGGATGACGATCTTTTCGCCCTATTCGCCCCATTCGCGCCCGCGTGGCGCGTTGATGGCGGCGGGGGGCGGTCTGGAGGGGTGATGCCGGACGGGCGCGAGGCGATAACCATTGAACTGCTGGACCGGATCGACCTGGTCGACGGGGCGGCGTGGGATGCCTGTGCCGGGACCGCGAACCCGTTTGTCAGTTACACCTTCCTGCACGCGCTGGAGGAAAGCGGGTCGGTCGGCGAGGAAAGCGGCTGGATGCCGCAGCATCTGGTGGTGCAGGACGAAGCCGGCGGGCTGCTGGGCGCGGCGCCGATGTATCTGAAGAACCATTCGCAGGGCGAGTATGTCTTCGACTGGGGCTGGGCCGATGCCTATGAGCGCGCGGGCGGGCGCTATTATCCCAAGCTGCAGCTCGCGGTGCCGTTCTCACCCGTGGCCGGGCCGCGGCTGCTGGTCAGGCCGGGGCCGCAGGCGGATGCGGTGCGCAAGGCGATGATCGGCGGGCTGATCGAGATCGCGACGCGCTACGGGGTGTCCTCGCTGCATGTCACCTTCGCGCAGGAAGCCGACGTGAACGCGCTGGCGGAATCCGGGTTTCTGGTGCGGCACGGGCACCAGTTTCACTGGCACAACCGGGATTATGGCGGGTTCGATGATTTCCTGGCCGACCTGTCCAGCCGCAAGCGCAAGAATATCCGCAAGGAGCGCCTGAAGGTCGCCGATATGGGGATCAACGTGGCGATGCTGAACGGGGCGGATATCCTGCCCCATCACTGGGACGAGTTTCACCAGTTCTACGTCAATACCTATGACCGCAAATGGGGCTATCCGTATCTGACGCGCGATTTCTTCGCCATGCTGGGGGAGCGGATGGCCGACCGGGTCGGGCTGGTGCGGGCCGATGTCGACGGGCTCGCCATCGCCGGGGCGCTGAACATGGTGGGCGATACCGCGCTGTATGGCCGCAACTGGGGCTGTGACGGGCGCTACCCCTTCCTGCATTTCGAATGCTGCTATTACCAGGCGATCGACTTCGCCATTGAACGCGGGCTGGCCACGGTCGAGGCCGGGACCCAGGGGCCGCACAAGATCCAGCGCGGCTATCTGCCGGTACGCACGCAAAGCGCGCACTGGATTCGCGATGAGGGATTCCGCGATGCGGTCGGGGACTTCCTGGCGCGGGAACGCCGGGCCGAGGCCGGTGAATCGGAGTATCTGGCCGAAATGTCGCCCTTCCGCCGGACCGAAAACGACCCGGTCTGACCCGCAGGTCTGCATGACGGGCACCGCCCGGGCCCTTTTTGACGAGTGCGGTACCAGGGTGCGCCGCGTGCCCTGATCGCCCTATGCCTGTCCTGAATTAATAATCGTTAACCGTGACGCGCATCACAGCGCGGCGGCGCGCCGGCGTTCATAAAGGCTTTACCGTCCCAACGGCAGCATATTCGCGGGAATTCATCGCATTAACCGAATTTCTTCACGGAAAAGTCATAAAGTTCGACCACATTGTCCTTAACGTTGGTTCGACAGGAAAACTTAAGACAGGGCACGCCATGACGACAGATACCGTAAAATTTACCTTCGGACGGCAACGGAGCGTCAAGCTCAACCCCCTCGTCGTTTATGCCTGTGTCGTTGTTGCTTCGCTCGGCATTGTCGGCGCGCTGACGGTCATCTCGCTGACCATCTGATCCGGTCGTTCCCGGCGGCCCCGCCCGCCATGACGCAACCTAACCGCGAATACCTTCGCGCAAACCGCGCATGGCCCCGGCCAGCATTGACCGGATTCCGGCCCGTTCCACGATGATTGTACTGATTGCCGGCCCCGGCGTGCCAAGGCTTTCCTTGTAGCGGGCGGCGCCGGCCATGAAATCATAACAGTCGTCGCCGCGCGCCAGATGATGCGCGATACACATCGCATGGCTGAGCAGCCCCGGACGGGCCTTGTTGTCCGGCTCGTACGCAATACCGCTGGCGTAGTAATAGACCGTGCCGCGATACAGGAAATTATACAGATAGGCGACCGGCGCGCCCCCCGCTGAAATCCGCACCAGCTCCACCGCATCATTCGGCAGGCCGGACGCGATCAGATGGCGGTGAAAGCGCACGAAGAACGGGGATGCAAACGCGCCCGGCCGGCCACGCGCCGTCCAGGTCGCCTGATGCAGCACGCGCAACGCATCGAAATATGCCTGCGCCTCTTCGCCATCCCGGGCCACGTCGAGCGTCAGCGGCCCGCGCGCTTCGTACAGCCGGCGCGCCCGGCGGATCTGTTAGCGGGTATTGGCACTGATAGCCGCCAGATAATCCCCACCGGCGGCGCGGATTGCCGCCAGATCGACATGGCTGGTCTGGATTGGCGCCTCCAGCCGTGGTTTGGGCTGCACATCCCGCAGCGCAGCCACCACCGGTTCGGCAGCCGCACCGATGACGATACGGTCCCACCCGGCGCGTCCCCGCCGCGCGCCTTCGGCCAACAGGGCTTCGATGCAAAGCCGCTCGCCAATACCGGCCCAGCGCCGGTCGATCAGCAAGCCGTTATATTCGATATAGAGTGAATCCACCTCTGCCTGCCCGGTTTCCTGCAGGCGAACCGAACGGATGGCAAATGGCCGCGCGGCGCCGGGGCAGAACACGCCGAGCACCACCACCGCATCACCCGCGCGGCCCTCAACCAGAATGGGGCTGGCGTCGATTTCATCAAGCCAGCAGCCGATCCAGTCCCAGGACAGGAAAAAACTGCAATCGGAACGGGATTCAAGGTCGCGCCAAAACGGTTCCAGCGCCGAAACAGGGCCCGCCGGCCTGAACGAAAACGATAGTTCCTGCATCAGGCCCGACCGGCAGCCAAGCTGCCGGTACTCAGCCTTCGAGGAGTTCGGGAACCTTCGGGCTCGGCTTTTCACCGCCATCTTCGCCGGTATCGCGACGGCCACCCGCACTGGTCAGTTCGAAATCCAGCTTGTCATCCACCAGCAGCACTTTGACCACACCACCCTTGGCCAGCTTGCCGAACAACAGTTCTTCGGCCAGCGGTTTCTTGATGTTTTCCTGGATGACCCGTCCCAATGGCCGGGCGCCGAATTTCGGATCGTAGCCCTTGCGGCCCAGCCAGGCGCGCGATTCGTCGGTCAATTCGATTGTCACGTTCCGGTCGGCAAGCTGGCCTTCCAACTCCATGATGAACTTGTCGACAACCCGATGCACGACCTCCTGCGACAGCGCCGCAAAGGAAATGACCGCATCGAGACGGTTGCGGAATTCAGGCGAGAACATGCGGCTGATCGCTTCCTCGTCCTCACCAACCCGTTCTTCGCGCGCAAAGCCCATGACCGGCTTAGCCAGGTCGGCGGCCCCCGCATTCGTGGTCATGATCAGGACGACATTACGAAAATCAACGGATTTCCCGTTGTGATCCGTCAGCTTGCCATGATCCATGACCTGCAGCAGCACGTTGAACAGATCCGGATGCGCTTTTTCGATTTCATCCAGCAGCAGGACGCAATGAGGATGCTGGTCGATTGCATCGGTCAGCAACCCACCCTGATCGAACCCGACATAGCCCGGAGGCGCGCCGAGCAATCGGGAGATGCTGTGGCGTTCCATGTATTCCGACATATCGAACCGCGTCAGTTCGACGCCCATCGTATTCGCGAGTTGACGCGCGACTTCGGTCTTGCCGACACCGGTCGGCCCCGAGAACAGATAGCTGCCGATCGGCTTTTCGGGCTCGCGCAGGCCGGCCCGCGACATCTTGATCGCCGTCGTCAATGCATCGATCGCCGCGTCCTGACCGAAGACAACGGTCTTCAGATCGCGTTCCATGGTTTGCAGGGACTCGCGGTCGTTGCGGGATACCTGCTTCGGCGGGATCCGCGCCATCATGGCGACGACCGCTTCGACATCGCGTACGCCGATGGTTTTCTTGCGCTTCGATTCCGGCAACAGCATCTGGGACGCGCCGACTTCATCGATAACGTCGATCGCCTTGTCCGGCAGTTTGCGATCATTGATGTACTTCGCCGCCAGGTCGACCGCCGTCTTCAGCGCCTCGTTGGTATAGCGGACCTTGTGGTGCTCTTCGTAATAAGGTTTCAGACCTTGGAGAATCTTGATCGTATCCGGGATTGACGGTTCGGCGACGTCAATCTTCTGGAAACGCCGCACCAGCGCGCGATCCTTTTCGAAATGGTTGCGGAATTCCTTGTAGGTCGTCGACCCGATGCATTTCAGCGTCCCGCTCTGCAACGCAGGCTTCAGCAGGTTGGAGGCATCCATGGCCCCGCCACTGGTTGCGCCGGCACCGATCACCGTATGGATTTCATCGATGAAGAGGATCGCGCCCTCTTCTTCCTCGAGTTCCTTCATGACGGCTTTCAACCGTTCCTCGAAATCGCCCCGATACCGGGTTCCGGCCAGAAGCGCGCCCATATCCAGCGAATGAATCGTGGCCTCCTGCAGGACGACCGGCACATCGAGTTCGACAATGCGTTTGGCCAGGCCTTCGGCAATCGCCGTTTTGCCCACGCCCGGATCACCGACATACAGCGGATTGTTCTTCGTCCGCCGGCACAGAACCTGAATGGTCCGGTCAATTTCCTTCTTGCGGCCGATCAGCGGATCAATCTTGCCCGCCTTCGCTTTTTCATTAAGGTTCACGCAATAGGCTTCGAGCGCCTCGTTGCCCTTCTTGTTCACCTTCTCCGCCGCCGCGTCCTCGTCCGCACCGTTGACGTTCCGCGTCGCCGTTTCACTGGGGACTTTGGCAATACCGTGACTGATGTAGTTAACCGCATCGAAGCGCGTCATGTCCTGCGCCTGCAGGTAATAGACGGCATGGCTCTCGCGCTCCGAGAACATCGCGACCAGCACATTCGCCCCGGTCACTTCTTCGCGACCTGACGACTGCACGTGGATTGCGGCGCGCTGTAGAACGCGCTGAAAGCCGGCGGTGGGTTTCGGGTCCTCGACAAAATCCGCAACGAGCATTTCCAGTTCGCCGTCGAGATATTCGCCCAGATCCTTTCGCAACCGATCGATATCGACACCACAGGCGCGAAGTACGGCTACGGCGTCCCGGTCGTCGCTCAAGGCGAACAACAGATGTTCCAGTGTTGCATATTCATGCCGCCGTTCGCTCGCGAGAGCGATGGCACGGTGAAGGCTTTCTTCCAGATTGCGTGATAACACGGGAATATCAGTCCTTTTCCAGAGTGCACTGCAGCGGATGATGATGTTTGCGGGCGAATTCCATGACCTGGTTCACTTTGGTCTCAGCAACTTCGTACGTGAACACACCACAGATCCCGACCCCCTTTTGGTGTACATGCAGCATGATCTCAGTAGCGGCTTCCTGCCCCTTGTTGAAAAACCGCTCCAGCACATGCACGACAAATTCCATCGGGGTATAGTCGTCATTCAACATTAAAACTTTATACATGGATGGCTTCTTCGTTTTGGGCTTGGCCTTTACGACCACGCCCGTCCGAATATCGCCATCGTTCCCGTTATTCTGCTCGCTCATTGCGTCCCACGCCAGCGTCCATTGCCCGTAAGTAGATATTGGTACTCATTGCCCCCGGGGAAAGGGTTAGAACCCATAGAATATACGCCTATCCTTGTTACCGGAAGTATTTCCGTTAAAACGCAAATACGGCCCCGAAGCATTTCGCTCCGGGGCCGTATTTAATTCGGTGTCGCGAAAGTTACGCAGACACGAATTCCATCAGACTGCGGCCGATTTCATGAACTTTGACACGCTGTCATCGAATCGCTTCTGGATCGGTGCAAGAGCTTCATTCGTTGCCTTGACAGACATTTCCGAAATTTTCGCACTCTCAGTCGCCATGCTGTCAAAACGCTGCTTCGCGAAATCCGTCTGAACGTCGATGGCATCCTGCACGGACTTTGCAGACATCACGGCCTTCGCGACTTCGGCACCCTTTTCGGCGGTTTCCTGCGCATAAGCAAAGCAGGCCTTGCCAATCGCTTCGTATCCCTTGAACCAGATATCGCCGGCGGCCATCAGCGCGTCCATATTGTCCTTGCTGACAACAGCAATGTCGTCATAGCTGCCAAGCATTGCCTTGCTGGCTTTTTCAGCCTGGGCACGGCTGGCCGTCACGACCTGCTCGTAGCCTTCGGTCGATGCCTTGAACGCCTGCTCAACTGTATCTTTACCGACAGACATTGCGTCTTCGATTTTCTTCGCCGCATCTTTCGCGGTACCTTGTGCTTTCGTCGCCATGTCTAAACTCCCGAAAAATAATGTGAACCCAGAACGTTCTCTGCACCGTTTCTGAAGCACCGAGCCGTTATGCTGCAATGCAACAATTTCTAATAATGGAGATATGATACCGCGGCCCTGCATGTCAATAGTAAATTTTGTGCGATGCAATATTTTTTTTGCGCGATGCAGCATCACTCCCGCGGATTGACAGCCGTATCACGGCGAATAAAACGCTTTCGCAAGGCAGAAAAGGGACTGTGCGGCACCTTCAAGGGATAGAGGTAACCTCCGCATTTTGCGGAATCGGACGGGAAGGCCTTTGCTACCCGGTTCCGGGCCAGCTTACAGGTGGACAATAGGGTCCACCTTAACTAGGCTTCTTAGCTTATTGGATTCATGAGATATCCTGGTGTGATTGGCCCCATCGGCAACGACATGGAACATAACAAATTACTCCGTTCGGTCCGATTGGCCTTGTTCCCCGTTATTGTCCTCACCGTCATGGCCGTGCTTTTCCCTGTATCATCGGCACAAGCGCGCTATGCCGCAATCGTCCTCGACGCCGATACGGGCCGAGTCTTGCATGCGTCAAACCCGGATACACGGAATTACCCAGCGTCACTAACGAAGATGATGACGCTATATCTCGTATTCGAGGCACTGGAGAGCGGGCACCTCAAGCTTGACAGTCAACTCCCGGTATCGAGGCGCGCGCAGGGCATGTCACCGTCCAAGCTGGGCCTGAAAACAGGTGAAAAAATTTCGGTCGAAGCAGTAATCCTGTCACTGGTCACGAAGTCGGCGAACGATGCCGCTGTTGTCGTTGCCGAGGCGCTGGGTGGGACAGAAATTAAGTTTGCGCTGCTGATGACAAAGAAAGCCAAAGCGCTGGGCATGCGCCGAACGACGTTTCGGAACGCATCCGGTCTGCCCAATCGTCGACAATTGTCTACAGCGCGCGACATGGCAAAACTTGCCGGCCAGTTGATCAAGGACTTTCCGCAGTATTACAGCTACTTTTCCCGCGCGCAGTACAGCTTCCGCGGCAAGGATTTCAAAAACCATAACAGCCTGCTGAAGTCCTTCCCCGGAACAGATGGCATAAAAACCGGCTATATCCGGGCCTCTGGTTTCAACCTGGCTGCGTCGGCCGAAAGAGACAATCGTCGGCTGATCGGGGTTGTCTTTGGCGGAAAAACCGCACGCTCCCGGGATAAGCATATGAAGTCACTGCTTGAGCGGGGGTTTGCGCAACTGGCACGGGACAGCAAGAAGATCAGTGCTTCCCAACCGTTTGCGACTTTGAGCCAGAAGAAGATTGAGAAACCATCGCCGAGACCGGCCAAAGTGGCACCCAACCGCCTGCCAAACCGCATCGCACTGATACCGCCGCCTACCCCGACACCGGTTCCGGGGAAAAATGTGACGACGGGCAACCCTTTCGCGACAACAGCCACGCGCTCCAAACCCGCGGTCCCCGTTGCGCCGGCATGGGCTGGCAATCCAAATGAATGGGCGATACAGGTCGGCGCTTATGGCGACATCGCGCCGGCGCGAAAAGCAGCAAAAAAGGCCGTATCCCGTATACCGAAGCTCACCGAGAACACCCGTATCAGCATCGCCCCCTATCACGCAGGGGATCGCCTGATGTACCGGGCGCGTTTGATCGGCATGAGTCAGGCAAGTGCTGAAACAGCGTGCAAGCGGCTGGAACGCCGCAAAATTCCGTGCATCTCAATTGCGCCGAACCGCTCAGGACAGAGCGATCCGACGGACAACAATCAAACGGCAAACCGGCCGAAATAATCCAGACAGGCTAGAATGCCGGCGCGTCGACGCCGCTGCTCTGTAGCTGACTGATGACCGTTTCCTTCAACCTTGCAAGGCCGTCCTGATCGGACGATTCGCATCGAACAACCAGAACAGCCTGGGTATTCGATGCCCGCAGAAGCCACCAGCCATCATCATTCAGTACACGAACCCCGTCCGTATCATCGACATTGGCATCCGTCGTGGCGAGCCGCGCCTTCACTTCATCAATAACCTCGAATTTGCGTTCTTCCGAGATATCAAAGCGGATTTCCGGCGTATTCACGACCTGAGGCAGCGCATCCCGCATTTCAGCCAGCGAAAGATCGCTATGGGAGACGATATCAAGCAGGCGAATAGCGGCGTATAGCGCATCATCAAAACCGTAGTAGCGATCCGCAAAGAAGATATGACCGCTCATTTCACCAGCCAGTGGCGCCGCCAATGCCGCCATTTTTGACTTGATGATCGAGTGGCCGGTCGCCGCCATAATCGGTTTTCCGCCCGCCCGCGCTATTTCATCGAAAAGAACCTGGCTGGCCTTCACGTCCGCGATAATCGTCGAACCCGGACGGCGCGACAGCAAGTCGCGCCCGTAAAGAGAAAGGAGCTGATCGCCCCACAGAATCCTGCCTTTGCCATCGACGACGCCGATCCTGTCGCCATCACCATCAAACGCGATCCCCAGATCGCACCCGTGTTCCGCAACGGCATCCTGCAGCTGCACCAGATTTTCCGGAACGGTCGGATCCGGATGATGACTGGGAAACGTGCCGTCAATTTTTTCGTTCAGCAGAAAATGCTGTCCGGGAAGCTGTTCAGTCAGCCGAACCATTGCTTCACCGGCGGACCCGTTCCCTGCATCCCAGGCAACTTTCAACGCCTTGGGTCCGGTATAATCCACCCGCAAACGCGATACATAGGTATCCATCAGGGCAACGTCACGGACACTGCCGTTCCCGTCGACCCAGTCGCCCGCGGCGGAGATCGCACCCAATTTCTGGATGTCTTCGCCCCAGAAAGAAGCACCGCCCATCATCATCTTGAAACCGTTGTGATTAGGCGGGTTATGCGACCCCGTCACCATGATACCGCCATCGGCATGCAACGCTTTCGTCGCAAAATAGAGCGACGGTGTCGGCCCAAGACCGGACCGCATCACTTCCATGCCACTCGCCCGAAGCCCATCGATCAGGCGGCCTTCCAACTCCGGAGAGCTGACGCGGCCATCATACCCGACACAAACGAGCCGACCGTCCCGGCGAGCAAGAATGGTGCCGAATGAACGGCCCAACGCATAAGCATCCTGCGGATTCAGGGTTTCACCGAAAGTGCCCCTGATATCGTATTCGCGCAGGATTTGTGCGGCAAATTCATGCCCCTTCATTTGGCCTGCTCCAGTACCTTCTCCGCCGATACCGGCAGGCCGCCGGGTCTGCCGATACTGTGATAGACAAAGCCATCAGCGGCCATTTCTTCCGGATTATAGATATTTCGAAAATCAATCATAAGCGGCTGCCGCAGCAATGACCGCATGCGCGTGAGATCGAGCATGCGGAACTCGTCCCATTCCGTGATGATGATCACGGCGGAAGCGCCTTCCATTGTTTCATAGGCATTGGCGCACCAGACCACCCCGGGCAATAGCGGCGTGGCCTCTTTCGTACCTTCCGGGTCATAGGCGCGCACAGTCGCGCCGGCTTCCATCAATGCCGGAATAATATCCAGGCTTGGCGCTTCACGCATGTCATCCGTATTCGGCTTGAAGGTAACCCCGAGAACCGCCAGCGTCGCGCCATCCACGGAACCGCCGCATGCCGCGACAACACGTTCCGCCATCGCCTTCTTGCGCTTGTTATTCGCTTCGACAACAGATTCAACAATCGTAAAAGGCGCCCCGACGTCACGCGCCGTCTGCACCAGCGCCAGCGTATCCTTTGGAAAGCATGAGCCGCCATAACCCGGCCCCGCGTGCAGAAATTTGCGACCGATCCGCCCATCCAGGCCAATCCCCCGCGCCACGTCCTGAACATTCGCGCCAACCTTGTCGCAGATGTCGGAGATTTCGTTGATAAACGTAATTTTCGTGGCCAGAAACGCGTTTGTCGCATACTTGATCAGTTCCGCCGTTTCCCGCTGGGTAAACAGCATCGGCGTCTCCATCAGGTATAGCGGGCGATAGAGCATGCGCATCACATCACGGGCGACGGTGCTGTCCGTCCCGATGACAACCCGGTCCGGGCGCATGAAATCTTCGATCGCGGCGCCTTCTCGCAGGAACTCCGGATTGGAAACAACATCGAAATCCGCATCCGGGCACGTCTCGCGGATGATCCTGTCGACTTCCGCACCCGTTCCGACGGGTACGGTCGATTTCGTCACGATGACCGTGTAGCCTTCCAGCGACTCGGCGATTTCTTTCGCAGCAGCATATACATAGCTGAGGTCGGCATGGCCATCGCCACGCCGGCTGGGCGTTCCGACCGCAATAAAAACAGCATCAGCAAGCCGGACCGCAGACGGCAGGTCCGTTGTCACAGTCAAACGACCATTTTCAAAACCATCACTTACCAGCGCATCGAGACCCGGTTCGTAGATCGGCATTTCGCCACGTGTCAGTTTCTCGATCTTCGATTCGTCCTTGTCGACGCACGTCACCTCAACGCCGAATTTGGCAAAACAGGCGCCTGAAACTAGACCGACATAACCAGTCCCGATCATTGCGATCCGCATGCAGCAATCTCCTCGAAAACAAAATTAACAAAAATACCGGCGCGTTGAATCAGGCGCCAGCGTAGGATTTCAATATTTCACGTGTGGCCGCCGCAAGGTCGTCCCGCGCCAGCGCAAAGGCAATCGACGCGTCCAGGAACCCGGCCTTGTCACCGCAATCAAACCGCCTGCCCTCAAACCGCAATCCGTGGAAAGGGCCCTTGCCAAGGGTCGCGGCCATGGCGTCGGTAAGCTGAATTTCGCCGCCCGCCCCTTTCTCCTGCCGGTCCAGGTATTCGAAGACCTCCGGCTGAAGAATATAACGGCCAATAATCGACAGCGTGGACGGCGCATCTTCGGGGCGGGGCTTTTCGACCAGCCCCCGGATCGACACAAGGTCGTCAGCGTCTTTCTCAATGTCCAGAATACCATAACGACTGGTGTGCTCACGCGGCACATCCATAACGCCGACGACGCTGCCGCCAACATCTGCCTGCACATCAACCATCTGTTTCAGGCACGGCGTCCGGGACTGGACCAGGTCATCGGCAAGCAGAACCGCGAATGGTTCATCCCCGATCAGGTCGCGCGCGCACCACACCGCGTGCCCCAGGCCCAGCGGCTGCATCTGCCGGATATAGCTGATCTGGCCGGGTTTCGGCATCCAACTGCGGATGGTTTCAAGCATGTCGGACCGGCCACGCTCTTCCAGCATGGAATCGAGCTCAAACGAATAATCGAAATGATCCTCGATAGCGTGCTTGCCACGCCCCGTGACAAAAATGAAGTTCTCGATCCCGGCAGCCTGCGCCTCTTCCACCGCATACTGAATGAGCGGCTTATCGACGATAGGAAGCATTTCCTTTGGGATTGCCTTGGTTGCCGGCAAGAACCGTGTCCCCATGCCACCAACAGGGAAAATTGCTTTACGTATTACTTTGCCCATAACTAAATACTAGTGTCCGTTTGTTAAATTACTTTGTTCTTTGCCATATCCGAATCACAGTCGCAACAATAGCGATCCCTATCGCGTATAGTCGTCACTCATTTAGATTACGTCAAAAAGACATTCTTTTGCTTCATTGATCCTGGAAGCCAGATAATCCGACCCGCCATGGTCAGGATGCACCTTTTTCATCAGATCCCGGTGCCGTTTCACAATTTCCTCTTTTGACGCGCCCGGCTCCAGATCAAGCACCTGATAGGCCTCCTCCACGGTCATGGCACCGCCTTTTCGCGCGGCGGAAGATGCTTGTTCTCCGCTGTCCCGTGCGGAGTCCTGCCATGAATCGCCATGGACACGGTCAAGATAGGCTTCCAGGACACTGGCCGACTGCGGATCCGATTGCCTTGCGCTGGCAAAGAGCGCCAGCAGATCTTCAAGCGACATTTCCGACAACTGGCGCCCGGCAAAAGGCCCTTCAAGAACCTCACCATCCATATCGCCTGTGTCATGATCGAGGGTCATCGCGACAAACCGCGTATCGACACGGGACTGCCTTCCCGGGCTGGGCCCGCGCGCCGACCGCGCCATCCGACGCAGCATCCGGAACCGTGAAATCCACGGCAGCAGCCCCATCAGGGCAATCCACAGAAACGAAAAACGACCGGAAACAATCAAAAACAGGCCAACCACAATGGCCAGGATCGCGCCGGTCCACCGCAGCGCCTTCAGCACCTTTTTGGTATCCGCATCGACGAACCATCGGCCGATCAATACCGTACCGATAAAGAGAGCAACGCCGAGCAAGAGCCATTGCATGGCGGCTAGCGCCCCTTACCCGAAATTTGATGGGTCAGGCGCAGTGTCGCGCCGCCCTTGCGCTCGCCATACGCCAGCATCGCCTGTCGCCCGCCCGCGGCATATACCGCAACGGCGGAAAGCAATTCCCGCAATTGCTGCGCGCTGCCGGCATTGAAGGGGCAATAGGCGCCGCCGGAAAGCTTGGCGATCTGCTGGAATGCGCGTTCCGCGATCAGGTCTCCGCCTTCGTGAAACACGAAAACAGGCACGTTCCGCAAACCGAGTTCACCGGCAAGATGGCAGAGCGCGTCGATATCTTCCTCCATCGCGTCGCCACTGAAGACGAGTGCATTGACCCGTCGCGCATCAGTTTCCTTGATCGCGTGTTTCAGCACGCGTTCGATCTGCGTCGCACCGCCAAGGCAACGGACCTTTTCCATGAAACGCAAAAGCTGATCCGAGCGCGGCGTCCATTTGCTCGCCTGGCATTGCCGGTAACCGCGATAAAAGAGCAACTGCACTTCCAGCCCGCCCAGCGCACTGGTTTCGCTGAACATATCCCCCTGGATCTGACAGGCCTGATCCCAGCTCGGGTCGCGACTCGCCGTCGCATCCATTGCAAAGATCAGCCGACCGCGTTCCCCCGGCCGCGTCGTCGGGGCCGGCGCTTCAGCTACTTTCTTGAGGAAACGCGCGACGTCGTCTCCATTGGATGTCGGCAGTTTCGCCATACCCGTAATATGGGGTACGTACCCCCCGCAATTCCAGCATTTTGGACATTCGGATTAACTATTCCGCCATCGGCAACCCGATTGTCCCCAGCAACTGGCGCACTTCCTGCCGAGCGGCGACATGGGACATGTTCATTTTAGAGACCGCACCCGGCTCGCGAAGGTCCAGAAGGGTCAACCCTTTCAGGAACATTTCCCGGAAAACCACCCGTTCGCTGAAGCCCGGCGCCAGACGAAACCCGATCCGCCGAGACAGTTCGGTTATCGATCGCTCCATCGCCTTCTGGTTTCGGGATTCGAGCGTTCCCAGGCGGTTGCGCATGACAATCCAGTCAATCGAGCCGCCATCACGCAGGGCACGGGCCTTCTTCTGTCCCCACACCATCTCGGCATAACGGCTCGGATGGCGCACCCTGCCGGTGTCGGGATCAACCGACGCCAGCAGATCAAGATCGACATAACTGTCATTCAACGGCGTGACCAGCGTATCGGCGCGGCTATGCGCATGCCGTGACATGGCCGTGTCACTGCCCGGCGTATCAATAACAATATAGGCGTGCGCTGCGCCCAGTTCATCGATGCAGGCTTCCAGCCGGCTGCCATCGATAACCATTGCTTCATGCACGCTGTCCAGCTTGCTCGATTCAAGCCGGCGATGTTCCGGCACTTTGAGCCGAAGCCCGTTCGCGGCGTTATACTGCTTCCGGTTCTCCACATAGCGGCTGAGCGTACCCTGCCCCGCGTCCAGATCGATGGACCCGACATCCAGACCCGCCTGCATCAACCCGGCGATCAGATGCATGGCCGTGGTCGATTTTCCCGAACCGCCTTTCTCGTTACCAATAACGACAATATGCGGCTTGCCAACTGCCCCCGCCGTCACGCTGCTTGCAGCCATATGGCAGTGTCGTGGAAGGCCGCGCCGCCATTGGGTCGCACCGGGTCCGCACCGATCAGAACATTGATGCCCATCCCTTCGACAAAGGCGGCGTTCGGCCACAGGCTTTCGACCACGACAACGCCGCGCTGCACCCCGTCAAAAAGCTTCGCATGCACGACAACCGAGCCGCGCTTGTTGCCCAGCCGGACCTGTCCGCCCTCATCGATATCGAGGGCCGCGCAATCGTCCGGATGGATCAGCGCGGTCGGGCGCCCTTCCCGCTTCTGGCTGGTCGGCGTTTCGGAAAAACTGGAATTCAGGAAGTTGCGCGCCGGCGCCGCCACAAGGCGGAAGGGGCAGTCGTCATCCGCCTGTTCAATCGATTCATAATACCCCGGCAGTTCCGGCATGCCTTCATGCGACGCGCCGATTTCCGCCCATTTCGGCTTGAAGCGGAACCGCCCGTCGGCATGCCCGAAACCCTTGACGAAATGGGTTTTATCAAACCCCGGCGCGACATCGGTCCAGCGTTCCTTGTGCAGCGTTTCCGCATCGGGCAGGCCGGAATTGGCCAGTGTCTGATCGATCATTTCCCAGCAGGACAGCCGGAACCCGGGATGGTCCGCACCCAGCCGTTCCGCAAGCCCGCACAGCACATCATGGTTCGGGCGGCATTCACCCAGCGGCTCGATCACCCGCTTGGTAACATAAAAATGCGTATGCCCGCCCGCCTGATACAGATCCTCATGCTCCAGGAACGTTGTCGCCGGCAGCACGATATCCGCCATCGCCGCGGTTTCGGTCATGAACTGTTCATGGACGCAGACGAACAGGTCGTCGCGCAGGAACCCGTCGCGCACCTTGGCGGATTCAGGGCAGACCACCACCGGATTGGTATTCTGGATGATCATCGCCCCGACCGGCGGCCCGCCTTCCAGCGCATCCGCCTCACCGCACAGGATCGGCCCCAGTTGCGACTGGTCCAGCGCCCGAACCGACTTATCCATCACGTCCAGCCCCATGATCAGGGACATATCGAACCCGTACAGCCCGGCATTGGCATATAGCGCGCCGCCGCCCTGGTTCTTCCACTTGCCCGTCACACTGGGCAGACAGGTCACCGCATGCATGTTCGCCGCGCCATTGCGCGACCGCGTAAACCCGTAGCCGACGCGGATATAGGCACGTTCGGTCTGTCCATACAGCTTGGCGAAGGCTTCGATTTCTGCCGCGTCCAGCCCGGTAATTTCCGCTGCCCATTCCGGAGTCTTCTGCGACACATGCGCCGCCAGGTCATCCGGCGCGTCGGTGTATTCACGCATGTAGTCCCAATCGGCATAGCCGTCGCGGAAGAACACATTGATCAGCGCTGCGACCAACGCACCATCGGTGCCCGGCCGCGGCATGATGTGGATATCCGCTGCTTCCGCCGTCGGCGTGCGATACGGATCAATCACCACCAGCTTTGCGCCGCGATTCTTGCGGGCCTTGGCGATATGGGTCATCACGTTGACCTGCGTGGAAACCGGATTACCGCCCCAGACGACGATCAGGTCACTTTCCGCCATTTCCCGCGAATCGACACCGTATTTCACCCCGACCCCGGCGAACCAGCCCGCATCCGCGACCGTGTTGCAGATCGTGCTTTTCTGCCGCGAATACCCCATCGCGTGGCGCAACCGGTCCAGCCCGTCACGCTGCAACAACCCCATCGTGCCTGCATAGTGATAGGGGAACACCGCTTCCAGCCCGTCCCGCGCCGCCACGCGCTGAAACGCTTCAGCGGTGATATCCAGGGCTTCGTCCCATGAGACAGGCTCGAATGCCTCGCGCCCCACCCCCTTGGCACCGACCCGGCGCAGCGGCTGGGTCAGGCGATCCGGGTGATGCACCCGTTCGGCATAGCGCGCGACCTTCGCGCAGATCACACCATCGGTGTAGGTGTTATCACGCGCTCCGCGAACACGGCCGATCCGGCCACCTTCAAGCGTTTCGACTTCCAGTGCGCAGGTTGAGGGGCAATCATGCGGGCAGGCCGTCGAGAATATTTCCGGCAACATTATCGTACTCCGTTCAGGGGAGCACAGTTTACGCTTTGCCCAAGCCGAAAGAAATATGCTTTGATCCCGCCACCATGAGAATTCGCACATTCGTTTTCGCCGGGTTATCCGCCGGCATCGCCATCGTCCTCAGCGCCTGCGGTTCCCTCGATAGCGGCGCCCCGTCCTATGACACCATTTCGGCGCAACAGGCCCGGCTGTATTTCGATGCGCCCGCCTTCAGCGGCGCCACCGGCGAGCATCGCCGTGCCGACCGGCGCGACTCCGGTTATGCGGTCGAACGGGCCTATTGGGAAAACCGCGCGGGCATATCCGCCGAAACGATGCTGATCGAAGCCTTGCAGCCCAAGGGCCTGCAGGTGCCGGACGACCCGCAGGACGAAATCGCCAATTTCGTCGAACTCGTCCCGCTCAAGGTGACATTCGGCAAGCTGTATCAATCCGAAACGGCGATGGGCCCCGCGATCTGGCGGCGCTTCGTCGCCGGGGACCGCAGTTGCGTCATCTTCAGCCAGCGCTGGGACGATGGCCCCGGCACGCCCGCCACCCGGACGCTGTTCGGCTATTACTGCGCCGCATCGGGCGAGGTCTTCACGCTTCAGGATGCACAGGCCGTGCTTCGCCACGCCGGTATCCGCGCGAAATAACACCAGCACAAAGACAGGGAATACGCATGACTCTCTTCGACCTGAGCGGCAAGACCGCCATCATTACCGGCGCCACCAAAGGTATTGGCCGCGCCATCGCCAGCCGCCTGGCGGAACATGGCGCCAATGTCGTGATCTCCTCGCGCAAGGCGGATATGTGCGAAGAGGTCGCGAAGGACATCAATGACAACTGGGCAAAAGGCGGCGCCGAGGCCCTGCCCCTCCCCTGCCATATCTCGCACAAGGAACAGCTTCAGGCGCTGGTTGACGGTACGGTCGCCAAATTCGGCGGGCTCGACATCCTGGTCTGCAACGCGGCGGTAAACCCGTATTTCGGCCCGCTGAAGGACATTCCGGATTCAGCCTTCGACAAGATCATGGAAACCAATATCAAGTCGAACCACTGGCTGACCCAGATGGCCCGCCCGCATATCGCGAAATCGGGCGGCGGCTCGGTCACGATCATCTCCTCGGTCGGCGGCTTGCGCGCCGGTGGCGTGCTCGGCGCCTATGGCATTTCCAAGGCGGCAGACATGCAGCTCACCCGCGCGCTGGCGGTGGAATTCGGCCCGGACAACATCCGCGTCAACTGCATCGCACCGGGCCTGATCCGCACCGACTTCGCCCGCGAGCTGTGGGAAGACCCGGAAAAACTCAAACGCCGCTCCAGCATGACGCCGCTGGGCCGCATCGGCGACCCGGACGAGATCGCGGGATGTGCCGTGATGCTGGCAGCAAAGGCGGGGTCGTTTATTTCGGGCGAAACGATTGTGATCGACGGGGGCGTGACGATTCAGAGTTTTAAGTAGGTGCCGACCGAGGAAGGCTAACGGATGAAGAAGTTGTGGGGGTCGGCAGCGGTTTTGCTTGCCTTGGTCGCTGTTGTGATAACATTGGTCCGTTTTGACGCCGATTCTAAGAAGTCAGTGCCGCCAACGAACGCCTGTGGTGACTTTCTGGCGGTGAACCCGGAGAAGATGCCGCGCGGCACCCCGGACGCGCCTTTTAACCTTACCAAAATCGATTGTTGCGAATTCGGCACCTTATACGATTCAGGTAGCGGCTTGATGAGTTCAGATTCTTCGTTTGTCTGGATCAGCAATCGGAAGGTTGTATTTCGCGGCATCAACGGCCGGCCCGATCCCGCCAATACGCTAAAGAATTGGAAAGATGCCTCTTATTCGCGGTTATACCTCTGGGATATCGATCAGGGCGTTTCAGAATATAAGCCGTATAAACATTTAAGGTCGAACTATTGCATATCACCAAAACGGTCACGTTTTGTGGTCAGTATTTATTCAGACACAGGCGAATTCCTCGGAAACGAAGCAATTGAAGTTGTTGGCAATGTTGAGACCCGCACGCGTCTCAAAAATGTGGACTACAAGACTACGCTTTGGAACGAATTTTCGTGTCAGTTTGAAGAACGCCCTTCAAGAAAGTCGAAGCATCCCCACTGGACGCGATTAGCGGAAGAACATGGCTATCTCGCGATGAGTGGGGTGTTGCAGGAAACGTGGGACGCATACAGGCAGTGGGACGCATACAGGCAGGTCTGGTTTGTAAATAATGACCGGTCAATCGACCAACTTTTGCCCTTTTTAACCGAATCGATCGGGGGGCCGCATGCGGGCTATTATGCGTTCAAGGGGGCATACTTTCTGTACGAACCCTGGACAGATCAAAAGCTTTGGGAAAAGACCAATTGCCACCCGTATTACTGGCTGTGGCCGGATGGAAAAATTGAAAAAGGCTGCATCCCTGCCGGGGGCCTCTGGACTGGCGAAGACTATATTCGGGTGTTCCCCGTAAAGACGGGGCTTATCGTTGTTGTGGAAGATATATTTTCCCCTGAAATCGCCGGTATCTACCTGGTTTCCGATGATAAATCAGCGCGATTGTTGAAAGGCCATATCCGGTATTTTTTTGTCTCGGCGACAGGCAGTGTGTCGCCGGATGGGTGCCGGGTTGCGTTTGGCTACGCCCCTTCTTATCTGGCAAGCCGCTATAACGGTTCCGGACCGAGTACGGTTCGAATTTTTGACGCTTGCGAGATTGGGGGCGCTCCGCAGTAAGGTGCCCAGTCAAAAAATCGCCCCCGGATCCTGCGCCGCCATCCGCACCGGATCAAACGGGCGCAAATTAACCCTCGTCTCCCCACCCGCAATCAGTTCCGCCATCGCTTCGCCCGTCGCCGGGCCGTTCAGCATGCCCCAGACATTGTGCCCGGTGGCTATATACGCCCCAGCGATTCCGGGCACCGCGCCGATCAGCGGCAAGCCATCCTGCGTGACGGGGCGATAACACGCCTGCTCGGCGAGGATTGCCGAGGCGCCCAGTTCCGGCGCGATGCTGGCGGTCATCTGGCGCAGGGTTTCGCAGGCGCCCGGTTCGGGCAGGACATTGGCCGGGTCGACCGGCAGCGGGTCGTCGCCCGGCAACCCGCAGACATAGGTCGTGCCGTCGGGACGCGGGTTGATTTCCGGTGACCGCATCTGCCCGGCCTGCCATTCGAGTTCGACGAAAAGGGATTCCGGCGTCGGTTCGTACTGGAACACCAGGCTGTGCCCCTTCGAGCCGTATATTGCCGGCAGGGGCAGCCACTGGCAGGCGAGGATCGACCACGGGCCCATGGCGATGACAACCGCGTCGGCGTGGAGTGCCGCACCGTTGACGATGGCCCCGGTCGCGCGGGCGCCGTCCGGGCTGAAACAGATACCGTCGACGCGGCCGTTGACCAGTGAAGCGCCCTTGTCGGCGGCGGCGTCCATCATCGCCTGCGTGAACAGGGCGGGATGGATCTGGGCGGTGGTGTCCGGCGTGCCGATTTGCCCGTGCACCGCGCTTTCCGCGCCCAGCCAGTCCGGCGACTGCAAATTCCGGTAGCGGCTGGTGTCCTGTTGCACGCTGGCGACAACGCCCAATGTATCGACCCGGCGATAGCCCCAGTCCCGGTCCAGCGTCGCGGCCAGTTCGCCGTGCAGGGCGAAACTGCGGCGCGCCAACGGCGCCAGCGGCGAACCATCGCACCAGTCCAGCGCCAGGAACCCGCCGGACTTGCCGGATGCCGCATTGGCAACGCCCGTGCGTTCAACGACAACCGCTTCGATATTTCGCTGGCTGAGGAAGTAGGCGATCGAGGTGCCGATAACCCCGCCGCCGCAGATCAGAACCTTCATCGCCTATACTTCCCGTGCCGATTAAATGACGGGGCAGAGTATAGCCGATGCCGCCCGAATGCGTCTCGACGAGTGTGTGGCGTGTATTTGCGCACGGGCGGTGCGATTGCACCATGGATCCCGGATCAGGTCCGGGATGACAGCCTTCTGTTGGGCGGGCTGTCGTGGCCACATTCTATCCCTGTCATCCCCGACCTGATCGGGGATCCAGTCCTCATGGCGGCCGCGCCACGGCAGCTAATCGCCCAGCGCGACGACCAGCCGGCCCCGCACCTGCCCCTTGAGAATATCGCCCGCCGCCTTCGGCACATCGGCCAGCGCGATTTCTTCGGTCAGGGCATCCAGCTTGTCCATCGGCAGGTCCTCGGACAGCCGCTGCCAGATGCGCGAGCGGTTATCGTAAGGCTGCATGACCGAGTCGATGCCCAGCAGGTTTACCCCGCGCAGCAGGAAGGGCAGCACCGTGGTTTCCAGATTGGCCCCGCCGGCCAGCCCGCAGGCCGCGACCGACGCACCATAGCGCATCTGCGACAGCAGCCGGGCCAGGGTCGTGCCGCCGACCGTATCGACGGCCCCTTCCCAGCGCTCCCCGTCCAGCGGGCGCTTGGAGGGTTCGGCGAGTTCCGCCCGGTCGATGATGCCGGTCGCGCCCATTTCGGTGAGGAAATCATGCTGTTCGGGACGACCGGAGGACGCAACCACCGCATAACCTCGCCTGGCCAGGATCGCCACCGCGACGGAGCCGACGCCACCCGCCGCCCCCGTGACCAGCACCTCGCCCGCGCTGGGGGTCATGCCGTGCGCTTCCAGCGCATCGACGCAGAGCATCGAGGTGAACCCCGCCGTGCCGATGGCCATGGCCCGTTTCGCCGTCAACCCGGCAGGCAGCGGCACCAGCCAGTCCGCCTTCACCCGTGCCATGCCGGCATAGCCGCCCCAATGAACCTCACCGACGCGCCAGCCGGTCAGAACGACCGCATCGCCCGGCTTGTAACGGTCATTGTCCGAGGTTTCGACGATCCCGGCAAAATCGATCCCCGGCACATGCGGAAAATCGCGCACCAGCCGCCCCATGCCGTTGACGATCATGCCGTCCTTGTAGTTCACCCCGGAATGAGTCACGCGGACGGTGACATCGCCTTCGGGCAGATCGTCGATGCCGAGGTCCTGAAACCCCGCCGTGACCTTGCCATCGGATTCGGTCAGCACCAGGGCCGGGAATGTCGCCGCCATGTCAGATCTCCTGTTGAGCTTTTGTTAGCGCAGCGCTTCGACGATCGACACGTAGTTCGCGACGCCAGCGCCGCCCATGTTGAACAGCCCCGCCAGCTTCGCATCCCGCACCTGCATGTCGCCCGCTTCGCCGCGCACCTGCATCGCCGACAGCACATGCATGGAAACGCCGGTCGCGCCGATGGGGTGGCCCTTGGATTTAAGGCCACCGGACGGGTTCACGGGCAGGCGGCCGTCTTTCTCGGTGACGCCGTCCAGCAAAAGACGAAACCCCTGCCCCGGTTCGGCGAGGCCCATCGCTTCGTATTCCATCAGTTCGGCGGTCGTGAAACAGTCATGGGTTTCCACGAGGCTGAGATCATCCAGCGTCAGTCCCGCCTGTCCCAGCGCACCCGACCATGCCTTTGCCGTGCCTTCCAGGAAGGTCATGTCGCGGCGGCTCATCGGCAGGTAATCATTGACCTGATGCGCGGCGCGGAAGACCACCGCCTTGGGCATGGTCAGCGCCGTATCGAGATCGGCCAGCACCACCGCCGCCGCACCATCAGAAACCAGCGAGCAATCCGTGCGCTTCAGCGGCCCGGCCACCAGCGGGTTCTTGTCGGACACTTCGCGGCAGAAGTCATAACCGAGATCCTTGCGCAGCTGGGCATAGGGGTTTCCGCAGCCGTTCTTGTGGTTCTTGGCCGCAATGCGCGCCAGTGCGTCGGTCTGGTCGCCGTATTTCTGAAAGTACTGCTGGGTGATCCGGCCAAAGACCCCGGCAAACCCGCCTTCGATGGAGGCATCTTCCTTCAGATAGCTGGCCTTCATCAGAATACCGCCGATTTCCGGCCCGGCGGTATCGGTCATCTTCTCGACGCCGACAACCAGCACCATGCGGCCTTTTTTCGCTTCCAGAAAGTTCAGCCCCTGATGGATGGCGGCCGAGCCCGTCGCGCAGGCGTTTTCAATCCGCGTCGCCGGCTTGAAGCGCAGGGCGTCATCCGCCTGCAGCACCAGCGAGGCGCCGAAATCCTGGGCGGAAAACCCGCCATTGTAGAACCCCAGATAGATCGCATCGATATCAGAGGGCGACACCCCGGCATCGGCGATGGCGTCGCTCGCCACGCGGACGATCAGGGATTCGACATCCTCGCCTTCAAGCTTGCCGAATTTCGAATGCGTCCAGCCCACCATGCATGCGGTCATGCCTCAGTCTCCCCGATAAATGGATTCCTCGGCAGACAATAGCAGTCCGCGAAAGCGCTGGCCAAGACCGTTTGGAACAGGCCCGTTCGGGGCGCTAGGCCGCCTCGCCGTCGGCGACGGCACTGGGCGTGTTCATGCCGCCTTTCCAGGCAGTCAGATAGATGGGAACCAGTTCGTCGAAGCCCTTGAGTTCATAATCGCCCTTCTTTGAGAAGGTGAACCCCTTGCCGGAACAGGTTTCCCGAACAATGGTCGAAACGCAGATTTCCTCGCCTTCGGCCTTGCTCAGAACGCGCGCGGCCATTTGGACCGGCGTGCCGAAAATATCATTGTCTTCATGGATGGGTTCACCGGCATTGATGCCGATGCAGATACCGAGCCCCAGATCCGGGTTTGCGTTGTTCGCGCGCTCACAGGCCTGCTGGATGGCGATGGACCCTTCGATGGCGGCAACCACCTGCGGGAAGGTTGCCATGATGCCGTCGTCCGTATGTTTGATTTCGCGGCCACCATGCAGGGCCAGGGCATCGCGGACGATGGAATTATGTTCGCGCACCACAAGCTGAGCTGCATCGTCGCCCCGCTCCTGCGTCATCGCCGTTGATCCGACGATATCGGTGAACACGATCGCAACAAAGTCCTTGGCATTTGCCTCGCCGGAGGGTTCAGGTTCGCCCCATTTTTCGACCGCCTCGTTAACGCCGAGTTCGGCATCCGGCGATTTCGAGCGCCGGGCCAGCGCACTGCGGCCCGATTCATACATCTGGAAATATTTCGGATTGACCAGATATTCCTCGATATTCGCGCAGAACCCGCGCGCCATATCCGGTGTGTGCCCCAGCATCTGCATATGGGTGCACAGGATATCCTGCATTTCCTTTTCCGGGACCCGCTTCTTCGACGCGAGATACTCGCCCGCACCCAAGAAAAAGAGCGTCAATCCGAAGCGATTGAATGCGTTCAGTTCATGCCCCGCCTTCGCCAGCGGCTCCAGCGAATCACCAATGAACATCAGCATGTCCGCACTGGCTTCTGCGGCGGCAGAGGAAGCCGCGACCGGCGTCGGTAATTCGTCGTCTTCTTCTTTCTCGGCCGACTCTTCGGATTTGCTGTCTTCATCCCCGGACTCGTCGTCATCCTCGTCCGCGCTTGCTCCATCATCCGAGTCGTCTTCAGCCACCGACTTATCGTCTTCGTCATTATCGTCCGTCACCATGGGCCTTTTCGGCGCTTCGGTTTCCGGCGCGACAGGCGCGGCGCGCGGTGCCGGGGCAGACCCCGACCCGGTACGCAAGGCCGGCACGAACCGCCGCATCAGCGGCACGAAGAAAAACAGGAAACTCACGATAAAAATCGAAATCAGAACCGTCTGCGAGACACCCAGGCTCAATGTGAGCCCCAGCTGCGGCAGATACGTGACCAGAAGCGACGAGATATAAGATACCGCCGATGCGCCACCAAGACTGATCAGGCAGACCACGGCAAGTTTGGGCAGGACTTCCGCCAGATTGGAGTCCTCGTCAGACGCCGCTTTCGGTGGTGGTTTTTTCTTGGCCGCGGGACGTTTCTTGCCTTTGGCAGGCTTCCCAGCCGGTTTTTCTTTTTCTTTCTTCCACGCCCCTTCCGGGGCGGCCCCTTTTTGCGCGGGCGCCGGGCGGCTAACCTTGGTTTCTCCGCCCTCTGTAACCGTGGCGACGGGCGGCGGCGATTTCAGCGTCGGGCTATGGTAGATGACGGCTTCGCGGGATGCGTTACTGTCTGAGCTGTAGGTTTCCCGAACGACGCAGACGGCTTCGAATTTCTTTGAAACGTCGAGTTCTTTGGCATCCTCAATACACCGATCACGTTCATTGATCGGATAATTGGAATGGATCTGCCATCGCCCGCTTTTCAGGACGTATATTTCCAGTGAAACTGAACGGGCACCACTCACGACTCAAAAATTCCCCTGATTCGAATTACCAGACAGACGAGATATCAATCCTGGCAATCGATCCCTGCCCCCTGAATGCCGTCATAACGTCAGAGTCTGACTCGAAATGATATCCATGTTTTCATGCTCTTGCCAATCGTCGGGCGAGCAGTTGAATGCTGGCGATCAGGAGCCATGCCTCCGCGCTTTCGATGGTTTCCTCGAAATCTTTGGCGAGACGGCGGTTACGACCGAGCCAAGCGAAGGTGCGCTCAACCACCCAGCGGCGGGGCAACAATACGAACCCCTTGGCGGCGTCGGAGCGCTTGACGATCTGCACGGTCCACTTCCCAAGTTTGGCCAGCGCGTCGCGCAACTTCGGTCCCGCGTAACCACCATCGGCGAAAACATGGCGCAACCGGGGAAAGGCGTGGCGTATCGACGCCAACAGCGCGGGCGCGCCGTCGCGATCCTGGATATCGGCGGCGTGAACCATGACGGCGACCAGAAAGCCGCCTGTGTCGGTCACGATATGACGCTTGCGCCCTTTGACCTTCTTTCCCGCGTCATAGCCCCGAACACCGCCGCTTTCCGTGGTTTTCACCGTCTGGCTGTCGATCACCCCGGCGGTCGGGCTGGTCGTGCGCCCAGAGGTTTCCCGCATCGACATCACCAGTTGGCGATTGATGACGTGCAAGGTTCCATCCGAGCGCCAAGCGTAAAAATATCGCTGGATCGTACTGCGTGGCGGAAATTCCCGGGGCACCATGCGCCATTGGCAACCGGTGCGCGCCACATAAAAAATCCCATTCACCACTTCTCGAAAATCCGTGGTTCGCGGGCGGCCTAATCGACGCGGCGGGGACAATAATGGCGAAATCAAACGCCACTCCTTATCCGTCAAGTCGCTTGCGTAACGAAGGCTCGAACGATCAAACTGCGGGCGGGTGATCTCAGTCCACATGTTGTGTCTCCTCATTTGCTTCAACACAAACGAGAGAATCACAACTTACTGAAATCACTCAACTCATTTCGGGCCGGACACTCAGACATTTACAGCAACCGACACACCGCGCCTCACAGTATAAGGACACCATTGTTTTAAAAAAAAATTAACGAATGTTTACCAAACCCGCAGAAGTTTCCAATACGTTAAAAAAAGCAGCCTCGGGATTGCCTGTATTTTGCCCATTTCAACCACTTCCCGAGCGAAGCGCAATTTCCTTATGAATACAACCATAGAACAAATATTGCCATTTTAGAAATTTACCCAGTCGGTTTTTTGCGGAAACACCTTTGTCTCCCCCGCCTTCAAACCAGCGCCGCCGGTTTCCGCACTGGACAGCACCTCCAGCCGCAGGATCGCCAGCCCGCGATTACCGCGCACGGATCGAATTTCACCGACTTCCTTTTTATCTGAAAAAATGGCGGCGCCGGTTTCCGGCACAGGACCTTCCAGCATGACCGGCACCAACCGCTTTTTGAGCAGACCGCGATATTTCGTTCGGGCCGTCAATTCCTGCCCCATGTAGCAGCCCTTGTCCCAATCGACGCCGTGCAGTTCGTCAAAATTACATTCCAGCAGAACTGACTTTTCGACGATCATGTCCCGGCTGCCATCGCTTAATCCAAGTTCCAGTCGAAGATCGTCATACTGCGCAGCATCAGCCGACAGGAATCCCAGTGCCTCGACGATTGACGCGGCCTCGTCTTTTGGCAGAACCGCACGCGCCCCGGCCTGGGGCAGCCGCGGGTCGACAAAGACCACGCCCCCACCGAGCCGCCGCGCCGCACCGGCTTCTTCCGGCAATTCCAGCGCCGCAAGAGCATCCGCACCGAACAGCGCCAGCACGGCAAAGGAATCACCGATTCCCAGCTCTATTTTGGCGCGCAGCTTATGCCGGTTCAGCCGCTGGCCAAGGTCGGTCAATCGCACCGCTTCGCAATCGAGTCCAAAGACACCGTCCAGTTCCATGACGAAAAAATCATGCAGATACTTGCCCTGTGGCGTCAGATAGGCCGCCCAGATCGACCGGTCATCGGCGACCCGCGTGACATCATTGGATATCAGTCCCTGGAGAAATTCGACGCGATCCGGCCCCCCGACAGTGAGTACCCCCCGGTCCGGGAGCAGGCTATAATGTCTTGACATTGCTTAATTTTCCTTCGGCTTAAGGCATACAACTGGTCGCGAAAACCGTTCCAGGCAAGGTACCTCGACAAAAATCATACCGATTCCTGTAACCAGACGCGCAGCCATTCTGTATTCTGAATCCCAATGCGTATTCTTTTTATTACAGCCACCCGTATCGGCGACGCCATCCTTTCGACCGGGTTGCTGTCTTATCTTATCGAGCAGCACCCCGATGCCCGGATTACCGTCGCGGCCGGTCCGGCAGCGGCCCCCCTGTTCGCCCCCATACCCCAGGTCGACTCCGTCATTGTTTTGCGGAAGAAACGCATGTCAGCGCATTGGGCGGGGCTATGGCGGCAATGTATCGGCACCCGCTGGGATATTGTCATCGACCTGCGGCGGTCGGCCCTTTCCTGGCTGCTGTTGGCCGGCAAGCGCCACATCATGCCGCCGCCGGGGGCATCAATGCATCGCGTCGAATTTCTGGCCGCAACGCTGGGCCTCGAAAAGGATCCGCCATCGCCGGCCTGCTGGACCGCGCCGGCCGATGATGCCTTCGCCGAACGGCTTATCCCGCCCGGCACGCCGGTTCTCGCGATCGGCGCCGCCGCCAACTGGCCCGGCAAGCAATGGCGCGCGGAATATTTTGCAACGCTGGTCCAGCGGCTGACCGCTTCTGACGGCATCCTGCCCGATGCGCGCATCGCGGTGTTTGGTGCGCCGCAGGAACGCGAGCAGGTTCAGCCCCTGCTGGATTCCATCGCAGCGGACAGGCGCATCGACCTGGTCGGTCAGACTGAATTACCAGCCGCGGCCGCATGCCTGCGCCGGTGCGCCCTGTTCATCGGCAATGATTCGGGGCTGATGCATATGGCGGCAGCCAGCGGAACGCCCACGCTTGGTCTGTTCGGTCCCAGCCACACCACCCATTACGCGCCCTGGGGTCCCGGAACGGCATGGGTCCGGACCCAAAAAAGTTACGACGAAATTGTCGGTGCACCCGGTTACAATCACCGCACGACCGGCACCCTGATGGACAGTCTGACGGTGGACATGGCTGAAGCGGCATCCCGTAAATTATGGGCGGAAATCAATATCCGCACGACACCCGATGGAGAGAGCATTTGACAAGGGTCATGCAGGTCATGGCGGGCGCAGCCCATGGCGGCGCGGAAGCATTCTTCACGCGGCTGGTCATGGCGCTGGACGAAACGGAAATCGACCAGCAGATCGTTATCCGCCGCAATGCGGAACGGCTGGCCCAACTGCAACCGGCAAAACGGCCGCCCCTGGAATTTTCGTTTGGCGGCGCATTGGACATTGTCACCGGCCACCGGCTGGGCCGGGCGATAAAGCAGTTCGAGCCCGATATCGTATTAAGCTGGATGAACCGTGCCACGCAATTCTGCCCCATCGGCCGGCATGTATTCGCCGCGCGGCTTGGCGGGTATTACAAGCTGTCGAATTACGGGCGATGCGATTACCTGATCGGGAACACGCAGCACATCTGTGACTATCTGATCGACGAAGGCTGGCCACAGGCCCGCACCTGGTATCTGCCCAATTTCGTCGATTCCAGCCGCGTCCCTCCGGTTGCCCGCGCAACCTTCGATACGCCGGAAGACGCGCCCCTGCTCCTCGCACTCGGCCGGCTGCATGAAAACAAGGGATTCGATGTCCTCCTTCAGGCGTTGGCCAAAATACCGAAAGCCTATCTGTGGCTCGCCGGCGACGGCCCGAAACTGTCGGAACTGACCAAACAGGCGGAACAGCTAGGCGTCGCCGACCGGGTCCGGTTTCTGGGCTGGCGCAACGACGGGCCGGCCCTGTTCGCGGCGTGCGACCTGTATGTCTGCTCATCACGGCATGAACCATTGGGCAATGTCGTGATCGAAGCCTGGGCCCAGGACCGCCCCCTGGTCGCCGCGGATTCCCATGGCCCCGCCGCCCTGGTCGAGGATGGTGTCAACGGCCTGCTGGTGCCTGTCGACAATGCCGATGCACTTGCCGCCGCCGTTCAGCGCGTGATCGAAACACCGGATCTGGCGGCAGCCCTTGTCAGCGCTGGCCGTGTCGCCTATGAGCAAGAATTCACCAAGGCAAAGGTTGTTGCCCGGTATCTTGAATTTTTCGAAGGCGTGACAGGCTGATGTGCGGAATTGCCGGGATCATGATGCGCGACGGCAAGGCGCCGGATGCATCCAGCCTTGACCGGTTCGCCCGGGCGCTCGCCCATCGCGGCCCCGACGGTGAAGGCAAGTATCTCGCTGGCGCCGTCGCCATGGTGCAGGTCCGCCTTGCCATCATCGACCTGAAAACAGGCGACCAGCCCATCTACGAACCCGGCGGCGCCGCGTTGATCGCCAACGCCGAGATCTACAATTACCTCGAATTGCGCGACGGGTTGGACGGCATCGACTTCAGCACCAATTCGGACTGCGAACCGCCGCTGCACCTGTATGCCCGCGACGGTATCGATTTCACCGATTCCCTGCGCGGCATGTACGCCATCGCGATCCACGACCCGGGTGAAGGCTGCCTCATTCTCGCCCGCGACCCGTTCGGCATCAAGCCGCTGTATTACATCGAAACGCCTGAAATGTTCGCCTTCGCCTCGGAACCCCAGGCGCTGATCGCGGCAGGCCTTGCCGAACCGGTCGTGACGACCGAACGCCGGACCGAACTGATGCAGTTGCAGTTCACCTGCGGGCGCGACACGATCTATGACGGCATCCGGCGTGTTCTCCCCGGCGAAACCCTGATTGTTCGCGACGGCCGAATCGTCGAGCGAAAGCGCCGCGCCGCCCTACCCGCCGGCGGACCGCGCAGCACAAATATCGATGAAGGCCTGCGCATTCTGGACGATGTCCTGGAAGAGAGCGTCACCTACCATCAGCGTTCGGATGTGCCCTACGGCCTGTTCCTTTCCGGCGGGATCGATTCCTCCGTCCTTCTGGCATTGATGACCCGCCTGAACGAGCGCCCCGTCACCGCGATGACCGCCGGGTTTTCCGGAACGGGCGTAGCCGATGAACGCGCGCATGCCCGGATGCTGGCAAAGACCGTCGGCGCCGATTTCCATGAGGTCGAATTTTCCAGCGACGATTTCTGGTCGATGCTCCCCGACATCGCCGCCGGCATGGACGACCCGGCGGCGGATTATGCCGTTCTGCCGACCTGGAAACTGGCACAGGAAGCCGCCAAGGACCTGAAGGTCGTGCTGTCCGGCGAAGGCGGTGACGAAATATTCGGCGGCTACGGACGCTACCGCAGCGCCCTGCGCCCGTGGTGGCAGGGCGGCCGGACGATCCGGTCCCGCGGCATTTTCGACGGGCTCGGCATCCTGCGCGACAAGGATATCGGCTGGCGCGACAATGTCTCCGCCGCCGAGGCCACCGCCAGCGATGCGGAGCGATCGCGCCTGCAGGTCATGCAGGCCATCGACATGACCGACTGGCTGCCCAACGACCTGCTGACCAAGCTGGACCGCTGCCTCATGGCGCATGGCCTGGAGGGACGCACCCCGTTCCTCGATGTAAAGGTCGCGGAAGCCGTCTTCTGCATGCCCGACGCGCTGAAAATTCACAAACGCCGCGGCAAATGGATCTTGCGGCGCTGGCTCGACCGGGTCCTGCCGGCGGCCAACGCCTTTGAACGCAAGCGCGGCTTCACCGTGCCGGTCGGCGAATGGATCCTCGAACGCGGCGACACCCTGGGACCGCTGGTGGCCGCCAGCCCCGCCATTGCCGAATTCTGCCACGCCAAACAGGTGCCGGGCCTGTTCACATCGCACCGCAAACACGCAAAAATGGCCGCCTGGGTCTTACTTTTCTATGCGTTGTGGCACCGCCGCCACATCGAAGGCCGCCTCCCGGAAGGCGATGTCTTTAACTGCCTCGCCGCCCGCTGACGGAAAACCGTCGAATAGATTGGCATTTATTGGCATCGATTGCCTTTTATCGACATTTCCCATCACACAGCCAATCCCGCCCGCCCGACGGAAACACCATTCCTGTTGGCATTGGTTTGCATTTGTTGACATCCGCTGCCCAGCGCTTGCGCGATAATCGACCTGCCGTCAGGGAAAACTGGCCCGCGCTGAAGCGACGAAATCAAAAGATCACGATACCAAAAAAAGAACATTATGGCAACAAAAATACCCGAAACGCCCACCTTCCGTCGCCTTCGTTACTTGGTAGAGGACAACATCCAGTAGAGCAGCCCCGCGGCAAGGGCCACGGCGACAGCCGCGTGTTGCAGCTCCGCCGATACGAATGTCAGCAGGAAACCGGTTACCAGCGGGCCACAGGCGGCGCCGAGATCGCGCCAGGCCTGCATCCGGGCGAGCGGGCCCACCGCGTGTTCGTCGGCGTCGAGCGATTGCGCGATGACGGCCGGCCCCAGCGAGGCGAGCGCGCCGCGAAACAGCAGCATCACGAGTGCACCGAAGACGGTGAACCCAAGGGCGACGCCGACAAACCCGAGCATGGTCAGCGCGGCCGCGAGGACGAAAATTCTGCGGGCCCCGAAGCGGTCGGCAATCCACCCGAAGAGCGGGGCTGCAATCGCCTCACCGAAATGCCGCATGGCCAGCAGGGCGCCGCCGCTCATCACCGCGACAGACAGCGATGACTCGCGCGCGAAGATCAGGGAGATGGAGACGGCAAAAACCCCGTCGACGCCATAGCCCTGCAGAAAGAACAGGACATCAATCGGCTTGGGCCGCGCGAGCGAGGCGGGCTTGCTGCGTTGCGCTTCCACATGCTCGATTTTGGGCAGGCTGAATGCGATCAGGATGGACAGCGCCGTGGGGATGGCGAGCAGCATGAACGCCGTATTCGGCCCGACCACGCCGACCAGCCAGGCGCCCCCGAACAGCGCCAGGATCGGGCCCAGCCGCTGTATCGCATGGCCCACGCCGACACGGGTGCCGACCTGGACGCGATGCTGAACCGCATATGTCAGGGTCGCCAGCACAAGAATGGCATAGGTCAGCCCCCACAACACCCGCGCCGCCAGAATCACCACCGGCCCCTGCCCGAAGCCATACAGCGCGGTGGATACCGTCGCGCCGACCGCCGCGATAATGCACATCCGCCGCACGCCGATGGCATGGGTCAGCCGGGCCAGCAGGCCATAGGCGAACACACGCACGAACCGGTTGGCCGACAGCATGACACCCACCCACGGCAGGGTCAGCCCGAACGCCTCGGCATAGACCGGCAGCACCGCATAGAGCAGCGCATCGCCCAGCAACGCCAGCGACATGATCGCCGATGAGCCAATGATGGCGCGCCAGCCCGTATCGGGCGTGCCCGTCACGTTGGGTCTTTACGGGTGTGAAACTGAGTCAACGTCGCGGGCCCCATCTCCTGCCACGGTGCTGAATCCGGGCGCGGTCTAAGAGTCTGACTCGAAATGATATCCATGTTTTCATGCTCTTGCCAATCGTCGGGCGAGCAGTTGAATGCTGGCGATCAGGAGCCATGCCTCCGCGCTTTCGATGGTTTCCTCGAAATCTTTGGCGAGACGGCGGTTACGACCGAGCCAAGCGAAGGTGCGCTCAACCACCCAGCGGCGGGGCAACAATACGAACCCCTTGGCGGCGTCGGAGCGCTTGACGATCTGCACGGTCCACTTCCCAAGTTTGGCCAGCGCGTCGCGCAACTTCGGTCCCGCGTAACCACCATCGGCGAAAACATGGCGCAACCGGGGAAAGGCGTGGCGTATCGACGCCAACAGCGCGGGCGCGCCGTCGCGATCCTGGATATCGGCGGCGTGAACCATGACGGCGACCAGAAAGCCGCCTGTGTCGGTCACGATATGACGCTTGCGCCCTTTGACCTTCTTTCCCGCGTCATAGCCCCGAACACCGCCGCTTTCCGTGGTTTTCACCGTCTGGCTGTCGATCACCCCGGCGGTCGGGCTGGTCGTGCGCCCAGAGGTTTCCCGCATCGACATCACCAGTTGGCGATTGATGACGTGCAAGGTTCCATCCGAGCGCCAAGCGTAAAAATATCGCTGGATCGTACTGCGTGGCGGAAATTCCCGGGGCACCATGCGCCATTGGCAACCGGTGCGCGCCACATAAAAAATCCCATTCACCACTTCTCGAAAATCCGTGGTTCGCGGGCGGCCTAATCGACGCGGCGGGGACAATAATGGCGAAATCAAACGCCACTCCTTATCCGTCAAGTCGCTTGCGTAACGAAGGCTCGAACGATCAAACTGCGGGCGGGTGATCTCAGTCCACATGTTGTGTCTCCTCATTTGCTTCAACACAAACGAGAGAATCACAACTTACTGAAATCACTCAACTCATTTCGGGCCGGACACTAAGATGCATTTTGCGGAGGGTTCGTCCAGCCTGAGGGTTTAAGATTATTGAAAAGACGGCGTGTATGGCGCCCGCTGGCATCAACGTTCAAAACAAGGCCTGCCTCCGTCTACCCCGTTTCCTGAAGGTTTGCCTAATTGACGAGGCGCGTTTTCCCTCTCGAGCCGCTATGGTGGCATGCGCCACGGGTAACGAGGCACCCCGTGGCCACACGAAACATCTTTAAGGGCAGCAGATGACATTTCGCGTCGGTATCATCGGGCTTGGGATTATGGGGCAGCGCATGCTGAGCAACATGGCGGTGCATGATGCGTTTGACGTCGTTGCCGTGTTCGATCCGCAGCCAATGGTGGCGGACCTTCCATATGCTGAGTCAGCCGAAAGCCTCATCGCGCGGGCTGATGTGGACCTCGTCTACATCGCGTGCCCGCCTGAACATCATGCGAGCTATGCGATCGCGGCGGCTGAGGCCGGCAAGCCGGTATTTTGTGAAAAGCCGCTCGGTGTCGATGTCGCGCAATCGCAAAAGCTGGTGGAGACCATTGAGGGCATGGGCGCCCGAAACGCGGTGAATTTTTCGTTTGCCGCAAGCCCGAGCCGGGCATTTTTGCGATCACAGCTTGCCGACGGCGCATTCGGGACGATCGACGCGATCGATATTCGCCTGCATTTCGCGACGTGGCCCCGTGGCTGGCAAGAGGCTGCGGCGTGGCTCGGTAAACGCCGACAAGGCGGCTATGTGCGCGAGGTGTTGTCGCATTTCATCTATTTGATTGAAAGCGTATTCGGGCGGTTAATCCTAGAGCAAGCCATGGTGCGCTATCCCGACGGTATCGACGGCGTAGCGGCGGAAAGTCATGTCTATGCCGACTTAACCTGCAACGGTGTGCCGGTTTCGGTCGCCGGCGGCGTTGGCGGCACCGGGCCGGATCGCATCGAGTTCACGGTCTGGGGACAGACACAATCCTGTCGACTTGAAGACTGGTACACGGCGTATCTTTCCGATGGTCAGGCTTGGCGCCCGGCGATGGCGGAGAGTGATGACCTTAAGGGCGATATCCGGCAAGTCGGGCGCGTCCGCCAGTTGGATAACCTCGCGCAGTTTATGCGCGGCGAGCCCCATGAGTTACCGGATTTTCAGGCCGCGCTTTCCGTGCAGCGTGTGATCGAGGGTATTCTCGAAAATAATTGAGGGCTGATGTTAGGGCGGGGCTCGTTTGGGCGGCTTCAGACTGCCTTCAGCGACCCGTTTCCCGCACTCGTCCGCGCTGCTGGCAAGGCGGGGCAGCTAAGCCCGGTGCATCCGTGCGAAACACTTGCCGCGCTGTCGCCGGAGATCGCGCGGTATGACGGGCGCTCCCCCTTACGGGCGAAGCCGATGGCGCGGGCCTGCCGGGAAGCCCATCACAGCCGCACGGGGTCGGCGCGCCATTACGGCGTCTATCCCAGCACCGTCAGCCGCACCGTGCAGGCTTTCAACGCACAATACAAAACCTGCCCCGTTTCTTGATAAACTATCCCAACCCCGGAGCGGCGACGGTTAGGCGATTACTATCTTTGTACAGGCCGCCCACATATGACCCCGCCCACCAAATCATTGGCCTGATTCCTCCGTCATTTCGGAAATCGTTAATTCTAACTTTTTAATAAAGTCTCGCCCAGCCTCAATAGCTATTTCCCTTTGTTCTTGCAAAATTGTTCCAAACACCACCTCATCAGTCGGAATACCTAATTCTTTACGAATCTCAATGACGGCCGGCACCATTAATTCACCTACAGATTTCGAAGACTCAACGGAATTCACTGTCAACTCAAGAAGACCTATTAAAAATTTCTTATTTACAGTATTTCGGTTATTCTGAAATTTATTACCTGATTCATTCAAAGATTCAAAAATTGAATTTAATCGGGACCATATTGCATCATCAT
Organism: uncultured Alphaproteobacteria bacterium; assembly: GCA_943788635.1. Classification (GTDB taxonomy): domain Bacteria; phylum Pseudomonadota; class Alphaproteobacteria; order UBA8366; genus MarineAlpha4-Bin1. Next base: position 8,174 of record CALSRA010000003.1, on the reverse strand, counting down.
AAACACCATCTAAATTATGTTGCTCCATTAATTTAACTATTTCACCCTTTTTTGAATCATTATTTGAAATTTGAGAATCTATTATACCCAATTCATCCTTAATTAACGAAAGCGATAACCTCTTAAATGTCATTGATAAAAAACATGTTAAAATTTCCATATTTACATCTGAAAGTGCCTTCAACGTGCTTTCTTATGCAATCACTATTGACTTTGATAAATTCTGAGAATCAATCCTGAATTGATTATTAATTGATTCCGCTGATATAGAAAAATCTGTGAATTTTCCAATTGCGATAGTTATTGAAGTTAAAGATTCATATGTCTCCATATAAATTTCTTTTCGAAAAGATATATCTCTATCTTCTTTTCTTACGGTTCGGTCATGTATAAATTGTTCTCGCAACCTATTTAAGTTGCTTTTGTTTGTCACAATCACGCCACCTAAGGAAAAGAATGAACCAATTAACACACCCCAAAAACTCGGATGTATGTCTTTCAAAAAACACCATATTTCTTTTAAAATATCCACTTTTCCCTCACAGTCTAATTAACCAATAACGAGAGACACAGGCGAGGTCAGGGCTTACTTTATGCTTTAAGTAACAGATCTCGACTCGATTGTGCCTCTCAAGCCTACCCGCCAAGACAGCAAGCCTCATAGCCCTCACCCCGCCCGCGCCTCCTTCACCACGCTATCGTCGATCAGTCCCGCCAGTGCGTCCCGGTCACGCGCCGGTCGCTTCGCGAGCGCCGCGATCCAGGCTTCGATGGCAGTGCAGAAATCCAGCGTGTCGGTCGCCAGCGTGGCGGGCCAGGTGTAGTAGGCCCAGGCGTCGCGGATGGTTTCGGGGGCGAGGCCCGTGCGCTGCGCGACGAGGTCCCAGCCGGGCTGCGGGTCCACGCGCAGATGACGCGCGGCTTCGATCAGCGCGCGGGCGAAACCCACGATGCGCGGGCGCATCGCCTTGTCGTCGAGATTGCCCTGCGTGGTGCAGAGGCTGAATTTTTCCGTGTAGACCGCCGGGTCGTAAAATTCGATGGCGTCCGCGCCGATCAGTTTCTGCGCCCGCGCGACCTGCGGTTCCCACATGGCGACGGCGTCGATCACCCCCGCCTGCAGGGCTTCGGGCAGCAGGGTGAGCGGGTTTTCCGTGCGCATCATGAAGGGGACAAGCGTGGTGTCCGCCGCCGAGAGCCCGGCGGTGCGCAGCATGGCGTCGAGGAAATATTCGGCGGAGGAACCGATCTGCGTGCCGATCCGCTTGCCGCGCAGGTCGGCCAGCGTTTCGATCCCGACCGAGCGGCGGGCGACGATGCGGTAGGGGCATTCGCCGACGGTGAAGATGAAGCGCAGCTCCGGATGCGCCGACGCGCCGCGCAGCGCCTGGGTTTCGGTGTTGAGCGCGATATCCGCCTGGCCCGTGGAGGACAGGCTGGCGAGGTCGCTGCCTTCTCCCCACAGCGCCATGACGCCGCCATGTTCGATATGCGTCGGGCCGTCATAGAAGCGGTCGGCGGCGAGCAGCACCGGCGCCATCTCGACCAGCGAGAGATTGCCGTAGATGCGTAATGGATCGGCGGCGGACGTGGCGGAAGGGGGCATGGCGGGCACCGGCTGGTTGGACAACTGGTACGAGCATGCCCGCGACAGGGCGGCGTGTCATCCCTCGTGGGTTTCCCCGCGCCGTACCACATGGTTCACCCTCTCCCTTCAAGGGCTGAATCGGCCAAAAAGCGGATTCAGGTAGGGTGAGGGTGGAAACGGGACATTGGCCCGGTGGCGCAAGTGGAATCCGGGCGCCCCCCCTCATCCCTGCCTTCTCCCCCCCCAAGGGGGAGAAGGGGCTTAATTTATAGGGGAGAGCCTTAGCTCTTCTCGTCGGCAATCGCCGCCTGTGCCGCTGCCAGCCGCGCGATGGGTACGCGGTAGGGGGAGCAGGAGACATAATCCAGACCGGCCTTGTGGCAGAAGGCGACCGAGCCGGGTCGCCGCCATGTTCGCCGCAGATGCCGAGCTTGATGCTCCGGGCGCGTGGCGCGGCCGCGTTCGACCGCCATCGATGACCAGTTCGCCGACGCCGTCGAGATCGATGGATGACGAACGGGTCGCTTCGTAGATCCCCGCGCTTCGTAATCGGCAGGAAGGAAGCCGCGCATCGTCGCGGCTGATGCCGAAGGTCGTCTGCGTCAGATCGTTGGTGCCGAAGCTGAAGAATGCGGCGGTCTCGGCGATCTCGCCGGCGCGCAGCGCGGCGCGCGGCAGTTCGATCATCGTGCCGACCAGATATTCGAGGCAGTTGCCCGTTTCGCGCCGCACCTGCTCCGCCACCCGGTCGATGACGTCCTTGAGGATATCGAGTTCGCTCTTGGTCGCGATCAGCGGCACCATGACTTCGGGGACGACCGCTTCGCCGGTTTCCTTGCACCGTCACAGCGCGCCTCGAAGATCGCGCGGGCCTGCATCTCGCAGATCTTCCGGATAGGTGATGGCCAGCCGGCAGCCGCGATGGCCGAGCATCGGGTTGATTCGTGCAGCTGCGCGGCCCGGCTGCGCACGTTCGACCGTCGAGCCCGGCCGCGGCGCCACTTCGGCGATTTCCGCATCGCCCGTGCGGCAGGAACTCATGCAAGCGGCGGGTCGAGCAGCCGGATCGTCACCGGCAGGCCCTTCATGAGCCGGAACAGCTCGACGAAATCGTCGCGCTGCATCGGCAGCAGCTTGGCCAGCGCCGCGCGGCGGCCCGCCTCGTCCTCGGCGACAGATCATCTCGCGCATCGCGATGATCCGCTCGGACTCGAAGAACATGTGCTCGGTCCGGCACAGGCCGATGCCCTCGGCGCCGAACTCGCGCGCCGTCGTGCGTCTTCCGGGTTTCCGCATTGGCTGCGACCCAGCGTCCGCACCTCATCCGCCCATTCCATCAGGTCGCCGAAAGTCACCGGACAGCTCCGGCTGGATCGTCGGCGACCTCGCCCAGGATCATCTGCGCCGCCGCAGCCGTCGATGGTGATCGGTCTCCCGGCCATTCACGTCACGTTGCGCGCCGACATGTCACTGGCCGGTAATCGATAACCGGATCCCCGCGCCGGACGACACAGGGCGCCCCATGCCGCGCGCGACCACGGCCGCGTGGCTGGTCATCCCGCCCCGCGCGGTCAGGATGCCCTGGGCCGCGTGCATGCCGTGGATGTCTTCCGGGCTGGTCTCGATCCGTACCAGGATCGACCTTGCGCCGTCGGCCGCGGCTTCGGCCTCGTCGGCGCTGAAAACACGTGTCCCGACGCGGCGCCCGGCGATGCCGGCAGGCCCTGCGCGATCACGTCGCGTTCGCATCGGGATCGAGCGTCGGGTGCAGCAAGTTGGTCGAGCGCCGACGGCTCGACTCCGGCACCGCCTCGACCTGTCGATCAGGCCTTCCTGCGCCATCTCCACCGCGATCCGGATCGCCGCCGCCGTCGTGCGCTTTCCCGAGCGGGTCTGCAGCATATAGAGCTTGTCCTGTCTGGACCGTGAACTCGATGTCCTGCATGTCCTTGTAGTGCTGCTCGAGCCGTCGCGGATCTCGTCGAGCTGGCCGAAGACCTCGGGCATGACCTCTTCCATCGCGGGAGGCGTCGAGCCTGGTCCGTCCTTGCCCGAGACGGTCAGCTGCTGCGGCGTGCGGATACCGGCGACCACGTCCTCGCCCTGGGCATTGATCAGGATATTCGCCGTAGAAGCGTGTTCTCGCCGGTCGAGGGATCGCGGGTGAAGGCGACGCCGGTCGCGCAATCGTCGCCCATATTGCCGAACACCATCGCCTGCACGTTGACCGCCGTGCCCCAGTCTTCGGGAATATCGTGCAGACGCCGGTACGTGACCGCGCGCGGTCGTCTGCCAGCTGCCGAAGACCGCGCCGACCGCGCCCCAGAGCTGGTCTTCGGGTCCTGCGGGAAAGGCGCGTCCAGTGTCCTGCACGACGGCCTTGTATTCGACGACCAGCGCTCTTCAGATCATCCGCGTCAGTTCCGTGTCCAGCGAGACAGCCTTTCCTCCTTGGCGTCTCGAGCAAGTCCTCGAACTGGTAGTGATCGACGCCCAGCACCACGTCGCCATACATCTGGATGAACCGGCGGTAGCTGTCATAGGCGAAAGCGCGCATCGCCGCGCGCCGGCCAGCCCTTCAACGCGTCACGTCGTTCAGGCCGAGGTTCAGCACCGTGTCCATCATGCCCGGCATCGAGACCCGCGCGCCGGAGCGCACCGAAACCAGCAGCGGGTTGTCCGGTCGCCGAACTTGGCGCCGACCGACGCCTCGACTTGCGCGCCGCGCCGCCATGCCGCTTCCAGTCATCGGGATAGGTCTCGCCATTGTCGTAGTAATGGGTGCAGAGCTCGGTCGTGATCGTGAAACCCGGCGGTACCGGCAGGCCAAGCTCGCCATCTCCGCCAGGTTGGCGCCCTTGCCGCCCAGGAGCTCACGCATGTCCGCGTGCCCTCGCGAACGTCACCGCCAAACACATACACCCATTTGCGTCATCTGCGATCTATCCCTTCGATCTGGCTGAAAGTCTGCAACCCGATTCACTGGTCGTCGAAATTCCGAAGAGGTTTCAAGTCGATTGACGCGCAGCGCAGCGTCTCGGCATTCACCGTCACGCGTCGAAGAATGCATCGACCGGGCCGCGCAGCTCCGCCAGCGCCCATCGCGCCGCGAAATTCCTCGCCGCGATCGCCGTCCTCGGCGCGTGCCAAGCGTTGCTCGAGCGCCGGCCATGCCGTTTCCTCGTCCTCCGCGAACAAGCTCGGATCACGCGCAGCAACGAGACGCCGTCCTTCTTCTCTTCGATGCGCGACGATATTCGCCGCCCGGCGATAGGCGATCAGCAGAGTTGGCTACCGTCTCGCTGCCACGAAAAACCTCAGCGCCTCCGACCCGCGCCAACAGCTCGACCAGATCATCCTCATCGCCCAGCGCGAAGATGGCGCAGATCAGATCGTGGCGGACGCCCCTGCTCGCGCAGATGACCTTCAGCGGTCGGCGAAGAAGCCAGCAAGGATCCGGTCGCATCGCGTCCGGAAAGCACCGTACATGCAGCGGCCGATCTGTGCGAAGGCACCGCCGAACACTGGCGAGACACGAAGTTCGTTCTCCAGACCAAACGGATCACGCCGAGCGCGGCGCGGCGCAGCGCGAAGGGATCGCGGGAGCCGGTGGGCTTCTCGTCGATGGCCAGAAACCCGACCAGCGTATCGATCTTGTCGGCCAGCGCGACGCACGACTGACCGGGCGCCGCGGGACAGCGGTCATTCGGGCCCTGCGGCGAATAATGATCGGCAATCGCTCCGCGACCGGCTCCGTTCGCCGTCGTGCCGGCGCATAGTAGCGGCCCATGACGCCTTGCAGATCCGGAAACTCGCCGACCATATCGGTGACGAGATCCGCCTTGGCCAGGCGTGCGGCGGACGCGCCGATCCGTCGGCGCCGTGCAATCCGGCCGAATTCCACGCGCCAGCGCCTGCATCCGCGCGACCTTGTCCGCGAGCGTGCCGAGCTTGGCGTGGAACACCATGCCGTCCAGCGCCGGCGCCCGGCTCGCAGCGGCCTTGCGGTCCTGATCCCAGAAGAACTTGGCGTCCGACAGACGCGCGCGCAGCACGCGTCTCGTTCCCGGCGACGATGGCCTTGCCGCCGTCTCCGCGTCCATATTGGCGACGAAGCCGAAGCGCGGCGCCAGAGAGCCAGTCGGCGTTCAACAGCGAGAAATATTTCTGATGCGTGCGCATGGCGAGTACCAGCGCCTCGGCCGGCACCTCCATGAAGGCGTCGTCGATCGGACCCGATCAGCGGCGCGGCCATTCGACCAGACCGGAAACTTCGTCCAGCAAGCCGGGATCGTCCCGGACCGTAAGCCCTTCGGCTTCAGGCCGGCGCTCAATCGCGCCGATGATCGCGCGGCGCTCCGCTCGCGATCGAGACACGAAGCCTCGCGCAGCTTCGCCGGATAGTCGGCGAATGCGCGACGGAATCGCGCCGGCGCGAGGAAACGATGGCCGCGGGTGGTGTCCGGAAGCCAGGTTCGCCCAGCGCCAACGCGCCATCAAGAGCCGCGCCGTCGAAGACGGCCAGCACGTGATGCAGACGGGCGGACCCAGCGAAAGGCATCCTGCGCCCCAGCGCATTGATTTTTGCCAGGGCATATCGCCGTGCACGCTCGATGATGATCCCGCAAGCACGTCCGTGGTCGCGGCCCGCGTCTTCTCGACACCGCAAACAGAAGGTGCCCTTGCGGCATTCCCGCTCCTCGACTGATCGAGCGTCAGCCGACCGAGCCGCAGGAACCCGGCAATGGCCTTTCCGGCGCGTCGGCGCGGGGGCCGCGGCGCTCCTCGCGCACGTCCGGCTGCTTTCCGGCAGACCGTCGACCACCAGCGCCAGACGGCGCGGCGTCACATAGCGCTCGGCCGAGGTGAAATCGAGCCCGGACTTGTTCGAGCCTCGATCGGTGACCAGCTTGTCTTCAGGATCCTCGGCGGCGCGGCTTCTGCATGCGCGCCGGGATTTCCTCGCGACAGAGTTCGAGCAGCAATTCAGCCATGGCTCGCCCCCACGGCCAGGCCGCGCCAGGCCTCGCAGGCAGCCCTTGGCCAGGGTCGCGCACCCGCGCGATATAGGCCTGGCGTTCGGTCACGCTGATCACGCCGCGCGCATCCAGCAAGATTGAACAGATGGCTCGCCTTCATGCACTGGTCGTAGGCCGGCAAGCGCAAGGTCTGCGCGGTCAGCAGCGGCGCATTCCGCCTCGGCGTCCGCGAAATGGCGCAACAGGGCTCTGTATCGGCCTCGAAGTTATGCGCGAGTATTCCTGCTCGGCCTGATGGAAGACGTCGCCGATATTTGCGCCGCGACCGCCGCACCGTTGCAGTCGAGATCGTAGACGATTGTCGACGCCCTGCACGTACATGGCCAAGCCGCTCCAGCCCGTAGGTCAGCTCGAGCCGCACCGGATCGCACTCGATACCGCCGACCTGCTGGAAATAGGTGAACTTGCGTGACTTCCATGCCGTCGCACCAGACCTCCCAGCCAAGCCCCCAGGCGCCCAGCGTCGGGCTTTCCCAGTCGTCCTCGACGAAGCGGATATCATGCGCCATCGGGTCGATCCGAGCGCCAGCGAGCCCAGATAAAGTCTGGCTGTCCTCGCGGCGACGGCTTCAGGATCACCTGGAACTGGTAGTAGTGCTGAAGCCGGTTCGGGTTCTCGCCATAGCGGCCATCGGTCGGCCGGCGCGACGGCTGCACATAGGCGGCGCGCCATGGTCCGGGCCCGAGCGCGCGCAAGGTCGTCGCCGGATGGAAGGTCCCCGCGCCGACCTCCATGTCATAGGGCTGCAGAATCACGCATCCCTGCCGCGACCAGTAGTCGTGCAGCTTCAGGATTAGCGACTGGAAGCTATTGTTTTCAGCTATTTCTTGGGCCATCACCGGGCCAGACCATGCAGTTTTGTGCGGCGCAAACTACCCATGCCCCCGGTTGGGGTCAACCGCATCAATAGGGACAGTCCGATTTGCCGCAGTTGGCCGTTCCTGCCGCAGCCATATAGGTCTTGCATTCGGGGCATTGCACCGTATCGGCAATACCCGATTCCGCATCCTTCTTTTCCTGCGCCAGTTTCTCCCGGCGCTGCTTGTCGATCCGGGTAACCAGCTTGAACCCATACCAGACAATGGCGATCACGGCCGCCAGGATGATCAGCTTCTGTATCATCGGGAAACTATATGCGACGGACGGAAATCGCCGTCAAGCGATGTCATAATCCATAGCGCCCCCACAAGGCGCGCATTTCCACCGCATCCAGCAACTCATCCGCCCAGGCAATCTGCAGGTTGAACCGCTTCTGCAGCCAGCCCTTGCGCTCGCCAACGACCTGAAGACGGACCTTTTCGCCGAATTTCTCGCGCATCACGCTGCGCAGATCACCGATTTCATCGACCAGCCCCAGCTCTTTCGCGCGATGGCCCGTCCAGAACTCGCCGCTGAACACCACCGCTTCATCAGCATTGAGCCGCTCGCCCCGCCGGCTGCGGACATATTCCTTGAACTGTTCGTGGATATCCGCCTGCAATTCCTTGAGATGCGCAATCTCATCCGGGTCTTCCGGCCGAAACGGATCCAGGATGGGCCTTTTTGT
>CALSRA010000002.1 GCA_943788635.1 uncultured Alphaproteobacteria bacterium | reverse complement strand
TCAGTTTCGAGCTGATCCCATCCCAGATGGCGGGCATAGCAACAAAACCGGGTTCGGCGAGCAGGGCACGCATTCTGTCTGGCGGGGTCATGGCGGTCTCCTTGATGGAATGGATATTTGCGCGTGGATTGTATGGATCGGCATCAGGACTGTCCACGCGGGACATATGATGTCGTTCTGCCTTGCAGCATCGGCGTACAAGATTATGGTGTGCGCCGAACAAAATGCAGGCCGGATACGGCAGCGGGGAGAATGAAAAATGACCAATCAGGTATTCACCGTCGCGTTGATTCCAGGCGACGGCATCGGTGTCGATGTCAGCGAAGCCACCATGGCCGTGGTGGAAGCCGCGCGACAGAAGATCGGCGGGTTTGAAATCCGGACGGAAACGCTGCTGGCCGGTGCCGGGTATTTCGCCGAACACGGGGTTGATGTCGCCCCGGGCGTCGAAGAAGCCGCTGGCGAAGCCGACGCCATTTTCCTGGGCGCCATCGGCCTGCCCGCCATCCGCCATGAGGACGGCACCGAAATTTCACCGCATCTGCGGCTGCGCGACCGTTTTCAGCTTTATGCCGGGGTGCGCCCGATCAAGGCCTATCCCAATATCACGCAACGGCTGGCCGACCCGCGCGCCGCCGATATCGACATGGTGATCATCCGGGAATCGACCGAGGGCCTGTTCTATTCCGCCGCGGTCCATAACCGCAGCATCGTCATCGGCGACAACGAAGTCCGCGACACCCTGCGCATTACCCGCGCGACCACCGAAAAACTGCACGACTTCGCCTTCCGGCTGGCGGCAAAACGCAAGGCGCGCGGCGGCAGGGGCCTCGTCACCTGCGTCGACAAGGCCAATGTGTTCACGTCCATGGCCTTCTTCCGCAAGATATTCGACGAACGCGCGGCCGCCTTCCCCGATATCGAGAAACGGTACAATTACGTCGACGCGCAGGCGCTGGAATTCGTGCGCCAGCCCTGGAACTTCGACGTGCTGGTCATGGAAAACATCTTCGGCGACATCCTGTCCGATCTGGCCGGCGGCCTGGTCGGCGGCATGGGCATGGCCTGTTCAGGCGAATTCGGCGACGAACACGCGCTGTTCCAGCCGGCCCATGGCAGCGCCCCCGACATCATGGGACAGGACAAGGCCAACCCGCTGGCGGCCATCCTCAGCGGCGCACTGATGCTGGATTACCTGGCCGAACGCTCCGGCACCCGGCATGCCGCCGATGCCGCGCAGGCCATCGATGACGCGGTGGCCGCAGGCTTCACCGCCAACCGGTTGCGGCCGATGGAATTCGGCGGCGATATGGGCACGGCGGCCGTGACGAACGAAGTCATCGCCATTCTGCAAGGGAACTGAGTGACGGGCGCCTGAACCGGCGCCCGCCCGGTGGCTAATTCCCCGACATCAGGGCTTTTTGAGGAAACGCCTCCGGATTCAATCCTGCAATGAATAATGCAACCGCATTTTCTCGCCTGCGCACCGAAGTCGGGCTACCATCCCCGGACTGACCAACCAAACAGGGAGGAAAGCAAAATGACCGTCAGATCCATTGGGGCTGCCGTCTTGACGGCGGCTATCGCAACCTTCGCCGTGCCGCTTGGCGCGCAGCAGGCAAATGACGAACCGCTGACACAGAACTGGGCGCCCGGCGAATGGGGTGCGGATGACAAGGCCGGCGCCGTTAACCGGACCACTCCGGCGCTGGTGCTCAAGGCGCTGCAACTGGTCAAGCAGGGCAAGACCGCCACATTGGGCAAGGTCTATGCCGGTGACGCCCCGGCCTTCGGCTCGCGCGGCTGGCGGATGACCATCCCCGGCCTGCCGACCGGTGGCCCGTTCGGCAAACACCAGCTGGTCTATAACGACGAATACCTCGCCACCGAAATCGGCCAGATCGGCACCCAGTTCGACGGGCCGGGCCATATCGGCGTCATCACCTCAAAGGGCAAGTTCTTCTATAACGGCCGCTTCCTCGACGATCCCGGCATCAACGCCTATGGCATGGGCCCGCTGGGCGTGGAGCACGTTGCCGAGAAGGGCTTCGTCTGTCGCGGCGTGTTGCTGGATGCGGTCGCCCTGCGCGGCGGGCAATTGCCGATCCCCAAAGGCCCGGGCGATCCCGGCATCATCACCGACAAGGATGTCGAGGCGATGATCGAGCGGCAGGGAATCGCCCCCATCGGCGAGGGCGATTGCGTGTTCCTGCATACCGGGCACGGCGATATCTGGCATCCCAAGGACTGGGACAAGTTCGACGCCGCCGACAAAACCAAGCGGGTTGCGGATTTCAACGCCGGTGAGCCGGGCTTCGGCATATCGGCCTGCAACTATCTGGCGGAGCGCCGGATCATCCTGACCGGCGCCGATAGCTGGGCGGTGGAAGCGGTGCCCGGCGAGAACGCCGACAAGCCGTTCGAATGCCACGTGCAGATGCAGACAAGGCGCGGCATCTGGAATATCGAGAATCTGGACCTCAGCCAGCTTGTCGAAGACAAGGCGTATGAGTTCCTGTTCGTCTGGGCGCCGCTGAAGATGAAGGGCGCGACGGGATCGCCGGGCAATCCGGTGGCACTGTACTGACCTGAAATTCCCGGCGGCGCGGGACCACGCCGCCGGGCCTTTTCGCAACGGCATCCCGTGCCGCATCCACCGCCCTTGAAACATATCGTTTTTTGCAAATATTAAGACCGACAGAGGCCAGTGTGCGAACACCGTGGCCGATCCGGTCAACAGGAGTGGTTCCAAATGATGTATTTAATGTGGCCGGGCGATTTTGTCGCCGATATGGCGGGTCTGGAAGCGGGCAGCGAAAACCGCCAGGTGCTGCGGATGTTCGCCAATACGGTATTCTACAGCATCGTCGGAATCATCGTCATGCTGCCCTTCGTCCTGTAATCGCCGCCGCGGCCCATGCCGCCACTTGGCGTAGCCGGTAAAAATGGCTCATAGTTCCCGCCGGATCATCGCAACCGGGGGAGACGGAAACCGCCATGACGCTGCAGAATTACACAATCCGGCCGCTTTCCGTATCCGTCGGCGCGGAATTCGAGGGGATCGACCTTGCCCGGCCGCTGGATGACGCAGATATCACCACCATCCGCGACACGCTGGCGGAACGATGCATCGTGCTGTTCCGCGGCCAGAACCTGACCCCGCAGCAGCATATCGATTTCAGCGCCCGGTTCGGCGAACTGGCGATCCACCCGCTCGACGCCTACCAGCATCCCGACCACCCCGAACTGTTCATGGTCTCGAACCTGCCGGTCGACGGCAAGCCCTCCGACACCCGCAATGTCGGCCGGTTCTGGCATTCGGACCTGTGCTACACGAAGACGCCCAGCATGGGCTCACTGCTGTATGCGCGCGAGGTGCCGGCAATCGGCGGCGACACGGTCTTCGCCAATATGTACCGCGCACTGGAAACGCTGAGCGAACCGTTCCGCAATATGCTGGAAGGGATGCACGCGGTGCATGACTACAGCCGCTCACCCGGGCTGCGCGACCGCGACCCGGAAACCAGCGCCCGCATGGTTGCCAAGGTGCCGCCGGTCGAACATCCGCTGATCGTCACCCATCCGGAATCAGGCAAGCGCTCGCTGTTCCTGTCGGAGAACTTCACCTGCCGCATCGTCGGCATGACGGACAAGGAAAGCGCGGCGGTCCTGGACCATCTGATTGCCAATGCGACGCGGCTGGAAAACAACTACCGGCATCAATGGCGCGCGGGCGACCTGATCTTCTGGGACAACCGCTGCGGGTTGCATTACGCACTGGCGGATTTCGACGTCGACGACCCGGCCAACCGCCGCCACATGCACCGCACCACCATCGTCGGCGAAGCGCCCCAGCCTTAAGCGGCCAAGGCTGCGTGCCTCCTCTCCTCCCGGGCGAAAAGGATCGAAGTGAGGAGGAACGGCGGTGAGCGCCTCGCTATCCCAGTGAATGCAACGCCAGCCAGACAGTCGCCTCATCCGCCGCCGTCCAGGTGACCCGGTGGCGGCGATGGGCGGAGATATTGATCCAGTCGCCGGGGGCAAGCACGCGCTCCGACGCCTCATCCTCGAAGTGCAAACCGGCGCGGCCGCGCAGCAGCACCACCCATTCATCCTCGGCCTGGTCGTACCATTCGCCCTCCGGCGTCGCCTGCCCCGTCGAGATGATCCTGACCAGCCGGAAGGCCCCGCCCGCCAGCAAGGTATCGACCGCTTCGTGCGGCTGCGCGTCCGGCAGGTCGGTGAACAGGTTGCCACTGTCGCCGCGCATCAGTAATTGCCCCGGAAGCGCAACATCTGTTCGCCGATATTGCATGCTGGCGCCTTGCGGGTATCCGGTCCGGCCTGCGCCCGGATGATGCGGGCCCGGGGCGGGGCCGGTTCCGGCGTCAGGTTGGCGATTTCCAGAATCAGCTTGCGGCGCACCGCGCGGGCAAAATCGCGGAAGTTTTCCGCCACGATCAGGAAGGCCCCCGGCCCACCGATCACGCAATCCCGATAATACAAATCAAGGCTGCTGATGTTGAAGGCGGTATACATGCCGAACCCCTGATCCATGATCGGCAGCCCGTTGATGGTGATCCCCGCCGCGATGGCCCGATCGCGCGCGCCCACCACCAGGTCGCCGGAATTGTTCGGCCCGTCCCCGGAAATATCGATCACCTTGCGGGTGCCCTCGAAGTCGTTCCGCTCCAGCCAGGGCACGGCGAAATCGATGGCGCCGCTGATCGAGGTCCACAGCATCGGCACCGGCGGCCGCACTTCCAGACTGTCGGCAAAGGCGCTGGCCCCGGCGGCATCCTGTATCAGCGTCCAGTCGGTGACCTGGGCGATATTGCCCACCCCCGCCCATTCGAAATAGCCAACCGCGATCCGGCCCAGCATCCCGGTCTGGATCGCGGCCACGACCTCGGGATCCCGAAAAGCCTGGATATAGCCCTGGCGCTGCAAATGCGCTTCCTCGTTATCAACGCTGCGGGAAACATCCACGGCCAGCGCCAGCACCAGGTCGACCGGTGTCTTGGCCGAAACCGGGTTTGCCGCCAGGCAAAACAGAAGGCAGGCGATAGAGGAAACCCACCGCATCAGAAGTCATCCCGCGAGCGCATGATCTGTTCACCGATATCACAGGGCGGCGCGACCCGCGGGGTCGGCATGATCTGCTGCGCCAGGTGAATACGGGCGCGGCCCGCGCGGTGCTCCGGCCGCGGGGTCATGCCGGCGATTTCCAGGATCAGCTTGCGCCGCACCGCGCGGGCGAAATCCTGGAAGTCTTCCGCCACGACAAGAAAGGCCCCCGGCCCGCCGATCACGCAATCCCCGTAATACAGGTCGAGATTGGGAATATTGAAGCGGCGTCCATAAAATCCATTGCCCTTGTCCATGATTGGCAAGCCGTTGATGGTTATGCCCGCGGCGACCGCGCGGTCACGGGCCTCGTTCACCAGCCCGCCGGAATTATTCGGCCCGTCGCCGGAAATGTCGATCACCTTGCGCGTCGCCTCGAAATCATTGCTGTCCAGCCAGGGGACGGCAAAATCGATGGCGCCACTGATCGAGGTGCGGCGCATCGGCATCGGCGGGCTTTCCGTCAGCGAGTCGGCAAAGGCTCTGGCGTCGGCGGCGTTCTCGATCAACGTCCATCCCCGAACCACCGTCGCCAACCCGTCACCGGCCCATTCGAAATAGCCGACCGCGATGCGGCCCAGCATGCCGGTCTGGATGGCGGCAACGACGTCCGGGTCCCGAAAGGCCTGGATATAGCCCTGGCGCTGCAACTGGCCTTCCTCGTAATCGACACTGCGGGAGACATCGACGCCAATGGCGAGGACAAGATCCACCGGCGTCTTCGTCGCCGCGCGCAACGGCTGGCCGGTCAGGCCGACAAGTGCCGTCAGAACAGTCGATACAATCAATGCAAAAGCGACGCGACGCATGCCCGGTCCTCCGCAAGAATGCCCCCGATGGGTAATCGACACAGGCCCTGGCGGCCGAATTTATCGCGTCGGTCCAACGAGTACTATTCGTGTATTGTGGGGCTTTCCGGATTGGCGGGTCAATCGGCTTCTGCCATGTCCTACCGTCCATCACACGCATGTGAGGCACGAATAATCACGATGGGTACGGTTACGATCCGCTTCGGCGGTTACCAGCCGCCGGACTCGGTCCACAGCCGGGCGGCGGCGGTTTTCGGCGCGGCTTTGCGCGACCGACTGGACGCCCCGTTGGACGACGCGGTCCGTTTCGAATTCGAGGGCGATATCACCGCGACGGGACACAAGGCCGCCGACCTGCTGGCGATGGTCGAAAGCGGCGCGCTGGACATGTGCTATTTCGCATCCAGCTATCTCGCCGAACGGGTGCCGGCGCTGGAATTGCTGGACCTGCCCTTCACCATCACGGACCGCGCGCAGGCCTACCGGCTGCTGGACGGCGAACTCGGCGCCTTGCTGACCGCGCGGATCGGGGCGGCAACCGGATACCGGGTGCTGGGATACTGGGATAACGGCTTCCGCCATTTCAGCAACGATACCCGCCCGATCCACACGCCCGCAGATTGCCAGGGGCTGCGCATCCGAACCCTGTCCAGCGCGCTGCACCAGCGCAGCTTCGCGATGCTGGGTTTCGAACCGGTGGCGCTGGATGTGCGCGAATTGCGCGATGCCGTCGCGAACGGCCGGGTCGAGGCGCAGGAAAACCCGCTGACCACGCTGCATGTCTTCGGTCTGCATGAACACCACCGGCATGTGACCCTGTCGGGCCATTTCTTTGGCGCGGCGCTGCTGCTGTGCAATGCGGCCGCCTATGCGCGCTGGCCCGAAGTGGTTCGCCATACCGTCGATGCTGCCGCCGCCGAAGCAACGGCAGCGCAGCGCGGCTTCGCGGCGGCTGCAGACGACACCGTGCTGGCGGCGCTGCGGCAGGCCGGCAATACCGTGACTGCCCTGACACCGGCGGAGACGCGGGGCTTTGCCGATGCCGTCGCGCCCCTGATCGCCGAACAGCGGGAAAAACATGGCGCGGCGCTGTTCGCGCTCCTATCCTGATCGCGGCCACAGGGAGAAACACCATGCGCGAACTGCTGCTGTTGCGGCACGGCAAATCCGACTGGCCGCCAAACATGCCCGATTTCGAGCGCACCCTCACCCGGCGCGGCAAGGAAAGCGCGGCGCTGGTTGGCGGCTGGCTGCGCGATGAAGAACACGTTCCCGACTATATCGTCACCTCGCCGGCGCGCCGCGCCATCGATACGGCGAAACGTGTGGCGAAGACGCTGGGGATCAGTAACGACGAGATTATCGAGGAACCGCGCCTGTATCACGCCGACCCGCAGACCATCCTGGCCGTCGCACGCGACCAGCCGGATATGGGACAGCGGGTTCTGCTGGTCGGGCACAACCCCGGTATGGAAAGCTTTTACGGCGCGGTTTCAGGCGTGCTGGAACCGTTCGAAACCGCCGCGCTGGGCATTCTGCAGTTCGAGGGCGAATGGGCGGATTTCACCCCGGACAATGCCAGCGCGATGCCCCTGATCCGCCCCCGCGGGCAGAACTGACAGCCGGAGAAACACCATGCCGATCACCGTCTACGAATCCTTCCGCGCCATCTTCTACACGCCGTTCTACCTGCCGCATGCATTGGGCGCGTATACGGCCGAAGGCGTGGACGTGACGCTCGCCACCAGCCCGGATACCGGCGATGTCGCAGCCCATCTCGAATCACAGCAGGCGGATGTCTACTGGGGCGGACCGATGCGGATCATGATGAACCGCGACCGCAATGCCGCGGTCGACATCGTCGGTTTCTGCGAAGCGGTAACGCGCGACCCGTTCTTCCTGGTCGGCAACCGGCCGAACCCGGATTTCACCCTCAACGACCTGACGACGGTCACCGTGGGCACGGTATCCGAAGTGCCAACCCCGTGGATGTGCCTGCAGGACGACCTGCGCCGCGCGGAGATTGCCCCCGCCGCCGTCAACCGGGTCACCGATGCCAGCATGGCCGAGAACGTGGCGGCGCTGCGGGACGGACGGATCGATGTGGCGCAACTCTTCCAGCCGGATGTCGAGACACTCCTCCAGTCGGGCGTTGGCCATATCTGGTATGCGGCGGCCGATCGCGGTCCGTGCACCTATACGACCCTCTACACCATACGCCGGACCCTGGAGGCCAAGGCCGACGAATTGCATCGCATGACCAGGGCGATGTACCGCGCCCAGAAATGGCTGCATGCCCATACCGGGCCGGAAATCGCCGATACGGTCGCAGAATTTTTTCCGGACTGCCCGGCGGAAATCCTCGCCGGTGCGATCGACCGCTACAAGGCGGTCGGCGTCTGGGGCCGCAACCCGATCCTGCCGCGCGCCGGCTTCGACCGGCTCAGCGCGGCGCTGCTGTCGGGCGGGTTGATCGGCAAGCCGATCCCCTTTGAAGCCTGCGTCGACATGCGATTTGCCGCGGCTGTCATTGCCGACGACCCGCCATCGCTCTGAAGCGGCCTGCCTTGCAACGAACGCGGGATACTGCTTCACTTCACCTGAAGTGAAGCGAGTCGGGGAGGATATTGCATCATGCCGATCACCATTCAAAAGCTGACGGACACTATCGGGGCGGAAATCGGCGGGGTGGACCTGACCCGGCCGGTAGATGACGAAACTGTCAATGTCCTGAAATCCGCACTCGACGATTATTCGGTCCTGGTCTTCCGGGATCAGGCCTTCGACAACGATTCGCAGATCGCCTTCAGCCAGCGCTTCGGCGCCCTGGAAAATATGCTCTACAAGAAAGAGGGCGATGGCGGCACGCCGATTTCGAACATCACCAATGTCGACATGGACACCAACGAGATCTTCCCGCCCGGGCACCACCGGCTGACGGGCAACAGCGGCAACGAGATGTGGCACACGGACAGCTCGTTCAAGCCGGTGCCGGCCTATTGTTCCATGCTGTCGGGACGCGAGGTCCCGCCGGAAGGCGCCGATACGCAGTTCGCCACCTGCCGCGCGGCCTATGAATCCCTGCCGGAATCGGAACAACGACAACTCGACGGGCTGGTCGCGGAACATAATTACGCCTATTCGCGCAGCAAGGTGAAGGGCTATTCCCCGCCGGCCGAGGCCATTGCCCAGGTGCCACCGGTGCAGCACGCGGTGGTGCGCACCAATCCGGGGAACGGGCGCAAGAACTACTACACGGGCGCGCATGCCTCGCACATCATCGGCTGGCCGCTCGAGAAGGGCCGCCACCTGCTGGAAGAGCTGGTCGTGCGGGCGACCCGGCCCGAATTCGTCTACGCCCACCAATGGCAGCCGCTTGATTTCGTCATCTGGGACAATCGCTGCGTCCTGCACCGCGCAACCGCGTTCGACAGCGCGAAATATCGCCGCGTCATGCGCCGGACCACTGTCGCGGGTATCGGACCAACCGTCAGCGAGACCGGCGAAGCCCTGGCTGTCGCATAAAACCCGGCGTGTGAATCCCGGGGCCTGAACCCCGGCATCCGGCGGCATTCGTCTGTGCTTAGAAATACGTACGGAAAACACCCGAATATCGGCATCCGCGCCAGCGGCCTATTCCTTGTCCAACGCCAGAGAGTGGCACATGGATAAAACAGGGAATGGTCGTCATGGAAATGGGATGTCGCGCAGTACGGAAGCTCACCGGGACGATTGCCGTCTTGTCCGGCCTCCTGATGGTTCCCGCCGCCCAGGCCGCGACCCCGGACGCTCTTTCCCGCGCGGCGGATTTCGTACTGGAAACCAGTCGTGAAGCCGTTGCCGTCATCAATACCGACGCGAATGGTCGCGCGAAGCTGAAATCCCTGTTCATGGCCCGCTTCGACCATGAACTTATGGGCCGGTATGCCATGGGTGCCTACTGGCCGAAAGCCAGCGACGCCCAGCAGCGCGAATTCCGTTTGCTGTTCGCCGAATATGTTCCGGCCGGCTATGCCGATCAACTGGCTGCCTATCACAAGGCCGAAATCGCCGTGATCCGAAGCGAGACCGTCAAGGATGGCGACGCGATGATTTCGACCCGGGTCATGACGCCGTCCGGCGAAGAATCGGTACTCCACTGGCGAGTCCGCAGCAAGGTCGCGCAGCACAAGGTCATCGACATCGTCGCCGGCGGTGTGAGCTACCTCAGCATGCTGCGCACGGAATTCACCGCCTATACCGCCAAGAACGGCATCGATGGCCTGCTCGACATGCTGCGTACGCGGACAGCGGCGAAGGCAAGCAGCGACATTGACGGCATCGCCGCCAAGATGCGCGCCACCGGGGCAATCGGCATGTCCTCCAAACTGGCCATCAAACGCAAGATCGACACGCTGGTGGACGACCTGGGGCGGTATCACGGCGTTGAAGCCCAACTCCAGATAACCAGCCTGAAAACGCGGTTCGATTCCCTGATCCAGAGCGTTGTTTCGCTGCTGCAATCAGGCGATCCGTCACTCGCCGCAGAAATCGAACTGCTGCACACGCCCCTGTGGGGAAAATTGAGCGACCCCCGGCAATTCGCCGTCGTCGCGATGCGCTAACCAACGAATTCAAACACAATTTCATCACGACAGCATTGACGCAGCCTGCGTCTCGGAGGGAAACAAAATGCAAGACGTCATAGATAACGTAATGACAATCATCACGGCATACGGTTTGAACGTCGTCGCCGCGATCGTCATTCTGATCGTCGGCCTGATGGTCGCCGGCTGGGCCAAGCGGTTTGTCCTCAAGATGAGCGCCAAAGCCTCGATGGTCGATGATACCCTGGCGGGCTTTTTCGCCGGCCTCACCTATTACGCGGTTGTGGCGTTCGTCATCATCGCGGTCCTCGCCCGGTTCGGTGTTGAGACAACCAGCCTGATCGCGGTCTTTGGCGCGGCCGGCCTGGCCATCGGCCTGGCGCTGCAGGGCACGCTCAGCAATGTCGCCGCCGGCGTGATGCTGCTGCTGTTCCGTCCTTTCAAGGTCGGCGACCTTGTCGAGGCCGCCGGCATTATGGGAACGGTTAAATCCATTTCACTCTTCGTGACGGAATTTGCCACCCTCGACAACGTGCAGGTTCTCGCCCCCAACAGTCAGGTCTGGGGCTCGGCCGTGAAGAACTTCAGCCATCATGACACCCGCCGCATCGATTGCGTGATCGGCATTGCCTACGAAGACGACATCAACGTGGCCTTTGCCAGCGCGCAGGCGGTCGTCGATGAAGACTTCCGCGTGCTCAAGGATCCGGAACCGATGATCGTGGTATCGGAACTGGGTGACAGTTCGGTCAACCTGACGATCCGGGTCTGGTGTAATGCCACCGATTACTGGGGCTTGCGGTTCGGCCTGAACAAGTCGCTCAAGGAACGCTTTGACGCCGACCAGATCTCCATCCCCTACCCGCAGCGCACGCTGCACATCATGGGCGGTGAACTGGCCATGGAAACCATCGACGTCGAGTAATTACCGCAACCGGGAGGGCGGTGGCACCGTCGCCACCCTCCCTTGCCGGTTCGGTTTTGTCTGCTACATTCCGCAATACGGCAACGTATTTTCATACTAATCACGACAGGGCGACGGGGTGCTGAGATCGATGAAACTTTCGCTCCGCATGGTCCTCCTTATCGGCGTGATCGGCATTCAGCTTCTGACTGTTTCCGGCATTCTGCTGTCTTCCTACCTGACCACACAGGACGCCCTTCTCGGTCACGCCAAACAGCTGATGCTGGAAGTATCAAACCACGTGGTTGACCAGTCGGAACAATTCCTGGAACCCGCCCGGATTACCGCCGACCTCACCCGCAGACTCGCCAGCTCCGATGTCAGTGCCGCAAGCGACCTGCACGCAATGGAACGCCTTTTCTTCGAGGAACTGTCGCTGTACCCGTGGTTTTCCGGCATCTATTTCGGTGACGTCGAAGGCAATTTCGTCTTCGTGAAACGCGAACAATCGACCGATGACGATACGGCGTTTGTCACCAAAATCATCTATTCGCCGAAAGGCGTTCGTCATGTCGAACTTATCAAGCGCACCAAGAACTTCGACGAACTGGAACGCCGCGAAGATCCCGCCGACAAATTCGATCCGCGGACACGGCCGTGGTTCAAGCTGGCGGTCAAACGCCGGGAACTGATGTGGACGGACCCCTATATCTTCTTCACCTCCCAGCAGCCCGGCATCAGCGCGACCATCCCCTCCTTTAATGCCGACGAAAGCGAAGTACAGGGCGCAATCGGCGTCGATATCGAAATCGGCCAGCTTTCATCATTTTTGGGAAACCTGAAGATCGGCAAGGCGGGCTCGGCGTTCATCCTCAACCGGAACGGCGATATTATCGCCCACCCCCAACCCGACCGGATCACCCTGGCTAAAACGGATTCCAGCAAGGGGCCGCGTTTTGCCACGATCGCGGAGATGGACGACCCGATCGCGCGCGCCGCATTCAGCGCGCTGGGCCTGGCGGCGGACAATATCATGATCGACAGCCCGGTCGTGCAGCCGTTCGAATTTGACGGACGCCGCTACCTATCTGTCTTCACGCCGTTTTTCAGTAATAACTGGCCCTGGACCATGGTGATTTACGTGCCGGAGGACGACTATCTGGGCCTGCTGAACGAACAAACCCGGCTGAACCTGTATCTGGGAATGGCCGTCGCATTCTTCGGCTGCATCCTCACGATCCTCATCTGGCACACCATCGCCCGGCCGATGCGGCAGCTCAGCGCCGACGCGGAAGCGGTCACGGGCGGCAATTTTGAAATCGAGCCCCAGACGACCTCAATCTACAGCGAGGTCAATGCCGCCGGCGATGCGTTCCGCAAGATGGTCATCGGGCTGCGGGAACATGAACATGAAAACCTTCGTCTGCGCCGGCTGCAGACCCGCATGATGGACAATATGCGGCAAAGCGCCGTGGGCCATTTCGCATCCGCTGTCTCGCACGAATTGAACAACCCCCTGGCAGCGGTGCTGACCAATCTGCAGATTGTCTCCCGCGTTGTCGGCCGGGCGGAAACACCGCCGACCCAGCGCCTTCTCGACGCCATTGACGGCGCCCGGGGACAAGCGGAACGCGCCGGTGAAATCATCCGTGGCCTGCGGGAAATGGTCGAGGCCGGTGAAGCCCAGCGGACGGAAGAGAACGTCAACCAGATGCTGCGCGAAGCCGTCGAACTTGTTCGCGAAGACGAAAACATGGCCAACGCGCAATGCGTATTCGACCTCGCCAGCGACCTGCCCGTTGTCATCATGAACCGGGTGCAGGTTCAGCAGGTTGTTCTGAACCTTGTTCGCAATGCCATCGAAGCCATGGCGGACGATGTCGCGCCGACCATCCGCATCAGCAGCAGCGCGCCTGATGCCGATAGTGTGGAAATCGCAATCGAGGATAGCGGCCCCGGTATTTCGAGCGAGGTTTCCGAACAGCTTTTCCAGCCGATGGTGACGACCAAGCCGACCGGAATGGGTATCGGCCTTTCCATCTGCCGGACGATTGTCGAATCCCATGGCGGTCGCATGACCGTATCCCGCGGCGCGGGCGGCGGCGCCAGGTTCTCCTTTACCATCGCAACCGCCGGATATAACGGACAATCACATGCCGGAAAATAATACGCCAATCTACATCGTCGATGACGACAAGGCGGTGCGTGAATCACTCGCCTCGCTGCTCGAACTCGAAGGCTATGCGGTGCTCAGCTTCGAGGATGCAACATCCTTCCTGGCGGAAACCGATGACCAGACGGCCGGGGTGCTGCTGCTCGACGTCCGCCTGCCGGATATGAACGGTCTCGACGTTCAGGCACGGCTCGTGGATATACAGTCGAAACTGTCCGTCATCGTCATCACCGGGCATGGCGACGTCCCCATGGCGGTGCAGGCCATGAAGGCCGGGGCGGTCAATTTCATCGAGAAACCTTTCATCGGTGATGTCGTTCTCGACAGCGTGCGCGCCGCCGAAACCCTGACCCTCCATACGGTCGAGGAAGCCAGGGAACAGCAGGATATTCGAGACCGCCTAGAACATCTGGCACCCCGTGAACGCGACGTGCTGCGCCATCTCATCATCGGCCACCAGAACAAGGTCATTGCCTATGAACTGGGAATCAGCCCGCGTACGGTAGAGGTTTACCGCGCCCGGCTGATGGACAAGATGCAGGCCGACAGCCTGCCCCATCTGGTCCGAATGGCATTGAGCATCGGGCTCGACACCGAAGGCTGACGACACCGCACCGGAGGCGGCCGTCCGGCCTCCACCAGCGTCAACAAGATTGATTCAGCGTATGCCTGCGATTGCGCGAACGGCACATCTGCGCGCGTGCCCAAGGCCGGTTTTGGGCTGCAAAAACGGTTCTCCAAAAAGTGGAACATTCCGCAGCATACCGACAAATTGAATATAGTCCCAACCCAAGCATATATCCCGATTCCTCGCAGAAGGGCAGAAACCCAGTACTGCGAGAGGTTTACTAAAATTTTAGCTTTGTTCCGTAGAAACGCACCCCAGAGATGAGAAACGGTGCGCGCCGAATTCCAGACCCCTGGGGGGTGGGCACCGCAACAGGAAGAATTCCGTAATGGGAATCAATACTCGTTATCTAACCGAATTTCTAAATTCCATGTCTTATTGGGGAATACCATGAGCGCAAGCATTGCAACCAGAACGGCGTCCAAGAAAGTCAAAAAGACGAGTACGACCGTGAAAAAAATTGGCCTGGCTTCGAAAAAGCCGGAAGTTTTGCGAAATGGTATCGAGTATTATCAAGCACTTATCGCATTTACTGCGGATGCCGTTATCTCCATCGATACAAAAGGTTCGATCGAGCTGTTCAATCGGGCGGCAGAGGAACTGTTCGGATATACCGAAACGGAAATTCTCGGCAAGAACATCAAAATGCTTATGCCCGCGCCGCACCATGACAAGCACGATGCATATCTTTCGACCTACCTGAGAACCGGGAAAATCAATATCCTTGGCAGCCGCCGCGAAGTCGAAGGCCTTCGCAAGGATGGCAGCACGATGCCGATCGAAATCGGCATTCGCGAATTCAAGGTCGGCGGCAGGCAGATATTCACGGGCGTGGTCCGCGATCTGACCGAAATCACCGAGTCCCGCGCCGAAGTCGCCGAAGCCCTCGCCGTGCTGGACAGTATCGGCACGTCGCAGGCGATGATCGAGTTTGACCTGGACGGCAACGTGATCACCGCCAACGCAAGATATCTTTCGATGATGGGTTACACGTTGCCCGAAATCCTGGGCAAGCCGCACAGCATCTTTGTCGAATCCGACTACAAGGAAAGCGCGGAGTACCGCGAATTCTGGAATGACCTGCGCGCCGGTGTTTTCCAGTCCGGCGACTTCAAACGCATCACCAAGGACGGCCAGGACGTCTGGATTCAGGCTTCCTACAACCCGGTCCTCGATCCTGACGGGAAACCCCGCAAGATCATCAAGAATGCCGTCGACATAACCGAGAAGAGGAGATCGTTCCAGGACGCCAAAGCGCTGTCGGAGCGCCAGCGAAAAGACATTATGGAGCTTTCGACCCCGGCACTGTCGGTGTGGGACGGGGTTATTCTGCTGCCGCTGATCGGCACCCTGGACAGTTACCGGATGCAGCGCTGCACCGAAATGGCCTTGAGCCATATGCAGGAAGAAGAAGCGCAGGTGATGATTATCGATATCACCGGCGTTCCGGTCATGGACACCATGGTTGCAAATAACCTCATGTCGCTGGCGTCATCCGTTCGGCTGATGGGCGGACAATGCGTCGTTACCGGGATCTCGCCCGCAACGGCCATCACGATCGTCAATCTTGGCGTCAACCTGTCGCATCTGGATACAAGAGGATCGCTGCAGGAAGGTCTGAAGCTGGCAATTAAAATGATCGAGCAAGAGAGTTAGGAACGGCCATGGCTGACATTCCGGTTCTCATGATCGGTGATCTTCTGCTCGTCTCGATTCAGAATGAGCTGAATGATCGCATCGCGATATCGCTGCAGGAACGGATACTGGAGCGTCTCAACAAGCAGCACGCGCCCGCCTTGCTGATCGACATTTCGAGCCTGGACCTGGTCGATTCCTATATTGGCCGGGTGCTGACCGAAACGGCGCAAATGGCCCGGTTGATGAATACCGACGTGGTGATCGTCGGCATGCAGCCGGCCGTCGCGATCACGATGACGGAAATGGGGCTGAGCCTGCGGGACATAAAAACCGCCAGTTCACTGGAGCGCGGCATTACCGCCCTTGGTTATCAGTTCAGCAAGAACGTACCAGACAACGATGCGGCAAATGATGCGCCCCTGAACGGCAGTATTCCCACGTCTTCGGAGCCTGCACCTTCGGAGATTGAATCCCAGCATGGCTGAAATGGTCATCAGAAACGAGGATGATATCGTCGCTGTACGGACAGCGGCGCGTAATCTCGCGTCTCTGCTTGAGTTTTCCATTGTCGACAAGACCCGCATCGCGACCGCCGTCAGCGAATTGGCCCGCAATACCCTTGTCCACGGCGGCGGGGGCGCAATGCATATCGAACGAGCTTCTGACAGCATCCGCGAGGGCATTCGCTGCATTTTCATCGACAAGGGGCCCGGCATTCCGGATATCGACCGGGCCATGGGCAGCGGATACAGCACTGCCAACAGTCTTGGCCAGGGACTGCCCGGCGCGCGGCGCCTTACCGACGACTTTCGGATTGAGTCGACCCTGGACGAAGGCACTAAAGTGGAGATCACCAAGTGGAAGCAATAGTCGTTTCCGTGCGCAGGGAGGGTGATATCGGTCACGCCCGGCGGGCGGCGGCTTCCACTGCAGGTGAAATGGGATTCTCGCCGTTGGCTGTCGAACAGATCGCCGTCGTCGTCACCGAACTGGCCACGAACCTGGTGCAACATCATACCATTGATGGTCAGATCATTATCCGGATGACGGACGGCTGCGGACGACCGGCGATAGAAATTATTTCCGAAGATCAGGGGCCGGGAATCGCGGCGTTGCATCAGGCCACGCAGGACCATTGGTCGAGCCGGGGAACAATGGGATGCGGACTGGGGGCGGTCCAGCGCCTGATGGATACCTTCGATATTGAATCCCATCCGACATCGAATGCCACCGAATCTGACACACCCGCCTTCGGAACCCGGGTCACCGCCCGGAAATGGGTCGAAAATGGGGAGCAGCCCCATCGGTTCAACTACAGCGCAAATTCCCGCCCGTATCCCGGTGAGACGGAAAATGGCGACGCTTTCTTCATCCAGGAAGATCACGACGGCGTGCTTGTCGCCGTTGCCGACGGATTGGGCCACGGTTCCAAGGCCGCCATCGCCAGTCGGCGGGCAATAGAAACCGTCCGGCAGAACGTCCGCTCCGAACTGGAACCGCTGCTGGGCGTTTTGCACCGGAAGCTAAGCGGTACACGGGGAGCGGCCATTACGCTGGTTCGCATTGACCTGGAAGAACGCAAGTTGGCCCATATCGGCATTGGAAATGTCGCGACCCGTGTTTATCCAACCGGAACATCGCAACTGGTGACATTGCCCGGCGTGGTCGGCATGGGCGAACTGGATCGTCCCCGACTGAATTGCATGACCTGGCCGAAGGACGGCACCCTGATCGTCTTCAGCGACGGCATCTCAGCCAAGTGGGACCCCAGTGACGAAGCCACAAACTGGGATAATAGCGTCACCGTCATTGGTCACAACCTGAT
This sequence comes from uncultured Alphaproteobacteria bacterium, assembly GCA_943788635.1. Lineage (GTDB taxonomy): Bacteria > Pseudomonadota > Alphaproteobacteria > UBA8366 > MarineAlpha4-Bin1. The sequence continues at coordinate 3,612 of CALSRA010000002.1, read as the reverse complement.
GAAAGCATTTGGCAGGTCCAACGACGACGCAACGGTTCTGGTCGTGCGGGAGGCAGATTGATGAAAACCCCCGCGGATCAGATCATGACCCTGGAAGCCGAGTTGGAGGAGACCTATCGGAGCGTTACCGAACTCACCAATGAACTCGAAGAGATCAGGGAAAAGCTTGAGCACCTGAGCCTTTACGACGAGTTGACCGGGTTGCCGAATCGAAATCTTTTCCGGGACCGTTTCGAAACATTCAAGCAGCTCGCGAACCGTCAGGACAAGCCGTTCGCCGTTTTTCTGATGGACCTGAATCGTTTCAAGACCATCAATGACACCTTTGGGCATGAAGCCGGTGACAAGGTCCTGCGTGTCATCGCCGAACGGCTGAAACAGCGCCTTCGGGGCACCGACACCGTTGCCCGCGTGGGCGGCGACGAATTTGCATTCCTGCTGCAATTGCGGGACGCGGAAAAGGACGGCGCGGAAATCGCCGGTGAAATCGTCAACATCGTCCGGCAGCCCATCGACATCGACAACACCCCGGTCGATGTCGGCGCCAGTATCGGGATAACATTTTTCCCGACCCATAGCGGCGACCTGTCCGAACTGCTGCGTCATGCCGACCGATCCATGTATGAAGCCAAGAAGCGCGGCGGCGGCTTTGTCTTCCACGATGGCACAACGGCAGTTCAGGGCGACGTAAAGCTGCCGATCTTCCTGGGCGAGATCCAGAAAGCCGTCGAGAACGGCGAGATGGCATTCCACATGCAGCCCAAAATCGAAATGCAAACCATGAAGTGGTGCGGCAGCGAGGCGCTGATGCGCTGGCAATGTCCCAAACGGGGCCTGATCATGCCGGACGACTTCATTCCCCTGGCGGAGCGAAGCCCGCTGATCGTGCCGTTGACCAGGGTCTCGCTGACCATGGCGCTCGAGCGGCTGGCATCGGCCGACCTGTCCGATCATGCGAATTCAATTTCCATCAATCTTTCACCCCGAAGCCTGCATGACCCGGGCCTGGCCGATGAGGTTATGGCGCAACTGAGGGATACACGGCAGCTCGCTGAACTTCTGGTATTCGAAATCACCGAATCCGCCCTGATGATCGAGCCCGAAAAGGCCGTCCAGACCCTGACACAATTTGCATCGCTGGGGGTCCGCATATCGATTGACGATTTCGGAACCGGTTATTCATCGCTCAGTTACCTTAGCCAGTTGCCCGTAACGGAAGTCAAGATCGACCGTTCCTTCGTTCGAAAAATGCATGCGCATAAAGAGGATCTGGCGATTATCCAATCGCTTGTCGATCTTGCAAACAAGCTGGACATGACCGTGGTCGCCGAAGGCGTGGAGACCAAGGAGGACTGGATTACGCTGGCAGATCTGGGGTGTCATCTGGCGCAGGGCTATTACATTTCACGGCCGGTTCCGACCGATGAGCTCGACATCTGGAGCGCCCGCTGGCACACGAAAATGGATGGCGAAAGTCTGACTGCCTGACCATGCCGTCAGCCCGGCGGCTGTTGCCGGATGCTGCCCCCCATATTCCCTTCACCGATAAAAGCCCGTAACCTGCGACCGCCAGAGGTTTGTTTTGAATGACCGGGGGAACGCAACGCATGGCTATCAAAATAACACCGCTATCGGATCACACCGGCGCGGAAGTCCGGGGTGTTGACCTTGCCGGCGCCGTCGATGACGCAACCCGGGCCGCGCTGAACGCGGCCTTTTCGGAACATTCGGTGCTGGCGATCCGTAACCAGACCTTGACCGCGCCGCAGTTGCTGGAAGCGATCCAACTATTCGGGCCGGTTTTCCGCCAGCACAATACCCGCTTCGCCCTGCCCGAATGCCCGCTGATCCACTACCTGTCGAACCAGGACCAGTATGACAACGGCAAGCGCTACATTCCGGGCGCCGGCTATCACACCGACCATTCGAATGCCGAAGAACCGCCCAAGGCAACCTTGCTGCTGGCGATTGAACTACCGGACAGCGGCGGCGACACCCAGTATGTGAATATGCAGCGTGCCTATGAGGACCTGCCGGAGGATACCAAAACCCGCATTGCGGACCTGCAGGCGGTGCACGTGTATCAAAGCAAACACAGTGAACGGAAACTGACCGGCCTGTCGCCGGAAGCCAAGGCGCTGGTGCCGGATTCGGTCCGCCACCCGCTGGTCCGCACCCATCCCGAAAACGGCCGCAAGTCGCTGTACCTTAACCCGATCCGCATCGAATCCATCGACGGCATGGCAGAAGCCGACACGCTGCAGCTGCTCGACGAATTACTGGCGCATGCGACGCAGGAAAAATACCAGTACCGCCATAAATGGCAGGCCCGCGACCTTGTCATCTGGGACAATCGCTGTCTGCTGCACAAAGCGAACGGCGATTACGACCACAGCCAGACGCGCTATCTGTACCGCGCGATGCTGCAGGGCAGCCGGCCGGTCTAGGAAACCGGGTTCCGCCATCCGCGGCCAAGCCGCCCCTGCAATAAACGGGTTGCGAAAAAAAATAAACACCACTTAAAGTGGCGATCTTGAATAGAACAATTCAGGAACGAACAATGACGGATACCTCTTCCGAGAACGCGGATACCCTGCCCCGATCCGCCCGGAAATTCGCGACCCTGACCCGCTGGGTGATCTGGTTGCTCTACGCACAAATCGCCATCGCCATCGCGGCCATTGTCTCAAACTATCTGGAATATGCGTTCCTGTCCGACCTTGCGTACGGCGTCTATGACAATGACCAGATACGGGGCCATAATGAAGAATCCGCAAGCCACCTCAGGCAACTGGTTGTCAGTGTCGTGGGTATCGTATTGGCCATTGTCTGCGGCATCCTAATCCTGATCTGGATACATCGCGCGAACCGGAACGTCCGGCAACTCGGCGCCGAAGACATGCAATTCACCCCGGGCTGGGCCGTCGGCTGGCATTTCATCCCTATCGCCAATTTATGGAAACCCTATCAGGCTGTGGTGGAAATCTGGAAGGCCAGCGCCGATCCCCTGAACTGGCAGGAACAGGCCCGCCCCAACGTCCTTCCCTGGTGGTGGGTCACCTGGATCCTCGCCTGGGTCGTCCAGCAGGCATCTGCGCGTCTCTTCCGGAATGCGTATGAAATCGGCGAATTCCTTGCCGCCAATGTATTCAGCCAATGTGCTTTGGTTTTATTCATCGCGCTCTGCATCGTATTTCTGAGAATCGTGACGAACATCGCCGTCATGCAAAATGCGCATTTCCAGAACCCGCCGGCCCGGAACATCGCCGACTGACGGGCGCAGGCGTCAGCCGCCGGAATCAGCCATCCGGCCGCGATAATCCCAGGTCATGAGCCGCACCGGGCGAATGATTATCGCGACTTCATCCGCCGCGCCGGCCATCAGCCAGCGGCGGAACGGCGTTTCCGTTTCGCCCAGATATCGCGCTGCAAGCCGCCCCAGGACGGCTTCACCGTCGGCTGCATCCAGCGTCGCCTTCCCCTGTCCGCGAACGCCGCAATAGGGGGGGTGCCTCGCGGGCGACCTCAAACCCGCAACGCGGGTTGCCTTCCAGCAGTTTCACGATGCGGGCGTTCGGGCGGCTGGCGGCGATAAACGCGCCGTCCTCATAC
>CALSRA010000001.1 GCA_943788635.1 uncultured Alphaproteobacteria bacterium | reverse complement strand
TATATGCCAAACGGGAATGCCGATCCGGCGGAAATCCTGGCCTCGGTCAAGGATGGCCTTTATGCAACATCCTTCGGTGGCGGGCAGGTCGATATCACCAGTGGCAAATTCGTTTTCTCCTGCACCGAAGCCTACAAGATCGAGAACGGTAAGCTTGGCGCGCCCGTGAAGGGGGCGACACTGATCGGCAATGGCCCGGACGTCATGACCCGCATCAGCATGGTCGGGAACGATATGAAGCTTGATCCCGGTATCGGAACATGTGGCAAGGATGGGCCAGGGGGTTCCTGTTGGCGTGGGCCAGCCAACCCTTCGTATCGATGGTCTGACGGTTGGCGGAACCGCCGCCTGACCCGCTGTCATGCGCTTATTGCCAGCTACAGTAATCCTCGGTGTATTCGCATTCTCGCTCGCGGGTTGTGAAGAGGATATGCCCGTGGGGAAATCCGAGCTGTCGCTTGGATTCTCGGAATTCGGTTACGAATTCAAGGACGGGCGGCACCGCTACAATCATGACCGGTTTTTTGTTGAGTCCGGCGGCGTTGGCGTCACCATTGTTCGCGGCAAGGTTTGTGTCCAGAACGGTACCGATTGTGTCGATGCGCTGGTCAATTACCGGATTGAAGCGTCGCAAACCCTGGAACAGAAGGGCCATCATGTGGCGACGCCGTCCGGTGTAGACCGGATTACCATGCAGTACTGGGCCGAGGACGACGCGGGCAACAAGTTCGAATTTGAAAAAATTGTCGTTACCGATGGAATAACGGCGACGGTGGAATGATGGAAATGCCGGTTGCATGTTTATGGTGCAGGCTTTCTCCCATCCGGTTTATTCGGCTGACCACATTACTTTTTTTCTGTTTCGGGTCGGTCGCCGTGGCATCGCCGGCTGGTGTCCCGGATGGTGGGGTCCTGGAATTTGATATCCTGCGCAATGGCAATGCGATCGGGCATCACATCCTTCAATTCGAACCGAATGGCAAGAACCTGGAAGTCCGGGTGGATGCGCAGGTCGATTACCGCCTGGGATTTATTCCGTTGTATCGCTTCGAACATTCCGCGACCGAGTTCTGGCACAATGACCGGTTGCTGACCCTGACGGCGACGACGCGTGACAACGGGGATGACTACAATATCCTTCTCCGCCCGGCTGGCGACCGGCTGCAGTTATCGATAAATGGCGATACGGTTTCTGTTGAACCTGAAATCGTGCCCGCCAGCCTGTGGAATATCGCCGTTGTGAAGCAGCGCCTGTTGCTCGACCCGGCCGATGGCGAATTGATGCAGGTGCAGACAGAAGATATCGGTCCGGAAACGATAACTGTGCGCGGTCGCCCGGTCGCCGCGCATCATTACGTCATGACCGGCGATTTCGAGCGGGACCTTTGGTATGACGCGAACGGTGTCCTGGTCCAGGTTCGTTTCAAGGGCGATGACGGTTCCGAAATCCGCTACGGGTTGCGTTGAGTTGTCTCGGTAACCGAAGCAACAGTCTGCGTTACATCGGCAGCGCGTGGCCAGATCAGCAGTTGCAGTGCCACGATCAGTGAAATCAACCCAAGCCCGACCAAATCCGTTGTAAGTCCAGGTTTGATCAGCGATATCGCCGCCGCGACAAGGATACATCGCTCGATGAAATTTGCCCGCCGCAGGAAGTATCCGTGCAGCCCGCCGGCCAGGCAACAGACACCGACAACAGACGTCACACAGGAGATTGCGACGGTGACGGCGTCGCCGATCAGCAACAGCGACGGTCCGTATACGAACATGAACGGTATGATGTAACCGGTCGCGGCCAGTTTCATGGCTGCAAGGCCGCCATCCCATAATCCGGCGCCGGACAGACCGTTGGCGGCGTATATGGTAATCGCTACCGGCGGTGTGATCGCCGACAGGATGGCGAAGTAGAAGACGAACATATGAGCGGCTTCCAGCGGGACGCCCAGCTTGATCAATGCGGGCACCAGCAGGGCGACCTGCACGATATAGGCCGGTGTTGTGGGCAGCCCCATGCCCAGGATAATCCCGGCGATGGCTGTCAGGATCAGCGCAAGCAGCATCGTGTCCTGCGCCATGCCGATGATGAATGAGGTGAATTCGATGCCAATGCCGCTCAGCGAGATGATGCCGATGACAAGGCCCGAACAGGCGCAGGCGACCGCGACCTGAAGCGAATTCCGGATCCCCAGGATTATGGCATCAACAACCAGCCGGACCGATATTTCCGACCGCGTCGTCTTGCGCATCAGCGCCACCGGGATGACCGAAAACAGCCCGCACGTTGCGGCATAGGGGGCGCTGTATCCGGAAACCAGGACACCGATAATAATCGCAAGCGGCAGGAACTGATGCCCGCGTTCCCGCAGCACCTTGCCCATTGCCGGCAGGTCGGCGCGGGGCAGTCCTTTCAGGCCGATGCGCTTGGCTTCGAAATGCACCGCGATGAAAACGGCGAGGAAATACAGCAGGGCAGGCAGGATGGCCAGACTGATGACGGTCAGATAGCTGACGGCCATGAACTCCGCCATGACAAAGGCGGCCGCGCCCATGATTGGTGGCATGATCTGTCCGCCGGTGGACGCAACGGCTTCCACGGCGCCAGCAAAAGCGGGCCGATAGCCGACCCGTTTCATCAGCGGGATGGTGAAAGTGCCGGTGGTCATGACGTTGGCGGTTGAACTGCCGGAAATCGTGCCGAACATGGCGCTGGTCATGCAGGCGACCTTGGCCGGTCCGCCGGCTGTATGTCCTGCCAGCGCAAGGGCGAAATCCATGAACAACTTGCCGGTGCCGGATTTTTCGACCAGCGCTCCGAAGACAATGAACATCACCAGATAGGTTGCCGATACATTAAGCGGGATGCCGAAGATTCCTTCGGTCGTCAAATACATCTGGTCGATGACTTCGCTGGGACTGAGATTGGCAATCAGTAACCCGTAGCCCAGAAATACTACTGCGGTGATCGGCAGGGCGAGCCCGACGGTGCGGCGCGTTGCCTCCAGGACCAGTAGAATGATCGTGATGCCGAAAACGATATCGATGGGCCGCAGGTCGTCGACATAGGCGTATCGGTCCAGGATGTAGTCATGTTCGGCGAAGAGGTAGGAAATGACCATGATGGAACCGGCCAGACAGGCGGTGTCCACCAGGGTGCCAGCGATGGCCTTGCCCTTCGTTGCCTCTGCCAGTAACGGGAACCAGAGGAAGACCAGAACCAGTGTGAACAGCAGGTGCGTGCCGCGAAAATGAAAGACTTCCGGCGCGCCGGTAAAGACGACCCACAAATGGAATGCAAACATCCCCAGCGCGATACCTGCCGTGGCGAGCGCAACGAATTTGTTACTGGCCAGCATGGACTGCTTCTCCTCCTGTCGCCGTCCGGTCCCTTATTCTGCGGGCCGGTTATGGCAAAAAAGGGGTCCGGGCATAGGCCCGGACCCTGTCACGTGTCGCATGAAACCCGGCGGATCAGAGTGCGCCGGCTTCCTTGTATGCCTTGGCGGAACCGGGGTGCAGCGGCACACCAATATCATTGGCCATGGCTTTCGGGGTCAACGTGCTGAGTGTTTTCACGATTGCGCCCAGCTCCTGGCCCCGCTTGATCAGCGCTTTCGTGATCTTGTAGGCGGTGTCTTCCGAAACCATCGAGCAGTTCAGAATCAGATGCGCGGGGAAACCTGCGATGGTGACCGGTTCGGTCTGATTGGGGTAGCTGTTCGCCGGAATTGTCAGGCGTCCCCAGCCAGCATTTGCCTTCTTCATATTGGCAAACTGCTCATCCGTGATCGTCAGGAACTTGATTTTGCGCGAATTCGTCAGGTCGAGCAGCGAGCCGTTTGGCACGGAGGTGATTGTCATCATGACATCGGCCTGGCCGTCTTTGAGCATGTTCACGCCGTCGCTGATCGATGCGAAATTGACCTTGCCCATTGCGTCATAGCTCAGGCCCGCGGCTTTCAAAAGCGCCTGTGCGCCGACTTCCGTCGTGTTGCCGCGGGGCAGGGTGACGAGATTCTTGCCTTTTAGATCCGCTGCGGAATTCAAATCATGGTTGGTCGTGGGAATCTGCAGGTAGTTGTTATAGAAAGACCCCAGATTGCAGATATCGCCGAGCTTCTTTTTGAACGGCGCATTGCCGTTGAGGCCGTCGACGGCTGACATGACGAGGCTCCAGCCCATATGTGCCTTGCCACCCGAAACACCCTTCAGGTTGATCAGCCCGGCGCCCGGACGGATCGTGACTTCCATGCCATCGATTTCTTCTTCCAGAATATTCTTGATGGCGCCGCCGAGCGGATACCAGCTGCCGCCGGCAGGGCCGGTCATAAAGGTGATGCTCTCGGCCGAGGCCGTGCCCATGCCGAGTGATCCGGCCAGCGCAATTGCGGCAACGGACAGTGAAGTCTTCTTGAACATATCGTTCCTCCCGAACGTTTCCAGACGCGCGCCCGGTCGGCATCTGGGACATTGATTGGCCTATTGGACAGGCCCGAAATTTAGCGGCGCATGTACGGAATTCGAACATACGTCGTGTAATGGGCCATCGCCTCCGCACACCGGGTACGGGAGCCGCCTTATTGAAATTTCGCCATGCTGTATCTGCGAATAGATGGCGGTAACCGGATAAATGCTATCGTGTTGCCTGTCGTCTGGGAAGCGCGAAATATTATTTTTTCCCGGACAGTTAGCGTGATTTCCATATAACTCTAAAAAACGCCATTTTCTGCACGGTGCGGCTGTTTTTGAATTGCCTGACGCGGTTGAAGGTACCCTTGCCGCACGCTACGTTATGTCTGTATCGCGCCTTTTCCTGGAGAATCCCATGACCGCTGTGCCCGCACCGCTAACCGCGCCGATTGTTGACGAATTGCGCGCCGTAATTGGCGATCGCGTTTCGACCGCTGCGGCTGTTCGTGACCATCACGCCAGCGGCGAGGACTACATGACGCCGATGCCGCCGGATGCGGTCTGTTTTGCCCAGTCGACGGAAGAAGTCAGCGCCATCGTGAAAATCTGCGCGGCGCATGGGGTTCCGGTCATCCCTTACGGGACCGGGACGTCGCTGGAAGGGCATGTCATCGCCGTGCATGGCGGTGTCTGCCTGGATGTTTCGCAGATGAATGCCATTGTTGAAGTGAATGCCGAGGACCTGGATTGCCGGGTTCAGGCCGGTGTTACGCGCAAGCAGTTGAACGAACATCTGCGTGATACCGGGCTTTTCTTCCCGATTGATCCCGGGGCCGATGCTTCGCTGGGTGGTATGGCGGCGACCCGGGCCAGCGGCACAAACGCCGTGCGCTACGGTACCATGCGCGAAAACGTTCTGGGATTGACCGTTGTGCTGGCCGATGGGCGGATCATCCGTACGGGCGGAAGGGCGCGGAAATCCGCGGCCGGATATGATCTGACGCGCCTGTTCATCGGTTCCGAAGGCACACTGGGGGTTATCACCGAGGTGCAGACCCGCCTCTATGGTATCCCCGAAGCGATGTCGACGGCCGTTTGCCAGTTTCCGACGCTCGCCGATGCCGTGGATACGGTGATCCTGACAATTCAGTCGGGTATTCCCGTTGCACGGATCGAATTGCTGGATGATGTCCAGATGGATGCCTGCATCCGCTATTCGAAGCTGGACGGTTATGAAGCCAAACCCACATTGTGGTTCGAATTCCACGGGACCGAGGTATCTGTTTCGGAGCAGGCGGAAATGGTCGGTGCAATTGCCGGGGATTTCGGTGGCGGTGGCTTCCAGTGGACGTCGCGCACCGAGGAACGCAATCAGCTCTGGCAGGCGCGCCATGATGCCTATTTTGCTGCACTGGCGCTTCAGCCCGGCAAGAAGGGAATTGCGACGGATGCCTGCGTACCAATATCACGCCTCGCTGAATGTCTGCTGGATACCCAGCGCGATATTCAGGAAGCGGGGATGGTGGCGCCCATCGTCGGTCATGTCGGGGATGGAAATTTCCATCTTGTTATCCTGATTGACCCGGATAAGGACGAAGAGCTGAAGGCGGCCAAGGCGCTGATCGAGAGAATGAATTATCGTGCGATCGCCATGGGCGGCACCTGTACCGGTGAACATGGTATCGGGCTCGGCAAAAAAGATTTTCTAACGGCCGAGCACGGGGAAGCTGTCAGTGTGATGCGGTCGATCAAACACTCACTTGATCCATCCAACATCATGAATCCTGGAAAGATGCTGCGGATGTGACGGTCCGGTTGCGGTGCCTGAATTGGTGTATAAGTGTTTGAAATTCGGTTATCTATACACTAGTTGAATGCCTTGATTGCTGTCCTGCGTCGGGTTGATTTCGGAGCACCGTATTGAAAAAGATTGTCCTTTTATCCATCGCCGGCTTGCTGGCCCTTCTTGTCGTCGGGGTGCTGGTCGGTCCCAGCTTTATTGACTGGAACGCCCATAAAGGCAGCATTCTGACGGAAATCCAGGACAGGACCGGGCGGACTGCTGCAATCGATGGCGATATAGACCTGACGATATTACCGGCGCCGGCACTGCGAATTACCGATGTCCGGGTAGCCAATTTCGAGGGGGCGGCCACACCGGAGATGCTCCGCCTGAAGGAGCTCCGGTTGAGGATTTCGATCGGTGCGCTGCTGGAAGGCCGGATCGCAATCGAGCAGCTTGATCTGATTGAGCCTGCCATTGCGCTTGAGGTTTCCGCCGATGGTCAGACAAGCTGGGACTTTTCATCGACGGCAGATCCGGCAAACCAGAATGCAAACGAAACGCAATCCGCAGAGCCCGACGGGGCCGTCGATATTTCACTGGCCAGTGTAACAATTCAGAACGGCACAATCAGCTACCGGGATGCGGGAACCGGCGTTACGGAAACGGTAACGGGTCTGAATGTCGCGGTTTCGGCGCCATCACTTGCCGGACCTTTTTCGGTGTCTGCCGATGCGCGATACCGGGATTTTCCCGTATCGGTTGGTTTGAAGTCCGGTGTTATCGTCGCAGGTCAACCGATCTCCGTTTCACTGGATACGGCATTGCCTGAATCGGGCCTGTCGCTGAAATTTTCCGGCCGGGTTTCAGGGCCGGACCCGGATGCGGAAGTGACAGGCGATCTGGTCATTTCCGGCAGCAATACGGCGCGCCTTGTGGCGCTTGCATCGGATGCGGACGTTTCTCCCTTGATGGACCAGCCTGCGTCTGTCGAAGGTAAGCTAATTGCATCGCGAAAGGCGGTTGCCCTGAATGATGCGCGGCTGCGCTTTGGCGATATTCTTGGCAGTGGTGCGATAAATGTTTCGCTGGGTGACACAATCGGGGCGGACGTGGCGATTTCGGTCAATCGCATCGATCTGGATAAACTGCTGGCCGATATTCCCGCGATGGCGTCGTCTGATGCGGCGGCTGCCAAAGGAACCGTTGGCGCCAACCCGGCAGCTAACCCGGAAAAATCGTCCCCGCCATCATCTGGCTTTTCGCTACCTCTAAATGTGAACGCGACGCTAGATCTCGGGATCGATGCCATTCAGTACCGCGGCGAAGTCATCCGTCAGACTGGCATCCGTGGCGCTTTGGCGAACGGAACCGTAACGCTTGACCATGCGTCCGCGTTGCTGCCCGGCGGGTCCGATGTATCGCTGGTCGGGTTCCTGCAGGCTGCGGGGGGCATTCCGAAATTTGATGGTGACCTGGCGGTTGCTTCCGACGACCTGCGTTCCATGTTGCGATGGTTGGGCGCCGATATGGCAGCATTGCCGGCGGACCGGCTGCGGGGCTTTTCATATTCGGGCAAGGTGTCGGCGACGCCGGATTCGGTTCAGATTCCCGATTTCAGCATGCGTCTGGATACCAGCACGGCGCGCGGCGCGCTGGCGCTGGCAATGCGCGATCGGATCGGGTTCGGATTGCGGCTGGCTGTCGACCAGTTAAACCTTGATGCCTATTTACCCGGAACCGAACCGGTGTCCAAACCGGTTACCGGAAGCAAGGCGGCCGTTCCGGCAGCGGCAGGGAAAACAAAAACCGGCGGCACGACTGGACCCCTGGCTTTCCTGGACACGTTTGATGCAAACGTCGATGCGCAACTGGAGCAGCTTACCTACGGCCGAACTGTTGCGCGCAAGATGGTGTTCGATGGTCAGCTTGTTGGCGGCGTCCTGACTGTTCGGAAATTTGGTGTGGGGGACGTGGCCGGGACACGGCTGGAGGTAAAAGGCGAAGTGAATAATTTTGCCGCCATGCCTGGAATTGCCATCGATTTCGATGTGGCCGTCAACCAGCCGGAAAAGTTGTTCCGGGCGCTTGATACGCCGATGCCGCTGCCTGCCGCGACGCTGGGAAAACCGTCGGCAAAAGGACGCATAACCGGGAATCAGTCATCGGTTACCCTGAATGCGGATATTGCCGGTGCGGGGGCGGCGTTGCACGTCGAGGGGCCGGTTAAATTGGAGGGCGCCACGCCGGGTTTTGACGTCACAATGCGGCTGAGCCACCCGGAATTGGCGGATTTCGTGCGGATCGGTGCGCCGGGTTTCCGGCCTGCTGCGGGGAAGCTGGGGGCGTTGAATGCCGGTTTCGGCCTGAAGGGAACCGTCAAGGCGCTGGAAGTGTCCAGCCTTGATGCGACAGCCGGGCCGGTCGCGATAAAAGGGAGCGGGTCGGTTCAGCTGGACGGCGCAAGACCCGTCCTTGTGGCCGACCTGGCGACGAGCGAGATATTGCTGGATCTGTTCCAGGCGGCACCCCAGGCGGCCAGCGCCCGCTCCGCAACCGAGCGGGGCCGTCAGCGTGCTGCGGCGGCGTCCCGCGGGGGGGCTGGAAGCGGCAGTGTCGCGGGGGATCGCTGGTCGCGGGAGCCTATCGATTTTTCCGGCTTGCAGACGATGGATGCGAATATCACGCTGAAGATGGGTGGATTGATTTCCGGCAGCCTTCAGTTTGACGAACCCCAGATAGCCACGGTTTTGAAAGATGGCCGGCTGGAGCTGCAACAGTTCACCGCGGGTCTTTTTGGCGGCAATGTTTCCGGGGATGGCAATGTCGATGCCAAATCCGATAACCCGGGATTGGCGGTAAACCTGTCAGCAACCGGGATTGATATGGCACGCGCCGCGACGGCTTTCGGCAGCACGCCCCGGGTCGAGGGCCCGATATCGATAGAGGCCTCTTTAACAACAGCAGGCCGTTCGGAAGCGGCACTGGTTTCGGCATTGGCTGGTCAGGGGACGATCAGTGGAAAGGCGCGCGTTCTGGCAACAGCAAAGGAACAGCAGGCCATTGGCGCGGTTGGAATTGCCACCGCACTATTTGGCAACAAGGTGAAGGAATTGCAGCAGGTTGGCGGCCTGACCAGCGTATTGGTTCAGGCTTTTGGCAATGCGCCGGCTGATCTGACAGGTAATTTCAAAATCGCGCAGGGTGTCCTGCGAACGCAGGATACGGTGTTAAGCGGTGCCGGTGCCCGGGCGACCACGGTCGCTGCAGTCGACTTGCCGCAATGGGTTGTTGAATCAACGACTTCCGTATTGCGCAGCGGCGATACGGCGGAAGCGCCTTATGTCGCGATCAGCCTGAACGGCTCAATCGATTCGCCGAATGTGCGGGCAAATGGCGCTTTTCTGCGCCGTACCGACAACGGATCATCGAACCCGCTGGACAAAATCCTGCCCGGCGTTCTGGGTGGCGACGATCAGAACTCCAAGGCTGCAAAGCCGCAAGATATCCTGCGCGGTCTTCTGAAAGGATTGGCGAAGTAACGCGTTGCGCGTTTTATCGCGCTGCGCGGGCCGCCCGAATGGTTTGGGTGATCCGCTAGGGCATCTGAAGTGAATCCAGCACATAAAGTCGAATCGCGCTGGAAAGGTTGCCCGAACGCTGGCCATCAATTTCGGTAACAATCTGATTAACGGTATTGCCGCGCTCGCCGGCAATCGTTTTCAGTTTGTCCCAAAATGCGTTCTCCAGGGAAACACTGGTGCGATGTCCGGCAATAACGACCGAACGCTTGCGCATTTCCCAAGGAGCTGACGTTTGGTCAGGCTCCAACAGGCTATCGCTCGCTTCTCTTGAACAATGCTGATCCATAATCCCGCATGTCTTTCTAACTCCCCCCGCCACTACAAAATATAGCGAACGGAAAAAATTCGGACAAACGACATAGGCTATGAATGACGTCTCCTCACGAAATGTTGAACGCTTTAGTCCCGATGTGATGGTGGATAGCGACATGTAGTGGCGAAAATTGCTACTTCAACGAATGGATTAGTCGCCTTCGCGTCGCCATGCGATAGCAGTCGCGCCAAGCGCAAACAGTAAAACAAGCAGCGCGGGCATCAGCGGCAAGGTTGTCAGGCCGGTGACGACGTAGTCGCCATTGGAAACCAGTCCGATCCAGCTACGACCCGATACACTGCGTTCCGGTCCGACCAGGCGAAGGTTTGGGACCCCATCGGTGAGCCATCGTGCCGCCCCGCCGGCCGCTTTGATCGCTGGGTCAAGCGGTGTGGCAGACGTGCGTACATCGGTGAATTCGACGGGGTTCAACGTTCCCACGGCCGCCATGAACAGCTTTGTGCCGTCGCTGACCTGGTACAGCCCGGTTTCCGTAATCGGTACGGTGCCGGAAAACAGACCGCTTCGGGTTCGTTCCATTTCGACGGTGACGGTTTCGCCGTCGGGCCCGGTTACGTCGACCGATTGGGGCAGGTCATCAATATTGCGTCGGGTAATTTCCAGTGTCTCGCCCTGGACGACGGCACGCAGGTCATTTTCCTCCAGCTCCGGCTCTTTCATCAGCCAGTGAGCGACCCGGCGCAGCAATTCAGCCTGCGGCCCCCCGCCTTCGAAGCCACGGGCCCACAGCCAGATATGGTCGCTATTGATTTGGGCAACCCGTCCCTGACCGAACCTGTCGAGGATAAGAAGCGGTTTGCCATCCGCACCGTTCATAAGAACGTGGCCCTGTTTGACGTTCACGTTGATCTGCCGGAACCAGCGGCCCCAGTCGCCTTCACCGGCTTCAACATCGGCATCGAGCCGGGTGACGCCACCGGGCAGGTTTTCTGTTACCGGGTGGCGCAGGCCGATATGGGTCGTTGCCGGTTTGAAACCGCGGGAAATGACCTCGCCGGTTGGTTCGCCGGGCAAGACCCTTCCAAGTGGCGTTCGATAGATGCTGAATGGACCGGCGAAACTGGGGCCGGCTGCTTCCAGCAATGCGCCGCCGGCGGCGACATAGTCGACAATGTTTTGCAGGTAAATCGATGGCAATACGCCCCGTCGCCGATAACGGTCGAAAATGACAAGATCAAATTCGGCAATTTTGACCTCGAACAGTTCGCGTGTTGGAAACGAAATCAGCGACAATTCGTTGATCGGTGTTCCATCCTGTTTCTCGGGGGGGCGCAAAATCGTGAAATGCACAAGATCGACGGACGGGTCCGACTTCAAAAGGTTGCGCCAGGTCCGTTCGCCCGCATGCGGCTCGCCTGACACCAGCAGAACGCGCAGACGGTCGCGGACACCGTTGATCGACACGACCGCCCTGTTGTTGATTTCCGTCAGTTCGTTCGGGCTTACAGCAACTTCGAGTTCAAGGACCGTTGGGCCGGCATGTTCCAGTGTGAACTCTAACGTATGTTCTTTTCCGATTGGCGCGTTTGTGACGAATTCATCCTGCCCGTCGCGTCGGATTACCAGCCGGGCCACGGGTTCCGGGGTCGCCGCGCTGTCTTCAATCCGGATCGTCATTTTCATTTTTTTACCGACGATACCGAATGTGGGCGCCTTGACGATGATGAGCCGTCGGTCTTCCTCATCGCGTTCGCCGGTCAGCAGCACATGCAGGGGCCCGGGAAGCGAACCTGCCTCGGGTGCTATCGGCGCGTCATGGACCTGACCGTCCGTTAGCATAATCACACCCGGCAACCCGGCGTTCCGGAACGTCGCTCAGGGCACGGCGCAACGGGGCCAGTAACTGGGTCCCCTTGTCACCGGAAGCCATTGCGTTACCGCCAACATGGATCACCCGCAAATCCAGCGTATCGCGCAGCAGGTCTGCTTCGGCACGAAGCTGTTCGAGTGCTGCCGCCGCGCGCCCTGTCCGGCTGCCGATGCGCTGGCTTGGTGATTCGTCGACGACAACGACTGCGACATCGCGCAAGGGCTCGCGCTGTTCGTTGACCAGTGACGGGTTCATCAGGGTCGCGATCAGGGTGGCGAATGCCAGGGTTCGCCACAACGCGCCACCGGCACGGGCGTAAAGGCCGGTACCGGCGATCAATACGGCGAGAAAGCCGAGCCCGGCAACCAGATACCACGGCAGCAATGGTGCGAATTCGATGCTTGTCCCGGCCATTTGTCAGTTCCCCAGCCGTTCGAGGATCGACGGAACATGAACCTGATCGGATTTGTAATTTCCGGTCAGCGTGTACATGACCAGGTTGATGCCGAACCGGTATGCCATTTCGCGCTGGCGGGCACCGCCGGGAACCACGGCAAACATCGGCTGCCCTGTCTGGTCGGTTGCCCAGGCGGACGCCCAGTCATTGCCGCCGACGACGATACTGGAAACACCGTCATTGACGTGGTCACCGGATCGCTCGACCCATACCTGTCCACCGGCCCAGCGCCCGGGGAAATCCTGCATCAGGTAGAATGCCTTGGTCAGGACATGGTCGGGTGGAACGGGGGTCAGCGGCGGAATCGCGATATCCTTGGTCAACTGCCGCAATATGGCGGAATTGGCGCTGCTGGAAGAGATGTCCCGCAGGTCGAACAGGATTGTGCCGCCCGTCGTCAGATAGCGGTTTATGCGTCCGGTCGCGCTGGGCGAAAGCTGCTGTTGTCGGGGAGAGATGGGCCAGTAAAGGAGCGGGAAAAATTCCAGCGGCTGGCGTTCGACATCGATACCAATCGGCGGGGCCGTTTCGACTGCCGTCCGCCGGTTCAGCGCTTCGCTCAATCCGATCAGCCCGCGTTGGCTGGCCCTGTCCGTGGCCGGATCCCCGGTAATGACATAGGCAAGCCGGGTATCCAGTGTCGCGTTCAATGCGAAGGAATCATCCACCTGCTGCGCCAGTGCCTCGCGGCCCGGCAGAAAAGCCATTGAAAGTGCGAATAGTATTGCAGCGCTGGTGGCCACGGCCCGGCGCCGGGGGAACAGTCCCCGCATGATCAATGTGACAACGGCATCGACAAGAAGCAGGACAAGGGCTGCTGCAAGCAGCCAGGGTTTGAAGTCGAATTCCTCGGTCACGGCATATCCCGCCCGTGCAACGCCACTGGGCAGGTCGCCTATCGCTGCAATCTCGCCCGTTTGTGGTCCCAGGTTCAGGGCGCGGCGCGTAATGGCGTCGCCGTAAAGCCCCGGCGGGTTTTGCGGGCCGATACGGATATTGTCGAATGCATTGGTGTTGATGGCGCGGGTGGCCGGCCCGGCTTCGGCGGGGCGACCAAAACCGTCGATCAGTTCAAGGGGCGCGAGCGCCCTGTCCCCTGCGCCTGTGCCGGCGACACCACGGCTTGTGGAAACAATGCGTTCGAGCATTTCCACGAACAATCCCGACAGGGCCAGATTCGACCAGGCGGCATTTGATGTGGTGTGGATCAGCACGATCCAGCCATCGCCCTGTTGGCTGGCGGTGACCAGAGGTGTGCCGTCACTCAGCCGTGCCCAGGTTTTATCAGCCAGGCTCAACGATGGTTCGGCCAGAACCTGACGGTAGATCGTGACATCCGGTGGCAACGTCAGATCATGAAACGGGCTCGTGGCCTCGAAAGGAGCGAGGCGCGCCGGTTCGCTCCATAACATCGCGCCGCCAAGGGTGCGTCCACCGCGTCTGAGCGCCACGGGCACCAGTTGGTCTTCCGGTGTTTGCGCGAGGCGTGGCCCGGCGAAGCGCAGCAGCATTCCACCTGCCGATGCCCAGGTCATCAGTTGATCGCGTTCGGTCGCTTCCATCGGTGTGCTGTCGGGTATGACGATAACGGCAAGCGCGTCATCAACCAGAGTGCCGATCGGGCCACGTCGGATTTCGCTATAGGGTCGCAGGGCGCGTTCGACGTAATAGAGCTCTGACAGCAGCGAGGGGCCTTCGTCCAGCGGTGTTTCCGATATCAGCCCCACGGGGCGGCGGCGCCAGCGTGTATCAAGCAGCGCCGTTGCGCCTGCGGTGAGGTTGCCCTCGATCTCCAGCCGTGCGACCGCGTTCCGCAATTCGACCGGTAGGTCGAGCGTCGTTGCGGCGGCGCTTGCTGATTCCTCAAAGTCCATCGTCTGGCGGGCGATTAATCGTCCGTCCTCGCCAAGCGCACGAATGTATGCCTGTGCGGAACCGTTGCCAGCCGTGCGTTTGACGGTAATGGTAAACTGGTTATCACCGGGTTCCGGCGGCAGGATAAGCCGCGCGTTTTCATCCGGTATTCGCACGGTCAATGGCCCGAGACGCTGCAGCCGTTTCGCCAGGGCAAGGTCGGTACCATCGGTGTCCCTGGAATCATCGGCGAGCCCGTCGCTCAGCCAGTAAACAGCGGCGGCATCCTCGATACCAATGGACTCGACGGCGGCCAGTGTGGCCTTGCGGTCGACCGGCCAGGGCTTTGGCTGGATTCCCGCAATAAGATCACGCGCCTGATCCGGGCGCATTAACCCGCTTGGCTCTGGCGGTGTGCCGCGTTCCGTCGGCGCCGTCGTCAGGATGATAACGGACCGGCCTTCGCGGTCGGCCTGGATGATCGCCTGCTCGGCAACGGCCTGTCGTGCCGGCCAGTTTTGTGCTGCGGCCCAACCATCGTCGACAATCAGTATCACGGGACCCTGTCTGGCCAGGTTGGCGCCTGGATTCAGCAATGGCTGAGCAAGACCAAGGATGATCAGCGCGGCCGCAAGCAGGCGCAGTATGATAAGCCAGAGAGGCGCGGTATCCGGGGTTTCATCCTCGCTCTGCAGGCCGAACAGTAGACGAATCGCGGGGAAACGGATCGATTTCGGTGCCGGTGGGGTGAACCGCAAAAGCCACCACAGCGCCGGCAGGGCAATCAAAGCCGTTAGCAACCAGGGGGCGGCGAAGGCAAAGGCACCGAGTCCGAACATTGCGTCAGATCCTCTGCGTGTTGGGCGCCAGCGCCGCGAAAATGGTCAACAGGGCCGATTCCGGCGAGCGGTCTGTTTCATGTTGCAGATAGACCCATCCGGCGCGGCGGGTCAGTTCCTGCAGGCTGGCGCAGTGGCGATCAAAACGCTGACGGTATTCATCGCGGGAGGTTTCGACCCGTCCCAGCAGTGTATTGCCTTCCTCTTCGAAGCCTTCGAAACGGATGCGGCCTCGAAAGGGTAATGTTCGCTCCGCGGGATCCACGATATGCACCAGCAATCCGCCGACACCGCGGGAGGCGAGGGCGGCGATCCTGTCGTTGACCGTCTCGGGCTCGCTCAGGAAATCACCGAACAGGATCGCCTGCGAATAACGCGGCAGCGGTTCGAAGGGCGGCAGGTCCGAATCGCCGGCAGCGTTCCGCGCAATCAGTTCAGCCAGCCGGTCATAGGCCCGCCGGCCGGTTGCCGCCGGTGCGCCACTGCCCAGCAAGGTGAAACGCTCGCCCGCCCGCATCAACAGGGATGCGGTTGCAAGAAGCAGCAGGTCGGCGCGGGTGGCCTTGGTCGGCAATTGTGGATCCGAACTGTACTGCATGGACGGCGTTGCATCGCGCCACAGCCATGCGGTTTGCGCGGCTTCCCATTCATTTTCCCGGACGAAATAATGTCGTGATTTGGCCGATTGCCGCCAGTCGATTGCCGTCAGGGAATCGCCTGCCCGGTAACGACGGAATTGCCAGAAGGTTTCCCCCTGACCGACGCGGCGCCGGCCATGAACGCCCTGCGCCACGGTCGCCGCGACCCGGTCGGCGAGGATTTGCAACGGCGGCAGCCTGCCTGAAGCGCGCTCGGCCTCATGCTGCAGTCGAAGTTGCCGTTCGGGGGCTGGTATGGCGTCCTGTGGCACGGTAAGTCTCTAACTGCTCCTGTCAGACTTGTTTAACGCAGGGGCGCGCAGAGTCGTTCAATAACTGAATCCAGCGTGACGCCTTCGGCACGGGCTGCGAAATTCAGCGCCATGCGATGCCGCAGCACGGGATTTGCCAATGCCAGTACATCGTCGACGGACGGGGCGAGCCTGCCGTCGAGCAGCGCCCGGGCGCGACAGGCCAGCATCAGAGCCTGGCTGGCGCGCGGTCCCGGCCCCCAGGACACATGAGAAATGACGTCTGGAACGTCACTGGTTTCTGGCCGTCCGGCGCGCACAACCTGAAGGATGGCGTCGACAACATGCTCTCCGACCGGCAGGCGGCGGACCAGTTGTTGCGCATCCATAAGCGATTGTGCCGAAAAGACCGTCTCGGCGGTGTTTTGGCTGACCCCCGTCGTGGCCAGAAGCATCTGGCGTTCTTCCGAATTTCCGGGATAGCCGACGTTAATTTCCACCAGAAACCGGTCAAGCTGCGCTTCCGGCAACGGATAGGTGCCTTCCAGTTCCACCGGGTTCTGCGTTGCCAGCACATGAAAAGGGGCTGGCAGCGGCAGGTTCTTTCCGGCGATGGAGACCTTGCGTTCCTGCATCGCCTGCAACAGGGCAGACTGGGTTCGCGGGCTGGCGCGGTTGATTTCATCCGCCATCAGCAACTGGCAGAAAACCGGGCCTTCAATAAAACGGAAAGACCGTTTGCCGGTTTCGTCTTCTTCCAGCACTTCTGAGCCCAGGATGTCCGCGGGCATCAGATCCGGCGTGAACTGTATCCGGTTGTCATTCAGGCCCAGAACCGTGCCGAGTGTTTCCACCAGCAGCGTTTTGCCTAGCCCCGGAACGCCGATCAGCAGCGCGTGTCCGCCGGACAGGAGCGTGATCAGTGTCAGGTCAACGACATTTTCCTGACCATAGATAACGTGGCCGATATTTTGCCGCGCAGCTTTCAGTTTTTCGCCCAGAGCTTCGATTTCGTTTGCGAGATTCTCGGGGCCGCCATTGTCGGCGGTACTGGCATCGGACAGGCTCAACGCTTATCTCCTATTATATGACAGCCACATGTTAACATGGCGGGGAGCCAGCCAGCATGCAATCACGTAATCCGGGCGTTCTCGAAAAAATGATCGCGGACGGCCTCCGTCCGGACAATGCAGAAAATTGCGGCAATTTTGAGATGCGGATTGCGCGCGACGGAACCTGGTACCATCAAGGTGCGCCGATCCGGCGTATGGCACTGGTGAAACTGTTCGCAACCGTTCTGCGGCGGGATGATTCGGGTGATTTTTGGTTGGTTACGCCGGTTGAACGCGGTCGTATCGATGTCGACGATGCGCCGTTTACGGCGGTGGAAATGCAGATTGAAGGCAAAGGGCGGAATCAGGTGCTGAACTTTCGGACCAATCTGGACCATATGGTTCAGGCCGGTGCGGATCATCCTGTCAGGGTGGTGATCGATTCAGACACCGGGGAACCGACACCCTATATACTGGTACGTGATAATCTGGAGGCGTTGATCACGCGCCCGGTATTTTACGACCTGGTCGCGCAGGCCGAAGAACGCGATGGCGATGACGGACCCGAAATGATCGTATGGAGCAATGGCGTCGCCTTTGTTCTGGGGTCAGCAGAAGACGATACAGTGGAAGGGTAACGGGGCAGGGATGCGGCAACACATTACAAACCGGTTTACGGCGCTGAACGGCGCGAAGGATACGGAAAATCCCGATGCTCCGATGCGCTGGTCGGGGTTTCGCGGCGATCACGATCTGAATCCTGCCATGAAGCCACGGGACGAGTTGATCCCCGCCGCGGTCTTGGTTCCGCTGGTCGATCGACCGGCGGGCCTGACGGTCATGCTGACGCAGCGTACCGCGCATTTGAATGCGCATGCCGGGCAGATCAGTTTTCCGGGCGGACGGGTTGAGCCGGATGATCCAAGTCATGTCGCCGCGGCACTGCGTGAAGCCGAAGAAGAAGTCGGCCTGCATCCGGACCGGGTCGACGTGATCGGTCGGCTTGATGACTACGTGGTCCGGACCGGTTTCCGCGTGACGCCCGTCGTCGGTTTCGTCAATCCACCCTTTGATATCAAGGCGGACCCATTCGAAGTTGCGGAGGTTTTCGAAGTGCCGCTCAGCTTCATTCTCGATACAAACAACCATGAAACGGGAACACGCATGCATGACGGTCAGGAGCGTACTTTCTATGTCCTGCCATACGAGGACAGATATATCTGGGGTGCGACGGCGGGAATGTTGGTAAATCTCTGCGAAGTATTGGAGGAAGCATGATCCGGCAAATCATCACCATTGCTGCGCCACTGCTGGCACCATTCGTCATCTATTACATTTGGCACTGGGCGGCGCGGCGGCGCGCCGATGCCGAATCCCAGGGAAAACCTCTGCCGCATTGGCAGGAATTGCCCTGGACATGGCTGATAATTTCCGGCGCGGCGTTGACTGCGCTTGTGCTGGTTCTGACGGCCGTACTCGGAACCGAAACAGATGGCGTTTATATCCCACCCCATATGGAAGACGGCGTGATTGTGCCCGGAACATTCGAGCGCTGAGCCGTTGACCGGGGGTCGCATCACGCTCCAGCCCTGGATGCGTACGCCTGAAGCGCGGGCCGTGATGAAAACCCTGCTTGATGGTGGCGCCACGGCGCGTTTCGTTGGCGGTTGTGTGCGCGATACCCTGTTTGGCCGGCCCATCAAGGATATCGATATCGCGACAGACGCGGAACCGAAGCGGGTTATGGCGCTGATGCGGGATGCCGGTTTCAAAGTGGTTCCGACGGGTGTTGAGCATGGGACGGTTACGGCGGTAATTGGCGGCACCTCGTTTGAGATCACGACGCTACGGCATGATGTCGAAACCGACGGCCGCCATGCCACGGTCGCCTTCACCGATAACTGGGAAGCCGATGCGGCGCGCCGTGACCTGACAATCAATGCCCTGTCGCTTGAAATCGACGGCACATTGCACGACCCGTTCGGCGGGCAGGCCGACCTGATGGCCGGGCGGGTGCGGTTCGTCGGCGACCCGGTTCAGCGCATCTCGGAAGATGTACTGCGATTGCTGCGTTTCTTTCGGTTTCTGGCCCATTTCGGCACGGCGCCGCCGGATGCCGACGCGCTTGCCGCATGCCGGGCGATGGCGCCGGCCGTGGCGCGATTATCCGCCGAGCGGGTCCGGGTTGAAGTTATGAAGCTTCTCCAGGCGCCGAACCCTGTGCCGACGCTGGAATTAATGCGTGATGCGACGGTGCTGGAATATTTCCTGCCCGAAGCCCGGAATTTTGACGTTTTGGCTAGGCTGATTCGCATTGAAACCGAGATCTTGCCAATACCGATCGACCCGGTGCGCCGGCTTGCGGCGCTGCTGCAGGCCGATACGGGGAAAATGTCCGAAATTGCCCAACGGCTGAAATTGTCGAATGCGGAACGCGCCTATCTGGTGATGAGCGTGCGTGATGCGGTTTCGCCGGCGCTGGATCCGATGTCGTGCCGGCGCTTGCTGTATCGTGCGGGCGCTGCGGAGTTCCGTGAACAGACCCTGTTGAGTTGGGCCCGTTCCGGCGATATGGCCGATGATGGCTGGCTTGCGCTGGTCAAAGTTGCCGATGGCTGGTCGCCGGTGACCTTTCCACTGTCCGGAACGGATGTACTGGAACGCGGGTTGCCGCGCGGCCCGGCGGTGGGCGACGTGTTGACGGCAGTGGAGGACTGGTGGATCGACGGTGATTTCCGCGCCGACCGGCCTGCCTGTCTGGCCCGGCTGGATGTTGAACTAGCTGCACGCGGGTGATTTTCCAGATTTCCCGATGACCGAAGCATTGCGATTTCGGCTACCGGTTCATCCGGCAGGCTGCGCGATTACGATGCCTCTTTTGGCGGGGGGCGATACAGTTCCGGCCAGATAATCGCACATACGATGACGCATGTGAGGCCTTCCAGCCCGATGATGGTGATTGCGTTCTGTGCCCCGAACCAGGTTGCCAGCAATCCGATATGCAGCACGCCGATTGGCCCGGCGCCAATGCACATGGCCAGGACACCCATGACCCGCGACCGAATTTCCGGCGGGGCATCGGAAAAAACAAGAACGCTCTGCATCGCGGCGAATCCGGCAACGCCGAACCCGGCAGTAATAAGAATTGCCAGTGACAGGCCGAATTGCTGCGACAGGGAAAACAGCACGATCATGCACATGAATATCGCCGCGCCGCCCATATAAATTCGGGCGAAATATTGCGCGCGGGCGGTGACTGTCAGCAGCAGGGCACCCGTAAACGCCCCAAAACCCTCAGCGGACATCAGGAAACCGACCGGTATCGGGCTTAGTCCCAGAATGTCCTTGCCGATAACCGGGATCATGCTGGCAAAGGGAAACCCGAAGAGGTTCGTGAAGATGGTCACCAGCAGGACGCCGACGACCCGGCGGCTGGTGCGGATATAGCGCAATCCTTCAGCAATTGATGTGATCAGCCCGATTGTCATGGCCGGTGTGCCCCGGACATAGCGAACGCCGGTAATCATCAGGAAGCCGGTTGAATACAGGCACGCCGCCACAAAATACGCGCCGTGCAGTCCGACAGTTTCAATCAGGATACCGCCGATAATGGGCCCGATCATGCGGGTTGCATTATTCGATGCGGAATCGAGCGACAACGCGCCGCCGATACGCGCCTGCCCGGCAATCTCCCCAAGCATGGTGCGCCGAACTGGAAACTCGGAAGCAAAAAACAACCCTGTGAGGAATGACCCGATGGCGATTTGCCACAACTCGATAGCGCCGGTCACGGCCAGCGTACCCATGGTCATCGATACCGTCGCCATGATTGCCAGTCCGGATAGCAGTATCTTTCGACGGTTGAATCGTTCGGCGAGCGCGCCGACTGCTGCACCAAGCAGCATTGGGGCCATTCTGGCCGCCATCATCACCGCGACCATGAAGGGCGATTGTGTTGTTTCGAACACATAGACGCTGACCGCCAGCGTTTCCAGCCAGCGCATGCTGCCGGACGCCGCCCCGGTTAGCCACAGCCGAACAAAATTCGAATCGCCAAACAGGCTACGCAATCCGGTTTGTGCTGTTTTAGAGGTGTCATCCGGACGCGGGGAACCCGTCACGCGGTGCTCCCGGGTTCACAGGGTTCGGCGGAGAACGATATCTCAGGCTGGGTGATTGAAGGTTTGAAGATGTCCATGGCATTATCGTAGCGCAGGTGGCCGATACTGTCGCACGTATGGAATGCGGGAGGGAATGCTAATACTGCTTATCGGCAAAGGGGAAATGGTTATGGTTGCGAGCGAAAACGAATTTACCTACATCATCGCCGGCGCGGGATCGGCGGGCTGTGTGCTGGCCAACCGGTTGTCAGAGGACCCGAAAAACCGCGTGCTGCTGCTGGAAGCGGGAACGAAAGACAGCTATCCGTGGATTCATATTCCGGTCGGCTATTTCAAGACGGCAATGAACCCGAAAACCGACTGGTGCTTTGAAACCGAGGCCGACCCAGGGCTGAATGGCCGTTCTATTCCCTATCCGCGCGGCAAGGTTCTGGGTGGGTCCAGTTCAATCAACGGTCTGGTTTACGTTCGTGGCCAGAGCCAGGATTATGACCAGTGGCGGCAGCTCGGCAATGCAGGCTGGTCCTGGGATGAGGTTCTGCCCTATTTCAAAAAAGCCGAAGATCAGCAGCGCGGTGAGAGTGAAACCCACGGCGTCGGCGGGCCGCTGGCGGTATCCGATATTTCCTTCACGCGCGGTTTCTCCAGTTCATTCATTGATGCGGCTGAGGAAGTCGGCATTCCCCGCACCGACGATTTCAATGGCGGTGATCAGGAAGGCGTCGGCTTCTATCAACTGACCACGCGCAATGGCCGCCGGTGCAGCGCTGCCGTCGGATTCCTGAATCCGGTCAAACACCGCAGCAACCTGACAATCGCAACCGAAGCGCTGGTCCATCGCGTGATATTTGAAGGCAAGCGCGCCGTCGGCGTCGAGTTTTCCGTCAAGGGCGAGAAGAGGGTGGAGCGGGTGACGAAACAGGGTGGCGAAATATTGTTATCCTGCGGCGCCATTGCCTCGCCGAAGGTATTGCAGCTTTCGGGTGTCGGTCCGGCATCGGTCATGCAGGAATTCGGCATCGACATGGTGCATGAATTACCCGGCGTCGGCATGAACCTGCAGGACCATCTGGCCGCTCGCTCGGTCTACAAGACCAATGAACCGTCGCTGAATAACGAGGTGAACAGCATCCTCGGCAAGCTGCGTATCGGGTTGGAATATGCGTTGTTTCGCAAGGGACCGCTGACGATTGCCGCGGGGCATGTCGGCATGTTTGCCAAGACCCGGCCGGACCTTGAAACCCCGGATGTGCAGTTTCACGTTATCCCGCTCAGCATTACCGGTGTGGGCAAGGAACTGCACCGGTTTGCGGCATTCACGGCATCGGTTTGCCAGTTGCGGCCGGAATCGCGCGGGCATGTCGTTATCAAGTCGACGGACCCGTCCGTTGATCCGGGAATCCATCCGAACTATCTGGCGACGGTGAACGACCAGCAGACAATTGTGGATGGGCTGAAACTGTCGCGCAAAATCATTGCAACGCCGACCATGCAGAAGCTTGTGACCGAAGAATTCGCACCGGGCCTGGCGACGCAGACGGATGAACAACTGCTGCAATTCGCCCGCGATACAGGATCGACCGTCTATCACCCGGTGAGTACCTGCAAGATGGGACCGGACCCGATGGCTGTCGTCGATGAACGGTTGCGGGTGCATGGCATGTGGGGGTTGCGCGTTGTTGATGCCTCGATCATGCCGACGTTGAATTCCGGTAATACCAACGCACCAACAATCATGATCGGGGAAAAAGCCGCCGATATGATCCTGGAAGATGCGCGTAACGCGGCCTGAATAGGCGCAGCGCCTGCCCGGGGATATACTGGCCCAATGGAATAACAGGGAGATTCGAAAAATGGACGCGCTTGAAGTGTTTGACCCCAGTGGGGCGACGGAAGTTACCGTGTTGCACGCATCCCGCCTCGATACGCTGAATGGCAAGACAATTGCGCTGCTCAGCGATGACATGTGGCAGGCACATCGCATGCTGCCGATGATCCGTGAAAAGCTGCAGGCGGTCTATCCTGACGCCACTTTCATCGCCGAAACCGAATTTCCGATGGGAACCCGGCAGATGGATACCGAAGAAACCGTCGACATGCTGGTCGAACGGGGTGTTGACGCGGTCATTGTCGGAAACGCTTCCTGAGGCTCCTGCGCAACAGCATGCGGCCGTGCTGCCGCTCGTATCGAAAGCAGGGGTGTTCCTACCGTAATCGTGGCTCGCGAAGATTTCGTGGGCGTGGTGCGTAATTCCATGGCCGGGCTTGGCTTCGACCAGGATGCATCCATGGTGATCTTCCCGATCGCGCCGTTTCTGGTCGATAGCGATATTTCACCAGTCGAGCGGGATGTCCATAAGGTCGCCGAAGGGTTGACGGACTGGAAGCCCGCGAACAGTGAAACGGGGATCCAGTATCCGCCCCGGGTGCGTATCGAAGCCAATGGCTACGAAGCGGCCTATGACAAGATGAATCGCCATTTCATTACCAGTACCTGGGGCGATGGATTGCCGCTGAATCCGCCGACCGAGGAGCGGGTATCCTGGATACTTCAGGGAACCAACCGGGATCGCAAATCGGTGATCGGCAAGGTCATGCCGCGCGGTGGGATTGCCACGGTTGAAACGCTGGCGGCAACGCTTGCCATGTCCGGCGGACGACCTGAATACCTGCCGGTAATGATCGCGGCGGTCGAATGTATTCTTGATCCGGCGATGGAACACGACAAGTTCCAGGCGACATCGGGCAGCACCTATCCGGTGGTGATTGTGAACGGGCCCATCGGCAATGCCATCCGGCTCAATTCGGGCTTTGGCCTGCTGGGACCGGATCCGCAGCATCCAGCCGGTGTCTCCATCGGCCGCGCCATCCGGCTGATACAGCAGAATGTCGGCGGTGCGTTGCCGGGTGTGGGCACCATGTCGATATATGGCGCCATGCGCACCACCAATGTGGTGATCGCCGAAGACGAGGAAGGTCTGCCGGAAGGTTGGGGACCGGTCGGCGCAGATTTTGGCGGCGTCGGGCCCGGTCAGAATGGCGTGACGGTGATTGTGTCGACCGGTGCGTCGAACATTGCCCGTCGCGGTGTCGGCAAGGAAACGCTGGAAGAAGAGGCCCTGCAGGGCCTGCATCGGGTGGCCGCGTATCTGCGAAACCCGTCGTCGCACTATATTTGGGGTCATTCAACGGGAACGCCTGGCGCGTTGTTGATGCCGCGCGTGGTGGCGGCGCAACTGGCGTCGCTGGGCTGGACCAAGCAGTCGATCAAGCAGTTCCTGTGGGAAAATTCCAAAATCCCGCATGAGGACGTCGTGCGAACCGGCTTCCTGCAATGGATCGAAACCGGCGTTGACCCGGAAACGGTCGCGTCGGCCAATGACCCGATGTGGCCGATCTGCAAGGATCCGTCGCAGATCGTCCTGGCCGTCGCGGGCGGTGCGCATCCGACGCATAATTTCTGGATGCAGGGTGCGACACCGAAGGTTGGCACCGCGCCGATTGAGCTACCCACGGGCTGGAACGAACTGCTGGTATCGGCGGATGACGACCTTGGGCCCAGTGGCGACATGTGTCTGATTTAAAAGGCCTGACGGAGCATGCGATGCGGAACAGTGTGATTGCCGTTGAACCGATTGCCGGTGCGCTGGGCGCGGAAATTGCCGGGGTCGATCTGTCCCAGGACCTGGAGGAAACGGTGTTCGACGCCGTGCACGATGCCTTGATGCAGCACGGTGTCGTATTCTTCCGCGATCAGGACATCACGCCGCAACAGGAACTCGATTTCGCAAAACGCTTCGGCGAAATCCATTTCCACCCTTTTGTCGCCGGTCTGCCCGAATTGCCGGAGGTGATGGAAATCATCAAGACCGAAACCGATATACGCAATTTCGGCGAGGGTTGGCATACCGACCAGATGTTCCTGCCGGAACCAGCGTTGGCAACGGTGCTGTATGCCAAGGAAATCCCCGACTTTGGTGGCGATACGCTGTACGCCAGCATGTACGCGGCTTATGACGCGCTGTCGGACGGGATGAAGGAACTTGCCGGGCGATTGAAAACCGTGAACCTGCCGGATGCCGGTCGGCCCCGCGGCAAACCGGCGACCGGCAGCTACAACAACCTGCAGACCATGGGGCTGAGCGATACGGAAAATTATGAAAAACTATCCGAGCACCCCCTCGTCCGGGTCCATCCGGTCACCGGTCGAAAGGCCCTGTATATCGGCCTGCATACCGAGCGCTTTGCAAATATGACCTGGGCGGAAAGCCAGGGCCTGCTGAATTTCCTGATCGATCACGCCACACGCCCGGAATTTACCTGCCGTTTCCGCTGGCGCGAAGGCTCCCTTGCGCTGTGGGATAACCGCGCGGTGCTGCATAATGCGATCAACGACTACCCCGGCAAACGCCGCCGCATGCACCGGGTGACGGTCAAGGGCGATGCGCCGTATTGAGACTTGTTTACGCGGTTATGAGAAACAGGCATGTCCTGAACGCTTGATCTGGCGCAATGCCCGATAGGCTGATTCCCGTATAAACCCATTCTGGCAATTTTTGCGTGAGTGCTGGCGCAGTCAACATTGCAGGAAAAACCAGTATTTGGCGTGTCCCGTGGTGTTGACCGGACAGAGGGTTAGGACAGGATGAGCACGCGGGAACAGTGGGGGTCGCGCCGGGGATTTATTCTGGCGACGATTGGCGCGGCGGTCGGGCTTGGAAATATCTGGCGGTTTTCCTATGTCGCGGGAGAAAACGGTGGCGCCGTCTTCCTGTTTATCTATCTCGTCTGCATTCTGCTTGTCGGTTTGCCGCTGGTTATTGCCGAATTGTCGCTGGGACGCAGCGCGCAGGGTGATGCGGCGGCGGCCTATGAACTGGCGGATAATGGCGGGTTTTGGCGGCATCTCGGTTGGCTGGGGGTCGCCGGTTCGGTTCTGATCCTCAGCTACTATGCGGTTATCGCCGGATGGGCGCTGAAGTATTTTACCGGTGCCGCGATCGGTACCCTCTGGACGACGGCGGAGGCCGGTTACGGCGCATTCTTCAGCACGTTCATTGCCGACGGGGGCGAACCTGTCGGCTGGCAGGCGGCTATGCTGGCGCTGACGACGTTTACGGTCGCGGGCGGCGTGCAGGGCGGGATTGAGCGTATAAATCGCTATCTGATGCCGGTATTGGTCGTGATCATCGCCAGCCTGGCGGCCTATGCCATGTCCCTGCCCAATGCTGGTGCGGGGGTGCGGTTCATGTTTGCGCCCGACTGGTCGGCATTCGCGGAACCCAAGGTTTATGTCGCCGCATTGGGGCAGGCATTTTTCTCACTCGGGATCGGCATGGCGGTATTCGTCACTTATGGCAGTTATATGCCGCGAAATTTTTCGCTGGCGACATCGGCAACCGCAATTGCATTTGGCGATTCGCTGTTTGCCATCGTTGCGGGCCTCGCGATCTTTCCGGCGGTCTTTTCGTTCGGTGTCGATCCCGCCGCCGGGCCCGAGCTTGCCTTCATCACCTTGCCGCAGGTTTTCCTGGCGATGCCGGGCGGCAAGGTCATCGGCACCGTCTTTTTCCTGTTGCTGTCCGCCGCGGCTTTCACGTCGATGGTCGCATTGCTGGAAGTGCCCGTATCCGTGGCGGTCCAGCGGTTGAAACTGCGCCGGTGGACCGCGTCAGGGCTGGTTGGCGGCATCGTGTTTGTCGTCGGTGTGCCCTCGGCGCTGAGCTTCGGCACCCTGTCCCATATCCAGATCGGCCGTTACGGCATCCTCGACGCCATCGATGCGGGCGTTTCAAATTTCCTGCTCCCCCTCGGGGGGATTTTGATGGCGCTATTCGTGGGGTGGCGCGTCCGGCAGTCGGTGTCATTGCGCGAAGCTGATCTAACCGATAGCCGATTTGGAATCGCCTGGCTCTGGCTGCTGCGAATTCTTGTGCCGATTACGATACTCGGGATTTTGCTGCAATCTGCCAGCACGTTGTAACGCGCCGGCGCGAGGGCGTTTACTGGCCCATATAGGACGCGACCGTCCGGGCCATGTCCTGCGGTTCGGCCCCCGCGCGGAACATTGTCAGGAATTTTCCGTCCGGTCCCATCAGGTAGACAAAGGAGGTATGGTCGACCAGATATTCGGCGGAGGAGTCATCCTCGACCTTCTTGAAATAAACACGGTAGGCGGCAGCCGCCGCCTGAATTGCGGCCGTCTGGCCGGTCAGCCCAATCATGCTCGGGTGGAAATTGGAGACATAATCGGCCATGAATTCAACCGTGTCGCGTTCCGGATCGACAGTGATGAACAAGGGCTGAATGCGTTCGGCATCGTCTTCCAGCACATCCAGCGCGCTCGACATGATCTGCAGTTCGGTCGGGCAGACATCTGGGCAGAAGCCGTAGCCGAAATAGATCAGCATGAATTTGCCGCGCCAGGCCTCATCCGTCACGGTTTGGCCCGTATGGTCCGTCAGGGTGAAGGGGCCGCCGATTTGTACTGACGGCGCCACTGCCACCGACCGGACGCCGCCGAACTGCACGACCGGCACCGGTCGGGACATTTCCCAGGCAGTCCAGCTGATGAGCGCAATAGCCACAAGCGCCGTGAGCAGCGCGCCGATGAGCAGATAGGAAGGTCGGGACGGCATGATTGAGATATAACCTGAATTCGCCGTGGAAAACATCGTAGATATAGGATGCGAAGCACGTGTTGCGAGTGGTCATTTCGACGCATGGAATTGTTGCTGGCGCCGCAATTTACGCTGGTCATACGCCGAAATTGCCGCGATCAGGCCGCTTGGGTGCCACATTCCCGCCATATCAGGCGGCGATGGTGGTTTTGGTGGTAATGTGACCCTATCTATGGGGCAGCCGTTGATGGAGGAGAACTCGGATGCACAGGACAATTGCGCTTGTGGACGATGACCGCAATATTCTGACCTCGGTGTCGATGACGCTGGAGGCGGAAGGGTATCGCGTGCGGACGTATAATGACGGTGAAGAGGCCTATCGCGGCCTAAGTCAGCAGCCGGCTGACCTGGCGATCCTGGATATCAAGATGCCGCGGATGGACGGCATGGAATTGCTGCAGAATCTGCGCAAGTCCAGCCGTATGCCGGTGATCTTCCTGACATCGAAAGATGACGAGGTCGACGAAGTGCTGGGGCTGCGGATGGGCGCGGATGATTACATCAAGAAGCCGTTCTCGCAGCGTCTGCTGATTGAGCGAATCAGGACCTTGTTGCGCCGCGCCGATGCCCTGGACGATCCGGCATCTGACAAGGGTGAAGGCATGCTGGTTCGCGGCGAGCTGGTGCTCGACCCGGAACGTCATCTTTGCACCTGGAAAGGTGACGCGGTGCAGTTGACGGTGACCGAATTCCTGTTGTTGCGGGCGCTGGCGCAATATCCCGGACACGTCAAAAGCCGTGACCAGTTGATGGATGCCGCCTATGGCGAAAGCATTTATGTCGATGACCGTACCATCGACAGCCATATCAAGCGCTTGCGCAAGAAGTTCCGCGAAACGGATGATGAATTTACGGAAATCGAGACGCTGTACGGTGTCGGCTACCGATATCAAGATAGCTAGGTTGCATGTCGGGTAGCGGGTAATGGAAAAGCGGGAGGGGGGTCCCGCCCCTAGAACAAGACGCCGGATCATGTCGCCGCTCACGCTGCGTATCCTAGTTGTCAATGTGGTTGCCCTGGCGATCCCGGTCGCGGGGTTACTGTATCTGGGGCCGTATCGCGACGGTTTGATCGATGCTGAACTGGACGCCCTGAAAACCCAGACCGACATCTTTGCCGGGGCGCTGGGCGAAGGCGCAATCCGCATAGAAACAACGGGCCGTCAGGTGCTGAGTGCCGCGCATGCGCGCGACATGATCCGCCGGCTTACGTCCGCCGCCAATGTCCGCGCTCGTCTGTTTCTGACGGATGGGCGATTGGTGGCCGATAGTCGTCGGCTGGGCGGCCGCGGCCGTTTGGTTCGCATCAGCGCGCTGCCGCCACCGGACGAGATGCCGACCGCACAGCGGATGATCGCCTTGTTCGACCGGATGTTCGATTCACTGCAGGCCCGAACCGATCTGGATGTTTACCGGGAAGCCCCGCAACAGAGTCTGACCGATTATGCCGAGACGCGCCTGGCCCTCGCCGGAGAGATAAACGGTGTTGCGCGCAGCGACGGCGAAGGCGGCTACGTCCTGTCCGTGGCGATGCCGGTCCAGCGTTATCGCGAAGTCATCGGCGTTGTCATGCTGTCGAAGGGCGGTACCGAAATCCAGCAATCGGTGCGCGCCGTCCGGTTTGTCGTACTGGAAGTATTTGCGGGGGCCCTGGTTATTACGGTGCTGTTGTCACTGTATCTGGCGGGAACTATCGCGCGCCCGGTCCGTCGACTGGCGGAGGCCGCGGTCCAGGTCCGGCATGGCCTGGGCGGCACGGCGACGGAAATTCCGGATATGGCCCGCCGGGGCGATGAAATTGGTGATTTGTCGATCGCACTGCGGGATATGACCGATGCACTGTACAAGCGGATGGATGCGATCGGTCGGTTTGCCGCGGATGTGAGCCATGAAATCAAGAATCCGCTGACCTCGTTGCGCAGCGCGGTTGAAACCGCTGCCCGCCTTCGCGACCCGGAACAGCAGCGCAAACTCATGGCGATCATTCTGGATGATGTTCAGCGTCTGGACCGGCTGATCACCGATATATCGGATTATTCGCGCCTTGATGCCGAACTCGGTCGTGAAAATCGTGAACCCGTGCGGGTCGCCGACATGCTGCGAACCCTGGCCGATATGCATGGCGCTATCGGTGATGATACGCCGCCGCGTATCGTTGTCGATATCCTCAAGGGCGGGGATGCATCCGTTCCCGGTATTGAAAGCCGCCTCGCGCAAGTCTTCCGCAACCTGATCGGCAACGCCGTCAGTTTTAGTCCGGCAGGCGGTACCATAACCGTCGAGCTCATACACGAAGGGCGTTTCGCCATCGTGCGGGTGACCGATGCAGGCCCGGGCATTCCGGAAGGCAAGCTCGACGCTATTTTCGACCGGTTCTATTCGGAACGGCCTGCCGGTGAGAAATTTGGTACTCATTCGGGACTGGGGCTGTCGATTTCCCGGCAGATTGTCGAAGCGCATGGGGGATCGATCGAAGCCACCAACCTTCAGGATGCGGCGGGCGACGGGCACGGTGCCTGTTTCACCGTCCGTCTGCCGATTGATTGAGGCATCCGCCGAACCGGTCTTTTAATCCTGCGGAATACTAAAAATTTCAACGGTTTGGCGGATATTCCCGGCATGTCCGTTTCCAGCCTGGCACGCCGGGAATGGCAGGTCGTCAAATCATTGTAATTAAAGCGATTGTTCTGTTACTTTGACCGCTAAATACGGCAGGGAGCACTGGTGGAAATGGTCGATCAGGCAGCAAAATTGGCCACGGCGGAGCCGCATGCGACGGGTGTATTGCCGTCACAGGCGATTCGGGAGCTCATCGCGCGCGGCGTCATTTCGGCCGCAATGCCCATCGATGAGGATCAGATCCAGCCAGCCAGTGTTGATCTGCGTCTTGGCAATGTTGCGCACCGGGTCCAGGCCAGTTTCCTGCCGGGGGCGGAAACGGTCGCGGAAAAACTCGAACAGTTCGGGCTGCATGCGCTGGATACCACGGGTGGCGCCGTGCTTGAACGCGGCTGCGTCTACATCGTGCCGCTTTGCGAATCATTGCGGCTGGAACGCGGCCTGTCGGCCATCGCCAACCCGAAAAGCTCGACCGGCCGTCTGGATATTTTCACCCGCCTCATTACCGATCAGGGCATTGAGTTCGACCGTGTCCGCGAGGGCTATGACGGGCCGCTTTATGCCGAAATTTCACCACGTACATTCAGCGTTGTGGTGCGGGCGGGCGCGCGGCTGAACCAGTTGCGGCTCAAGCGTGGCCAGTTTTCATACAGTGATCGGGGCATGCGGCAGTTGAACCGGAAAGTGGGGCTTATCGACAGCGAGCCCGGCACCGCGACACTGAAAGACGGCATTCCTTTCACGGTCGATTTGCAGGGCGATGCGGAAACCGGGCTGATCGGGTATCGCGCGCGCAAGAACACGCCGCTGATTGATATGGACCGCAAGGGAGAATACAGCCCGGTCGATTTCTGGGAACCGCTGTATCGTGGTGATCGCCCGTCCATCGTGCTCAACCCCGATGATTTTTATATTCTGGCGTCGCGCGAAGCTGTGACCGTACCGCCAGATCATGCCGCGGAAATGGTTGCCTATGACACGCTGGTCGGCGAATTCCGGGTGCATTACGCCGGCTTCTTTGATCCTGGTTTCGGCGATGCCGGCAGCGGCGGCAGTGGCAGTCGCGCGGTGCTGGAA
Source organism: uncultured Alphaproteobacteria bacterium (assembly GCA_943788635.1). GTDB lineage: Bacteria > Pseudomonadota > Alphaproteobacteria > UBA8366 > MarineAlpha4-Bin1. Next base: position 33,973 of record CALSRA010000001.1, on the reverse strand, counting down.
GTGCGCTCACATGACGTGCCCTTCATGATCGAGCATGGGCAGATCATGGGGCGGCTGGTTTATGAACGCCTGACGGAAACGCCGGACCGGGTTTATGGTCAGGGAATCGGGTCGTCTTATCAGCGGCAGGGGCTGCAGCTTGGCAAGCATTTCAAGCCCTGGCCTGCACGGGATTGATCCGGTGCAAACGGTGCATGGCACCGTGGTGGCAATCGATGGCCGTGGCGTTCTGCTGCGCGGCCCTTCCGGCAGCGGCAAATCCGATCTAGCGCTTCGTTTGATCGACGAAGGCGCGGTCCTGGTTGCGGATGACCGTACGGTTCTGGCACAGGAAGATCGCCATGTTATGGCTTCGGCGCCGGAATCGATTTATGGCCGGATCGAGGTTCGGGGGATCGGAATTATCCGTATTGCCGCGTTGGACCGGATACGGCTGGCATTAATTGTTGATCTTGAGAGTAAGGTAATAGAGCGTCTGCCGATGCCGGAAACAGCCGAATTGCAGGGCGTTACGCTACCGTTGATAAGGCTTTCGCCCTTTGAGGCATCGGCCCCCTGCGAAAATCCGGCTTGCTGTCAGGACCGAAGGTCATGATATAGAACATTAATCGATTTCGCGGTGCAGCATTTTCTGCCTGTTTGGTATAGGATCGGCCCTGTGATTGGGAATGTGATGAAACAAACGGTTGTTCTGGTGACGGGCATGTCCGGTGCGGGCCGGTCTACCGCACTGAAGGTGCTGGAAGATCTGGGCTACGAAGCGGTCGACAATATGCCACTGTCGCTGCTCGGCAGTTTGGTACGGCCGCAAAACGCGCGAAATGTCGGTCGTCCACTGGCGATTGGTGTGGATATCCGGACGCGGGATTTTGGTGTCGAGCCCTTCATTGGCGAACTTGACCGGCTGATCGAGCATGATGAAATTTCGGTCCGGCTCTTGTTTCTGGATTGCGACGACGAAATTCTGCAGCGGCGATACACGGAAACACGCCGTCGGCACCCATTGGCGGAGGACCGTCCCGTGCCCGATGGCATTCGGCTGGAACGGCAATTGCTGTCGCGCCTGCGGGACCGTGCCGATGCGGTAATCGATACCTCAAACAAGACGCTGTGGGGCCTGAAGGAACAGGTCTCCGAACGGTTTGGGGTCGAGGAAAAAGCGGGGATGACTATCAATATCACGTCATTTTCGTATCGACAGGGCCTGCCACGCGAAGCCGATCTGGTGTTCGATGTAAGGTTCCTTTCCAATCCACACTACGATGAAAAGCTCCGCCCGATGACCGGTGAGGATGCGGCGGTTGGCGAATATGTTTCCGCCGATGCGTGCTTCGGGGCGTTCCTTGATAGCCTCACCGCGATGCTCGTTATCCTGCTGCCGCGATACGAGGTCGAAGGTAAAAGCTATCTGACCATTGCGGTCGGCTGCACCGGCGGTCGCCACCGGTCAGTTTATACCGCAAGGCGGCTCGTCGAATGGCTCGAAAACCAGGGGCGCCAGGTTCATCTGCACCACCGCGATATTGCGGGTGCTGGCGGCAGGAATATGCTGTGAGGTTCGTATGATCGGGATGGTACTTGTTACGCATGGTGGCCTGGCGGCGGAATTTGTCGCTGCACTGGAACATATCGTCGAGGAAACGGTGAACCAGGTCGCCATTGTGCCGATCGGTCCCGAGGACGATATGGAGCAGCGCCGCAACGAACTGCTGCAAAAAGTTTCCGAGGTCGACACGGGTGAAGGCGTCGTCGTGCTGACGGATATGTTTGGCGGTACCCCGTCCAACCTGGCGATTTCGATTCTGGAAGCGGCCAATGTGGAAGTTGTCGCAGGGGTCAATCTGCCGATGCTGATCCGGCTCAACAAAGTTCGGAGCACGGTCCCGTTGCAGCAGGCGGCGGAAGCAGCTCAGGAAGCCGGGCGAAACAATATCAATATCGCATCCAGCCTGCTGGCGACGAAAACCGGATAGGCTGACCGAATGACGACGCAGGAATTGCAGCGTGAATTGCGGATTGTGAATGCAAAAAGGCCTGCATGCCCGCGCCTCCGCCCGTTTCGTCAAGGTGACCGAACAATTCGAAGCCGTTATCGCGGTTGCAAAGGATGGGAATGCCGTATCCGGCGATTCGATTTTGGGTCTGATGACGCTTGGTGCGTCCATGGGAACCAGCATTTCCGTTATTGCTTCCGGTCCGCAGGCTGAAGCGGCGCTGGCGGCACTGACGGAGCTGGTCGAAAATGGTTTCGATGAGGAATGATCCGAAAACAGGCGGCATAGCGGTCGAACGGGTTTTTGACGGGCTTGGTGTTTCCCCCGGCATTGCCATCGGCCCGGCGCATCTGAGCGAGGTCGGTGCGCCGACCGTGCCTGAATTCACCGTGCGAAAATCGGAAGTTCCGGCAGAACAGGCACGATTCCGGGCGGCGCTGGACCTCTCACGTCGGCAATTGCGACGGCTCGGCAGCCGGGCAAGGGCGATGCACGAAGGTGCGGCCGGTGAAGAATTGTCGAACCTGCTCGAAGCCTATTCCCGCATGCTGACCGGGTCACGGCTGGTGCGGGGGCGTGGAAAAGCGCATTGCCGAGTCGCGAATCAATGCGGAAGCGGCCGTCAGGACCGAAATTTCCGAAATCGCCCGCAGTTTTGCCGAATTGAACGACTCCTATATGGCGGCCCGGGCGGATGACGTACGCGAGGCCGGGGCCCGTCTCATCCGCAACCTGACCAAAACGCCTTTCGCCGCCTATTCGACCCTGCGGCGCGGGTCGATCATTCTGGCGGAGGATCTCAGCCCCCGCTGAAACCGCATTGCTGAACCCGTCGACCATCGGCGGGTTCGGTACGGTTATGGGGGGCCCGGAAGGGCATACCGCGATCATGGCGCGATCCCTGGGGATCCCGGCGGTGCTCGGTATGACGAAGCTTGACGTGTTGCGCCTGTCGCCGGGCGGGCGTGGCGCGCCGACGGTCATTGTCGATGGCATCGGCGGGCGGGTCATTATCGACCCGACGCCGGAAACATTGCGCGAATACGAAGCGCGGCGCGCGTCTTTCCGCAAGGAAGTACGCCAGTTTGCCCGGCTGCGCGACCGGCGGTCGGTGACACGCGACGGCACCACGATTCGCCTTTGTTCGAATTATGAGTTGCCGCATGAATTACCGTTATCGCGCCGGCATGGGGCTGAAGGTATCGGATTGCTGCGTACCGAGTTCCTGTTCATGAAATCGCGACACACCACCCGGCGAAGACGAACAGTATGAAAGCCTGCGGAAAATGTAGAAGGCATGCAGGGCCGACCGGTGACCGTCCGGACGCTGGATGTCGGTGGCGAGAAACTGGCCTATTCGGTGGGTAGCGACTTGCAGGATGCGGTCAATCCGGCATTGGGGCTGCGGGCGATCCGATTGTCGCTGCGCGAACCAAAGCTTCTTTCGGACCAGCTTTCGGCAATCCTGCGCGCGGGCGCTCATGGGCCGGTGAGGATACTGTTGCCCATGGTCGCCACGGTGGATGAGGTCCTGCAGGTAAAGGCCGCGCTGGGCGTGGCCGTACACCGGCTGAAGCGGCGCAAGATACCGATAGCCGATCCCCTGCCGCCGCTCGGCGTGATGATAGAAGTGCCGGGCGCGGCGTTGATTGCCGATATGCTGGCGCAGGTGTCGGATTTCTTTGCCATCGGAACAAACGACCTGACGATGTATACGCTGGCGATCGACCGGGCCGATGAGCCGGGTTGCGTATTTATACAATGCCCTGCACCCCGGCCGTTCTGCGACTGATCCAGCGGACGGTTGACGCCGGGCTCCGCGCCCGTATTCCGGTCAGCGTATGCGGCGAAATGGCGGGGGATCCCCGATACACGGCGCTGCTTCTGGGCCTTGGCGTCCACGAGTTGTCAATGGCGGCGCCCAGTCTGCCACGGGTCAAACAGCGGGTACGCGGACTCGATATCGCGGCGGCAACCATGCGCGTGCAGGCAATTATGGAACAGCCTGATGCAGAGGGCATTGTCCGGCCTTCTGGATGATTTCAATAGCGACATTTAGGGGGCTGAATGGCGGAAAGTCGGGCCCGAGGCCGTTCAGGACATTGTAACGAAATGGCAATACACTGTGCCGGTCGTCGGATTATTGACCATTGATGTGTTGCGTTGCAAATAGCATAATGCTGCACTGCACACGGTCATCAGGCCGGCTGCAGATGTCAAAAGAGGCGCCTTGAATGAATTATCACATGCACGAACTCGCGCATACGTTGATTGCTCCCTGGCGCTGGGGGTGCGAAAGGCCTGAAATACCAGCTCGACCTGCCGTTCAACTATTTTGGTAAATCCTCGGTTGGTCGAAATATTTCAGCGGGTCTTGAAGGTTTTTGAAAACATAACCCGTCGCTATGGCAAGCCGGAATTCGGCCTGAATGAAACGAGCATCCATGGTTTGCCGGTTCCGGTGACGGAAGAAATCGTCCTCAAGAAGACATTCGGCAATCTGTTGCATTTTGCCCGCGATGAATCGGTCACTGGTCGCCGATACGATCCAAAGGTTCTGATGGTCGCACCGATGTCAGGCCATTATGCGACGCTGTTGCGCGGGACCGTAAAGGCCATGCTGCCGGAACACGAGGTGTATATCACCGACTGGGCCGATGCCCGCGATGTACCGGCACTGGCGGGACGTTTCGATTTTGATGACTTCATAGACTATATAATTGAATTTGTTCAATTCCTTGGTCCGAACACCCATGTCATCGCCGTGTGCCAGCCGGCGGTACCGGTCCTGGCGGCCACGGCTTTGATGGCGTCGCGTGACGCCGGAAATTCAGCCGGCATCACTGACATTGATGGGGGGGCCGATCGATACGCGGCGCAACCCGACGGTGGTCAATGAACTGGCGGAAAGCCATCCGATTGAGTGGTTCGAACGAACGGTGACATCCCTTGTACCGTTTCCCAATGCCGGGGCGATGCGGCGCGTCTATCCCGGCTTCATGCAGTTGACCGGTTTCATGACCATGAACCTGGATCGGCATATGTCGGCGCACCGCAAGCTGTTCGAACATCTGGTCGAGGGCGATGCCGACCCGGTGAAACAGCATCAGGATTTTTACGAGGAATACATGGCGGTCATGGATCTACCGGCGGAATTTTTCCTGCAGACCGTAAAAACAGCCTTCCAGGATCATTCGTTGCCGGATGGCTGGCTGGAGCATCGCGGCGAACTGGTCGATTGCAGCGCGATTCGCAAGACGGCGATCATGACAGTTGAAGGTGAAAAGGACGATATTTGCGGTCTGGGCCAGACCGAAGTGGCGCTTGACCTTTGCACCAATGTGCCGATGGACGAAAAGTACCACTATGTGCAGCCCGGTGTCGGCCATTACGGGGTCTTTAACGGTACGCGCTGGCGGACTGAAATTCAGCCGCGCATCCGGGAATTCATTCGAACGATTCAGTTTAAGCGGCGAACCGGCGACAATGACATGACCTTCGGATTGCCGTATCGCAGTCTGCAGGAAAAGCGGGAACCGGAAAGCGATTGGCAATCGGCTGCTGACGACTAAGCCGGGGGGCAACAGGGTGTACGTTCCCGGTAACAGAATACCGCTTTCTATACAAAAAACAGCCATTTGAAGATATTTCTCGCGAAATTTTGCGCGGATTTAACACTATAAAAACCTAGGCCGGTTTAAAACCGTCGCCGGGCGCGGCTGAACGCATTCAATTGCACCAAAATGTTCCCGAAACGCGCCCCGAATCTGCAAAGTTACGGGTTTGCTCCAGTGTTGGTTCGGCGTAATGCACGTGTGGTGCGAATAGTTAGATAAATACATAAAGATTTATTTATGTATGCCTTGCGAGGGAGAGATATCCTTGCTATATGCCGCTCAACAAGCCGTCGGCGGATGATTCGCCAGTGTGCCAGATATTTGAAAGTCAGGAGACGCAGATGACGACAGCGAATGATTACAAAGTTGCCGATATGAGCGACGCAGAGTGGGGCCGTAAGGAAATCAATATTGCCGAAACGGAAATGCCGGGGTTGATGGCATTGCGTGAAGAATTTGGCGCGGCACAGCCGCTGAAAGGCGCGCGGATCGCCGGTTGCCTGCACATGACGATCCAGACGGCGGTGCTGATGGAAACGCTGACGGCACTAGGCGCGGAAATTCGCTGGTCCTCCTGCAATATTTTCTCGACCCAGGATCAGGCTGCGGCGGCAATGGCTGCTGCGGGGTTGCCCGTTTTTGCCTGGAAGGGTGAGACCGAAGAGGAAGCGGAATGGTGCATCGAGCAGACGATTGTGGGCCCGGATGGCTGGCGGCCGAATCTGATTCTCGATGATGGCGGCGACCTGACCCTGATGATGCACGAAAAATTCCCGGAACTCATGGCCGATGTGAAGGGCCTGTCCGAGGAAACCACAACTGGCGTCCACCGGCTCTATGAAATGCACAAGGCGGGCACGCTCAAGGTGCCGGCGATCAACGTCAATGATTCCGTGACGAAGTCCAAGTTCGACAATCTGTATGGCTGCCGGGAAAGCCTCGTCGATGGCATCAAGCGCGCCACCGACGTGATGGTGGCCGGCAAGATCGCGGTTGTCTGCGGCTATGGCGATGTTGGCAAGGGATCGGCGGCGAGCCTGCGCAATCAGGGCGCCCGTGTACTGGTGACCGAAATCGATCCGATCTGCGCGCTGCAGGCATCGATGGAAGGTTATGAAGTCACGACAATGGAAGCCTCGGCGGCGACCGGCGATATTTTCGTCACGACGACCGGCAATATTGATGTCATCACCATCGACCATATGCGGGAGATGAAAGACCGCGCGATTGTCTGCAACATTGGGCATTTTGACTCGGAAATTCAGATCGCTTCGCTGCGCAATTATCCCTGGCATAATGTGAAACCGCAGGTGGACGAAGTTGAATTCCCCGATGGCAAGCGGCTCATCGTTCTGGCCGAAGGGCGGCTGGTCAACCTCGGCTGTGCAACGGGGCATCCGAGCTTCGTTATGTCGGCTTCCTTCACCAATCAGGTGCTGGCGCAGATTGAGCTTTGGAACAATTCGGACGCCTATGAAATCGGCGTTTTTGTCCTGCCCAAGCATCTGGACGAGAAAGTTGCCACGCTTCATCTGAAGCGGCTTGGCGTACAGCTGACCCAGATGACCACGGAACAGGCCGACTATATGGGCATGGCGGCGACGGGCCCGTTCAAGCCGGACCACTACCGCTACTAGACCATGCATGGCAAATGACGCTGTTTTACGGCGTCATTTGCCTTTGCGGGCCTGCACAACAATCAGTCGAACGACTCTTGTTCTCCAGCGTAGGAAAATTTACATTACGCGTGTGGGAAACAGGGGCAAACAATGCGTCGCCGGGGTAAGTTTCCTTATTCTGGCCGGGACGCCGAACGTCGCTTTCGCTGCTGAGCTGGAGGCGTCGTCTCCGCTATTCGGCTACGCGCTGGCGGTGGCGATGGCATTGCTGGGTGCCGCCCTGATTTTGCGGCGGCGTGCCGCGGAAGACGCGACAATCGAATCCGCGCTGGTCGGACTGGTCTGGTGGGCGCGCGGCAAGTCAGGCGTCACTGGTCCGGCGCGCAAGCTGCTTGGCATTGAGGATGCGCCCGATGCTGCCGCCCTGGCCGCCACCTGTATTGAAGAAGATGTCGCGGCAGTTTTACAGGCCGTAACGGCGCTGCGTGAAAAGGGCGAACCTTTCAGTGGACGTCATAAAACCCTCACCGGTGTTGAAATTGCCCTGACCGGGTGCAGGGTCGCATCGCGCGATCTTGTTTGGGTCGAATCGACGGCCGAACAGAACACTGAAACGGGCGCAATGCGGGCATTGCTTGATCGTTTGCCCATACCGGTCTGGTGGCGCGGTGAGGATCTGCGACTCGCCGGGTGTAACCGGGCATATGCGCAGGCGCTTGACGATGACCCTGCGGCAATCCTGCTGGACCAGCGGGAACTGGGGGCGGGTTATCTGGACCGGGATGGTCGGCGCCTCGCACGGCGTGCTGCGCATACGGAAAGCGCCCAGGCCGAAAGCCATCATATCGTGGTTGGCGGTCGGCGGCGGCTGTTCGAATTCACCGAAATGCAACTGGGTCTGGAATCCGGCGCCGTTGGCGGGTTTGCCTCCGATGTGACGATGATCGAGGAAGTGCAGTCGGATCTTGCATCGCATGTCGCGGCACATGCCGAGGTGCTGGAAAGCCTTGGCGCGGCCATTGCGATTTTCGGGCCCGACCAGCGTCTGAAGTTTTTCAACACCGCCTATCTGGATATGTGGAATATCGAGGCGGCGGCGCTGGTTGGTGAGCCGTCGCTGGGCGAAGTGCTGGAACTGCTGCGGGAACGTCGCCGTCTTCCGGAATTTGTCGATTTCCTGGCCTTCAAACAGGAAACTGCCGCGCTGTTTCATTCACTGATTGAACCGCGCGAAGAACTGCTGCATTTACCGGATGAGCGGACGTTGCGGCTGGTTATATCGACCCATCCGATGGGCGGTCTGATGTTTGTGTATGAAAACGTGACCGACAGCCTGGCGCTGGAACGGTCCTACAATACGCTTACAGAAGTGCAGCGTGAAACGTTGGATAACCTGCATGAAGCCGTGACGGTGTTTGGTGCCGACGGTCGATTGAAATTATGGAACCCCGCAGCCGCCATAATGTGGAATCTGCCGATGGATGCGGCACTACTGGATACGCATATTGGCGACTTGCTGGAACGGACCCGGGGACAATTTTCGCCGGTGGCGGATTGGGAAAGCCGCAAACAGCAACTTGTCCTGTCCATAACTGAACCAAAGGCCATGTCCGGGCGGCTGCACTGCATCAACAACCGGGTCGTCGATTTCAACTGCGTGCCGCTGCCGGATGGCGGGTGTCTTCTGGGCTATATGGATGTCAGCGATGGCGCGCGTGTTCAGCGGGCGCTGGAAGAACGCAATCTGGCGCTGGAAACGGCCGACCGGCTCAAATCGGACTTCATTGCAAATGTAAGCTACGAACTTCGGACGCCGTTGAACGCCATCATCGGTTTCACCGAAATTCTCGACAAACGGTATTTCGGCGACCTGACGGATCGTCAGGGCGAATATGTGGAAAGCGTCCTGCAGGCTTCCAATCATTTGATGGCATTGATCAATGATATTATTGACCTGGCGACCATTGAGGCTGGCTATCTGAATTTGGAACTTGGCACAGTGAACGTGCATGACGCGCTGGCAAACCTGCTGGCTGTATTCCGCAAGCGGGCGGCAGATTCCGGGCTTGCGCTGGATTTCGACTGCCCCGACGATATCGGTACGATCGTTGCTGATGAGCGGCGACTGCGACAGGCGGTCTACAACCTGGTCACCAATGCTGTTCAGTACACGCCGGAAGGTGGCACCGTGACCCTGGCTGCCCGCCGTGAAGTGGAACACCTGTCGATTGTCGTCACCGATACCGGTATCGGTATCGCGCCTGAAGACACCGACCGCATGTTCGAAAAGTTTGAGCGCGGCAGCAATAATGATGTCCGTGACCCCGGCGTTGGCCTGGGGCTGGCATTGGTGAAAAATCTGATTGAACTGCATGGTGGTATCATTCTGGTGGATGGTGACGTCGGGCAGGGAACCCGGATTGAATGCCGTTTGCCGCTGACGGCAAAACCGCCCGAAACCGATGGTGACCGGGTCGAGGCCGCCTCGTGATGGTCGCCGAATGTACGCCGGTTGACCGGAACCCGCTGCCCGGTTCCATTGCCATTGACCTGCCGGACGAGGCAGCGACAGCCGGATTGGCGAAGAAGCTGGCTGCAATGCTTCGCATTGGTGACGTGGTCGCGTTACATGGTGATCTGGGCGCGGGGAAAACTTGCCTTGCCCGCGCGGTGATCCAGGCATTAGGTGACCCGGAAGAGCATGTTCCCAGCCCGACATTCACCCTGGTACAGACTTATGATTTGCCCGATTTCACGCTTTGGCATTTTGACCTTTACCGCCTGGAAAGCGCAGACGATGCGTTTGAACTGGATATTGAAGAAGCGTTCGCCGCCGGTGTGTCGCTGATTGAATGGCCGGACCGGCTGGGTTCCTGGCTACCCGAAGCGCATCTTGAAATACGCCTTGCTATCACGAATGACGGAAATTCGCGACGCGCTGTGTTCAGCGGGGCGGGCGATTGGCGGGACCGTCTGACGCCCCTGTGTAATGCCTGATCGCTCGGAGCAGATTCAGACATTCCTGGCGGCGCAGGGCTGGGACAATGCGGCGCGGGTGCCGCTTGCGGATGATGCGTCGTTCCGGCGGTATGAGCGTCTGCGTGACGGCGCGAGCAGCAGAGTGCTGATGGATGCGCCGCCGCCACACGAAGATGTCCGGCCTTTCATCAGGATTGACCGTATCCTGAGCGGAATGGGATTCAGCGCTCCCGAAATTCATGCGCAGGATGCTGAGGCGGGACTGTTGCTGCTGGAAGATTTCGGGGATGCGACCTACAAAAGCGCTCTGGCCGCCGATCCTTTCTGCGAAGAAACACTCTACACACTCGCCGTAGACCTTCTGATCGCGTTGCACCAGGGATTCGGCAGTGCCGAGGATGTGCCTGCTTATGACATGGCGCGCCTCCGGACGGAGGCAAACCTGCTGATCGAATGGTATTATCCGGCCATTCACGGTGCAGAGGCGTCCCCCGCGCTGCGCCGCGAGTACAAGGCGCTCTGGCAGGCGGCGTTTGCAGAGTTGCCCCCGATGACAGACACACTGGTGCTGCGGGACTTCCACGTGGACAACCTGATGTGGTTGCGCGATCGTCCCGGTCTGGCAGCATGCGGCCTGCTGGATTTTCAGGACGCGGTGATTGGCCACCCGGCTTATGATCTGGTGTCGCTGCTGGAGGATGCGCGGCGCGATGTTCCCAGCGATCTGGCAGCGACTCTGCTTGATCGGTATCTGAAGGCTTTTCCCGAAGTGGACCCGGACACTTTTCGACAGGCTTTCGCGCTATACGGCGCGCAACGCAGCGCCAAAATTCTTGGCATTTTCACGCGGCTTGACCGCCGCGACGGCAAGCCTGTTTATCTGGAACATATCAGCCGGGTCTGGCGTTGGCTTGAAGGCGACCTGGCGCATCCGGCATTGCGGGCGCTGCAATACTGGTTCGACCGGGAATTCCCGCCGGAACGGCGTGTAACGCCGCGGCCATCGGCAGCAGCATCATGACAGCAGCAGTGACAACCGCAATGGTGCTGGCGGCCGGGCGTGGCACGCGGATGCGGCATCTCTCGCAGTCACGCCCGAAACCCCTGACCATGCTGGCGGGTCGAACATTGATCGATCGGGTGCTGGATCATCTCGAAGTGGCGGCCGTAACGCGGATCGTCGTCAACACCCACTACATGGGTGACATGATTGCCGAGCACCTTTCGGGCCGGGCGAATATCATCCTTTCCCCGGAAGAAGATTTGCTGGAAACCGGTGGCGGGGTCCGCAACGCGCTGCCGCATCTGGGCAGCGATCCCTTTTTTGTCATAAACAGCGATGCCGTCTGGGGCGACGGGCCGTTACCGGCTTTGCAGCGGCTGCGGGACAATTGGGACAGCGGCAAAATGGATGTGCTGCTGTTGCTGAAACCCATGGTGGATTTGCCGGATGCCCCGGGCCGGGGTGATTTTTTTCTTGATCCGCTTGGCAAGATACGCCGCCGCAAAAGCCATGAGGTCGCCCCCTTTCTGTTTGCCGGGGTCCAGATCCTGCATCCGTGCCTGTTCGAAGGGGCGCCGGACGGCGCGTTTTCACTCAACCTGTTATACGACAAGGCCATAGCGGCGGGCCGCCTTTATGGGGTTGTGCATGACGGGGCGTGGCACCACGTGGGTACCCCGGAGCAGCTAAAACAGGCGCAGCGGATAATCTTGCATGGCGATGCGCCGGTAAACAGCCGCTGATGGCCGGCGTCTATACGATACCGCCGGATGCCGCGTTCGTGGATACGCTGGCCGCGGGCATTCTTGAAGAGGTGGGCGACAGTCCCTCGGGCCTTTTGCACTACACGATCCTGTTGCCGACCCGGCGTGCGTGCCGGGCATTACGCGACGCGTTTTTGCGCGCGGGTGATGGCAAGGCAATGCTGCTGCCGGCGATGCGCCCGCTTGGCGATGTCGATGAGGATGAATTCGCGTTCCACGAAGCACCGGAATTCGGTGTTGTCGACCTGCCACCGGCAATACCGGGAATGCGGCGTCGATTGCTTCTGGCGCGGCTGATTATGAGCTGGGAGCGCGAGGAAGATGACATGACGGCCGATCAGGCCGTGCGGCTGGCGGTGGAACTGGAACGGTTGCTGGATCAGGTTCAGACCGAACGCCTGTCATTCGATGGGTTGAAAAACCTCGCGCCGGATGATTTTGCGGAACACTGGCAGAAGGTCCTCGCCTTTCTGGCCATCCTGACGGAGCATTGGCCGGCGGTTGTCCTGGAACAGGGCGGTATTGATCAGGCTGAGCGACGTAACCTGCTTCTGGCGGCCCTGGCGGACCTGTGGTCCGAAACGCCGCCGCCTGGCCATGTCATCGCGGCTGGATCGACGGGCAGTATCCCGGCGACAGCCGATCTGCTGGCGGTTGTTGCGGCGATGCCGAACGGGCGGGTCGTGCTGCCCGGGCTGATGCGGGAAACGGATGACGCAAGCTGGACCGCAATCGAACGCGACCAGACACATCCGCAGCACAATCTGGCGCATCTGATGAAACGCCTGTCGCTGACGCCGCCGGAAATTCTGGACTGGCCGGGCGCCGAAACAAACTCTGCCCGCCGGAAACTGATTGCCGAAGTCATGCGGCCTGCCGATACGACCCAGGCGTGGCGGTTGCTGGACGCCCTGCCGGCGGATGCCCTGGAAGGGATACAGCGTATCGATTGCGCGGATGCGGCAGAGGAGGCCAGTGTCATCGCTCTGATCCTGCGTCACGCATTGGAAGACAGCGACCGGACGGCCGCGCTGGTAACCCCGGACCGGATCCTCGCGCGCCGGGTTGCGGCGGAACTGCGGCGCTGGAATATCGATATCGATGATTCCGCGGGCGAACCGCTTGCGACCAGTGTGCCGGGCAGTTTCCTGCGCCTGATTGCCAGCATGGTCGTTAGTGGATTTGCGCCGGCGCCATTATTGGCGGTTCTGAAACATCCGCTGACAGCCGGCGGGCAGGAACCGGTCGCGTTTCGGCGGATGGCGCGTGTTCTGGAAAGGCATGTCCTGCGGGGACCTCGCCCCGGGTCGGGGATTGCCGGATTGCGGGCCGCGTTGCCGGAGGATGCAAGCGGTGAGGCGAGCAAGCTTGGCGATCTGGTTGATTCTCTCGAAGCGATTACTGCGCCGCTTGTCGCGGCAATTGATGATGCCAGTGTTTCGCTCGATGCGATGATGACAGCGCATCTGCGGGTGGCGGAAGCCCTGGCAGCGACGGATGCCGAGGATGGTGCGAGCCGGTTATGGAATGGCGATGCCGGTGAGATGCTGGCCCAGTTCGTTGCCGAATTATGCGATGCAGCACCCCTTTTGCCGCCGGTCGCCGGGTATTCCTATCAGGCCTTGCTTGATTCGCTGATGACGGGTGCAACCGTCAGGCCACGCTTTGGCCGTCATCCCCGGCTGGCGATTCTCGGCCTGCTGGAAGCTCGGCTGCAGCGCGCCGATCTGGTGGTGCTGGGGGGCTTGAATGAGGGTGTCTGGCCACCGGAACCACAACCCGATCCATGGCTCAGCCGGCCGATGCGCGAACGCTTTGGCTTGCCGCTGCCGGAGCGGCGTATTGGCCTGACGGCGCATGATTTCGTTCAGGCCTTTGCCGCGCCGGAAGTCGTGCTGACACGGGCGACCAAGACCGATGGGCAGCCGACCGTGCCGTCGCGCTGGCTAACGCGGCTGGACGCGGTGCTGCGGGGGGCGGGCGGCGAACATGCGGTCTTACCCGCCGGACAGTATCCGTGGCGTGACATTCGCGCGTTACTCAACAAACCGGAACAGTCGATCAGGATTACAGCACCGGAGCCGCGCCCGCCATTGGCTGCCCGGCCCCGCCGGCTGTCGGTCACCCAGGTCGAAGCCTGGATGCGCGACCCCTATGCGATTTTCGCCCGGCATATTCTGCGATTGCGGCCCCTTGATCCGCTGGATGCGGACCCTGGCGCGGCCGATCGCGGGATGTTCATACATGACGCGCTGGACCGGTTTTTGCGCGAATACCCGGAAACCCTGCCGCCAGACAGCCTGGACCGGTTGCTTGCTTTTGGGGAAGAGGCTTTTGGCGCGGCGCTGGTACGTCCCACCGTCCGGGCGTTCTGGTGGCCGCGTTTCGCGCGCATTGCCGGTTGGTTCGTAAAACAGGAAGCCACACGTCGTGGCGAAATAGCGAAGGCGTATTCCGAAGCGGAAGGCCGGCTGGATATTGCATCGGCTGGTGGTTCCTTCCTGCTGACGGCAAAGGCTGATCGAATCGACCGGCTGGGCGATGGCGGGTATGAGATCATTGACTACAAGACAGGCAGCCCACCATCGAATACCGATGTCGGGCTCGGCTATGCGCCGCAACTGGCGCTGGAAGCGGTCATCCTGCGCGGGGGTGGTTTCAAGGACATTCCCGCCGGTGATGTTTCCAGCCTCGCCTATTGGCAATTGAGCGGCGGTGAAACGCCGGCAACGATACGGCCGGTAAGAGGGGATGCGACGGAACTGGCTGATTCCGCGTTGGCTGGTTTACGCGTGCTGATCGAATCGTTCGATGATCCCGAAACACCCTATGCGGCGATTCCGCGACCCGGGCGCGCACCGCGTTTCAACGACTATGCGCATCTGGCCCGTAATCGTGAATGGGGGGATGCATGACCGTCGATGTCATCGCCGCCGCCAGTGCCGCGCAACGACGGGCATCGCATCCGCAGGCAAGCGTTTGGGTGGCCGCATCCGCCGGCAGCGGTAAAACCAAGGTTCTGACCGACCGGGTACTTGCCCTGCTGCTGCATGAAACCCGGCCGGAACGAATCCTGTGCCTGACATTTACCCGCGCGGCAGCGGCTGAAATGGCGGTTCGTATCAATCAGCGGCTGGCGTCCTGGGCGACCGAGCCGGACGAAATGGTACGCGGCGAGATTCAATCACTGCTTGGCAAAATGCCTGACGATGACCGCCTTGATCATGCGCGCCGGTTGTTTGCCCTGGTTCTTGATGTCCCCGGGGGCCTGAAGATTCAGACGATTCACAGTTTCTGCCAGTCGCTTTTGGCGCGGTTTCCGCTGGAAGCCGGAATCCCACCGAATTTCGAAGCGATGGATGAACGCAGTGCTGCCGAAATGATGCTGACCGCACGGGATACGGTGCTCATCGCGGCGCGGCATGACCGGGGGCTCGCCGATGCGCTTGCCGTCGTGACCGGGCATATCCAGGAAGAGCAGTTTGCGACACTGATGGACCGGTTGGCCGGGAACCGCAGCCGGATTCGTGCCCTGATCGATACCTATGGCGATGATATTGGCGACGAGGTCTGCCGCCGGCTTGGCGCCGTGCCGGGGCAGGGCCCGCAGGATGTCGTTATTTGCGGGCGTGCCGGGATGGCGGTATTGATGAGCCGGGCCTGCTCGCTGCCGGCGACGCGTTGCTGTCCGGGACGGTAAAAACGGACCAGCCGCGCGGTGAGAAAATTTTACGATGGCTAAAGGCTGGTCCGGACGAACGACAGGCAACATTTTCGGTATATGGGGGCGCATTCCTCACCGCTGAGGAACAGCCCCGAAAATCGCTGATCACCAAAGGCCTCACCGAAAAATTTCCAGCGGCCGCGGATGCATTGGTGGCGGAAGCAGAGCGCCTTTCGGCCGTTATGGAACAGCGCCGTGCCGCCGTGACAGCGGAAGCGACAGTGGCGTTGCTGACACTGGGATCGGCACTGTTGAATGCTTATGGCCGGGCAAAGGCCGCGCTGGCGCGCCTCGATTATGACGATCTGATCCTCAAGGTGATCTCGTTGCTGCGCAATAATGTCGATGCCGCCTGGGTCCTCTACAAGCTCGATGGCGGGTTGGATCATATCCTGATTGACGAGGCGCAGGACACGAACCCGGAACAATGGGCAATTGTCGCGGGGCTGGCGGCGGAATTTTTTGCGGGCACGGGGGCGCGCGACGAAATTCGCACGATTTTTACCGTCGGCGACGCGAAACAGTCGATTTTCAGCTTCCAGGGAGCGGACCCGACAGCGTTTACGCAAATGCGGGAAACGTTCGAGCGGCAGGTACAGGCTGCTGAAAGGCCGTGGGAATCAGTCGAACTGAACTGGTCCTTCCGGTCGGCGGCCCCTGTTCTGGCGGCGGTGGATGCGGTTTTCAACCGCCAGCCCGCGCAGGACGGAAGTCGCGATGGAAAACGAACAGATCGCGCATCAGGCGGTTCGCGCCGGGCAATGCGGGGCTTGTCGAAATATGGCCGCTGGTCGGCCCGCGTGATGCGGCGGATGCCTCGCCCTGGGATCCCCCATTGACGCGGGAGGCTGCAGACAATCCGTCGGCACGGCTGGCAAATGCACTGGCGCAAAAGATCGAAGGCTGGATCGGTAAGGAAACTCTGCCCTCGCGCGGGCGAATGGTCCGGGCAGGCGATATCATGGTGCTCGTCCGACGCCGCAACGAATTTGTGGAACAGTTCGTTCGGGCATTGAAGACGCGCGATATTCCGGTCGCCGGGGGTAGACCGGATGGTGCTGACCGAACAGCTTGCGGTGATGGACCTTGTGGCGCTGGGCGAGTTTCTGCTGCTGCCGGAAGATGACCTGACGCTTGCCACGGTCCTGAAAGGACCATTCATCGGCCTGGACGATGACGACCTGTTTGCACTGGCATTCGACCGCGGTGATGCATCGTTATGGCGTCGTCTGGCGGGTGATTCCCGATATGCAGCGACATATGAATGGCTTTCGGCACTGCTGGCACGGGTTGATTTCACGCCGCCTTACGAGCTGTTTTCGCACATTCTGACTGCACCGCTGGCAAGCGGTGAATCTGGCCGGCAGCGACTGATCGCGCGACTTGGCAATGAAGCCGAAGACCCGGTGGAGGAATTCCTGAATCTTTCGCTGATGCATGAACGGACCTATCCGCCGTCGCTGCAGGGTTTTTTGCACTGGCTGAAGGCGGGTGACCTGGAAGTGAAACGCGACCTTGAACACGGGGCCCGCGACGAAGTTCGTGTTATTACCGTGCATGGCGCCAAGGGATTGCAGGCACCTATCGTTATCCTGCCGGATACGACGGCGGCGCCGCGATCAAGCCCTGAAATCCTGTGGGTGGAAGACATGCTGTTATGGCCGCCCAGCCGCAGCCATGAAAGTGCCGTCTGTTCAGTCGCGCGGGCGGAAGCGAATGCGCGGCGTGACCAGGAATACCGGCGATTGCTCTATGTCGCAATGACCCGTGCCGAGGACAGGCTTTATATCTGCGGCTGGGAAGGAAAGCAGGCCGCATCCGAATCAAGCTGGTATGCGATGGCGCGCAACGGTATCGAATCGATCGGCGAGGGGTTCGAATTTACGGTTGGTGAAAGCGACGGCTGGGATGGCGAGGGTATCCGGCTGAAATGCGACCAGACCGCCGATCTGAAACCGGATGTTTCACCGACTGTGGCAAAAGAAGCCCCCGTTCAAATGGAAGAATGGATGTCGGGGGCGCCGGCACCGGAACCGACACCGCCACGTCCGCTTGCACCGTCGCGCCCTGCGGTGGAACTGCCGATGGTATCGCCGCTGGATACCGACGGCGGGCAGCGGTTCAAGCGTGGGGTGCTCATTCACCGGCTGTTGCAGACACTGCCTGACCTGGCGGTTGACCGCCGTCGGGCCGCTGCGGCGGCATTTCTGGGGATGCAGGCGCATGGGCCTGACCGCGGAGGCCGCGGAGAACATTGCTGATGAAGTGATGGCCATTCTGGGTGATGCGGAATTTGCGGCACTTTTCGGTCCCGACAGCCGTGCGGAAGCGCCGATCGTGGGTAAGGTTTACCGGGGCAACCGGATTGGATATTGTTTCCGGGCAGGTCGACAGATTGGTGATTCGGCAGGATGATATCCTGGTAATCGACTATAAAACGAACCGTCCGCCTCCCTTGAAGGCAGAGAATGTGGCGGAGGTCTATCTGCGCCAGATGGCGGCATATCGCGCTGTTTTAAGGCAAATCTGGCCCGAACGGCAGGTTCACTGCGCGTTGCTGTGGACGGATGGTCCGCGCATCATGGCGCTCGATGACTCGTTGCTTGACCGGTTCTTCGATGCTCCATAGAGTCCGAATCTAAAGGGTCCTAAATGGGTGCCCGGCAGTGAAACAATCGCAGGGGTAGCAATATGACAACGGTCAAGGTTTCGGACGACGATTTCGACAACAGTGTGTTGAGCTCCAGCACGCCGGTTCTGGTCGATTTCTGGGCCGAATGGTGTGGCCCGTGCAAGATGATTGCACCCGCACTGGAGGAGATCGCAGCGGATATGGGCGAAAAGCTGACGATCGCGAAGCTGAATATCGACGATAATCCGCAGACACCGGCAAAATATGGTGTGCGCGGTATCCCGACTCTCATCATTTTCAAGGATGGCCAGGTTGCGGCGACCAAAGTCGGCGCCATGGCAAAGACGCAGCTTGCCCAATGGGTCGAATCGGTCGTCTGACGGTCGGTTCCAGCAAACCGTTATTAAGGCCCCGTCCTAGAAGGATGGGGCCTTTTTCTTGCCCGAAATTCAGTGATGCAGGGCCAGAACGTGGCCGGCGAGATAGAGCGATCCGCAAATCATGATCCGGGCCGGTTTCGGCGACAGCGCAATGATCTGGGATACTGCGTCGTCCAGCGAATCGGCCGGTATGGCGCGTATATGGCAGGATTTCGCCGCAGCGGCGGTCTGTGCGGCGCTCAGGCTGGCCTCTTCGCCCGGGATGCCCACGGTCCGGACCTGTTGGACGAAATCGGCCAGGGGTTTGAAGAATTCAGCAGGGTCCTTGCTGTCCAGCATGCCGCAAATGAGGAATAACGGTCTGTCGCGCCATTCGCGGGCCATCTGTGCCAGTACGGCGCCTGCCGCGGCATTGTGGCCGCCATCCAGCCACATCTCCCAGCCGTTCGGCAGTTTCTCGACCAATGGTCCCGCACCAAGGCGCTGCATCCGTCCCGGCCAGGATACCCGGGTCAGCCCTTCGGCAATTGCGGCATTTGGGATGCGGAACCCTGGCAGCCTGTCGATGCAGGTGACGGCCATGGCCGCATTATGGAGCTGATGGGCGCCTTTCAGCGCCGGGGCTGGATATTGCCGGATGCTGCTACCCAGCCGTACGCGCAGCCCGGACGCATCCCCGCTGAAGCCCCAATCCGAACCGTAACGGGTCAGTGGCGCATCGACTTCATGTGCTGCCTGCTCGATGACTGTCAGAGCTTCCGGCTGCTGTTCACCGATGACGGAGGGCGTGTCCTGTTTTTGAATCGCCGCTTTCTCACCCGCTATCGCCGCAAGGGTTGACCCCAGAAACTGCACATGGTCGATCGATACCGGCGTAATTGCCGTCAGCGCAGGTTGTTTGACCACGTTGGTTGAATCAAACCGTCCGCCAAGCCCTGTTTCGAGCAGCACGATATCAGCAGGTGTTTCAGCGAAAGCCCTGAATGCCGCTGCCGTGGTGATCTCGAAAAATGTGATTGGCTGCCCGTCATTGACGATTTCACAATAGCCGAGCAATTGCGACAGCCGGTCTTCCGGGATCAGTTCGCCGGCCAGGCGAATGCGTTCATTGAATCGGACAAGGTGGGGGGAAGTATATACGTGTACGCGTTTTCCTGCGGCTTCCAGAATGGCGCGCAGGAAGGCGATCAACGACCCTTTTCCGTTCGTGCCCGCAACATGGATGACTGGCGGCAGACGGTCTTGTGGCCGGCCAAGCCGTTCCAGAAGATCAAGCGTTCGACCGAGCGACAGGTCAATTTTTTTGGGGGTGCAACGTCATCAGCCCGGGCGAGGGACGGCATCGCTGCTCCGAGGGCCCATTGGTTTGGCTATCCGATCCGTGGGGTCCGGGTTTTCTGCCTCATCCGTGTCATGCGCGTCGGGTATCTGCAATTCCCCTTCGTCTGCCTCGGGGGTGGCCGTTTCCGCGGGCCGGGGGATTGCGCAGCAGGTCGATCATTCTGGAGAGCGTGGCACGCAATTCACCGCGCGGGACAACGCAATCGACCATGCCGTGTTCCAACAGAATACTCGGCGGTCTGGAAATTATCCGGCAGCGTCTCGCGTACGGTTTGCTCGATGACCCGAGCGCCGGCGAAACCGATCATCGCACCCGGTTCCGTGATGTGAACGTCGCCCAGCATGGCGAAACTGGCGGAGACACCGCCCGTCGTGGGATCGGTCAACAACACGATATAGGGGAGGCCCGCTTCCTTCACCATTCTGACGGCGATGACCGTGCGGGGCATTTGCATCAAGCGAAAGCGCGCCTTCCTGCATACGGGCACCGCCCGATGCGGTGATCGCAATCAATGGCGCGCGGCGTTCGACGGCAACTTCCGCGCCCGCACCAATGCCTCACCCACGGCAACCCCCATGGAGCCGCCCATGAATGAAAAGTTCAGACCCGCGATCACGACATCGACGCCGTCCAGCTTGCCGAGCGCCACGATGACGGCGTCCTGCGCGCCGGTCTTGTTGCGGGCTTCCTTTAGGCGGTCGGTGTATTTCTTGTCGTCGCGGAACTTCAGGGGATCGGCGAGTGCGCTCGGTAATTCGAGCGATGTGTAATTCGCCATCGTCGAACAGCATCTTCAGGCGTTCGGTCAGCGGAATCCGCATGTGATGGCCGCAGTTCTGGCAGACATGCAGATTCGCTTCTAAGTCGCGATGGAAGATCATCTGGTCGCAGCTCGGGCATTTCGTCCACAGATTGTCCGGGACGTCCTTGCGCTTGACCAGGCTCGGATTTTCGGGCGCACGAAATTCGTGAGCCAGCTCATTTCCCGCGCACTCCGCCGCCAGTTCGCTGACGAACTCCAAAACGTTCCCGACCATGCCCGGTTGGGCACGGCCGTCATCGTCCAGTCCCGCCACGATGCGCTCGACGATGGCGGAGCCGACAACCGCCGCGTCTGCGGTGCGAGCGATGGTTCGCGGCCATCTCCGGTGTCTTGATTCCAAACCCAACGGCCACCGGAAGATCGGTGTGGGATTTCAAATAGTCGACCGCATTAGCGGTTGCTTCTTCAGGCACGGATGCCGTCCCCGTGATGCCAAGGATGGAGACATAATAAACGAAGCCGCTGGCATTGTTCAGTACTTTCGGCAGGCGCTGCCGCATCGGTCGTCGGCGTGGCCAGCGAATCCAGCGGATGATCCGGCGTCGATCGCCGGAATGCAAAGCTCGGAATCTTCCTCCGGCGGCAGATCGACGATGATCAACCCGTCGACACCGCGCATCCTTGGCGTCGCGCAGAAGGCTTCGACGCCGTATATGTAGATCGGGTTGATAATAACCCATCAGGATGATCGGCGTCTCGTCATCCTGTTCCGCGAAGCCACGAACCAGGTCGAGCGTCTTGCTCAAGGTGGCGCCGTTATTCAAGGCGCGTAGCGACGAGGCCTGGATGGCCGGGCCGTCCGCCATCGGATCGGAAAACGGCATGCCGAAGTTCGATCAGATCGGCACCGGCGGCAGGCAGGCCCAGAGACGATTTCGCGCGACGTCTCCGGATCCGGGTCGCCGGCGGTCAGGAAGGTCACCAAGCCACCCCGGCCTTCCGCTTTCAGCGCGGCGAAACGTCGCTCGATGCGTCCGATCCCGTTGATCCCGCCGCTCATATTTCTTGTCCCAAGGCTTCGGCGACGGTGAAAAATATCCTTATCGCCCCGCCCGCACATGTTCATGCAGATGATATGGTCCTTCGGCAGATCGCCTGCAATCCGCCGACGAACGCCATGGCGTGCGCGGGCTCCAGCGCCGGGATAATGCCTTCGAAGCGCGAACACATCTGGAACGCATCCAAGGCTTCGGTATCGGTCGCGGAGACATATTCGACCCGCTCGATTTCCTTCAGCCAGGAATGTTCCGGCCCGATACCCGGATAATCGAGTCCGGCCGAGATCGAATGCGCTTCCTCGATCTGTCCGTCGTCATCCATCAACAGATAGGTGCGGTTGCCGTGCAACACGCCGGGCTGCCGCCGGTCAGCGAGGCGGCGTGCTCGTTGGTATCGAGCCCTTGCCCGCTGCCTCGACGCCGAACATCCGCACCGAGGCATCGTCGAGGAAGGGATGGAACAGGCCGATGGCGTTGGAGCCGCCGCCGATACAGGCGACGAGCGTGTCCGGCAAGCGGCCCTCCGCTTCCTGCATCTGTTCGCGGACCTCGTTGCCGA
Organism: uncultured Alphaproteobacteria bacterium; assembly: GCA_943788635.1. Lineage (GTDB taxonomy): Bacteria > Pseudomonadota > Alphaproteobacteria > UBA8366 > MarineAlpha4-Bin1. Next base: position 11,539 of record CALSRA010000001.1, on the reverse strand, counting down.
TGACCGACTGGAAATCGCGAACCATTGCCGGATAGGGATGCGGTCCCGCCGCGGTGCCGATGATGTAGAACGTGTCCTCGACATTGGCGACCCAGTCGCGCAACGCCTCGTTCATGGCATCCTTCAGCGTTGCGAGCCGCTGTTCACCGGAACGACTTCGGCGCCCAGCAGTTTCATGCGAAACACGTTCGGCTTCTGCCGCTCGATATCCTTCGCACCCATATAGACGACGCAGGGCAGGTCGAAGAGCGCGCAGACGGTCGCGGTCGCAACGCCATGCTGTCCGGCACCGGTTTCGGCGATGATCCGCTTCTTGCCCATGCGCTTGGCCAGCAGAATCTGGCCGATCGTATTGTTGATCTTGTGGGCGCCGGTGTGGTTCAGCTCATCGCGCTTGAAGTAAATTTTCGCGCCGCCGAAATGCTCCGTCAGACGTTCCGCCAGATAGAGCGGGCTCGGCCGGCCGACGTAATGCTTCAGATAGCGATCCATCTCCGCCTGAAACGAGGGATCGTTCCGGCGCCGCGTCATAGGCCTTCTCGACGTCGAGGATGAGCGGCATCAGGGTTTCGGCGACATAACGACCGCCGAAAATGCCGAAATGCCCGGATTCGTCCGGGCCGCTACGAAAACTGTTTGGCTGTTCCATTGTCTCTCCGCGCCGATACCGGGCGTATTAATACAGGATGGATGGTCCCTGAACCAGAAATTCAAGTACCGGGTCCAATCGTTATTGCTCAGGCCAGGGCACCGACGGCGGCCAGAAAGGCCCTGATTTTTTCGGGGTTCTTTTTGCCGGGCGAATCCTCGACGCCGGATGACGTATCCAGCACCTTGGCGCCGGAAAGCCGCACGGCCTCCGCAATATTTCCAGTGTGCAGTCCGCCCGCCAGCATCCATGGTTGCGGCCAGTGCTTTCCGGCAAGAAGCCCCCATTCGAAACTGAGTGCATTGCCGCCCGGCAAGGCGTTTGCCATGTCCTTGGGCGGCTTGGCGTCAAACAACAGCCAGTCCGCGACACCGGTATAGACGTCGGCACGCGCCAGATCTTCTTCCGATGCAACAGAAACGACCTTCATGATCTTGAGGCCGGTTCGTGATTTCAGGGTCGCGACACGCTGTGGCGTTTCCTTACCGTGCAACTGCAGCATGTCCAGGGATGTTTCTGCCAGGACGGCGTCAATCGCGTCGTCGTCTGCATCCACGAACAACCCGACACGGGTGATATCCGCCGGAACCGGCTCGGCCAGCCGCGCCGCGTCGGGCGGTGATACGTATCGGGGGGCTGGGGCGGGTAAAACACCAGTCCAACATGGCTCGCACCGCCAGAGACGGCCGTCTGCATCGCTACGGGGTCGTTGATCCCGCAAATTTTTGCCGTCACGGGCATTGGTTTAGCCGGCGGTAAGCGTTGCCGCCATCGCACGCGCAGCCGCAACGGGGTCGGGGGCACGTTGTAATGGGGCGCCCGATGACAAGGAAGTCGGCGCCTGCGCTTATGGCATCGGCGGGGCCCGATGTCCGTTTCTGATCGTTCGACAGGCTCAGGCTCGGGCGAATGCCGGGCACCACCAGTTTGAAAATCCGGGCCACAGGCTTCGCGGACGCTTGCGGTTTCCTTTGGCGAGCAGACGACGCCGTCCAACCCGCACTCCTTTGTCAGTTTTGCCAGGCGCACGACCTGTTCGGCTGGCGTGGCGGACTGACCGACAGCCTTCAGGTCGTCGGTATCCAGGCTGGTCAGCACGGTTACGGCGATGACCAGGGGCCGGGGGACGTTCAGTTCTTTTGCCGCTTCCGTCGCGGCTTCGGCAGCGGCGCGCATCATGGCTGGACCGCCGCCGGCATGTACGTTCAGAATTTTCGGGCGCAGCTTGACCGCAGCGCGGATAGCACCGGCGACGGTATTGGGAATATCGTGGAATTTCAGGTCGAGAAACAGCGGCAGGCCGGTTTTTGTGACGGTGCGGACCCCGCTGCGCGCCATTCGCCGTAAAAAAACTCGAGGCCAAGCTTCACACCGCCAACGGCACCCTTCAGCCGCTGCGCCAAGGCACGGGCTTCTTCGACGTTTGTCGTATCAAGCGCGACGAAAATGCGCTCCGCTGGCTTGGTCATGATTCCTCCGGAAACGGTACGGGCAGGTTCATATACACACGGCATGGCACCGTGAATAGCGCCTTCAATTCGGGGTAGTTACTGGCTGGTTGCAGACAGGCGCCGATCGGGCGGAACGATGATCGAATTGTCCGGTGACGGCGATGCTTCAAGGGTATCAATCTGATGCCGCAGCTCTGTCACCTCTTTTTCCAGCGCTTCCGTGCGCCGCGCCAGAACATGATTCCGGTGGCGCACCGCCAGTCCGCGAATCCAGCGGGCGAACCAGCCGGTGAAGAAGCCGACAACGAACGTCAACAAGACCCACGCATAAACCGGGCCGACAGCCCCCGGAAACGGCCAGAAATACACGATTACGTCATGTCTGTTGCTCAGCGCGAAAACCACGGCGACAAGGGCCAGAGCCGCAACAAACACATAAAAAGGGTACTTCATGGCAGTCCGGCGATATCAACCATTAATCAGTTCACGCAGTTGCTTGCCTGTCTTGAAGAAGGGCACTGTTTTCGAGACGACGTTCACGGCTTCCCCTGTCCGTGGATTTCGTCCCACGCGCGAGTCACGGGATTTTACAGAAAATGCCCCGAAACCACGAAGCTCGACCCTGTCACCACGACATAATGCAGCGGAAATTTCCTCGAAAATCGTGGAGACAATCCGCTCAACATCCCGTTGGTAAAGATGGGGGTTCAGCTCAGCGATGCGCGCAATCAATTCCGACTTTGTCATCGCAGCGAGATCCTTATAAAGCCTGCCCGCTCCTTATTTTCGGGCCGGTATTTGTTTAATTCCCTGTTCTTTTTCAGACCCACCGAAATAACCGCGAGCCTACGACTCGGAGCGTGCCAAAGCAGCGCCTGTTCGTCAAGCGATAGTCCCAGCAATTTCAATGGTTTTGTCGTTTTTTTACAGAGCAGGGGAAAACCGGTCGCACATTTGCGATATCGACCGGTTCTCCCCTAATTCCGCAGCCTGTGACGTCAGGCGGTTTTGTCGTCCTCGGATTCAGCGTCGTCGGAGTCATCCGCGGAAGCACGCTTCGACTGAAGCGCCGCACCCAGAATGTCGCCAAGCGATGCACCGGAGTCGGAACTCCCGTAATCCTTCATGGCCTGCTTCTCTTCTTCGATCTCGCGCGCTTTCACCGAAAGGTTCAGCTTGCGGCCGAAGCGTCGATTGCCGTGATGCGAGCGTCGATCTTGTCGCCGACAGCATAACGGTCAGGACGCTGTTCTGACCGGTCGCGTGACAGGTCGGAGCGGCGGATGAAGCCCTGCATGACTTCGTTGACGGTGACTTCGATGCCGTTGTCGACAATCTTGGAAACCGTACAGGTAACGACTTCGCCCTTTTTGACGTCGTTGGCCGTACCTTCGAACGGATCATCGGACAGCTGCTTGATGCCAAGGCTGATACGTTCCTTGTTGACATCGACTTCCAGGATCTTCGCCTTGACGATATCCCCCTTGTTGTAATGCTTGATGGCTTCTTCGCCCTGCTGCTGCCAGTCGATATCCGACATGTGAACCATGCCGTCGATATCGCCGGCAGACCGACGAACAGACCGAATTCGGTGATGTTCTTGACTCGCCTTCGATCTCGGTACCGATCGGGATGCTGCCAGGAAGATGTCCCACGGGTTGCCATGGTCTGCTTGAGCCCAGGCTGATGCGACGCTTGTTCGGATCGACATCGAGGACTGCAACTCGACTTCCTGGCTGGTCGAGACGATCTTGCCCGGATGGACGTTCTTCTTGGTCCAGCTCATCTCGGAGACGTGGACCAGACCTTCGATCCCCGGCTCCAGCTCCACGAAGGCGCCGTAGTCGGTGATGTTGGTGACGCGGCCCGTGAAGCGTGGGCCGACCGGATACTTGGCGTCGACGCCTTCCCATGGATCGGCTTCGAGCTGCTTCATGCCGAGGCTGATGCGCTGGGTTTCCGGGTTGAAGCGGATGACCTGCACTTCGACGTCTGGCCGATCTGCAGCGCTTCGGACGGATGGTTGATGCGGCGCCAGCGATGTCGGTGACGTGCAGCAGGCCGTCGACGCCGCCCAGATCGACGAACGCACCGTAATCGGTGATGTTCTTGACCACACCGTCGAGCACCTGGCCTTCCTTGAGGCCGGCGATCAGCTCGGCGCGCTGCTCGGCGCGGCTCTCTTCGAGCACGGCGCGGCGCGAAACGACGATGTTGCCGCGGCGGCGATCCATCTTCAGGATCTGGAATGGCTGCGGCGTGCCCATCAGCGGGGTGACGTCGCGCACCGGGCGGATGTCGACCTGGCTGCCCGGCAGGAAGGCCACGGCGCCGGAGAGATCGACGGTAAAGCCACCCTTGACGCGGCCGAAGATAACGCGCCGTTGACCCGTTCTCGCTGTCGATTCGAAAGCGCGTTCGAGCGAGCCTGCCAGGCTTCCTCGCGGCGCGCCTTTATCACGGGAGAGCACGGCCTCGCCGTTCTTGTCCTCCAGCCGCTCGACGATAGACGTCGACCGTATCACCAACGCGCAGCCCGGCATCTCAACGCCTGGGCCGCCACCGCTGAATTCGCTGCAGTGGGACGCGGCCTTCGGACTTGAGGCCGGCATCGATCAGGGCCAAGTCATTGTCGATTGCGAAACGATGGTACCCTTGACGACGGAGCCTTCGAGGCTGCTGGAGTCACCCAGGGTTTCATTTAACAGATCAGCAAAACTTTCTTTCTCGGCTACTTGAGAAGCCATATTACTTCGTATCCTTTCCAACGTTTATTTTCTGGCCAGCCGGTTGTTTCCGGCGGTCTTTTACGATTGACCGAATGATAATGCGCATCTTTGATACGCACTGCTTGTACATGCAGAGACGAAGATATCAGCCTTACCGCGAACGGATAATGCTGATCGCCGTATTGAAAGCCTCTTCCGCATCCATCGTCGTCGTATCGATGATGATGGCGTCGTCCGCTGCTTTCATCGGCGCCACCGACCGGCCGCGATCACGTGCATCCCGGTCTGCCAACGCTTCTAAAACGCGCGCATATATACTGGTCTCACCCCTGTCAAGCAACTCTTTATGGTCGCCGATCAGCGCGGGTTTCGACATCTGCCGTCACGAAAAGCTTCACATCGGCATGGGGGCATACCGAGGTACCAATATCGCGGCCGTCCAGCACGGCGCCTTGTGGCGCTGCCGCAAACTCCGTCTGAAAGGTGCGAAGGGCGGCCCGGACGGGTTCAATGGCGGCGACCTTCGATGCTGCATTTGCCGCATCGTCACCCGCCAGCCTGGGGTTTGAAAGGTCGAGTTCGTTCAGTTTTTTTGCGGCGGCAAGCGCCGTTTCCGCATCTGCCGGGTCGCCACCTTCGGTCAGAACGTGAAATCCGACGGCGCGGTAAAGTTTTCCGGTGTCGAGATAGGCAAGCCCCAGTTCGGCGGCGAGCCGGCGGGCCAAAGTCCCCCTTGCCGGAGGCAGCAGGGCCGTCGACGGCGATGATCATGACGCATCCTCCTGCTGGATATTGGCGCCAAGCCCGTTCATGAGTTCCACGAAGCCCGGGAAAACTGGTGTTGATCGGCCCGCATCATCGACCGTGACGGCTTTTCAGCGGCCATGCCGAGAACCAGAAAGCTCATGGCGATCCTGTGATCCAGCGATGTGGCCACCAGTCCGCCGCCCGGCACCGGCCCGCCATTGCCGTGTACGGTCAGGATGTCGGGACCGGCGGTCACGCGGACACCGCAGGCGGTCAGGCCGTTGGCGACGGCATCAAGCCGGTCGCTTTCCTTGACCCGCAATTCCCCGACACCGAGCATGACCGTGTCGCCCTCGGCAACGGCGGGCGGCAGCCGACAGGACCGGGTATTCGTCGATCATCGACGGGGCGCGGTCGGCCGGAACGGTTACGCCATGCAGCTTGCTGGCGCAAACCGTGATGTCGGCGACGGGTTCGCCTGCTTCGGTGCGCTCGTTATGCCAGGTGATGTCGGCGCCCATCTCCGCCAGTGTTGTGAACAGGCCGGTCCTTTTCGGATTCATGCCGATTCCGGTCAGCGTCACTTCCGAATTTTCCGAAATCGCAGCGGCGACAGCGGCAAAGGCGGCCGAGCTGGGGTCGCCGGGAACAATAACCGGGCGCGCAACCAGTTCCGGGCTGTCCGGTCAGGGTGATGTGGGCGGCATTATCCGCGTCATGGGTAATGGTGACGGTGGCGCCAAAATGGGTCAGCATCAATTCGGTATGATCGCGGGTCGGCTGCGGTTCAATCACGGTGGTGTTGCGGGCGTGTTTAACCCGGCGAGCAGGACAGCGGATTTCACCTGCGCCGAAGCGACCGGTAACCGGTAGGTGACCGGCACGGGGTCACGGGCGCCGACAATCGCCAGCGGCATGCGCCCCCCTTCCCGGCAGACAATGGTGGCGCCGAACTGGCGCAGCGGGTCGGCAACGCGGTTCATGGGGCGGCTGCGCAGGGATGCGTCGCCGGTCATGAACGTCGTGATCGAATGGCTCGCCAGAATGCCAATCAGTAACCGGGCGGCTGTTCCGGAATTGCCGAGGTCGACGACGGCATCGGTTCCGCCAATCCCCCGATGCCGACACCCGATACGCGCCAAACGCCGTTGTCGTCCCGTTCGACATCCGCGCCGAGCGCCCGCATCGCCGCTGCGGTATCAAGCACGTCTTCACCTTCAAGCATGCCACGAATTTCGGTTTCGCCGACGGCAAGGGCGCCAAGCATGAGGCGCGCGGTGCGAAATTGACTTATCGCCGGGTACAGATATGGTGCCGCGCAAGGGGGCCGGCGATGCTGAAGATAGGGAAGTCAAGGGATTAGCCTCTTGGAGGTGGTAACGTTGCCCTTCTCGGGCGCGGCCTTCTCTAGCATGATTGGGCAGCGGGACGGTATCTTTCTGATGTTATTTTTGCGTCACAATGGCCCCGATTGTCATTTTGCTTTTGACAGGACGCGTTCAACATGGCAATTCGGCGAAAATTCCGGATAACACAATGTGAGGAGTAAGCTTTGGTCAAGCCGGAGTGGGGTGGAAAGCACCTCTGCGAAAGTTGTGGCGCGAAGTTCTACGATATGCTTCGCGACCCGGCTGTTTGTCCGAAATGCGATACGCAGGTTTCCGTAGCGCCCAAGCCGCGGCGCGGCAAGGCGGCTGCGCCGAAACCGGAAGTCGTCGAGCGCCCCAAGAAGGTGGCGGGTGGTGGATGATGTCGTCATCGATGATGCTGACGCCTTGCTCGCCGATGACGACGATGACGACGACGATGTCGATGATTCGCTCCTTGATGACGACGAGGATGAATTCAGTACCGACGACATCCCGGTCATCGGCGACGACGACAAGGAAACCTGAGTTCCGCCGCTTTCGGGACTTCCTGGCGAGGGGCGTGAAAATTCCCTTGCATCGTTGGGGGCTCTTTCTGTAAGGGTTCCGCTCCGCTTGGCGAACTGTTCTGTTCGCGGCGGGCATCCGTGGGGCCGTAGCTCAGTTGGGAGAGCGCTTGAATGGCATTCAAGAGGTCAGGGGTTCGATTCCCCTCGGCTCCACCAGCCCCCTTTCAGGGGCTTTCTACAGACATTTTTATGACAGACCGTTGCGATTCGTCGGAATTGTTTACAACGCCGTGATATCGGTGGTTTGTTTTGTAAGTAATTGAAAAACATATCTAAAAAATAGAATATGCGGTGCCGGCCTGTGTGCTGTTGTCGGAATACTTTACAGATCTTTTTGCGTTTCGATTTTGAATGTAGTTATGTAATTGAAATATAACGAATATTTTTCTTGGCATATGAATTGCTAGTTATGCCAACATAAATTTAGTGCTGGAGTTATTTAGAATGTTTTTTCGTTCCATTATTTTGATTTTCGCATTTCTGGTTGCCGCAACCGCTGCGCGGGCGACGCCCATGTCGGTTGTCGATGACAATCTCAACAATTTTATTTCCGATACGCTGGACGCCGGCGGGAACCAGTTTTTTTGACTTCCGCAATGCCGGCCTTTACGGCGATTGCAATGATAGCGGGTCCTGCACCAAGTCCGAGCCGCTTGCGGATGGTCGTAACGTGACGATTTCCGCGAGTAACCCGAACACGCTGTATCGGGACAACGCAGACGGATTCGGCATTCGCGGTAATGAAAACGACGAAGTGGATGCGGATGAAGTCCTGACGATTGCGTTCCAGGGCGGATGGATCCCGACATTTCTGGGCATAACCGACCTGTTCAAGTCGGGTGACGGGAATGATGACGGTGAAGAAGTGGTGTTGCGCGGCTTTCTGGATGATGTCCTCGTGTTCGATCTGAAGGGCAATGCGCATGACGGTATCAATGGCGGCTGGGCCCTTGGCAGCGGCAATGGCGAAATCGTCTTCCGGTTGCCTGGTGTCGAAATTGATTTCCTGGAATTCCACTCGGTGGAAGCATCGGACCTTGGCAACGAATCTAATGACGAGTTCTCGGTCGCCCTGATCGCCGGCCAGGCACCGTCCGAGGTGCCGGAACCGGGGTGCGCTGGTCCTGTTCGGGACAGCATTGCTCGGCCTGGGCCTGCTGACGCGTCGTCGCAAGCAGGGCTGATCGCGCCAGCGGTTTTCAATTCCCGTTTGCCTGCTTCCCGTTTCGCGGGCGGCATCAATTGTCGACCGTTGCCAATCGGAACCTGAGTCACCTTTTTGCGCGCAGTCTTGTGCGCCGGGATGCGCGTCGCTACGGTCCCGGCCTGCGCAGCAGGTAACAAGCGATTGCACGAGACATGAACGAAGAGGCACAGCCCGGTTGGGAGCCGCCCTGGACGCTTGAGGAGCGGTTGAAATTCGCGCTGGTGCCGGTGTCGCTGTATATGCGCTACCGAACCCGAAAAGAATTGCGCCGTGGCGAGGCGGAGGTGGCGTTGCTGCCGTTTCTGGCGGACCCGGCCCGGACCAGTCTCGACATCGGTGCGAACAAGGGCGTCTATGCGTGGTTGTTGCGGGGCTGTTCGCGCGAAGTCCATGCCTTTGAACCCAACCCGAAAATGTTCCGGTTCCTGAAGCGGCTGGAGGGCGGGAATATCCATGTCTCGCCCGTGGCGCTGTCGGATGTGACCGGCACCGCAACCTTGCGGGTCCCCCGGCACCGGCGCGGCGGTTTCTCCAACCAGGGAGCGAGCCTGAGCGCGGTCAAGGTGGCCGATGGGTATGAGGGGGTGCCGATCGACGCGCGGCGTCTGGACGACATGGATATCGCCGATATCGGTTTCATAAAGATCGATGTCGAAGGCTTCGAACAGGCGGTGCTCGATGGCGCACGCGATACCATCGCTCGTGACCGGCCGGTCCTGTTGATCGAGATGGAGGAAGCGCATACGGCGCAGCCCATAGAAGAGGCCATCGCCCGGGTCGAATCACTGGGATATCGCGGGTTGTTCCTGCACCGCGGGGTGTTGCGCCCGATCGATGCCTTCGACGGCGACAGGCACCACCGACAGGCCGCATCGCGGCAGGACTATGTGTTCAACTTCATATTCCTGCCGCACGACACGCGTTAATGCGCGATATATTCGCGCAGGTGACTGGCTTCGCTTTCCAGTTCCTGAAGCCTGTGCTTGACCGCATCGCCGATGCTGACAATACCGGCCAGAACACCATCGACGACGACCGGAACATGCCGAATCCGCCGGTCGGTCATCAGTTCCATGACCTCCGTTACGGTATCTTCCGGCGTACATGTCCGGACTTCGCTGGTCATCACTGATTCAACATGCTGGTCCAGCAGGCTGGCTCCGTGCTCGCCCAGGCCACTGACGATATCCCGTTCCGAGACAATTCCGTCGATATGCTGTCCGTCGTTGCTGACAACAAGAACGCCGATTTTTCGGGCTTTCAGGACATCTATGGCTTCGGCAATTGTTGCATTCGGCCCGATTGTCGCGACCGAACGTCCTTTGCCTTGCAGTATCAATTTAACGTGCATGAGTGTTCTCCTTTTGCCTCAATGACAAGAGAATCAACGCTCCCCGCACTTCGTGCCGTGTTTTTAAACTGACGCGGCGGCACGTTTCGTGCCTATCCCCTGCGATAATCTTATCGCGAATTGGGAAAAAAGCAAGGAAGGTGCGACCAATAGTAGTTTTCTGAAGCCTGAACAGCCTGAGGTTTATTTTTCCAACGCGTCGATTCGTTGCTGGACCTGCGCTCGTTCCCGCGACCCTTCGGGAAGCTGGGGCACGATTTTCCCCCACATTGCCTTCGCGACGTCTTTGTTGCCGGCGGCGGCCTCGGCGTCGCCAACAAACCAGAGGGCTTCCATATTGGCCGGTGCCAGCGCCAGGACCTTGCGCATTGCTGCCAGTGATTCCGTTGTCGATTTATCACCGTTTGCGGATCGAATTGTTCGTCCATACAGGATCAGAAGGTCGACATTCTCCGGCGCGACCCTGGTTGCCTGTGCCAGCGCGTCCTGTGCCTTCTCCGGCTGCTGCAGAACGCCGTATGACTGCGCCAGGCGCGTCCAGCCGGCGACATCGTCGGGGTTCTCCTTCAGCCGTTCCGCAAGCTGCGCCACCATGCCTTCGATCATCGCCTGCCGGTCTTCGGGCGCCATGTTCTGCGCTTCGGCCATCTGTTCGCGCGATGGCCCGCGGGGGGCCTCGGCAGGTTGCGCCGCCGATTCGAGGTTCAGTTCCCTGGCCAGTTCGGCAAGCTGCTGCATCGGGAACGGCGCGGCGGCGAAATGCTTGCGCGCCTCGGACAGTGCCGATACCGCATCTTCGTTGCGGTCCTGAACCGAATAGGCGCGGATCAGTCTTTGCCAGCCGGCGAAGTCACGCGGGTTGTCTTTCAATCGCTGGGCCAGTCCCTCGACCATATTGTTGATCATGGCCTGGCGTTCTTCCGGCGGCAGATTGACCATATCGGCCATTTGCGCCTTGGTCGGCGCCTGCAACGGTCCGGAATCCGGCGCCTGCGGTTCGGGGGTGATCTTGGCGACGTCCAGCCCCAGCGCTTCTGCGGTAATGCGGATGCGATCGCGCACCGCCGGTACCCAGGGCGCGTCTGCCGGTGATTCCGTCAGCAGCCCGATCCACTGATCCAGAGCCTCTTTCCGCCTGCCGGCCTGATCGTCGGCCAGCGCCAGGTAGAACCGGGCCCGCGGGTCACCGGGTTTGCGGCGCAGGGTTTCCTGGAATGCCGCCCGACTCGCCGGTGTCACCACGCTCTGCGCGGCCATAAACAGTGATTCGCCATAAGCCGACACAAGGTCCGGGTTCTCGGTATCCAGTTCCAGCGCCTTGCCGAAGGCGTCGGCGGCATCCTGAAACCGGTTGATCGACATATAGGTGCGCGCCAGCAGGATCCATCCGTTCGCGTCGCCAGGTTCTTTTTCCAACCGGTTCGCCAGTGTTGTGGCTGCGGATTCAAGGCTGGTGGCATTTTCGCTGC